>PCBT01000084.1 GCA_002731375.1 Rhodospirillaceae bacterium | reverse complement strand
TCAACCCAAATCGTGATGGGAGCCGGGATCAGAAGGTCTCGGTACAGGGTAAACTGGATAGCGTGTCAGCTATGGCCCCTGCCGTGGTGGGGGTCGTTTGGCACAGTTCTGGCACAGTTGGCACGGTAAATTCGTGAATAATCACCATCTTTTCACTTCTTTGCGCTATTGACCAATAGGACCAATAAAGATATATTGGTTCTTCTAAGCGATTGAATTTGAAGTGGTTTTACTGACGGCAACATAGCGGATAACCGTACCGGGCGCGTAGCTCAGATGGTTAGAGTGCCGTCTTGACATGGCGGAGGTCCCTGGTTCGATTCCAGGCGCGCCCACCACGCTTTCCTAAAGCATTGATAGAAAACTAACTGTTTGTTTTTGCATCTCTTTCTACGATGCATTGGTCGATCATGAAGGCGCAGATTTGATCGATCGTTGCCGTGCGCCGGGAGACCAAACGGGAGCGCGCCCGATGCAAGGCCTGCAAATCCAGTTGTTCTTAGGTCTTTCCCTTCACAAGCTTCAGATTTAGCCGCAAAGCAGCTTCGGAGATCGCCGGGATGACCCGGGGGCAGTGGCCTAGTTGGCGCAGAGCGCGGCTGACGAAATGGCGCTCAGACAAGCTTCCATGCCGATAATATATGGCGGCAGTTTTCAAACTCCTTGATCAGTGCTAGGCGTTTGAACTTCTGGCGAAGAACAATGTCACCGCCACGATTGAACCCAACGATGTGAATAACCTTATTGAGACTCCACATCTAGTGAACGATAACAGGGCGGTTTTAATCTGGAGTGGAAGTCACGGGGGCAAGGCTGAATCCTTCGTTGTCGTCCACAAGGCCGGGCATCAGGGCATATGGGCCACATCGCCGGTACATATGCCCTGACCTCATCAAGCACAGATGAACTGCCAAGAGTATGAACTTCAACGGCCCTTGTAGATGCCTGGCCGGCGTTCGCTAAAGGCTGCGATGCCTTCCATGTAATCCTCGGTCGAGCGCAGCTTTTCGTACGAATGGCCCTCAATGTCGAGTGCCACCTTCAACGAGCTGTCCGGAGCGGCATTGAGCACCCGCTTCAAGGAACGTAGCGAAATCGGCGCCAGTGCATTCAGCTTGGCGGCATAGTCCTCGACCATCTCGGTCAAGGCATCGCCGTCTTCGGCGACATCGGTGACCAAGCCTATATCCATTGCTTTAGGTGCCGGCAACCGTTTGCCCAGCATGACGATATCCTTGGCCCGGGTCATGCCAATCAGGCGGACGATGCGGACGCTGCCGCCCGATCCAGGCATCTGGCCAATGGTGACCTCCGGCAGACCGACCACTGCGTCCTTGGTGGCGAAGCGGAAATCGCAGGCCAGCGAAAGCTCGAAGCCAACGCCCAGGGCGTACTTTTCGATGGCCGCGATGACCGGTTTCGAACAGCGTTCCGGCGCCCCGATATTGTCGGCCAGGTCAGACATCTTGTTCTTTGGAATTTTCGGGAAGCGCTTCACATCGCCACCAGAGCTGAAGATACCGTCCGCACCTCGAATGACTACCACGCCAACGTCGTCGTCTTCATCGAAAGCCTCAATGATGGCCCGGATCTGGGCCCGTCCCTTGTAGGAAACGATGTTCAGCGGTGGCCGCTCCAGGATCAGATAGCCGATTTTCTTCTCGGCATCGACCTCGACCCGCAGGCCATCCAATTCACGCAGGACATCGCCTCGGCGTTCGGCATAATCTCTTTCCATGACTCTCTTCCTCACAATGTGTTGTTGAAATCGCTTAGTTGTGCGTATTCACCGGTGCGCAAATGCCGGCGCAGCAGCTTGCCCGACGCGGAGCGAGGGATCTGGCGGACAAAGACATAGCCCTTGGGCCGCTTGAAGCGGGCCAGACCGCTGTCCAGGCAGAATGCGTCTAAGGCTGCCGCCGTGATGTCCTGGCTCGCCGGTTCGATGAAGGCGGTGACCCGTTCGCCCCAGCGGTCATCAGGGAGGCCGATCACGGCGACGCCATGCACCTGCTCGGATCTAGCCAGCACGTCCTCGACTTCCTCGGCATAGATGTTTTCCCCGCCCGAGATAATCATATCATCGACCCGGCCCTGCAGTTGCAGCTCACCCTCGTCATCGAAACGGCCCAGATCGCCGGTGAAATACCAGCCATCCCGGATCGACTTCTGATCGGCGTCAGGGCGCTTCCAATAGCCGCCGAAGGCATCGGGCGATGCCATGTTGGCGATGACCTCACCGCTTTCGCCCCCCTCCACCACCTCATCGGGGCTCACCAGCCGCTCATTATCGGTGGCGACGATGCGCAAGGTCTGGCCAATGCAGGCCCGGCCGGCGGAGCCTGGCCGTCCGATCATGTCGGTGCAGACGGAGAGGGAGTAAACTTCACTGGAGCCGTAGTAGTTGCTGAATAGATCCAGCTTGAATTTATCCGTGCATGCTTCGATCAGGGCGGTGGTCATCGACATCCCGGCATAGGCGATATTCCGCACCGAGGAGAGGTCGAATTCGTCGGTACGTGGATGATGCACCAGATCATGGAACATGGTGGGGACAAGGAACAGCGCGCTGACGCCCTCGCGAGCTATTACAGTCGCCGCCGTCTCCGCATCGAATGTCGGCTGGCAGACAAAGCGGCCATTGAGAAAGCTCGACATCAACAGGGCTCGCACGCCCATGGTATGAAACAGCGGCATTACGCCCAGAGATATCTCGCCATGGCGGTAGTGCAGTTGGGCCAAACAGGCCAACGCCGCGTATTGCTCGGCGGCGTATGAGCGCGGCACGCCCTTTGGCCGTCCGGTCGTCCCAGAGGTATACAGCATCAGCGAGGTGGCGCGCTCATCGCGCGGAGGATCGCCCTCAAAGGAAGGGGCCGAGCCGATGGTTGCTGCGAACGAGCCCGCTCCCGTCCTGTCCATGTTGATCAGCATATCGGCCGCCAGGCCGGCCTCGGCCGCCGCCATCACCATGGCCTCTGCGGAGCGTTGCTCGTACACAACCGCCTTGGCTTCGGCGTCGGTCAGTATATAGGCCATTTCCCGGGCCGAGGCACGCCAATTGAACGGCGTGAAAATCAGGCCCAGGTATTGGCAGGCCCAATACAATGTGGCCATTTCCATGCGGTTGGCCAAAACCGCCACAAGGTGATCACCGGGGCCGAGACCACGGGTGCGAAGGCCACCCGCCAGGTGGAGAATTTCTGCTTGCCAATCGCCATAGCTCAGGCGCCGCTCGCCATCGACGATGGCCGTCGCCTCGGGCTGGCGGGCGACGGCGGCGGCAAACATGCGCGCAAGCGTCATGGCTGCCCCTCCGCCACTTCGGCAATGGCACGCACCATGCCCTCATAGCCGGTGCAGCGGCAAATATGTCCCGACAGCATGTCATTGATCTCGGCCTTGCTGGGTGCTGTGTTGTTCTCCAGGAAGTGTGTCGCGGAAAGCAGTACCCCAGCGGTGCAGAAGCCGCATTGCAGGGCGCCGTGACGGGAAAACGCCTCCCGCAGCCCTGCGCTCCTGTCATCTCCGCCCAGGCCTTCAATCGTTGTAATTTCCGCGCCCTCGGCCTGGACGGCAAAGGCGCCGCAGGAGCGGGCCAGGCGGCCATCCAGAATGACCGTGCAGGCGCCGCAGACACCGTGCTCGCAGCCTACATGGGTGCCGTACAAATTCAACTCGTGGCGTAGAAAATCGCTCAACTGGGTCCGAGCCTCGGCGAAGCCCGAGCATGCCACGCCGTTCACTGTACAGTTGATGCGCCGGCGTTCTCCTGGCCCCAGCCGCATCATGAGCTGTCTTCCATACTAGCCTGCGTGAAGGCCTGTTCCAGCGCCTGAGCGCCCAAATGCGCGGCCAGATGCCGGCGATAGGCCGCACTGGCACGCCGGTCCTGCATCGGCTCGAGCTGTCGAGCCAAGCCATCGGCTGCCTGTCCAGCAATTTCCCCGAATTCACTGGGCGACAGCGAGGCGCTGCCCGTATCCAACCGCGCATGGTCTTCGATCCCGCCAAGGCCAAGCGTATAGTGATAAGTATCCCCGTCGCGCCGGACTTGGGCGGCGGCGGCGGCGATGGCGAAATCACCCTGGCGTTCGCTGACCTCGATAAAGGCCACGCCGGCGGGCCCGCCAACGCCTGGCCAGAGTAGCCCGGTAAGCATTTCATCCGCCTCGCGTACAGTTTCCAGGGCGCCCCGGGCAAATTCACCAGCTCCCACCAGGCGCCGGCCACGGCTTGAGGACAATTCTACCTCGCCGCCCAGCATCGCCAGGCATAACGGGATTTCGGCGGAGGGATCGGCGTGCGCCACCGAACCCGCCAATGTCCCCCGGTCGCGGGTTTGGTAATGCCCGACGTTGGGCAACGCGGCGGCCAGCAAAGGCAGCGCCGCGCTTATCTGAGTTGAATTCAACGCTTCGGCCTGGCGCACCAGCGGGCCGGTTCGGAGCATCCCGCCGCGCAACTCGATCTGATCCAGGCCGCTGATCCGATTGATATCGATCACCGCGTCAGGCCGGGCCAAACGCGTGTTAAGCAGGGCGCCGAGGGACAGGCCACCCGCCATGATCACGGCGTCGTCGGAAAATTCCGTCAACGCGGCCAGCGCTTCTTCTAACGTATCGGGCCGGCAATATTCAAACGTAGCCGGCTTCATCCGCGGTCTCCCACCTGGTTCGCCATCCGCCAGACCCGGTCCAGGGTCAGCGGCACTTCGATATCGTCCTGTTCCAGAGCATCGGCCACGGCATTGGCGATCGCGGCGGGCGCCAGCATGGATGAGCCATCACCCATGCCTTTCGAGCCTAGCGGGTTTTGCGGCGAAGGCGTTTCGTAGTGGCCGATCTTGACCTCGGGCAGGTCCGGCGCGGTGGGACAGAGATAATCAGCGAAGCTGCCGGAGAGGAAATTGCCGGAGTCGTCATAGATCAGTTCCTCGAACATAGCGGCACCGAAACCGTGGGCAAAGCCGCCACGGATCTGACCCTCGACGATGATCGGGTTCAATATCCGTCCGACATCATGCACCGAGACGTAGGTATCGACCCGGATGCGCCCGGTATCTTGGTCGATTTCCACTGCCACCAAATCACAGAGGAAACCGAAGGTCACGGCGGAGGCGACCCGGTCGGCTTCGTCCGGTGCCCCCAGCACGGCCGGTGACAGCATGGTGGTATCATCCAGTCCAGGTTCGACATCATCGGGCAATCCGGCGGGGTGCCAATGGGACGCGGCGGCAACCCGCGCCAACGCGATGCCCTGTTCGGGCGCGCCTGTGACATGAGCCCAGCCGCCGGCAAGTTCAATATCCTCTGCTGCGACCTCGAGCATTTCACCAGCTATCCGCCGCAGTTTGTTGGCGACACGATCTGCGCTTTCGGCGATGGCGCCAATTTCAATCGCCGCGAAACGGTTGGAATAATTACCTGAGGCTAGGGACCAGGCCGTATTTTGGGTGTCGATGGCGGTGATCACCTGGATATCCTTCGGCTCCAGCCCCAGGCGGTCAGCGGCAACTTGCGCCGCCACCGTGGCATGACCCTGACCCGCCGGCGTGCTGTCAGTGTGTACCGTGACCGCGCCGGATGGATCGATGCTGACCGAGGCCGCCGCCAGGCCGCCGGAGCGCCCGCCTGCCTTGGCGCGTTCTTCCGCCGTCAGGGCCAGGGTGACATATGCCATGTTGGAGCCGGATGGCTCCACCCCTGCCGCCAGGCCAATGCCAAACAGCCGTCCCTCGGCCTTGGCGGCGTCGCGCCGGGCCCGTAGCTCAGGGTATTCAGCCAGTTCCAGGGCCATGTCCAGGCCTTTACCGTAATCGCCCGCGTCATAGACGGCACCGCCCGGCGCATCATAGGGAAAGGCCGAGGCGGGCAGAAAATTGCGCCGCCTAATCTCGGCAGGATCAAGTTTCAGCTTCCGCGCCGCGATTTCCATGGCGCGTTCCAGACCGAAATAGAACTGCGGGCCGCCATAGCCGCGGTTGAGGCCGATGGGCGTCTTGTTGGTGACCACCAGGCGGTTTTCAATGGCGATGCCGCGCACCTGGTAACACCCGTTCGAGGCCGCCTGCATGCGATAGACCGAGGCCGGTTCCGGCGCCCGCACGTAAGCACCAACATCGACGCAATTTCTGAAACGTAGGGCGGTCAGCATGCCGTTGGCATCAAAGGCCGCTTCGATGCCATCGGCCCGGGCGGCGGCGGAAGAGGAGGCCGATAGGTGCTCCAGGCGGTCCTCAACCCATTTCAACGGGCAGCCAAGGTAACGGCTGGCGGCCGCCATGAGCACCAGGTAGGGATATAGTCCCTGTTTGATGCCAAAGCTGCCGCCACTGTGAGGCGCGGAGATCAGGCGCAAATGATTGCCCGATATCTTCAAGGCCCGCGCCATCAGGGGCTGTAAGATGAAAGGCCCCTGGAAATTGGACCAGATGGTGTAGCGCTCAGGCGCCGCCTCGAAGTGCGCGATGGCGCCATAGGTTTCCATCGGGGTCGAGGATTGCCTTGGGTAGCGCCAGTTCAGCTCCACGGTATGGGCCGCTGCCTCGAACGCTGCATCGGGCTCGCCGTAGATGAAGTGCCGCTGGTGCACCAGATTGCGGCCCACGGCCTCGTGCAGCAAGGCGGCACCGGCTTGCTGTGCCGCGATCGGGTCCACGACAGCCTCCAGCGGTTCATAATCGACCTCAATGGCCTCGATGGCGTCTTCGGCTAGATAGCGGTCTTCGGCAGCAACCAGGGCAACCGGTTCGCCCACATAGCGCACCTTGTCCGTGGCGATGGGAAAATAGCTCATGGGCGCACGCACTGCGCTGGCCAGCGGTTCCAGTCCTGCCGCCAATTCTGCCCCGCTCAACACGCCGGCCACGCCCGTAAGCGCCCTGGCTGGTTCCATATCGATCTTGCCGATGCGGGCATGGGCATGAGGCGAACGAAGAATAGCGACATGGCGAATACCTGGCACCGGCGACAGATCGTCAATAAAACGGGCATTTCCCGTCATCAGCGCTTCGTCCTCGAAGCGCGGCACCGCTCGGCCCAGCCAATTTTCTACTCTGTCTACCATCGCCAGCGATCCTACCGGTTTGCGTTAGGCAAAGGAAGATACCAGAATAGACGTGGCGGTATCGCGTCAGGCCGCCCGAATGACAACCATCCGCCATCAAGTGATATGCGGGGTTTGACATGTCGCTTTTTGGCGAGCTTGCCAATTAGACGGTCGAAGCTGAGGTAAGCGTGGACACCTGACACCGGACTACGATGCCTCGTGGCGGTTGGATTACGCGGCACGCTCTAATTCTCTGTGCAACCGGTTGCAAGACCTTGCCAAACAACAAAATTATCAATAGCTCGCGTATTTCTTCGACTGCAATCCGTTGGATTTATTTGATAGCACGATATCTGGCCGGCCGTTGGCGTCATCCTTGCGGCTCGCTCAAATTTCGAACCATGTAAATGATCATGCACTTAATCGGTTGCGTCCGCGCCTCACGGTTTCTGCCGTAACTTGAACTCAGTTGTCTTGATTGTGCTTATGTGAAGAAGCCATTTTGCTTAGTAGCAGCTGTTACATTTCTCTGGTACACTGTGCTAAATTCGAGGAAGAAAAAGAGCAGAAAACTAGCAAAAATCTGCGGGAGATAAATATCTAGGCGCGCCCACCATCGTCCTCTCGAAAACGATCTTTGGGTTGCTGTTTGGGCCGCAGCCGAGGAAGACCCACCCCATGGCCAATATTTTCAGCCTCACATCCCATCTGGTCCATGGTCATGTCGGCGCGCAGGCCTCAGGTCCGGCTTTGCAGGCAATGGGGCATGAGGTTTGGCACCTGCCGACGGTTTTGTTTTCCAACCATCCCGGCCATGGCGGTTTTGGCGGCGGGTCGGTGCAGATAGCCTTTCAGAACCAGCTGCTGGATGGCTTGTTGGCGAGGAATTTCCTGGCTGATTGTGCCGCTGTGCATACGGGGTATCTGGGGCAGGTGGACAGCATTGATGTTGCCTTGCGGGCCACGGACGCGGCGCGGGACAGCTTGCTTCTGTGCGATCCGATTTTGGGCGATGAGGGCAAGCTGTATGTAAGCGAGGATCTGGCGGCGGCGTTACGCCAGAGGCTCTTGCCCCGCGCTGACTTGGTGACGCCGAACCGTTTCGAGCTGGCCTGGTTGAGCGGCCAAGAGATCAATGGCCTGGATGATGCGGTTGCCGCTGCCCAAGGCCTGGGTCCGGAAATCGTGGTCTGCACCTCTGCAGCACAAGCCGGGGAGCGGCTGTACAACTTAGCCGTGACGCCGGAGGGGATTTATCAGGTCGGGGTGCCGTTTTTTACCAATGGCGCGGCGGTGCCTAAGGGGACTGGCGATGCTTTCGCCGCTATTCTCTTGGGCCATTATCTCAACCACCGCGACATCGCCGCCGCCTTGGCCTGGGCAAGCGCCGCGCTGCATGGCCTGATCCAGGCCAGCATTGCCCGGCAATCAAACGAACTGGCGGTTATCGCCGCGCAAGACCAAATCACGGCGCCGAGCCAAATGTTCGAAGTTGAGCGCCTGGATTAAAGCCCGGCGGGCTTGGGGCCGCCCGTGGCCCAGTCCAGCAACTCCACCGTATGTACCACCGGTACATCCAGGCCGGAGCCCAGCTGCACCATGCAGCCGATATTGCCGGCGGCGACCACATCCGGTTGCAGGCTGTTGATATTGCCAGCCTTGCGCTCCAGTAATTTGCCCGCCAGTTCCGGCTGCAGCAAATTATAGGTCCCGGCGGAGCCGCAGCACAAATGCCCCTCGGGTACGGCCATGACCTCGAAACCTGCCTGTTCCAACAATTTTTTCGGTGCCGCGACGACCTTCTGGCCATGCTGCAGGGAACAGGCAGCGTGATAGGCCACCTTTACCGGCTGGGCCATTCTGGGCGCGGGCATCTCGAGGCGCTGCAGCAATTCTGTGATATCCAGGGCCAGATCACTGATCGTTTTGGCCGGCCCGGCCCAGTTGGGATCATCGGCGAGAATATGGCCGTAATCCTTGACCGTGGTGCCGCAGCCCGAGGCATTGATCACCACCGCGTCCAGGCCTTCGCCCTCCAACTCGGCGGTCCATGCCGCCACATTGCCGCGGATCGAGGCCATGGCCTCGCTTTCCCGACCCATGTGGTGGGTCAGGGCGCCACAACAACCCACATCCTTGGCGATCACCACATCGCAGCCCAGGCGGGTTAGCAGGCGGATGGTGGCGGCATTGATATCCGGGTCCAAAACCTGTTGCGCACAACCGGTCAGCATGGCCACGCGCATCTTGCGGGGAACCTGGGCGACGTGTACCTGGGGGCGGTCCAAATTAGAGGCCGCGGGCAGTTTGCCCGGCGCCATGGTCAGCATCGCCCGCAAACGACCCGGCGCAATGGCGGCAAAAGGCTTGGCCAGACGCGCGCCCTGAAGCGCGAGGCGAAACAGAACCGGCCTGGGCAGCACCTTGGCCAGCAGAGCACGCAATAGCCTCTCGGCCAGAGGGCGTTGGAATTGCGCCTCGATTCGGGCCCGGGCCCCATCCAACAGGTGCAGATAGTCGACACCCGAAGGGCAGGTGGTCATGCACGATAGACACGAGAGGCAGCGGTCAATGTGGCGCACCGTGCGTTCGTCCGGCGCCTGGCCGCTTTCCAGCATGTTCTTGATCAGATAAACCCGGCCCCGGGGACTGTCCAATTCATCGCCCAGCAACACATAGGTGGGGCAGGTGGCGGTGCAAAAGCCGCAATGGACGCATTTGCGCAGAATGCCGTCAGCCTCGGCCACGGCGGGATTGGTGAGTTGATCGGTCTGAAAGTCCGTGCGCATGGTTAGTACGCGCCGTACATGCGGCCGGGGTTCAAGATCCGGTGGGGATCGAAGGAGTTCTTGATCCGTGCACTCAGCGCCGCCAAGGCCGGCATGCTGGGCTGAAACACATCTATCCGTTCACGCAGGGCATCGGGCCCCCGCATCAAGGTCGCATGTCCCGCTTCCGGGCCTCTCAAAGCACCCCGTACCAAAGCCGTGCCACCATCTTCACTCGGGGCAAGCGATAGCCAGAGCAAGCCGCCGGCCCAGTCGTAATAGCCTTCGCCTCCAGCGGCCAGAGCCGCCGCCATGATGCCGGCGCCAAGCGACGGCGTGACGGACAGCCTCCAGATAACGGCATCAAGGTCTGGCAACAAGGGCGCCACGTTGGCGATCTCTCGCCACAGGGCGGCGCTGTTGTGGCCGTGCAACTCCTCCACCTCGCCCAACAGACCCCATTGCTGGCGCAATGCCGCCGTCCGGTGGGCGGCGGAGGGCGCCGGGCCTTCGATGCGGACAGCGGTCACCGCAGCGCCCGCGCCGCTTACATAGGGCACTCCTGAGCGCGCCGCGACCGCCTGGGGCAGATGCGCCAGGGCGGAAATCTCGTGCGGGCTGCCCGCCGCCTGGCTCATGGCCATGATGGCGGCTGCATCGTCCTGCCCGAACAGCAACACCGTGCGAACCTTTTCCGGCGCCGGCAAGACCTTGACCGTGACCTCCGTCAGCGCCGCCAAGGTGCCGAAACTGCCCGCCATCAATTTGCAGAGGTCGTAGCCGGTGACGTTCTTGACCACCCGGCCGCCGGATTTGAAGGCCTCGCCCCGGCCGGAAATACCTTCGACGCCAAGAAAATGATCCCGCGCAGCGCCCGCCTTGATCCGGCGTGGCCCAGCCATATTGGCGGACAACACGCCGCCGATGGTCTGGTCCAAATCGGTTTGGTACAGATCGCCGAAATCCGGCGGCTCGAATGCCAGTTGCTGCCGTTGTTGCGCCAACATGGCCTGGATCTGGCCCAGGGGCGTCGCGGCGCCCGCGCGCAGAACAAGCTCTTCGGGCTCGTATAGTGAGACGTCCTCCAGGGCGGAAAGGTCCAGGCGGTAATCCGTGGCGATGGGCCGGCCCAGGCCCGCCTTGCTGCCCGCGCCCACCAGTTCGACGGTCTTTTCCTCGGCCCCGGCCCAGGTCAAAAGTCCAGCCACCTGGGCGGCATCTTGTGGTTTTAGATTTTCGGTCATGTGACGGTTATCAATAGCCTATTGAAAGCTCATCAAAATCTGGGAATATCGGGGAACGGCAGTTGCCCCTGGTGCACCTCCAGCCGGCCCAATTCGGCGCAGCTGTGCAGGACGGGAAAGACCTTGCCCGGATTGAGACGGCCGTTGGGATCAAAAGCGCATTTCACCCGCAATTGCTGGGCTAGGTCCGCCTCGGTAAAGACCTCCGCCATCAGGTCGCGCTTTTCCACCCCGACGCCATGTTCGCCGGTCAGCACGCCTCCGACCTCGACACAAAGGCGCAGGATATCGGCGCCGAACGCCTCCGCCGTTTCTAATTCACCGGCATTGGCATCGTAGAGGATCAGGGGATGCAGATTACCGTCGCCAGCATGGAAAACATTGGCCACGCGCAATCCGTGTTTCTCGCTCAAGTCGCCCATGCGCGCCAATACTTCCGGCAGGCGGTTGCGGGGGATGGTGCCGTCCATGCACATATAGTCTGGGCTGATCCGGCCAATGGCAGGAAAGGCCGCCTTGCGCCCGGCCCAAAACGCCGTGCGCTCGGCCTCGTTCTCCGAGGCGCGCAGCGAGGTCGACCCGCAACCCGCCGCGATCTCCGCAACTCTTTCGATCAGATAGTCGACTTCCGGCCCGGGACCGTCCAGTTCGACGATCAACAATGCCTCGGCCTCTAGCGGATAGCCGACCTGGCAAAATTCCTCCGCCGCATGGATGGCAGCCTTATCCATCATCTCCATGCCGCCCGGAATAATCCCGGCACCGATCACCTCGGCCACGCAGGCACCGGCGGCTTCGGAGGAGGGAAAGCCGATCAGTACAGCGCGGGCGGTCTCTGGCTTCTTCAATATGCGCACGGTAACTTCCGTAATCACGCCGAGCAGGCCTTCAGAGCCGGTCAACAGACCCAGCAGGTCATAACCGCCGCTGTCGAGATGCTTGCCGCCCAGACGAATGACCTCGCCCGACAGCAGCACCATTTCCAGACCCAGTAGATTGTTGGTGGTGACGCCGTATTTCAGGCAATGCACACCGCCGGCGTTCTCCGCCACGTTGCCGCCGATGGAACAGGCGATCTGACTGGAGGGATCGGGCGCGTAGTAGAAGCCTTCGCTATCGACCGCCTGACTGATGCCCAGGTTTGTGACGCCGGGCTGCACCCTGACGGCGCGGTTATCATAGTCGATTTCTAGAACTTGATTGAATTTGCCCAGGCCGAGGATTATGCCGTCGGCCAGCGGCAGGGCGCCGCCCGAAAGCGAGGTTCCGGCACCTCTGGGCACGACCTTGACCCCCCACTCGTCGCACAGGCGAAGGATCGCCGATATCTGCGCCACCGTATCAGGCAGCACCACGGCCATGGGGATCTGACGGTAGGCGGGCAGGCCGTCGGATTCATAGACCCGCATGCCCGCATCATCGGCGATCACGCCTTCCCCCGGCACGATTTGGCGTAGGGTGGTGATCAGATCATCGCGCCGGGCGAGGACCTTGGCGTCGGGTTCGGGCATTTGCATGGTTTTGTCTCCAACACTCGGGACAGGACCAGTAATAGCAAATTTGTGGGCGGCATGGTATTAAAATACGAAAAACCGCGCCCGATAGGCGCGGTATCAACGGCCCCCGTGGTTGCGGTAACCCGGGGTCACATCATCGCTGGAATTTAGCCTTGGCGCGCCTTGAAGCGGCGATTGGTCTTGTTGATCACATAGACCCGGCCCTTGCGACGGACGACCCGGCAATCGCGGTGGCGATTCTTCGCCGATTTTAAAGAATTCCGAACTTTCATCGCATCACCTGTTCACATAGCTTACTTGGCCCTCTCCAGGGCAAAAAGGTTGGCGGAACATACAGATGCCCCCCCAGCCTGTCAACGCCGCCTATTCATCCCCTCTGGAGGCATGAAACAGATAAAATCCGATATTACCGCCCTGTAGCACGAGAACCCGGCGGGCCCACAATTCAACCTCCCACATGATCCAGGAACGTTGATCCTTGGGTATGGTGCCTTGCTTTAAAACGTTGGTTAATCCAGCTAAACCGTGCGTTATATGGCTACAGAATTCTTCTGACATATCGGCCGCTTGATGCACATCTAGATGGCTTGCCGCTAGCCCTTGCTTAATCTGGTCCAAGGTTACGAAATAGGGCTTCATCTTCTCGAATTTGGCCCATTTTGCCGTGTCTTTCTGTGCCCCGTTCGCGCTCTTGGCAATGAATTCCGCCAATAAGACCTGGCCGCCGGGTTTCAACAACACCCATATGTCATTGAAAATAGAATCTTTCTCTTTCAGACCAAGCAGGGCGGCGTGGCCGAAAACGGCATCGCGGCTACCAGGTTCGATATCGCAATTCCCCAATGAGCTCTGCTGTATTGTAATCTTGTCGGCCAATCCGGCTTTCTCGGCGAATTTGACCGCTACTCCAATTGGGCCGGGTCCTTTTGCAGGCCATCGACCATGCAGCCGAATTCCCGTGCGATCACACGCGTGGCGGTGCCGATGTCTGCGGTCTTCGCGGTTCAATAAACCGGCGTAAAATACAATCTTGTCTAGGGCAGCTCAATAATGATGTTGCCAAAATCATCCTGCCTGGCCCTTGCGCCCGGTGGAACCAGGCAGGTGGCGTCATATTCCTCTACGATCAGGGGTCCAGCGCGTTCCGTTGCCAGATCGTAGCGGGACAGCACCTGGGCTTCCAGCCAGCCGGCCTCGGGCCCGAAATAGGCCTGGCGACTACCACTTTTCATCGCCACCCGCGCGTCCATGCCTTTCAGGCGATCCGGCACCGGGGGATGGTCGGGGATGGCCCGGCCGATCAATTGTGCGTTGACCAGCATGACGGGTTCTTCCGGGCCGGCGCGGTGGCCATAGGTGCGTTCATGCTCCTGACCAAAGCGTTCCTCCAACTCGGCGATCTTTTCGGCATCGAAGTCGCCGCTTGGCGCCGGCACCGTGAGTTCGAAGATCTGGCCCTTGTAGTGCATGTTCGCGGTCCGGCGGATATCGATCTGATCCGGACGGTAGCCATCGGCGGCCAGCTGTTCACGGGCCTGGGTCTCCAAACCACCCCAGATTCCGTTAAGCGCTCCAGCCGTGGTCTCTCGAAGCACCTGCATCATGGAGCGGGAATAGTGATGTTCCACGTCGGCATAGAGCAGCCCAAATGATGAGAACAGCCCTGGGAACGGCGGCACCACGATGCGCTTCATATCCAGAGCCTTGGCCATACCGGCCGCGAACAGCGGGCCATTGCCGCCAAAAGCGAATAGGGCATAGTCGCGGGGGTCTCGGCCGCGCTCACTGGAAATTGCACGAATGGCCCGGATCATGTTCGAAATGACGATCTGATGGGCGCCATGGGCCGCATGCGCCAGATCCAGATCCAAGGGCCCGGCGATTTTCTGCTCGAACACTTTTCGGCTTTTGTTCGCCTGTAAGGCCAGTTCGCCGCCAACCAGATAGTCCGGATTTAAATAGCCCAGGATGACATTGGCGTCGGTCACAGTCGGGTCTTCCCCGCCCATGCCGTAACAGCAAGGTCCCGGCACCGCACCCGCGCTTTGCGGCCCAATCTGCATGGAGCCGCCGGCGTCGATCCAAACGAGCGAACCTCCGCCCGCCCCGACCTCGGCCAGATCAATGGCCGGGATCTTCAGGTGATAGCCAGCACCGCTCATCAGGCGGGAACCCATCATGATGCCGCCGCCCACCTGATAATCCAAGCTGCGGGTGAAATCCCCGTCCTCCACCAACGAGGTCTTGGCCGTGGTACCACCCATGTCAAAGGTGATGATATCAGGCAGGTCCAGCTTACGCGCTAGGGCCTGGGCCCCGACCACGCCGCCTGCGGGCCCGGATTCAATAATATTGGCCGGCTTGCTCTCTGCCACGTCGGCATTGATCAAGCCGCCGTTGGACTGCATCAACAATAACGGCGCATCGATCGCCGCGTCCTTCAGGCGAGCGCTCAGCTGATATAGATACTGACTGACAATGGGCATGACATAGGCGTTGATCACCGTCGTCGAGGTTCGCTGATACTCGGAAATCTCGGGCAGCACATCGGCTGAGATGCAGTGCGGCAGGCCGGGCGCAAGACGTTCGATCACGTCCTTGATGGCGCGCTCATGGTCGCCATTGGTATAGGAATTAATCAGGCAAACCGCGATTGCCTCCACGTTTTCGTCCAGCAGCCGGTGCACCACCCGTTCGACCTCGCCAAGGTCCAGGGCCAGATCAATCCCGCCCTTGTTATTGATCCGCTCGTTCACGCCCAGACGCAAGTAGCGTTCGGCCAGGGGGGGCGGCTTTTCCCAATGCAGGTCGTACAGGCGGGGCATGCGCAGCGTTCGGATTTCCAGCACGTCGCGAAAGCCTTCGGTGGTGATCAGGCCGGTCTTGGCGCCCTTGTGTTCCAGGATCGCATTGGAGGCCACGGTGGTGCCGTGCAGCACTTCATCAATCTGGTCCGCATTCAAATCGGCACTGTCGAAAATACTGGACAGGCCGTCGACGATGGCAACTTCATATTCGCCTACGGTGGAGGGCACCTTTTTGGTATACAGGGCGCCGTCCTGGCCTAGCAGGACCAGGTCCGTGAAAGTACCGCCAATATCAGCACCTACTCTGAACTTCGCCATAATCTATGTACCTTCCACGGATGTGGGTTCCCGCCACATAATTTTCGGTCGCTCGTCCGGTCGACCGGATCGCAGTGCCGCCCGCCGGGCCTCCGTCGCTTCCCCGTCAATGCTCCAGCTATCGGTATCAACCGCAACGCCATAGTCGGCGAAAGCCGCTTCCGGGCTGACCAGTTCGTTGCGGACATCCACCAGAACCTTATCCGGTGCTCGCTCCAACGGATCGCCCCAACCGCCGCCGCCCGCTAGATCGTGGCGAAAAATCGTGCCGTAACCTATGTTCATGGTGATTTTGGACTCCATGGCGCGGTTTTCACCGTCCGGGTTCAGGCTGTTGGCGGATGCCTTGCCGGGATGACCACCATACAGGCCGTAGGGGCGAAAGTCGCGCCGGTCCGAGCGAACCTGCAACACCGCCTCGCGTTCCAAAAAGCGATAATCCTTACGGAATGGCGCCCCACCCCGGTATTTGCCCGGCCCGGCCCTGTCAGCGACAAATTCATAGCGCAATATCTGCAGCGGCTGTTCAGTCTCGATCACCTCGATCGATTGCGAGGCCATGTTGGCGAACATGTTGGAATTGCCCTGCAGGCCGTCCGCCCATGGCCGCCCGCCATGGGTGCCGCAAGAAAAATCAACATAGATATACGGCTGCCGCTCGTCATCGTAGCCGCCGATGCAGACGCCGGTGTTACCACCGTCCGACGCCGCACAGACTCGGTCGGGCAGCATCATGGCCAGGGCGCCGAACATGCAATCGCCCATCCGGAAGCCGGTCAGGCCACGGGCGGCGCAGGCTGCGGGCAGCACCATGTTGGTAATGGTGGCGGGCGGCGCGATCACCTTGATAACCCGAAAGACACCTTCGTTGGAAGGTATGTTCAGCGGCAGAATGCAGCGGATGGCGGCCACAGAATGGGCCACCGTGAAAGACAGCGAGCTGTTGATCGCGCCCTTGACCTGGGCCGAACTGCCCGTCCAATCCACGGTCATCTCGTCGCCAGACTTGGTGATGGTGACGAACAAGCGGATGGGCTTGCTGAGATCTATACCGTCGTCGTCGATCCAGTCCTCGAAGCTCCATTCGCCATCAGGTAGCTCGGCCACCGCCGCCCGGGTCAGGCGTTCGGCGTAATCGATCACCTCTTCCATATAGACCGCCACCTTGTCGGCGCCGTAGCGTCTTAGTAGATCGCCAAACTGAACCTCGGCAATATGGCAGGCCGCTAGCTGGGCCCGCAAATCGCCCATTACCTGGATCGGAATGCGCACGTTCTTCTCGATCAGCGACCACATGGTCTCGTTACGCACACCCTTGTCGAAAAGTTTCAGGGGCGGGATGCGCAAGCCTTCTTGATAGATCTCAGTCGAGTCAGACGCGTTCGATCCGGGCACCCGCCCGCCCACATCGGAATGATGGCTGATGGTGGCGGCGAAGGCGATGCGTCGGCCGCCATCGAACAGAGGTTGAAAGATAAAAATGTCCGGCAAATGCATGCCACCATCAAAGGGATCGTTCATCATGAACATATCGCCGGGATGGATATCGCCCGCGAAGCGTTCCACCACCACTGCCAGCGCGGCGGGGATAGAGCCCAGATGGCCGGGTAAGGTCAGGCCTTGCGCCACCATTTTTCCGTCCGCATTGGCCAAGGCGGTGGAGAAATCCATATTGTCGCGTAGAACACCAGAATAAGTGGTGCGGCAGACGGTCACTGCCATCTCGTCACTGATGGCAAAAATGGCATTCTTGAACAGCTCGAATTCAATTGGATCGTCGATTTTGGCCATGACTTGGGAATTCCTCATATGACGTTTCCATTAACTTTGCCGCGCCCATGCCATTCCGTCCAGTCTGAATGTCGGCTAATCTCGTGGAATGAGTAGACCGATTGTCCTCTATGAAAACATGCGAACGGTGGTTTACGTGCCGTTCTATCTGGCTATCGTACGCGGCGATTGGGCCGCGGCGGGTATTGATGTCTCGGTGCAAACCTCGCCCAATACGCCGGAGACAGCACAAGGTTTGATCGACGGCCGGGCCGACGTTTCCTGGGGCGGGCCCATGCGGGTGATGTTGCATCATGACAAGGACCGGGATTGCCCTTTGGTCTGTTTTGCCCAGGTGGTTGCTCGCGATCCATCAATCCTGGTGGGGCGGGAGGCGAATGACCGTTTCCGCTTTGCGGATCTGGTGGGCGAGCGGGTCGGCGCCATGACCGAGGTGCCCACCCCCTGGATGACCCTGCAGGACGACATCCGCTGCGCCGGCGTTGACCTGGATGCCATTCATTGGACCAAGGATCAAAGCATGGCGGCATGCGCCGCGGCCTTGGCAGCGGGCGACTTGGAGGTGGCGCAGCTGTTCGAACCCCACGTGGATGCCCTGGTGCAATCGGGGGCGGGCCATATCTGGCACCGCTGCGCCCTGCGCGGCGATAGCGCCTGGACCTCGTTTTATACCACCCGCGCATTTACCCAGGCCCAGCCCGAGACCTGCCGCGCCCTGGTACGCGGTATCGAAAGCGCTTTGGCTGTGTTGCATGCTGAGACCCCGGCCAGCGTGGCCGAGATGGTCATCGATTATTTCCCCGATCTGAGCATTGAGGCCCTGGCCCGCATGATCGATGGCTACCGCGCTTCCGGCCTGTGGGTACGTACGACGGGGTTGCCAGTGGAGGCCTTCGTGCGCCTGAAAGCCGCCATGATATCCGGCGGTTTGATCCGTTACGACGCACCCTATGACCACTTGGTGGTGACGGACTTGCCGGATTAGAGCGGATGGCCTAATGATCGGCCAAAGTCATCATCTGAAGAGCAGGACACGCCATGTATATCAACGGTAACTGGGCCACCGCCGCCGACACGGAATTTGAAATTTTCAACCCGGCTACGGGGGCCGTGATCCAATCCCTGCCTGACGGCGGCGCGGAGGCGGCGCGGGCGGCGATTGATGCGGCGGCCTCGGCCTTCAAGACGTGGCGCGCCACGACGCCTTATCAGCGGGCGGAATTCCTCATGCGGGCCCATGCCCTGATGCTGGAGCGTCAGGAGGAGTTGGCCAAGGTGATGACGGCGGAACAGGGCAAGCCGCTTCGGGCCGCTATGACGGAAGTGAAATACGCCTCTGATTTCCTGCAATGGTTCGCCGAGGAAGGCAAGCGCGTCTATGGCGAGATCATCCCCTCGGCCCGCGCCGATCAGCGTTTTTATGTATTGCACCAGCCCGTGGGCGTGGTCGCCGCGATCACGCCGTGGAACTATCCTATCTCGATGATCACCCGGAAACTCGGCCCGGCCCTGGCGGCGGGCTGCACGGTGGTGTTGAAACCGGCGGAGGCGACGCCCCTGACGGCGGTGGAAACCTTCAAGATTTTCGAGGATGCGGGCTTCCCCCCCGGCGTGGTCAATCTGGTCACCGGCGCCGATCCTAAGCCTATTGGCGAGGAATTCACCA
This sequence comes from Rhodospirillaceae bacterium, assembly GCA_002731375.1. GTDB lineage: Bacteria > Pseudomonadota > Alphaproteobacteria. The sequence goes on along the minus strand of PCBT01000084.1, from coordinate 31,338 downwards.
CCAACCCCAAGGTTGCCAAGCTGACTTTCACCGGCTCCACCGCCGTGGGCAAGATGCTGGCCGGCAAGGCCGCCGCTAACATGAAACGGGTTAGTTGTGAGCTGGGTGGCCATGCACCTTTTATCGTTTTGAAGGACGCCGATCCTGTGCATGCGGCCAAGGGCCTGCAGTTGGTCAAATTCCTCAACACCGGCCAGGCTTGCATCAGCCCGAACCGGATCTTTGTCCACCGCGAGGTGCTGGAGAGTTTCCTCGAAACTTTCGCCGACCGGGTTGGCGGCATGAAGGCGGGCAACGGTATGGAGCAAGGAGTGACGATCGGCCCGCTGGTCAACGAGGCGGCGGTTGCCAAGGTGGAAAACCAGGTCAAGGACGCGGTCGCCAAGGGCGCCGAGGTACTGTGCGGCGGCCAGCGTCTGATCGAAGGCGATCTGGGCCAGGGTCATTTCTTTGCCCCCACCGTTTTGAACAACGTTACCCCCGACATGCTGATCTACCGCGAAGAGACCTTCGGTCCCGTGGCCGCTGTGGTGCCTTTCGATGATGATGACGACGTCCTGGCTATGGCCAATGACACACATTATGGCCTGGCGGCCTATGTCTACAGCCAGAACCTGACCCAGGCCATGCGCCTGTTCGAGGGCCTGGAATTCGGCATCATCGGCATCAACGACATCAATCCGGCTTCAGCGGCGGCGCCCTTCGGAGGCCAGAAAGACAGCGGCCTGGGCCGTGAAGGCAGCCGCGAAGGCCTGCAGGAGTATCTGGAAACCAAAGTCGGCGGGTTCAGTATTTAGGGCTAGGTTTGCTGAATCGTACGATATTTCGGTACGACAAGATTTTTAGATAAGGCCGTACAGGAAATCCGCGCGATGTCACTTGAACGGCAGGATGAGGCTACCGGAATTTTGCGGGGCATTGCGGAACAAGATTCCAATACAGTACAGCTATCCGCTGACCAATTTGCCCAGGTGGAGTGATGCCTGGGCGAACCCACAGTCTATGCGACCGACGAACACGGGGCTTTGTTGTTCCAGAAAATGGGTGGAGGAGGAAGATACGATATCGGCTTACCATCCTTACGGATCTTACCTGAATCTACGCCCATATTAGCGAAGACGGTCTAAATGCTGCCTTGGTGGCGGTATCGGGTATTCGCCGAGCAGCAACACGATTGGAGCTTTTCCACATTCCGGGGGCATCGGTGCCGTATCAGATACGCGCGAGCTCGTAGTGCCGGGTCACCCCCTACATTGTGATCTATAACGTTGATGCAGACGTAGTGGATATTGTCGCGGCATTCCATTCTTCAGAAAATCGCATGCCGCTGTCAGCCTAAATCACCTGATTGTATAGCGCTTCCTCGCCCTTCGACAGTCGGCCCAGGTTTTCCAGCAGGATGTCGATGACGTTGTCCTCGTACTTCGTGGTTTCACCGCCGGTGTGGGGCGTCAGGATGACGTTTTCCAGTGACCACAGGGCCGACTTGAGCGCCAACGGCTCGGGCACGGTGACATCGATGCCGGCGCCGGCGATGGCACCGCCGCGCAAGGCCTCGACCAGTGCGGCCTCGTCAACGCAGCCGCCGCGTGCCACGTTGATTAGATAGGATGACGGCTTCATTGCCGCCAGGGCCGCGCCGTCGATAACGTTGCGGGTTTCCTCCGTTAGAGGGCAGGTCAGCACGGTGACATCGGCGCGGGGCAACAGATCCAACAGGGCCGATGATGGATGCAGTTCGTCCACGTGTTCCACTGGGGTCGAGGTATCCCGCTTCAGGCCGAGCACGGTCATATCGAAGGCCTTGGCCAGCCGCGCAAGGCGCGTGCCAATCTTGCCCATGCCAAAAATCACCATGGTCTTGCCGGGCAATTCGTCCTCCCGCTTCGCAAGATCGGAAATCATGCCGCGCCAGATTCCCTGGCGCTGGTTGTCCCGGCCGGTGTGAATCTGCCGGGTCAGGGCCAGCAGCAGCGCCATGGCATGATCACTGACGCCGTTGACGTTGATGCCGCTGGCATGCGCCAGACGCACGCCCTTGGCGCGGACCGCATCGAGATCAAACATGTCATAGCCGGCGCCGCAGACCTGGGCAAAGCGCAGCCGGTCGGCATGGGGCAACAGCGCGTTATCCCAATAACCCGAGACGACGATCACATCGCCCTCGCCGATACGGCCGCGCAGATCCTCGCGGGTCCAGGTCTGAAAATTCCGGATGCCGGTCTGGCGCCGTTCAAACAGGGTCGATAGCTGATAGGCGGGATGGGCGAAATGGATGGTGATATCATCTAGGTTCATGGGCTCACAGTATCGGTAGCGCCGGATAGGCGATGGTGGCGGTGATGAACTGGTTACGGTCCTGGAAACGTTGCATCGAGGGGGCCGAGGCCGCGACCGGGTTATTCCACCAGCGGGACGCTTCCCAGACCGACAGATCGGCGTAGCGGGTCAGCAGCAGGGTTTTGCTGTCGGGGGCCGCGACCTCGCAGCTGCGGAAGAAACCGCAGATATTGACGTCAAATACCTCTTCCATATTGGGCCAGGCCGCCTCGGACAGGTCACAAAATTGCTGCCAATCCGCCGCAGGCACATCGAACCAGCGGAATACATAGACGCCTTCATAACTGGGCGGCGCATCATCCGTGGGGCGAACCATGGCTTCCATCATGTGCCGGTCCGAGCCGGTGACCGGCCCACCTGACGGCAAATGGGGGGGAGGCACACCGCAGGCTGCAGGCTCATCGGGCCAGGCGGTGATGGCTAGACCCTCGTCCCGCGCCAGGCCAAGGCCCACCAGGCTGCGCCAACAGCCGAACAATTTGCCGCCGTGCGCCCGTGCCCGCTCCGCGAAAACTGCCTTTACCGAGCTGGCACCCGTCTGTAAGGCCCTCTGAGGGGTGTCGTAGCGGCAGTACTCAAATGTCTTGAACATCCGGCTTAACTCCGTTCCAGCACGATCATGGGGATCTCTTGGCTTGCCTTGGCTTTTTCCTGATAATTATTATAGCTGGGGAAGATTTCGGCCATAATGCTCCATGGGCGCGCCCGTTCTTTACCGGATGCGGTTCGCGTATTGGTGGCAAATTTGTCGGCCTGCACTTGCACCCGTACTTCTGGGTTGGCTGTCAGATTGCCATACCAGATGGGGCTGGTCGGCTTGCCGCCCTTTGAGGCGATGACAACATAACTGTCGCCTTCCTGGCCATAAATCAGGGTGGCCGTTCGTTCCTCGCTGGATTTGCGGCCCTTGGTGGTCAGTGACAGGCACGGCACATTTAGATTGCCGTCCACGCCATACCAGATATGACCGCCGGCACCATTGCTCTCCTGATATTTACGGATATGCTCGGCTACCCAGTCCCGTAGGGGCATGTCATCCCTCGATTGTTGATCTTGTTCCGGGGACTATAGCGCCTTTGGGAAAAAAGGGGGGAAGCCATGATCAAGACCGGCGAACAACATACACGGTCATTGCAGGATGGCCGCCAAGTCTATCTAGACGGCGGCATCGTCGATGACGTTACCACGCACCCGGCCTATCGCAACCTCGTTGCCTCGGTCGGGCAGCTCTATGACTTTCAAAGCCGGACGGAGAACCAGGAGCTGATGACCTTCGCGGTTCCTGATAGCGAGGAACGGGCCAACCGGATCTGGCAGCTGCCGCACTCCTACGAAGACCTCGTCGCTCGGCGCAAGGCCCTGGTCGCCTGGACCGAGCTGCATGGCGGCTTTCTGGGCCGGGCGCCTGATCATGTGGCATCGTGCATCGCGGGCATGTACATGGGATCCAAGGTCTTTGAACGGCACGACCCAGCCCGCGCCGGCGCCCTTGCCGATTACTACCGCTATGCCCGCGACAACGAATTGTATCTGACCTACGTCATCATCAATCCGCAAGCCGACCGTTCGAAAGCGGCGCATGAACAAAAGGGCGAATTTCTCACCGCGGGCGTTGTGGACCAGGATGGTGAAGGCATCACGGTGCATGGCGCCAAGATGCTGGCCACCGCCGGCATCGTCGCCAACGAAGTCTTCGTCACCTGCATCCAGCCGCTGCAACCGGGCGACAAGAAATATGCGCTATCCTTCGCTGTGCCGATGAATGCCAAGGGCCTGAAAACCCTGTCGCGGAAGTCATATGAGGCGCAGGCGCCGAGCCAGTTCGACAATCCGCTGTCGAACCGCTTTGATGAGAACGACGCGGTGCTGTTCTTTGATAACGTCAAGGTGCCCTGGGACCGCGTCTTCATCAATCAGGATGTGGAGATGTGCCAAAAGCAGTTCCACGCCACCCCGGCGCATGTCTATCAGAACTACCAGGCCCAGGTCCGTTTGAGTGTGAAGATGAAATTTTTGATCGGCCTGGGCCACAAGATCACCGAGACCAACGGCACCACGAGTTTTCCCCAGGTCCGCGAAACCCTGGGACAGCTGGCCGCCCACGGCGCCATGGTTGAGGCCATGGTGATGGCGATGGAAACCAAGGGCGGCGCCTGGGATGGCTATTACGTGCCCGACCGACACACTTTGTATGCCGCCCAGGTTCTGACCCAGCAACTCTACCCCCAGGTCATGGCTACCTTGCGGGACTTGGCGGGTGGCGGCATGATCATGCTACCCTCGTCAGTAGTAGATTTCACCAATCCAGAGCTGCGGGAACTGATCGGCATGACACAGCAATCGCCCGCGATGGGATCGGAGGACCGGGTGAAATTCTTCAAGCTGGCCTGGGACGCGGTGGGTTCGGAATTCGCCTCGCGCCATACCCAGTACGAGATGTTCTACGCTGGCGCGACCTTCGTGACCAAGAACCACAGCTACCGCACCTATGATTGGGAGCACGGCGAGGGCATGGTGGAGCGGATGCTGAACAGCTATAGCCTGGATGATGAGATAGACTAGAAGAGGATAAAAAATGGCCGTGACCAAGGCACATAAGGAATTCTTTGCCGTTGATTTCGAGGACGGCTGGGCAACCCCGGCAGGGTATCCGGATGGTATCCAGCAAAAAATCCTGGCGGGCTCCCTCGACGAGAGAAATCGCCAGGGCAGCCGGACGCGGCTTTTGCGCTTTCAACCCGGCGTCTTCACCACCGAGCCTTTCGTGCATGAGCATTGGGAGGAGGTTTATCTGGTCTCCGGCGATCTGACGGTTGGCAACGACGTCAACGGCCAGGGAGGCGAGCCGTTTGAAGCCAATACCTATGCCTGCCGTCCACCAGGCGCGCCACACGGCCCGTTTAAATCAAATGGCGGCTGCGTGCTGTTCGAGATCCATTACTACGACCCGGCCTAGACGATAGCGGAATTAAGCCGGCGGACAGTATCGATTTCTGCCCGGGTTCCACTTATCGCCGTGCTCGTCAATCGTGACCAATGAGCTCGCGCCAGCCGCCATTGCACTCGGGATAGACGATATACATCAGTTTCGCCTTGCCGGTCGTCTCGTAACGCAGTTGCGTGTTCTTGGGCAAAAAAATGGTGTCGCCCGCCAATGCTTCGTGGACCTTCCCGTCGATGACGCAACGGAAATTGCCTTCGAGAACGTAAAAAATTTCGTCGTAGTTCAAGAACCATTCCGCCGACATGTCTTGGCAATCGATGATGCCCATGCCCAGGCCGTTGCTCAGAGGCTGCCGGACGATGCGCGCGAAACGGGTCGTCACCGGATCCTGTCCGACCCTGTCTTCGAAGACAACATCCTCTGCCTTGATGACCTTTGCTTCCCAGAATGAGCCTTTCATGGCATGGCTCTCCTTTTTCGCTCGTCAATCGCTACCGATAAGCGAACGCCAACGCATATTGCCCTCGGGATAAACGATATAAAGCAGCCTTGCTTTGCCGGTCGTCTCGTAGCGCAGTTGCGTGTCCTTGGGTACAAAAATGGTGTCACCCGCCATACCCTCGTAGACTTCGCCGTCGATGATGCAACGGAAACTGCCTTCAAGAATGTATAAAATTTGATCGTAGTTTTGGAACCAGTCTTCAGCCATGCCATCGCATTCGATGATGCCGAAGCCGAGGCCGCCGCTTAGTGGCTGGCGGACGATGCGCCCGTAACGGGCCGTCACCGGATCCTGCCCTATTCCATCTTCGAAGACGACGTCCTCTGCCTTGATGACCTTGGCTTCCCACATGGCATGGCTCTCCTTCTTCATCACCTTTCAGCCAGCTAGCCTACCACCCCGCCGTGGGAAAGTAAGAAGGAATGTCTCTAGAGAATTCGTATGCCCTTGAATGATGGGCGGCATTAATGCGGCTTGCAAGATTGTCGGACCTGAACCACTGTCTTCGCAGTAGGTTTGATAGGGAAAGGAATCGTCGTGCTGATACGAACAATGGAGCAGATCGAGGCCGAAGGGCGGGTCATATCCATCGGGTATGGCAAGGCGACGGCGGTACGTTTGCTGACCAAGGCCGATGGGCTCAATTTTTCTATTTCCGAGGCGCGCGGCAGCAAGGCCGGCGCTTCGACACTGTGGTACAAGAACCACTGGGAAGGAAATCTGGTCCTCGAAGGCAGTCTGGAAGTCACCGACAAGACTACCGGCGAAGCCCATCTCTTGGGTCCCGGTGGGCTCTATCTGGTTGGCCCTGGCGATCCACACCATCTCAAGACCTTAACCGACGTTCATGCCATCTCCGTCTTCGACCCGCCGCTGACTGGCAAGGAGGATCACGACGCGGACGGTGCCTACCCGCCTACGGGCTCGCTGCCGCCAGGGCCGGGCGCTGTTTGATTTCCGGAAATACGCTAAAGATTACGCCAGCCCAAGCGCTTCTTCCCATTCCGTTAGCGTTTGATCCAGGCGGCCAAGCAAATCATCGACCTGCCCGTTGCTGATCGAAAGCGGCGGCGCAGAGTTCAGCTCGTTTGGGATTGGCTATGGTCGGATGTACGTAGGCCTAATCCACCATCTGTCTGGCAATAACCGTTTTCATGCGCGGATCATCATGAGGCAGATTGGCGGCCATGGGTCCACCCGAGGCATCGATATAGCGGCGGCCCTCGTTGTCGATCAGATAGATGCCGTCGGCTCCGGCCAGTTCCACATTCATCGGATGATAGGAAAAACAATGACGCCAGTGACCTTCCGGTTCCAAAGGCGCGGGCATATTGGCGAGGTCTTGCATATCTAGTCTCCTGCTGGCGGTGTCGCCTCAGGGCCATGCCCGGCATCAACGAAACATTTGGCCGCCGTTTATGTGCATCACCTGTCCGGTCATCTGAGCAGATTCGTCAGAGCAGAGGAAAACCGCTGCAGCCGCGATTTCCGCTGGTTGGATGATCCGGCCCAGCGGCAGTTTGGCGGCCGTCGCGGCGATTTCGGCCTCGCTATTGCCATCCCGAGGTTGCGCCGTATCCGTTAGGCCGGGCGCGATGGCGTTAACCCGGATCTCCTGGCTGGCCAGGGCCATGGCTAAGGCTCGGCTCATGCCGATAACGCCGCCTTTGCTAGCGGCGTAATGAATGCCCAGGGGCGGACCACTATAGGCGGCGACAGAGGCTATGTTGAGGATGGCGCCGCCACGCCCGGCCGCTATCATCCGACGGGCGGCAGACTGAGCGCAAAAGAAACCGGCTTTCAGATTAACATCATGGACGCGGTCCCAATCCGCCTCCGTCATCTCAAGGAATTCGATCCGTGGAAAGATGCCGGCATTGTTAACCAGGATATTGATCCCGCCAAATTCATCGGCCGCGGCCATCATCCGCTCCACGTCCGCTGGTGCGGCAACATTGCCCGCCACGGCTGCTGCCCGGCCGCCGGCCTCGACAATGCTCCCAGCCGCCCTGTCGGCGGCAGCCTGATCATCGAGATAGTTTATCACCACGGCGGCGCCCTCCCCAGCGAAGGCCGTCGCGATCGCCACGCCGATGCCCTGTTGCGCACCCGTGACCACGGCGACTTTGTCCCGTAACCTCATGTGTTTCCTCATCTGGCTTCCCTGTATCAAGAGGCAAAGTGTAAACGTGCTAGGTTCGAGAATCCATGCGGAGCGGATTTGGGCGAGATGCTCGGGTCAGGGTAGGGAAGTCCGCGCCAGTCCCGGAATAATGCATGCCTAGACGAATTTCCCTCTATACGGTTGCGACGGTATCTTTCGCCGCCGTCGCCGCCGTGCCGGCAACCTTCCTCAATGTATTCATCTCGTTTTGGATAATGCGTTGCAGCATCCGCCCATCGGTTGAATGGAGCACGAAACGAGCGCCCAGCTTGATCGCCTTACTCGACGTATCGATGGTTTGCTGATGCACCATCACTGGAATTTTACGCGCGGCGCAGCGCTTAATAATGTCCTCGATCACACGCAAGTATTGCTTGTTCGAATAGTCGTCTGGAATGCCCAGCGAGGTGGACATGTCATTCGGCCCGATGAAAATGCCATCAATGCCCCTAATGTCCAGGATCGCATCTAAATTTTTGTGGGCGGGTTCGGACTCGATACCGATAATGATGAAGGATTCCTTGCGCCTGTTTTGCAGGTACTTCCGCGCCTCCTTGCTGGGCAGTTCATTTTTTTCCACGGCGCGGCGCAGATATTCGCCTTTCAAGGGATGCCATTTTGCGGTTGCCACGACCGCCTGGACTTCCTCCACCGTCTCGCAATAAGGCACCAGTACACCAGCCGTTCCTGCATCCAGCGCCATGGCGACCCATTCTGCTTTTGGTACGGGAACGCGAACAACTGGTGTGATGTCGGCCCGCCGCAGCATCCCGGTGAGTTGCTGAATTTCCGTGCGATCCCGCGAGCCATGCTCGGAATCGATAATCGCGTAATCCAGTGTGCTGCCGGCCAGTACTTCTCCAAACCGGGTCGAAGCCATTTGCGACAGCATGCAGCCGAACACATGTCCACCTGATTTCAATGTGCGTCTGAGTTTGGTTGGGTTCATAAGTTACCTCATCAAGTTGATTGCTGTGTTAAAATATCCATGTGTCTATGTAGAGGCGGCTGCGTCATTCTGCAGTAACCGGCGATTGGTGCTGTGAAATCATCAGCCAATTGTCGTTGCGCATCTCGTACACGGTGGTTGACTTGGTAATGCCTTTGACCACATCGTCGCCGTTCGTCATTTTCGTGTCTGCTTGATAAATTAGAATGCCAACGCCGCCATATATTCGCGTAGAGATATCGTATGATTGCATGCGTTCGATTTTCATAGTGCCGGCCTGGAAGGCGGCAAATACGTCCGCGCGCGTATGCGCCTTTCCGAACGACGAAACATAGATCATATCCTCGCCGACGACCTTTCGGAGCGCATCCAGATCGCCGTGCAACAGCGCATTCAGCCGGTAATGATGCGCGGCGATGAGGGAAGCGTGCAGGTCAGGGGTGTCGCTGTGTATTGTGTTTTCCATGCGTGTTCTTAAACAGAAATTTGAACGAAACTGATCATTTTAGAAGTATCCTTCGAACGCCGCTTGCTGAAAAGGTAAATTGCACAAATCGCCTTACCGCTAGGCGGTGGGAGGACCCGCCGCAGTTCGGGCTTGCAGGCAACCTCAAGCATGTTGTCGTTCAAATCAAGAAAGTTGAAAGCATGAGTTTTTAGTATGGCCAAGGCGCCGAAAAAACAGGCGTGTGGTGATGCTGGCCACCTAACCTCAGAAGGGCGTCGGATGTTCGGCTCTGCTTGCGCGCCCTGAACGTAAAAGGCATTCTCACGGATATTGGCCTCATGGCCAATTGCAGGTTCCCATGCGATGGATAGTTTCCTTGATCAGAAAGTCAGGCCGCTGGCTTTGCCTGCACCGGCATGTATTCTCGGCGGCGCCATCGCAGGAATATCGAACCGCCTATCCAGCTAGCCGGACTGAATGACCATTCACCACAGTTTGATGTTTTTATAGATGCGGACGTTGATGTCGGCGCCCATGCCGGGCGTCAGGTTTGGCGGGGGATTGTCCAAGGATATGCGGACGGGAACACGTTCCACCCAACCGCCCAGGCGGCCGGACCCCGCGGCGCTGCCGCTGTCGCCCATTTCGGTCGTCGTGATGTTGCCGATCCGGCGAACCTGTCCATAGAAGTCGCGAAAGGGATAGGCGTTCAGATTAATCAGAACCTCTTGCCCCACCGTTACATGGCGGATCTGGCTTTCATCGATGTTCGCTTCGATCCAGTAAAATTTTGGATTGTGCAGCATCAAGATATCGACGCCATCTTCAACATATTCACCCTTGAACCTACGGATCGTGCCAACCATGCCGTCGATGGGGCTCGCTATATGCCGGTAACTTAGCGATAGTTTCTGTTTCTTGATGAGATCCTTGATCTGTTCTTGCTTGACGCGTGAGATTTCAATTTTCGTGTCGAGGACATCTAGGTGTCTACGTTCCGCGATCAACTGGCCGCGCATTTTTTTCGCCACAGCGATTTTGCCGGCGAACAGCGACGCGGTGCCGCGCAGTACCAGAATTTTGTCCTGTTCCGCGCTTAGGGTCGTTTCCGGCGTCAGTTTCTTGTTGAACAACACCGTGACCCGGCGCAGGTTGTNGCGCGCTAGTACCAAGCGTTCCTGGATGGCTTGGTGTTCTTGGTTTAGCGCCTGAATCTTTTCCCGCTGCGTTTCGAGTTTCGAGGCAAGCTCCGCTTCATAGGCCTCTTTTTCCGTTCCTAGGCTGGCCTGGTTAGCGATTTCAAGCGCCAAATCGGTCTTCAAGGATTCTATGTTCAGCTTGATATCATCCTGGACCAAGGTGATCAGGAGCTGGCCTTTTTTGACCTCATCGCCCGCCTCGACCAAGATTTCGGCGATCTTCCCATCCACCTGCGCGGATATGTTGGTGAAGTCAGTCTGCACGCTGGCATTGCTTTCATAGACATGCGTAAACCAGTAAAAGATCTCATAGGATAGCAACAGGGTGCCTCCGATCAGGCAGACACCTATTGCGGCTTTCAATTTCGCTCTAATATCCAAGATCAAAGTCTCTTCGCGTTCGTCGGCATGGAAACTAACGGCCTTTTTCCTGTGGCCCAAAATCCATCGTCAAAAAAAGGGTGTATGTTCGTAATGCGATCAAAACCGGCGCAAGTCAACGGCGGCGAGGCCGCATCGTGCGGTTGGACGCGGGTTAGATGACCGTCGGATCGACACCGGATAGCGAAAAAAACCTGGACGCGGGTGGCGCGGGGGGGGCTGGTAATGCTGGTTCCGGCGGAGATGCCGGGGCCGGCGCCAAGCGCGCTGCGATGAGCGCCCTGTTGCGTAATCCGAATTATCTCTCGGTTTGGGCCTTGGGCGTCCTCACTGGGTTCACGCGCTGGTTCCAGTTGCTGGCGCTGGGTGTTTACACATTTGAAATCACTGGNTCGCCCCTTTTGGTGGCGATCGTGCCGATCCTCTGGGGACTGCCGTTGGCCCTATGCGGGCCGATCATCGGCGGTATCGCCGACCGGGTAAACCGCCAGTTATTACTAAGCATCTCCATCGTGATGATCCTGCTGGTCGCGGTAACCATGGCTTCTCTGGCATATGCCAATAGCTTGACCGTCACGCACATTTTTATCGCATCGGTGATTAGCGGCTTGTTTTGGGCTACCGATATGCCGGTACGCCGGCGCCTGGTCGGTGATGTCGCCGGTGACGCGTTGGCCATGGCGATGGGTTTTGACGCCGCTTCGAACAGCGCCACGCGGATGCTGGGACCACTGCTTGGCGGGGTTACGTTGCAATTGGTGGGGATTACCGGGGTGTTCGTGCTCAGCGCGGCGCTCTATTCGGCCAGCCTCGCGTTGATCGTCATGACCCGGCTGCCCGCATCGGGTGGCCGCACGGCCAAAACGGCGCTTGTGAACGATTTGATCGCCGGTATTCAGTTCGTGCTTAGAAATTGGGAACTACGACGGGTTCTTGCCGTGACCATCGTATTCAACGTCTTTGGTTTCCCGTTCAACTCGATGATCCCGATCCTGGGTAAGGAGCGACTGGGGCTGGATCCGTTCCAAGTCGGCCTGCTATCCAGTCTGGAGGGGTTAGGCGCCTTCCTAGGCGCGATGATCATTGCCGTTTATGCCACGCAGATAAATTTCGCACGGATCTTTCTTTGGGGATCGGGGCTTTATCTCGGCTTGATTTTCTATCTCGGGGTCCTGTCTTTCGTCGCGGGTGGGCCGCATCATTCGTTTATCGCCGCCATCCTGTCCTTGACCGCCATGGGCCTGGCCGGGGCTTGTTTCGGGACGATGCAAAGCACGATGACCTATATGGGCACGCAACCGGCATACCGCAGCCGGGTATTCGGCGTGTTAGCGCTTTGCATTGGCACGGGACCGATCGGGTTGTTGAATGTTGGTTGGATGGCAGAATCCTACGGCGTGCCGATGGCACTGGTGGTCATGTCGGCGGAAGGCCTATTTGCGTTTCTGCTGTTATGGCTTTATGGCGTCCTGCACCGATGAAGGGCGTGGGCGATGGCATTGTTCAACAGAGCCAAGGGCTGCTCGGTGTCTTCATCCGGCACCGTGAATAATGAACTCCCACGGTGAGACCTCGTCCTTGAGATCAAGGCTCACCTCGATCATTGCCGGTTTGTTATCCGCTAGCGATTTCTCCAGGACGGGCTTCAATGCGGCGGGGCTGTCCACCCGGTAGCCGGCAACGCCATAGCTTTCGGCCATGGCGGCGTAGCTGGGGTTGGGAAGTTCCGAGGCGATGGTCCGTCCTTCGAAACGCGTTTGCTGGTCGCGCTTGACGTTGCCCAGGGCGCCGTTGTTGAACAGGATCACGCTCAGACCGATCTGATGCTCTGCCATAGTCGCCAGTTCCTGAACGGCGAAGTTAAAGCCGGCATCGCCGACGACCGCTACGACCGGTTTGTCCGGATAGGCGACCTTGGCGCCCAGTGCCGTCGGAAAGGCATAGCCCAGATTACCCTGATAACCGGAGCTGATGTAGCTGCGCGGCTCGTAAACCGGGAAGGCAAAGTAAGAGGTAAAGCCACTCTGGCAGATGTCCTTCACGAAAATACCGTCGCGGGGCAAAACCGCGCGGATGATGTCGAGGTAGGCCACATGGGGTTGAATTTTCTCTATTCTGGTGCGAGCAATGGCCTTGGCCTCGGCGATGCGGTNGCGGGCGCCGGCGGTACGGGAAAAATTCTTGGCGGCGGCTTTGGCCAGGGCAAGGGCGCCATCGACGGCATCGGCGACGATGCCCACATCGGGTTTCAGCCGCAGCAATTCCATCGGGTCGATCTCGATACGGATCAATTTGGGCCCGGCGGGACGGTCGTCGGCCCGCATCATGCCGGTCCAACGCAGATATTGCAGTTCGCAGCGCGACCCAATGCCGATCAACAGATCCGTGTCTTGCCATAACTCCCAGGCCGTTTCCGTGGAAACGCCAAGCGCGTGATCTTCCGAAACCACGCCGCGACCGCTACGCAACGCCGTCACCGGCGCATCGAGAAGTTCGGCCAGCGCCAGCACTTCGGCGCTGGCGTGCTGGGCGCCGCCGCCGCACATGATCATCGGCCGTTTGGCGCCCATCAATAGCTTGCCGGCATCTTTAATGGCGTCCAGGTCGACCTCCGGCCCAACGGGCGCGGCGGGGACTTCCGGCATGCGGACCAGGGCTGAGGTGGCCATGGTATCCCAGCACATTTCGACGGCCACCGGCCCGGGCTTGCCCGATAGCATTTGGCGGAAACCCTCGTCGATCACCGCCGGCGCATCCTGTGGCCGGTCGGCACGGTCGGCCCACTTGATGAAGCTGCGCAGGGTTGCCAGTTGATCGGGCAGTTCATGCAAATGGCCCCGGCCCTTGCCTAGGAAATCAGAGGGCACATCGCCGGTCAAACACATCACCGGTGCCGAGCCGGCCACGGCGGTGCATAACGCAGCCCCGGTATTGAGAACACCGGGGCCCGGCACGACGGTGAAAACCCCCGGCCGGGCGGAGGCCTTGGCATAGCCATAGGCCATATAGGCAGAGCCTTGCTCGTGCCGGGAGTTGACCATGCGCACCTGGTTGCCGGCCCGTTGCAGGGCATCCATGATCGGATAGGTTTGTACGCCCGGCAATCCGAACACGGTATCGACACCGTGGCGGAGTACCGCCTGCACCATTGCCTCGCCNCCGGTCATGCGTTCACTCATCAACTCAGCCTTTCTTAATCGAAAATATCTTAGGAGATCTCAAGTAGATACGGCTCGTCCAACGTGTGCCAATCCTCGTCCTGGGGACCGCCGTCCATGTACATCAACAAAGCAAAGGTCGAGGGGCGGTCCAGACAGGTGAGGGGAAAGTGCCAGGTTCCAGCGTCGTAGTTTATGCCCACATGCCCCGGCACGATGAAGGCACGCAGGGTTGCCAGATCGGGCGGGCCGTCCGCGCCCTGGGGCTTGGCGACAATTACCAGATAACGGTCGCAATCAAGGGGTAGAAACGCTTGCGAGGAGAGGGGGTGCCGCTCCATCTTGATTACTTCGATGGGAAGTTGCGCGGGCGGCTGTGCTCGCGTCACGCCAAGATTGATCCCGGCGCCGGGCCGGCCATTGGACAGTTGGGCGGCATGATCGCGGCGGCTCTCAGCCCCGGGATCGGAGAGCACTTGGCCATAGGGGGCGAATGCGGATTCTTCAATTGGCGCCACGGCAAGTTCGAGCATGCTGTGCTTCTTTTCGGTTGGGTCTTAGGAATCGGAGGGCAGAACAATTGGCTGCCCATGGGGGGTGGCGTGGGCGGCCCGATCCCAGGCTTCCTTGCGCTCAGCCAATGCGTCGGATGTAGTCAGGCCCTTTTCCGCCACCAGGGTCTCGAGCGCCTTTAGCCAGTGCAAAAAATAGGTATCACCCAGATCGGGATCACCTGCATCCACGGCGGCGGCAATTTCCGTGCCCAGATGATCAGCCCATTCGGGCCAGGTAAAATGGCTCTGTTCGTGCAACCAGACAGTCATGGCAAAGGCCTGGGCCTGCCAGGGTTCGTCAAAAACAGGGCCGTCCTCGTCACGGGGCAGGGAGGGAAGCTGTTCTTCCGTCGGTACGTTTACTTCGGATGTCATCAGCCCAGCTCCAGGTAATCATCCCAGATATCCAAGTAGACCTTATCCCTGGCGGAGGCATCGTCGCCCCACAGCTCCCGCGCGGTAAAGCAAACGCTGTAGAGGTGCTGCGGCTTATCGCCGTCGAAGACGGCGCGAGTATCGGGAAAAACGAAGACGCCATAGTCCTTGTCAACCATGCCGGTCCGGCTGCGCACGTAACGCGGCAATCTGGTATGCCCGGCGGGATGAATATTGCGGGCCCGAACCGTTTCACCGGCCTTGAAACGTGCGGCCACATCGGCGTCAACCCGCGCCGATTTGGCTGCATGGGCACGGCTTACAATCTCGTCATGGTGCAAGGGTTCGGCCTGCTTCTCCACCTGGCGCTGTTCGGGGGGCGTTTCGATTTCTTCACGGCTGACCATCTCGTGCTCGACCAGGATGTCTTCCGTTCGATATAGCCAGCGCAGGTAGTAGCTGGAATTGAGATATAAGGCTGGGTTCATACGTTCCAGAGCATGGCGGGCGCCNTCGATGTTCCATTTGCCCAGGGCGCCCAGAGCGGCGTTCATGGCCCACATCCGGCCTTCCCATGGGGCATGAAAGACTGGTTCATTCTGTTCAATGGGGATAGGCCCGAAACCGTCCATGCCACCCATGTCATGTATGCCGTCCATTAGTCCTGCCCACCCTTCAAGCGGTCGGTGCCGATCATGGAATTGCGCGTCACCAGATCCACCAGCGCTTTCTCGTCCAGGCCGTCGGTGCCCGCAGGCCGTTCAGGCAAGACCAGATAGCGTATTTCCGAGGTGCTGTCCCAGACCCGCACTTCCACATCGTCAGAGATATCCTGGCCGAATTCCTTTAGTACCCCACGCGGATCCTTGACCGCGCGGGAGCGGTAAGGAAACGATTTGTACCACGCCGGCGGCAGCCCCAGCACCGGCCAGGGATAGCAGGAACATAGGGTGCAAACAGTCATATTGTGGACGTCGGCCGTGTTTTCCAACACCACCATGTCCGCGCCCTGGGTTGAGGCATAGCCAAGGGAATCTATGGCGGCGGTACCGTCGCGCAACAGCCATTGCTTGTATTCCGGATCGACCCAGGCCCGCGCCACCACGCGGGCGCCGTTGCGGGGACCGACCTTGTTTTCGTAGGTATCGATGATGGCGTTCAGTGCTTCGGAATCCACCAATCCCTTGTCGGTTAGCAGGGATTCTAGGGCGCGGACGCGAAGATCCGTGTCGGAAAGATGGGAATGTTCCGGATGCTCGTCCCGATCGTGCTGTGCCGCCATGTCCAGTCCACCTTTAAGCTACCGGGGGAAGGTCTTCTTCCAGGATCGAGATGTTGAGGGTGAAAGATATCTCACCTTCCTCATCATCGCGGTACAATACGCCGATAAACTCTCCCGCGATGGAGACTTCCACCGGCGTGCCGGGACGTATGGGCGGGCTGATGGCGATCCGGTCGTTGCCGAAGATGTGGCGTAGATAACTCTGCACCCTGGCGATCTCGTTTGCAGTCATTGCGTGGCTCCCTAGCTTAATTAACGCTGTATACCAGCGAATGAGCAAATGTGAAACTGGGCAGAGGGCAAGTGACGTGCTCTAATCATCCCGGAAACCAGACCAGATGGAGACGGGAAAATGGCGGAACTGGAGGGAAAGGTCGCGCTGATCACGGGCGGGGCAAGCGGCATCGGCGAAAGTGCCGCGCGTCTGTTTGTGGCCGAGGGCGCAAAAGTCGTGATCGCCGATATGCAGCGGGAGCGGGGAGCTGCCCTGGCTGATGAACTGGGGGAGGCAGCTGTTTTTCAGCAGGTTGAAGTGCGCCAGGAGGCCGAGGTCAAGGCCGCCGTCGATCTGGCCATCGAGACTTGGGGCCGTCTGGACTGCATGTTCAACAACGCCGGCTTTGGCGGCGTTCTGGGCCCGATCGAGGATATTCCAGCGGATGATTTCGATCTGACCATGGACGTGCTGGTGCGCGGTGTCTTCCTGGGTATGAAACATGCTGTGCCGGTGATGAAAAAGCAGGGCGGCGGCAGCATTATCAATACGGGCAGTATAGCCGGCGTTACCGCCGGGCGCGGCCCGGTCATCTATTCCGCGGCCAAGGCGGCGGTGGTGCATCTTTCCAAGGTTACGGCCATGGAGTTGGGCGAGCATTTCGTCCGCGTCAACTGCCTCTGTCCCGGCTATATCGCCACGCCATTGTCGGCCAATACGGTGGGCCGGCCCGATGAACTGATCGAAAAGAGCCATCATACCTATGCGGTGCGCCAACCGATCCCACGGACCGGCATGCCGGATGATATTGCCCAGATGGCGATGTTTCTGGCTTCCGACCGTTCTAGCTTCGTTACTGGGCAGGCCATCGTGGTTGATGGCGGGGCCGCCACCGGCGTCATGTGGTCGGACCAAAAAGACGTTTATAAGAGCTATCATCCCATCAAGGTTTATAACCCGGACGCCAGTTGAGTAAGGATACGGATATGTTGGAACTCACGGTTGGTATCGGTGGCTTTGGCGCCATCGGGGCCAAGGTCGCCCGCGCGCTTGACCTCAATGGACTGAATGGGGGCATGCCGGGCATCAAATTGGTGGCAATCTCCGCCCGTGATCACGATGGCGCGCGGGAGCGTATGAGGGACATGACCAACCCGCCGCCGGTGGTCGGCCTGGCGGAGTTGGCCGGTCTGGCCGATGTGGTGGTGGAATGCGCCCCGGCGGCTGTGTTTGCCGAGGTCGCGGAAGCCGCGGTCGAGGCTGGCAGGATCTTCATACCACTTAGCTGCGGCGCCCTGCTTCAGCACCCTGATCTGGAGGGGCGGGCGGCGGAGACCGGCGCCCGCATCATCGTGCCCACCGGCGCCCTGGTGGGCCTGGACGCGGTGCGGGCGGCCTCGGAGGGCGTCGTCCATTCGGTCCATATGGTCACGCGTAAGCCGCCCAATGGCCTGGCTGGAGCACCCCACCTGGTCGAGAACAATATCAGCGTGGAAAACCTCACGGCGGCCAAGCTGGTTTTCGAGGGTACCGCGCGGGCGGCGGCCAAGGCCTTTCCGGCCAATGTCAATGTCGCCGCCGCGCTTAGCATGGCAGGCAACGGACCTGACAATACGAGCATTGAAATCTGGGCTGATCCTGGCGTCAGCCGCAACACCCACACCATCAATCTGGATTCTGATGCTACCCGCTTCGAGATGACTATTGAAGGTATTCCTTCACCCGAAAACCCAGCCACCGGGCTGTTGACCCCGCTTAGCGTCCTGGCAACCCTGCGCGGCCTGGTCAGTCCCCTAAAGGTAGGAACATAAATGTCACGCCTTGGTATAGCCGTCTCGGGCGGCCCTTCACCGGCGGAAATTATTGACCTCGTCACTTTGGCCGAAGACCTCGGCTATGAATCTGCCTGGGTGGCGGAAGGCCATGGTGGCGATCAATTCGCCATTCTGAGCGGCTGCGCCATGCGGACGTCGTCCATAACGTTGGGCACGGCGATTTCCAGCGTCTATGTGCGTTCCATTCCCACCATTGCCATGGCGGCGGCTTCGGTCGATGATATCTCGCAAGGGCGGTTTATCCTCGGGCTAGGCTCCTCGCACAAAGTGCAGGTGGTGCTCGAACACGATGTCGTCTACGCCAAACCCATCACTCGTCTGCGCGAGAGCGTGGAGATCGTCCGCACTCTGTTGCGCACCGGCGAAGTGCAGTACCGGGGCGAGACCGTGTGGATCGAAAATTTCGATTTCTGGTTCACGCCTTTAAGGCCGGAAATTCCGATCTATGCTTCCGCCGTATTTCCCAAAATGACCGCCGTCTGCGGTGAAATCGCCGACGGTATTATCCTGACCCGCAGTACTTTGAAGACCGGCGGCGAGGTTCGCCGGCTGCTGGCCGAGGGCGCGGCGCGCACGGACCGGGATCCATCCAACATCACCGTGTCAACCCTGCTGCCCACCGCCGTGGCGGACACCCGGCAGGAAGCCCTGGATATGATGCGGCCCGGCCTGGCGCTCTATGCAGGCTTCTTTCCCCGCTATAACCGTCTGATAGCGGGCCATGGCTTTGCCGAGGAAGCCGCCACAGTCGCTGAGGCCTGGGCCATGGGCGACAGGGCGGGTGCCGAACGCGCAGTCACCGATGCCATGATCGATGCCACATCCATCGTTGGTACGCCGGAACAATGCCGTGGGCAGTTGGAGGCCTACCGCGAGTCAGGCATCGACCTCCCCATTATCAGCCCCTTCGCGCGCGGACCAAATGCCAAGGCAACCTTTGAGGCCGCCATTCGAGCCTGCGCGCCGCGATGAGGGCTGACAAATTGAATGAACAGCGCCATAACCCGCGTGGAAAATGGGTCCATTGGAAATCTGCAAATTGCCATGGGGGAGGCAACGGGATGATCAAACGAAGACGGCAAGAAATTCGACATGGACTACTACACCTCCAGCCATATTCTCATGGTATTGGGAAAATTTGGTTCGGCTTATCTCAGGGCAGGGGTGGATCAAGACCTGGCCGGGCGCGCGCGGGATGCACCCGCTGCCTTCGTCGCCATGGGCGATTTGTATTTTGATTCGGTTGAGGTGTTCCAGGAAGCCTTTGGCCCCCATGCTGAAACCATTATGGCGGATGTGCCCAACTACACGGACACCCAGCCCAATATCCAAGTCAGCGAAATAAAAAGCTGACACATAAAAAATGGCGGCGGTGCAATACGCATCGCCGCCATTCTTGATTCAAATCCGTGGCCTGGGTCTATCGGATATAGATATGCACTTCGTTGCTGGCAGATGAGTTCGACGACGAGGCCGACAATGAAATCCGGCTGGCGGGCAGACCCATGTCCATCAAGGCTTTCAGCACGCCGTTGGTATGCTTCTTGATGGTTGATTGGGCCATGGCCTGTTCCGAGGCACTGCCCTGGGTCGGCGTCACGGCGACTAGATCAAAATTCGCTTCCGGGCGCACCTGCAGGGTTTTTGAGACGGCGGTATAGAGTGCCTGTTGATAGGGCACGTTGGGCCGGTCAAAGCGGATCACCACCAAGGGCTGACGCCCACCGGCAACGAAGCCGCGGCGCGGCGTGCTTGAGGTCGAAAATACTGGGGCCTGAGTGCCGACGGCAAAGGCGCGCGCCATCAGGGAGGTGCCGTGCAATTCGCCATTCTTGACGGATGAGGACAAGGTGGTCAGATTGCTTCGCTCGCCGGCGACATAAGAGGTCTGCCGGGCCACGTCCTCGTTAATCTCACTCAACAGGCGGTCGATCAGGACCACGGCGCGGTTGGTCTGATCCTCCAACAAGGCCAATTGCCGATGGTCCTCGTCAATGGCGCCGGTCAGGCCATAAGCGGCACGGGCCGATTCCAGAACATAAGAGGCCAGGGATGAATTGGAGGCGATCTGATTGGCCAGACTGTTCATGGTGGCGATATCGCNGCTTATCCGGTCGAGTTCCGCCTGGGCGGCGTTCCACTGGTTGACCAGTATGGGATTGCCCGGCGTCGTGCCCAGTTGCAGCCGCGCGGTAATGGCCGCCACGGTGCCGTGATAGCGCTGGGCATTATTGGTCGTGGACTGGCGGATCTGCTGCATTTGCCTATTCTGCTGGCCCAGCTGCCCTTTCAGGCGCTGCAATTCGCCGCGCAGCTGAGCAACCTTTTGCCCTACCAGGGTTCCGGTCGGCTGGCCGCTCATCGCCCCCATGGGCGCCGACGCAGCCGAAAGAGCGGACGGCGGCGCGCCGAATGTTGGCTGGCTATTCATCTCGGCCCGTGAAGGCGGAATGGATACCTTTTTCGATGCCTGGCCCGCCGGCTCGTCGCCCGTCAAAGACGGCCACAACGATTCGGAAGCCATCGAACACCCCGAAAGTAAGATTGCCGCCCCAAGGACAGCACACGTCGACCTGCGCAAATTCACTCTCCCTGACAGGCGAAGCCAAAAAACCTCGATAAAATTCATTAAACCTGAGGTCCTTAATACTCTGACAATGGAATTGCCCCCATGGCCAGTGATTTCGTCAGTCGTCTTAGTCATAGTCGATTCGAACCACAGGATACAGGTAAATCCGCATTATTAACGCAAAAAAGCTGTTCCACCGTCCCTTAACCTATTCTTCCGACTTCAACTCCCGCCCGAATACTCAATTTTCCCAGCTTGCACAATACAATTCAAGATCGCAGTGAAGCTTAAACAATGCGCACTGCTTGGACAAGAGAAGTTCCAGCCATACGCGGGTGGGCCGTAGGGGAAAAAATGTCGTCTATCCATGCTATGGCTCTTGCCTTGGTGCGGGCTTTTGTTTAGGTAGGCGGCTCCGCGCCCGTAGCTCAACTGGATAGAGCGTCTGACTACGGATCAGGAGGTTGGGAGTTCGAATCTTCCCGGGCGCGCCATTCAAATCAATGGGTTAGAGATCATTTGACCTCTACCCTTTTTCTTTGTTCAGAATAATTGCCGCGTTCATTGCCGCTTTTTTCATCGCTAGGCACTTACTTTGTATACCGCCAGCCATACTCACCATGGCTCCGGCACCGTGCACCACGGCCCAGGGGCCCGGCCCACGAACCCCGACACCCGACAAATCCTCCAGCCCACACGATCCGCACTTCAGGGCCCAGAGGTCAGGGACCGCGGGCCATGGGTAAGGATTGTGGCTAACAGGTGGCCATAAGAACCTACCGTGCTAGTTATCCGGGGTTACCGCTTTCAGGGTCACCAAATCCCATTGAGAGGGCGCTCCGAAACGTATCGGCAAAATAGACGTTCCAACCCCGGAGGTGACAAACAGTGTTCGTTGGTTGTCTGTGTAAAGCCCACAATAGGCCGCCTGTGGGGCGTCACTCGGGACCCACAACGGGCCAATCAGCGGCAGGCTTATCTGTCCGCAGTGGGTATGCGCCGCGAACGCCAATCCTCGCACCCGGTCATCAAACACACCCGCGGGATCATGGGTTNNGGTGATCTTCAGCGCGNCGGCNCACNTGTCGGGAAANTCNANNTAGCGNAAGCGNTNGCTGNAACTNTCGCCAAGNCCTCNGACNCAAACCANGCCCCGNGGCAGNNATANCTCGGCGACGTNATTCTCNATAGCCCTGATNCCNTNGCGGCGNAGAACAGCAAGCCATNGNNCTGCNTTCGAAAGGCTCTCGTAGTTCCCAAGNACNGCCACATGAGGAAATTCAGCAAGTCGGGCAAGTTGCACGAGTTTCATTGAAATCTGCGCCCTGCCGTCTCCCCCGAGGAGGCCGGATACTGGGCGTTATTCAACACCGGATAGTAATGATCCACCGAACAAACAGCCATTCCAGAAAATTCCGGCCTTGATCGATGACTTGCGACGAAGATCCGTTCCGGGGTAGGCCGAGGAAATTCACGGCAAGGCGGCAAAGACAGGGGGGTGTGTTCGGATGACGACAAAATTGGTCAAGTGGGCTTCCAACGGCGGACAAATTACGAAATCGGAACTGTCGAATGGCCGCAGAGCAAAATTTCTTCCATCAATAGTGGAGTTGACCTACAACTGGCCCAATGTGAAAGGTTTTCTGGGAAATAACGGTTGAACCATGGACCTACAGCTTACCGACAAAATCGCGCTCGTCACGGGCGCCGGCTCGGGTATCGGCCAGCATATGGCCCAGGGCTTCGCCGCCGCCGGTGCCAAGGTGGTGGTGAACGACATCAATGCCGAAGGCGTGGCGGGCACCGTCGAGGCCATCAAGGCGGCGGGCAGCGAGGCCCTCGCCGCGCCCGTGGACATCACCGATTTAGCGGCCGTCGAAGGTATGATCG
The DNA here is from genome assembly GCA_002731375.1 of Rhodospirillaceae bacterium. Lineage (GTDB taxonomy): Bacteria > Pseudomonadota > Alphaproteobacteria. Next base: position 8,534 of record PCBT01000084.1, on the reverse strand, counting down.
GATCGGCGGAGGCGGCCTTCGGCCGGGTCGATATTCTGGTCAACAACGCCGCCACCTTGAGCGAACACACGTTGTATCTGGAAACAGACCCGACGGCCTGCGAACGTGAGATCAGCGTCATCCTGTTCGGCACAATGCATTGCAGCCGCGCCGTGCTGCCGGGCATGATCGAACGCGGCTATGGCAAGATCCTGAACATCGCCACCGACGCCGCCCGCGTCGGGCAGGAGCGCGAAGTGAACTATTCCGCCGCCAAGGGCGGGGTGATTTCCTTCACCAAATCGATCGCCAAGGAAGTCGGGCGCCACAATGTCAACGTCAACGTGGTCTCGCCCGGCGCAACGAATTCGCCCATGCGCATAGGCTTGCAGGAGGCGATGAAAGAAAAACTCGGCGAGGAGCGCTGGCTGGCCCGCGAGGAAAAGGTCAAACGCCTTTATCCCCTGCGCCGCATCGGTGAAATGGAAGACGTCACCAACGCCGTTCTGTTCCTGACCTCGGACGCTGCGCGCCAGATCACCGGCCAGATACTCAGTGTCAACGGCGGCTTTGCCATGGTCGGCTAGGTCCTGCGATCAATCACCACGAACGGAATATAGGGAGGTAGGCGTGGACGATATTCTGCTAGAGGAAATTAGCGGTCATGCGGCGATCCTGACGCTGAACCGTCCGGACAAATACAACGCCCTCAGCGACGAGTTGCTGCGCGCGATCGGCGACAAGATGCACGAGCTCGATAGCAACGGCAGCGTTCGCGGCATCATATTGACGGGAACCGACAAATTCTTTTCCACTGGCGCGGATCTCGATAGCGCCTTGCGGGCCCAGGATTTGCCCTCGACCCACGCCATGCTGGCGTATTTCGATTACTGCAACCGCGCCATTGAGAGATCACGCAAGCCGGTAATCGCCGCAATCAACGGCTTCTGCCTGACCGGCGGCCTGGAAGTGGCATTGGCCTGCGATATCCGGATCGCCGGATCCAGTTCGAAATTCGGTGTCACCTCTTCCAAGATCGGATCGGTTGCCGGCGCCGGCGGCACCCAGCGTCTGCCCCGTACCGTCGGGCGGGAATGGGCCAAGGATATGCTTTTCAGCGCCGATTTTATCGACGCCGATACGGCCCTGCGCATCGGCCTGGTCAGCCGCGTCGTGGCACCGGAGCAGGTCATGGCGACGGCGCTGGCGCGGGTTGACGCCTATGCCCAGAGGGCGCCGTTGAGCGTCTGGTATGCCAAGGTCGCCGTCAACACTGGCATGGAGATGGATAAGGAACCGGCCCTTGAGTTCGAGCGGCATCTGACCGCCGGCCTGTTCACCACCGAAGACCGCAGCGAAGGCATGTCAGCCTTCCTGGAAAAACGCGAGGCCGAGTTCAAGGGTCGTTAGGGAAAGCGAGGACAAGAGCATGAGCGATAGAGAATACAGGGATCTGTTGTATGTGGAGAAGGATCACGTTGCGACCATTACATTGAACCGTCCCGACCGCTTCAACGCCATCCGCGAAGGTATGTACGAGGAAATCATCGACGCCCTCATGTACGCCGGCTGGAACAGAGAGATCAGTGTCATCGTCCTGACCGGCGCCGGCGACAGGGCGTTTTGTACCGGTGGTGACCAGGGCGACAAGAGCAAGGGCCGCTACGGCACGGGAACCCTGGGCGTTCCGGTCGAAATTCTGCACAACACCATCCGCGACGTGCCCAAGCCGGTAATCGCCAAGGTGCGCGGCTATGCCGTCGGCGGCGGCAATGTGATCGCGACCATTTGTGACCTCACCATCGCCTCTGAGACGGCCGTGTTTGGTCAGGTCGGCCCCAAGGTCGGTTCTGTCGATCCCGGCTTCGGCACCGCCTATCTGGCGCAGATCGTGGGCGAAAAGAAGGCACGGGAAATCTGGTACCTTTGCCGCCGCTACAGCGCCCATCAGGCGGAGGCGATGGGGCTGGTCAACGCGGTTGTGCCGGACGACGAGCTGGACGCCGAGGTTGAGCGCTGGTGCGCGGAAATTTGTCAACGCAGCCCGACCGCCCTGCAAATCGCCAAAAGCTCCTTCAACGCAGGGACCGACCATATCCGCGGCATAGGCCGCATGGGCTTCGAGGCAGTCAATCTGTTCTATGAAACCGAGGAAGCAAAGGAAGGCGGCCTCGCCTTCAGGGAAAAACGCACGCCGGAATTCCGCGACAAGCGGATCGGCTGATCTCACGTCCAGGCATCGTCGGAATAGGGTGAAAGGCATGGATAATTCCATTCTGCAGGGGGTCCGGGTCCTGGACCTGACCCAGTATTACCTCGGCCCGCATACCACGTTGTTGCTGGCAGGCCTGGGGGCGGAGGTTATCCGCGTCGACAATCCCGAGACCGGCGACACCCTGTCGGGATCGGCGATCTTTCTTGGCCGCGACGGCCCCTCTCTCGAACGCCGCGACGAGGACGATATCGGCATACCACTTCTCAAGCGCGGCCGGGGCAAGAAGGCGATTACCTTGAATTTGAAGGCCGACGAAGGACAGCGGCTGTTTTTGGAGCTTGTTGATAAGGCCGATGTGGTGGTGGAGAATTTCTCTGTCGGCGTGGCGGCCCGGCTCGGCATCGATTTCGAGACCCTGCACGCCCGCAATCCAAAGCTGGTCTACGCCTCGCTAACCGGCTATGGGCAAACCGGCCCGGACGCCGGCCTGAAGTGTTTCGACCCGGCGGCGCAGGCGGTATCGGGGTTGATGGCGATTACTGGCCATCCGGACGGACCGCCGACCAAGGCCGGCTCCGGTCTGGCTGATTCCATTACCTCCGTGTACGCGTTTTCCGGCATACTGGCGGCGCTATTTCATGCCGAACGTACGGGCCAGGGGCAACATGTGGATGTCGCCATGGTGGATAGCGTGTTCTCGCTGGTCTACGACGAGCCGCTGGAATGTTACGCCGAGCTGGGCCTTTCCGACCGGCAGGGCAACAGGGTCTCGCGCGTTTCGCCGTTTAACGCCTACCGCTCCGCCGATGGTTGGCTGATCATCGGGCTGGTCTCCGATGCCCATTGGCGGTTGCTGTGCAGCGTTATCGAGCAGCCGGAACTGGCCGACGATTCGGACTTCGCGACAGCTAGTGCGCGCCTGATCAACAACACCCGTGTCGATGAAATCCTCTCTGCTTGGACCGCAGACCGAGGCACCGAGCAGGCAGTCGGCGCGGTGCAGGCGGCGGGGCTTGTCGGCGCGGCCGTCAACAATATCGCGGCGATCAGAAAATCGCCGCAGTTCAAGGCCCGCGGCATGATCGAGGACGTGGTGCACCCCACCCTGGGCGTCGTGCCAGGAGTAGGCGCCGCCGGCTTTCCGATAAAATTCAGCGTCAGCAAGACCGGCTATGACACACCGGCGGTGCTGCCGGGCAGCCACAACGCGGAAATCTACGGCTCGCTGCTTGACCTCGACGAGGCGGAGCTGGCCCGGCTAACGGAAGCGGGGGTCATATAATGGCAGGAGGGAAAGGCGCATGGATTTTCAACTGAGCGAGGAGCAAAACCTGGTCCGGGAATCCGCGATCAGCATGGTCGAGCTCGATATTCAGCCAATTCTCAACGCCCATCCCGCCGACCGGCCCTTGCCCAAAGCGGCGATGAGGGAATTGTTCGCGATTACCGCCCGCCAGGGACTGATGGCTCCGCGCATACCCCCGACCGAGGGCGGCGTGGGCATGAAAATGCTCGACTATGGCCTAATCTTCGAGTGCCTACCGGCCTGGTTTGCCGTCTCGATCATGGCGCACGAAGTCACGGCGGCGCGAATCTTCGCGGAAGCGACGGCGGAACAGCGCCGCAGTTTCATGCCCGGTTTGCTCTCGGGGCAAAATATCGCCGGCTCGGCCACTTCCGAACCAGGCGCAGGCTCGGATCCACGCGGCATGACCACGCGGGTCGAAGTCGACGGCGACAGCGCCATTATCAACGGGCGCAAGCTTTGGGTATCCAATGGCACGGTCGCCGACATTCTGGCGGTCACTTGCATCGACGGCGTCGATGCGAAGGGCCGCAATACCCTGACGCGGGTGGTCGTCGAGCCGGCTGTTTGCAGTGTGGAAATCCGCGACATTGAAACCGTCGGATTGCAACAGGGCCATCTATCCGAGGCGCGGTTCGAGGATTGCCGCGTCCCAGCTAAAAATGTGCTGAGCGCCGGTGGAGACGCGGCCCGTATGCTGACTGTGACCTGGAATGGAAACCGGCCGCTGGTCGGCCTGGCAGCGGTGGGCTTGACGCAAAAGGCGTTCGATCAGGCGGCCAATTATGCGGGGGTCCGGGAGCAGTTCGGCAAGGTGATCGCCGGGCACCAGCTAGTACAGCGGAATTTGGCGGATATCGAAACCGCGATCCTAAGCTCGCGGCTGCTCTGTTACCGCGCGTTGGACATGATCGACCGGGGCGAGCGTGAAAACGGCGCGGCGGCAATGGCGAAACGCCACGCCACGAAGAATTGTGAGGCTGCGATTTCACTGGCCATGCAGGTTCATGGCGGCATGGGGATTACCCGCGAAGCAGGGCTGGAACAGCTCTGGCGCGACGTTCGCATGCTGTCGGTGCCGGATGGCACGGATGATATCCTAACCCTGATCCAAGGCCGGGAAATCACCGGCATCGCCGCTTTCCGGTGATTAGCATTCCAATGGCGCTGGGTTTTGGCCACCATCAAGACGCTGTAGGAAATATCCGGATGATGCTGGGTCAGGCTCAACAGCATCATTCCGCCCCGCCACATGGCGCGCCTTCGGGCCCCCAGGTCACGGACCGCGGGCCATGGGCCAGGGATTGTGGCTAACAGGTAGCTCCAAGAAGCTATGGAACTGGCCCGCTACATGTTGAGCGTTGGTCAACGCAGTGAGAGACCTACGTCGCGGTCGGGGGGCGGCCAATGGCCGCGCACCCACACCTCTTGAAAAACGTGCCGTGAGCGTATACATTAAACCCGGCATCAAGAGAGGGCATTCGCCCCGCCAACCAGCCCTGACCGGGCAACGGTGGTTCAAGGATGCGGCCATTGGCAACAATACGGTCGTCTCAGGAACCTCTCGCGATGCGAGGGGTTTTTTATTTTCCCCGACTGATCCGGACTGACCCACCTCAAGGGTTCGGCATTTGAGCTTCAGCTTGTGCGCCGTGGCAACCCGCCGGAAGCACTAAAGAGGAGAACAGAACGATGCGCAAAGACTATCCCATGCATACCATTTATCTGGGTAGCCGTGATGGCCTTCATTTCTTGCAGGCAGATTATTGCAAAATCAAAGACATCATCCTGCATGAGTTCAGTCGTTTCACGATGTTCGAGGCGGACGGTTTTTTCGCTGGAAAGGACGTCAAAACGATGGTGATCAAGATTGCCAGTGATGACGTCGACAAAGTCAGGCGGGTCGTTACCAAGCTTGGTCGGGGCATGGGTCAAAAGGGTGTCGGCTTGGAGGTCGGCGGTCAGTACAGGAGTGTCATGACGATCCCGCCATCACACACCGTCGCAATATAAGAAACGGAGTGATCCACCTGACGGATCGGGGTGATTTGAAATCCAGCTTGCGCCCCCGGCACTGCGCCAAAGCCGCTAAAGAGGAGATTTAACCATGTCGCGACACAACTATCTCGCATCAGGGACCGTAAGTGCCGATCAAGCTGCTGATGGAGGATCATTGCTCGGTGAAATCGGACTGATAGGCCTCTCCGATCTCGAACCCATCATATTAGCTGCTCTGGCGACCGGGGACCCGTTGCTACTCATCGGACCCCACGGGACTGGCAAGAGCCTCCTACTTACGCGGATCGCCGAGGCGTTAGGCCTGGCATTCCGGCATTACAATTCAAGCCTTCTCAACTTCGATGATCTCGTCGGGTTTCCGCTACCCAACAAGAATGGCTCCCTGGAATACGTGAAAACGCCTGCTTCGATCTGGGGCGCGGAGGCTGTGATTTTCGACGAGATCAGTCGCTGCCGTCCAGATATCCAGAACAAGTTGTTTCCAATCATTCACGAGCGTAGAGCCCAGGGGATCCTTCTGGATGATCTGCGTTATCGCTGGGCGGCAATGAACCCGCCAATAACCGAAGACGACGACAAAGGTTACATCGGGTCCGAACCGCTCGACCCGGCCCTGACGGACCGTTTCGCCTTTGTTGTGAATATGCCGTCATGGGATCGATACAGCGAGGACGAGCAACTTGCCATCATTCTTGCCGATGATAGTCCCGTAGCAGCCAGTTCTGCAGCGAATTTCCGGTCTGCAATAGCATCAACTGAGGCAGCGTTTCCATCGATCAGAGAATCAATTGGGGATGCCGTGGCTCTATATGTCAGAACCCTTATTGCGCTCCTCGCGTGCGCGGGCATCTCTCTCAGTCCACGACGAGCAGGAATGCTTCGGCGTTCTGTCCTCGCAGTACACGCTGCGGCACTAATGCTTGATGCTGACGCCCGCCCTGCGGATTCGGCACTCCGTGCTTTGCGCAACGGTCTTCCGCAAACTGCAGAAGGCCGAGCCATTCCTGAAATCAAACTGCTTGGAGCTCATCGCGAGGCATGGAGATTGGCCGGCGTGAAACCGGGAGATCCTCTTCGCGCTATTTTGATAGCGGCTGACCCTGTCGAAAGAGTACGCCTTGCGGTGGCAGCTTCAAAGCTTTCCAAGGGCAATTTCTCGGCGATTATTTCGGACGCCATCTCACTTCTGGCACCCGGCGCCCGGGAGGCTGCTGTCGTCCACTTGTTTGAAACAGGTTCTGTTGGGCGATTGAACGCCGCGGTCGCCGAGCAGGTAGCACGGATCTATGCGGATGTCGCTACACCCCTGAAATTCTCCGAAACGGTGCATGCTGGCAAATCCAGGTTCGCAACCTGGCAGCGGATCAAGGACATAATTTCTCGCCTGGATCCCAACGATGTTCGGGCTCATCTCTCCGCCAACGCTCTTGCTGCCTGTTTCGCGAAAAAGCAATTAGGAAGCCCCGAAGACGCAGATATCGCATTCGTCGACTGGACAGAAGCCGATGGCCGCCTGTCAGGGGCAGTAGCATGATGGAAGCTGGTCAACTTCTCCACAACATGTCGGCGCCACCGAGATCAGTGGTCAAATACAACGGGCTTTCAACCGAAGCGTTAACGACTGGCTTCGGAAGTAGCGAAAAAACGGGGGGGCCGTGCTCCGATCACGATGTATTCGGCTGTTTCATCACCTTTCGTTTGCCGGTGAACTTGCGTCGGTGCGGGGCAAAAACCATCCTGAAACGTCTGGACATGGAGCTCGGTTCCACGCCTGAAGTGACGCTCCTACATCTGATTGAGGCGCGTGCCAAAGAGCTTCGCCTTCCGGATGCTTGTGTGGTCGTACCCACAAAGATTGATCATCCCTGTCCTTGGACGGACCCGTTGGCAATCCTTGCCGTTATCACCAAATCGTCTGCCAACATCTGGTTACGTAGCAAGGCACCTCGTTTATACGTTCTTCGGAAAGTCTCGGCAATTTCGCTTCTCGTACCCCCCATTTTTGCCGATCAGATAGAAGGGCTTTCATCATGACTGCCATAGAAGAGCAGATCCTCGATTGCTTCCCGAGCGGCAGCTACGCGTTGTCATCACTACTTAGACTGGTTGACATTGTCGAAGATAGACAGGTTCCAACCGCAGCGGTTGAATGCCGCGTTCAACCGCGCCTGCTGATCAACCCCGACTTCGTCAACTGCCACGCAAACACACCCGAGCGCCTCTTGATGCTGGTGATGCATGAGCTTCATCACGTTCTTCTGGGGCATACCACTTTGTTCAAGACGGTCACCAAAACCGACAACTTTGTCTTTGACTGCGTCATCAACGCATTGATCTCAAGAATGTTCTCGCATGATGAACACCTGTCATTCCTGACCGATTTCTATTCGGATAAAATATTTCCAGAGTGCCTTCTCCGTCCACCCACCAGGTGGAACGGGAATGTGGTCAAAACCCTGCCCCCGGGTATTCAAGCTCTTCCAAAAAAACAACTCGCGGCGGTCGCCGAAGTGTACCGGAGCCTCTATTAATTACCTATTTTGCCTTGGTTCATTTATATCACGGCTCGCCCCGGTACAGAGCCCCCATTGAACCGATGTTTGCCATCCTAGCAGCCTGTGGCCTACTCAATTTGAGGGACTGGATCGACCGTGTGATGCGACGATCCCGAGAATAAAATATGGCTGGCAGGGGACGGATAGCAGCCGACTTCATCGCAAAAAACATTCCGCACAGGACGACTGGCAAGACCGGCCGCATTCGGCGTCGCCGGTGAACATCGCGGCCTTGAAGAAACCTTTGTTCCGAACATCGAAGGCCCGAGGGTAGGTGCGGGCGACGGTATATTTCGCTACCGCCTTCATCGTCTGGTTCAAAGTCTTCGCAAAGGCGAATGGTAGTTGCTTCCGCCCCAACTGGTCGAGCGAACGGGATAGCTTTTTGTGGTTGCTGCTGACGTTTATTTGCATGGTCTGGAATCAAAAAACCGGCTGCTGTGGCCGGTCGCTGTCGCAC
>PCBT01000083.1 GCA_002731375.1 Rhodospirillaceae bacterium | reverse complement strand
GGGTGGATCCGTAGCGGGCTAGGCCCATGGCAAGGGCTTTGGCATGCGGCGCCCGGTGGCTGGTCGCATATGCCCGGCCATGGCCATCAGGATTGCGGCGGCTTCGAGCTTCATTACGGGGACGAACCCGTTTTCCGTGATCCGGGCCGGGGCGCGGGCCCTGGCGCCGCTAAAGAATTTGTCAGGATTCGGTATGACCGAGGTTTGGTTGGGCGCGGCGCTGAATTCCCTGGACGATGATGAGACCCATTGCCGCGAGACCTCCGGAAAGACCGGGTTAGGTTATGAGATTCGGATAATTGATCCCGAGACAGGCACCGACCAGCCGCCGGGCGTGCCGGGCGAATTGTTGATCCGCGGCTATAGCTTGATGCTGGGTTATTACAAAAAGCCGGAGGAAACGGCGGCCGCCTTCGACGACGACGGCTGGTTTCATACCGGCGATACCGCGGAATGGACCGAGGATGGGTACCTGCGTTTTCTGGGCCGCTACAAGGATATGCTCAAGGTCGGCGGCGAGAATGTGGACCCGATGGAAACCGAGGGCTTGTTACTGGCGCATCCTGAGATTTTCCAGATCGCTGTTGTCGGCTATCCAGATGAGAAACTATCGGAGGTCGCAGTGGCCTTCGTGCAGCGGGCACCGGGCAGCGAGATCACTGGGGACGCGGTGATGCAGCTTTGCCGGGGTAAGGTTGCCAGCTTTAAAATTCCCCGCCACGTGATCTTTGTGGATGATTTCCCAATGACCGCCTCGGGCAAGATCCGCAAAGTCGATTTGCGCGAGGATGCGCTACGAATATTGACGAAGTGACCCGGGGCAGGGGACTTCCTGCCCGGAACGGCTCTAAAGGTATTAATTCTCGGCCAGCCAACCAAGAATGAAGTTGGGGATGAAGCCTGCAACGGTGGTGCCTTTCAGGCTGTCATGGATGACCAGACCGAGGCTCCGCTGCCGCTCGCTATCAATGGCGACGGTTACTGTCATGCCGGCGCGCAATGCCTTGAGCCCTGCTTCATCGGTGATCCGTAATCTGACGGGTATCCGTTGCACCACCTTGACCCAGTTGCCGGATGCATTTTGCGGCGGTAACAAGGCAAATTCAGCCCCGGTCGCGGGCGAAATACTAGCGATAACCGCATCATAGGTATTATCGGGAAAGGCGTCGGCGACAATCGTGGCCTTTTGTTCCAGCCGCACATGGGTCAGTTGGGTTTCCTTCAGGTTCGCTTCGATCCAAGTATCGCCGCTTTCCACCATGGCGAAGACCGGCGTGCCGGCCCGCACATATTCACCGAGCCGCAGTTTGACATTAGATGCTGTGCCATCCGTGGGCGCGCTGATAACCGTCCGCTCCAGATCAAGCTGCGCCGCGCCATAGTCGGCCACCAGTTTCTGATATTCCGGGTCTTCCTCCGCCGGTCGTTTCGGGTTGCCGCCCAATTCAGCCAGAACCATCTGGTTGTTGTCCTTGCGGGTCTTTAAATGTTGCTTGGCCATTTCCAGATCATGTCTGGCTGCGTCCAATTTGGCGGTGGTGCCCACACCGCGCTTGGTCAATTCCGTGGTGCGGTCGTATTCTTGTTTCATATAGCGGACGGATTCACGGTATTCTTCGACCGCCTGTAACCCAGCGCGATAAGCCATTCGTTTTGACTGGATCTCCAGCCGTACACCATCCAGCTGTGCCAATACTGCATCAACTTCCAATTGGAAGGAATGGGGGTCGATACGAAAAAGAACATCACCTTTCTTGATGGCTTGGTTGTCAGTTGCATTGATTTCCACCACGCGGCCCGAGACATCGGCGCTCACCGCGACTACATGGGATTTCACGTAGGCGTTTTCCGTGCCGATATAACGCAGACTTTCCGCCCATAGACCGGCACCATAAAAAATGCCGACAATTGGGACGACGAGCATCAGGAAAAAGCGGATCAAACCTTGGATCCAGCGCCGGTGTTGCCGTGGGCTGGAACTGGGGAGTTCCGAAACAGTGGCGCCTGCTGTTTCACCCGGATCGGTTGCATCGTCTTCTAAGGCGGGTTCAGCCATTCCGGCTATCCTTCATAATCGTACTGCCCACAGTCCCATTGCCGTTATCCACCATGGTGGAGAGATTGTTCTTAATCTTAATCAAGGTGGAAATGAACCTTTCTTGTTCGTCAACCGACAAATTGGCCAGTGCCTCTGCCCGTAAATCCGCCGCGACCGCACGCATGGTTTGCAGCAGAGGGTCCACCGCGCCAGCGAGAAACACTAATTTCACGCGGCGGTCGGCTTCGACGGAACGCCGTTCGATCCAGCCTTTTGCTTCCAGCCGATCGAGAAGACGGCCCAGGGTAGCGCGCTCGATTTCAAGTATCTCGGATAGGCTCGTCTGCGATAGGCCTTCATTGAAATACAGGTGATTGAGGACCCACCATTGCGACCGGGTAAGACCCAGGTCGCGCATGCGCCGGTCGAAAATCGTGCGCATTTGACGGGCGGTGTCATTCAAAAGGAAGCCGACATTGCGGTCCGCTGTTTCATGCGGTTCATATTCCGGGAGTTGGGTTTGTACGGTCATGGGATCTATTTGTGGAGCTGTTATTCCGTTGTATGGTTGCCAACAATGGTTAATTGGTTGCCTAGCATACAATAAGCCACATTATTGCAGACTTGCCAACAATTGCCTTGATCAAGATCAAAAAAAGGGTACCGCGAATGTCTCTCAGGAACGCCATCGATTTGACCGGCCGGCGCATATTGTTAACCGGCGCCACGGGCGGCATTGGCGCCGCTACGGCGCGTGCCTGTGCCAGTTTGGGTGTAGAAAGACTGATTTTGGCGGATGCCGGGCCGCAAGAGGCGCTGGATGCGTTGTGTCAGGAATTGCGGGATCACGGAGTTGATACAGTTGGTCATCAATGTGATGTCAGCCGGCGCCAGGACAATGCGGATCTGGTGGCTGCCGCCGGCGAGCTGGATGCCGCCGTGGCCTGTGCCGGGATCTGCCCGTTGGAGGAAGACTGGGCTGATGACCCGGACTGGGACGAGGTTTTTCACCGGGTCATGGATGTCAATCTGTTGGGGCCGATCCATCTGGCGCGGGAGTTGATCCCGCGCATGGCNTCGNGGGGCGGTGGCCAGATCGTNATGATNGGCTCTATCGGCNGGCGCATGGGCGGNACCTCGCCNATCGTGCAGCCGCACTACATCGCTTCCAAGGGTGGCGTNCACGCGCTGATCTGGTGGTTGGCGCAACGGGCCGCGCCCCAGGGCGTGCTTGTTAACGGCATCGCACCGGGGCCTATCGCCTCTGCCATGACCGCCACCACGCCCTATCCGAAGGATCAATATCCCCTGGGCAGGATCGGCGAGCCGGAAGAAATCGCCTGGCCCGCGGCCTTTTTGTGCTCGCCCGCCGCAACCTATTTTTCCGGCTCTATCCTCGACGTCAATGGCGGGTTATTCGTAGGTTGATAGGACGATTAAATAGAGGATGCCGATCATGAAGATTTCCGGTAAGCACTACCGCACCATTTGGCTTGGTGAGGATGGCTGGTCCGTGGAAGTGATCGATCAAACCCTGCTACCCCACGTATTCGAGGTCATGCGCCTGACGAATGTGGCAGAGGCCGCATCGGCTATTGCGACCATGGTCGTGCGCGGTGCGCCGTTGATTGGAGCCACCGCAGCCTATGGCATGGCCTTAGCGGCCGAGGCAGATGCCTCGGAGGTCGGCTTGCGGGCGGCCTACGAGGAACTATTGGCGACCCGCCCCACGGCGGTCAATTTGCGCTGGGCGCTTGATGATATGCAGACGCGGCTGTTGGCCACGCCGGAAGGGAAGCGCCGTGAACTGGCCTACGCCAGGGCGCAGGAGATTTGCGATGATGATGTGGCGACCTGCCAGGGTATAGGTGGCCATGGGGCAGCACTGATTACCGCCGCCTACGAGCGCGCCGGGAAGCAGCGCCGGATCAACGTTCTGACCCATTGCAATGCGGGTTGGCTTGCCACGGTGGATTGGGGCACCGCGCTGGCACCCATCTACACGGCCCATGATGCGGGCGTTCCAGTGCATGTCTGGGTTGATGAAACCCGGCCCCGCAACCAGGGTGCCGCGTTGACCGCCTATGAACTGGGTAGCCATGGCGTACCCCATACGGTGATCGTCGACAATGCCGGCGGGCATTTGATGCAGCACGGCATGGTCGATCTGTGTATCACTGGCACGGACCGCACCACCGCCCATGGCGATGTCTGCAACAAGATTGGCACCTATCTGAAAGCGTTGGCGGCCCATGACAACGAGGTGCCATTCTATGTCGGTCTGCCGCATTCCACCATCGACTGGACCTTGGGCGATGGTGTGGCGGGCATTCCCATCGAACAGCGCAACGGGGTGGAAGTCTCTCATATTTATGGCGTCACCGATTCCGGGCAGGAGGCCATGGTCCGCTTGATCCCGGAAGGTTCGGCCGTCGGCAACTATGCCTTCGATGTCACGCCGGCCCGTCTGGTGACCGGCCTGATCACCGAACGAGGTGTCTGCCCGGCCAGCCGGGAAGGGCTGGTTGGCCTGTCCCCCGAGCAAGCCGCTAACGCGGCGCCCTGAAATGGAAAATCTTTGGTCCGATAAAGAAGCCCGGGCCTACGCCGATCTGTGCGGTGGGGCGGGTATTGGCGACGAGTTGGCGCTGCGGCTGTATAGCGCCCGGTTGTTGGGCAAGGAACCCGACTTGGTCTTGCATGGCGGCGGCAACGTGTCATTGAAGACGCGTGCCACGGATGCTTTTGGTGATGACGATGAGGTCCTGTACATAAAGGGTAGCGGCTGGGACATGGCGGTGCTGGAGGCGGCGGGCATGCCGGCGGTGTGGCTGCAACCCTTGCGCCGTCTGCATGCGTTGGACAGCCTGGATGATCTGGCAATGGTCAATTTGCTGCGGGGCAATTTACTGGAAGCGCAGGCGCCGGACCCATCGGTTGAAACCCTGCTGCACGCCTTTCTGCCCCAGGCCTATGTGGATCACAGTCATGCCTCGGCTATTCTTGCTCTGTCGGATCAACCGGACGGAGATGCCATTTGCGCCGGACTGTTTAGTGGCGAGGTGGCAGTTGTGCCTTACCAAATGTCGGGTCTGGCCCTGGCCAAGGCGGCGGCGCATGCTCATGCCGGCCAACCGGATTGCAAAGGGCTGGTTTTGTCCAAGCATGGCTTGGTCACTTTTGGCGGCTCAGCGGCGGTGTCATATCATGCCATGATTGAATTGGTCAGCCGGGCCGAGGATCATTTGAAATGGGGCAGGAGAAAGATCTTTGCTTCCGCTGCTGTGCCTGGCCATGTGCCGGCCACGGCCCAAATAGGTCCAATCTTGCGAGCCGCGCTGGCGCAAGAAGATGGAACCATGCCGGGCGGCTATCGGCGCGTAGTGTTGGATCATCGTGGCAATGAAGAGGTGATGAACTACGTTAACGGCCAGGAACTGGCGCGGTATAGCCAGGCCGGTGTGGTCACCCCAGATCACGCCATTCGCACCAAGGGTCGACCGCTTGTGCTCCCTGTGCCCGATGGCGGTGACATCGAGGTTTTCGCTAAAAAGGCGAAGGCGGCGGTGGCGGATTATGCGACTGCCTACGAGGACTATTTCAAGCGTCATGCCGGCCCTGGAATGATCATGCTGAACCCCATACCCAAGGTTATTTTGGTGCCGGGGACTGGCTTGTTCGCGGCTGACCGCACGGCTACTGACGCGGCCATCGTTGGCGATATCGCTGAAAACGCTATTGCCGTGATTACGGCGGCGGAAGGGCATGGCAGCTTCGCTTCAATTTCCGAAAGGGACTTGTTTGCCATCGAATATTGGTCGTTGGAGCAGGCTAAGCTGGGCCGCACGGTGCCGTCTTCGCTTGCCGGCCATGTGGTTGCCGTGACCGGGGGTGCGGGCGCTATTGGTGCCGCGACGGCGGCTGCATTCGCCGCCAAGGGCGCGGCCGTCGCGGTGCTGGATCTGGACGGTACTCAGGCATGCGCCACAGCGGAAGTTTTTGGCGGCATGGGAATTGGTTGTGACGTCACCGATGCCGGGGCCGTCCAGGCGGCCTTTGATCAGATCTGTGAACGCCATGGCGGCATCGATATTGTCATCTCCAATGCTGGGGCTGCGTGGCAGGGCAAGATTGGCGAGGTCGAAGATGCCTTGCTGCGCCGCAGTTTCGAACTGAATTTTTTCGCCCATCAACTAATTGCGAAATCAGCCGTGGCCGTGATGACGCGGCAGGGCACGGGCGGTGCATTGTTATTCAATGCCTCAAAACAGGCGGTCAATCCGGGCCCGGATTTCGGCCCCTATGGTTTGCCCAAGGCGGCGACCATGTTCCTAATGCGGCAATACGCGGTGGATTACGGCGATCAGGGTATCCGTTCCAACGCGGTCAATGCGGACCGTATCCGTAGCGGCCTTTTGACCGAGGATATGGTCGCAGCGCGCTCAACAGCGCGGGGAGTGAGCGAGGCGGATTACATGGCCGGCAATCTGTTACAGCGGGAGGTCACGGCTGAGGATGTGGCCCAGGCCTTTGTTAGCTTGGCCAAGGCAGAAAAAACTACTGGCGCGGTGCTGACTGTCGACGGCGGCAATATCGCCGCCGCGCTGCGTTAGATTCTTACGGCCGCGCTAGTGAGCTGTTGCGCACGGCTTCACGGGGGCGGCGCATTGGTGCCGGGAGGCCGTCGCGGTCTGTTGCGAGCAAGTCAAATCCAATATCGGTTTAAAACGCCGTGATATTGATCTCGTCCTGGCGCGCCTCAATCGCTGCGCGGTCGGGCGCGCCGTCCTGGGCGCCGGACTTCAGACAGGCCAGGCCACCCGCCACGCTACCCCAGCGCAGGCAATCAGCCAGGCTGGTATTATTTGCCATGGCTGCCACGAAAGCGCCGACAAAGGCGTCACCGGCGCCGACCGTATCCAAGGCCTGCAGCGGCAGGACGCCCGCCCGCAAGCTTTGATTGGGGGCAAACGCTATGGCGCCGTCCGCGCCCAGGGTCAGGATGACCGTGATGGCAAAGCGCGCCTGGACCGTGGCGCAGACCTTTGCCAGGTCAGCTTTACCGAGGCCGAGATCATCCGCCAGCATTTGTGCTTCAATCTCATTGACGATCAGAACGTTAAGTTTGGCCAGGGTCGCGGCGGGAATGGCCTGAAACGGTGCCGCGTTCAAAACGCTTCGCGCGCCTTGTTGCTGGGCCAGCTCCACGCCGGCGCAAATTTCAGATAATGGAATTTCCATTTGCTGCAGAACCAAATCACCCGGGTCCGCCTGCAGCTGCGCTGCCGTGGTCACTAGATTGGCGCCGGATGAGACGACAATTTGATTTTCCCCGGCACTATCAACGGAAATCGTGGCGCATGCGGTAGGCCACGACCGGCGCGCGACGGCGGACAGATCAACACCCGCTTGCGCAAGATTGGACCGTGCCCTTTGTCCGAAATCATCGTCACCAATCGAGGCCGCAAAGCTAACATCGCCGCCGGCCCGGGCTGCCGCCAGGGCCTGATTGGCACCCTTGCCGCCAGGTAGCATTACGTAATCACCGGTCAACACCGTTTCGCCAGGACGCGGCAACTGGCGTACCATCTGGACGATATCCAGACCGATGGAGCCAAAGACGATAATCAAGATGAAGCCTTAGACGGATCCGGGGCCAAATTTGGTGACCAGACGCGGGCCAAAGCGATAGACATTTCCGGCCTGACCCAATTCGGCCCTTAGATTGGCGAGTTCAATCGATTTCTGCCGATTGCGGCGTTCTTTGAACTGCCTGTCTTCCTCGGCTTCGGTGCGGGTGCGCAGTGGCCGTTGCAAATATGGGCTTATCATATAGACAAAGCTCGCGAGCAATCGGGGTCAATAAGTCATAAACTCGGCACGACTTTGTCGCCCGCTAGCTGATTACTTCAGCCTAAATAGGTCATGATTGGTTAGCATTTTTCTTCTCTGACTCCAAGTTGCTGGATAGAAATTTTTTGTTAACCATGGCAGGGCCGCTAGTGCGACGTCGTGTTCTCTTGTTTTCGGAGCTCTCTAGCACTAGCATCCCGCCAAATTTGACAATACCAATTTTTGGGTGACGCGTAATGGATTTGGCTTTCAGCGACGACGATCTGGCCTTTCGTGACGAGGTTCGGGCCTTTGTTAAGGAAAATTTGCCGGCTGATATCTCCGAATCGGTACGTCAGGGCCGCGCCATCGACAAGCCGGATATCCAACGTTGGCAGCGGATCTTGTTTGACCAAGGCTGGGCCGCGCCAGGCTGGCCGGTGGAATATGGTGGTACTGGGTGGAATGCCACTAGGCGTTATATCTTTGATGAAGCAATGTCGGAGTTCGATACGCCGGAGACCGTCCCCTTTGGTCTACTGATGGTCGGCCCATTGATCTATACCTTCGGTACCGATGCGCAAAAAGAACGCTTCCTGCCAAAAATCCTTAATGGGGAAGAGTGGTGGTGCCAGGGTTATTCAGAGCCGGGTGCGGGTTCCGATCTGGCGTCGCTACAGACAAAGGCAGTGCTGGACGGCGATCACTACGTGGTCAACGGCACCAAGACCTGGAATTCATCGGCCCATATCGCGGATTGGACCTTTACCTTGGTGCGCACGTCGAGTGAGGGCAAGCAACAGGAAGGCATCTCTTTCCTGTTGATCGATATGAAAACGCCGGGAATTGATCCCAATCCGATCGTTTCCATTGACGGTGGCCATCATTTCAATATGACTTACTACACCGATGTACGTGTACCGGCGGAAAACCGCATCGGCGAGGAGAACAAGGGCTGGGCCTATGCCAAATATCTACTTGGGCATGAGCGTCAGTCGATATCCGAGGTCGGCTTGTCGAAACAGCGCCTGCGCCGGCTGAAAAGCATCGCGGGCGAGGAACGCTCGGATGGCGAAAGCCTGATGGATGATAAATCCTTTGCCAAGAAGGTGGCGGAGGCGGAAGTGCAGTTGACCTCACATGAATATCTCAACCTGCGCTTCCTAGCCGAGGAAGCCGCCGGACGCCCCATTGGGGCCGAAGTCTCGTTATTGAAAATCCGTGGCACCGAGATCCGCCAACAGCTGACAGAATTGACCATTGAGGCTCTGGGATACTACGCGGCCCCGTTTGAGCTGGAGCAATTAACCGAAGGCTGGAACGAACCATCCATTGGGCCGGAATACGCGGCGGCGCAGATGCCGCAATATTTGTTCAGCCGGGCGGCGACCATTTACGGCGGCAGTAACGAAATCCAACGCAACATCATCGCCAAGATGGTGCTGGGGCTTTAGCCGGTAAGATTGGAGAGCCAGCTATGGATATGCAATTTCGCGACGAGGACTTGGCTTTCCAAGCCGAGGTGCGGCAATTCATTGGTGAAAATCTACCTACCGACCTGCGTGAGAAGGTCCAGTGCGGTTTGCACCTGGACAAAGAAGACTATGTCTTCTGGCAAACGAAACTGAACGATCAGGGCTGGTTTGCGCCGCATTGGCCGGTGGCGCTGGGCGGTGTGGAATGGAGCCCGACCCAGCACTACATCTTTCAGAACGAGTTGGTTGAAGGCTATTGCCCGCCGGTCATGCCCTTTGGCGTGCGCATGGTGGCGCCTGTGATCTTCACCTATGGTAGCGCCGAGCAGAAACAGCGTTTCCTGCCTGGCATTCTCGACAGTACCGCTTGGTGGTGTCAGGGCTATTCCGAACCGGGCTCAGGCTCGGACCTAGCCTCGCTGAAGACCAAGGCGGTTCGCGATGGCGATCATTACGTAGTCAACGGAACCAAGACCTGGACCACTCTGGCACAGTTCGCGGACTGGATTTTTTGCCTGGTTCGAACTTCGGGTGAAGGCAAGCCCCAGGAAGGTATCTCGTTCCTGCTGATCGATATGAAAAGCCCTGGCATCGAGGTCACGCCGATTATCACAATCGACGGCAGTCACGAGGTCAACAGCGTCTTTTTTACCGACGTACGGGTGCCGGCGGAAAACCTTATCGGTAAAGAGAACGAGGGCTGGACCTATGCCAAGTTCCTGCTGCTGTTTGAACGTTCCAACAGCCTGACCGGTAGCTTGAAGCAACAATTGCACCGTCTGCGCGGCATCGCGGATCAGGAACAGGCGAATGGCGACAGGTTGAGCGCTGATCCGGGCTTTGCCGCGCAACTGGCCGACTACGAAGTGCAGCTGCGAACTTATGAATTTCTGGAGCTGCGTACATTGGGCAACCCCAATCCCGGCGCCGAGGCTTCGTATTTAAAGATCATCGGCACAGATCTACAGCAATTGGCTTCGGAGTTGACCTTGGGGGCCGTTGCCTACTTCGGCAATCCCTATATCCGTGACGCCCTGGTTCACGGCTACAATCAGCCGCCGGTTGGCCCGGATTACGCGGCGCCGGCGGCACCGCAGTATTTCAATTATCGCAAGACGGCGATTTATGCCGGCTCGAACGAGATCCAGCGGAACATATTGTCCAAGGCTGTTTTAGGAATGTAGTGCCCATTGTTTGAACTTGAGTTAATGGGTCCTTTTCCGCCCGAGCGGATCGTGTTAGATCATAAATAGAAAATTTTGTAGGAGAACGTCATGGATTTTTCCCTCAGCGAGGAACAACAATTGCTGAAGGACAGCGTGCAACGGTTTGTACGGGATGAGTATGAACTGGAATCGAGGCGGAAACTTGTCGCCTCGGACACGGGCTATAGTGAGGAGAATTGGGCCAAGATGGCCGAATTGGGCTGGCTGGCGATGCCTTTGCCGGAAGAGTTTGGCGGTATCGGCGGCGGTTCGGTGGAAACCATGGTGCTAATGGAAGAATTTGGCCGTGGCCTGGTGGTCGAGCCATATATGTCCTCCATCGTGATCGGCGGCGGCTTTCTGGTGGCGGGCGGTAGCAAGGAACAAAAGACCGAGTTGTTGCCGAAATTAGCGGCGGGCGAGTTGAAACTGGCCTTTGCCTATGCTGAACGGCAATCGCGCTTTGACCTTAACGATGTTGAATGCAAGGCCGAGAAAAGCGGTGACGGCTATTCCATCTCCGGCCACAAGGGCGTAGTGTTCTATGCAGCCGCAGCGGACAAGATTATTGTTTCCGCGCGCACGTCGGGCGGCAGCCGGGACGCGGACGGCATCACGCTTTTCCTGATCGATAATAATTCCTCCGGTTTGAGCCGCCGCGATTATCCCACCGTGGATGGGCTGCGCGCCTCGGAACTGGAAATGGACAGTGTCGCCGGCACTGTCTTGGGCGATGTTGGCGGCGGCGCCACGCTGATGGACGAGGTCGTGGGGCTAGCCATTGCCGCCATCTGTGCCGAGGCCGTGGGCTGCATGGATGTCTTGCAGGAAACCACCAACGAATACCTCAAGACCCGGGTGCAGTTCGGCGTGCCTCTGTCGAAATTCCAGGTACTTCAGCACCGTATGGTCGATATGTTCATGGAGTGCGAGCAGGCACGTTCCATGTGCTATATGGTTAATCTGAAGATCGCCGACGAAGACCCGACGGAACGCGCCAAGGCGGTCTCCGCCGCCAAGGTGCAAATCGGCAATTCTGGCCGCTATGTGGGTCAGCAGTCAGTGCAGTTGCATGGTGGCATGGGCATGACGGACGAACTGCATGTCGGTCATTACTTTAAGCGCCTAACCATGATCGACACCATGTTCGGCAACAAGGATCATCATCTGAAACGCTACGCGGACCTATAACGCCGCGAAGTGCGAAGCAGGAATAGGGCTGGCCCGAAATTATTCGGGCCGGTCCTTTTGCGTTCGTATCCGTTCAGTCGGGCAAGCCGGCTTGCGGCAGCGCCTGCCGGAAGTGCTCGCGATCCTGGTCATTCTTGTAGTGCAATGACGCGGCGTGCGCCGAGCTGGAAAAATCTGGCTCCCGTTTCAATATTGCGGCTTTGTGGCTTTCGGCCCGTCCCTGTTCTTCCAAATATGCATTGGCCGCAGCCAAGAACGCATGTTGGCCAACGTCGGGTTCGTTGAAGTGCTGAAAGGCTTCAACAGCCTCTGCATATTGTTTGGCGGTAAAGTAGGCGCGGCCCAGGTGGCCCCAAAAGCGGACGGGGTGAAATGGATTCAACAGATCGCTTTTAGGATCCAGTCGATCCTTTGTCGTTGCCCATGAGCCAGCAGTAGCCCACGATGTCCACCGATATTACCCCCACTAGTTTGCGGACGGTTGTTTCATCAGGCATGCAACTCCCAAGGTTTAGATGCAGACTAACAGCCTGCATGCAATCATGCCAGAATGAAGCCAAGGGTAGGTTGTAAAGGTTGTGTCTATTCCAGAATCTCACACCAGACCGGCGTGTGATCCGAGGGGCGCTCCCTGCCGCGTGGGGTGCGGTCGATCTCCACATCGCCCAGGCGGTCGGCGGCCTGTGGGCTTAGTAACAGATGATCAATGCGCACGCCGTTGTCTTTTTGCCAGGCACCGGCCTGATAGTCCCAATAGCTATACGCATTGTGATCCGGGTGCTGGGCCCGGAAGGCCTCCGTCAGGCCCAGGTACAGGAGTTGCCGCCATCTGGCCCGGCTTTCAGGCAGGCAGAGCGCGTCGGTGGCAAAGGCAATGGGATCGTGGCAATCCCGGTCCTCGGGAATGATGTTGTAATCACCGCCCAACACCAGCGCCTCTTCGTACGCCAATAGCCCCTTGGCGTGGGCAATCAGGCGGTCCATCCAAGCCAGTTTGTAGGGATATTTNTCACTGTCCGTGGGATTNCCGTTGGGTAGGTAGATGGAAGCGACGCGAACCGTATCGATGCTCGCCTCGATATAGCGCGCTTGCTCATCATCGTCATCGCCGGGCAGGCCCCTTTGCACATCTTCGATGGGCTGTTTCGACAGGATGGCGACACCGTTATAGGTCTTTTGCCCATGCACAGCGGTGTTATAGCCCAGGTCCTCGATAGGTTCGTAGGGGAAGGCTTCGTCCGTGACCTTCAACTCCTGCAACAGGGCCACGTCCGGTTGCGCTTCGGACAGCCATTCCAGGACACGGGGAAGCCGTGCCTTGATGGAGTTCACATTCCAGGTGGCAATTTTCATGGCCGTTATAAAGGCCGGCTTTAAATAGCGAAAGACGTACCGCAGCCGCAGGCCGAGGATGCGTTTGGATTATCGATGCGGAACGCGGCGGCCATTAGATCCTCGACATAGTCGATTTTTGCGCCGCCCAGGAATTGCAGGGAGGTTTCATCGATCAGCACCACCGCGTCATCCTGTTCGATGATCAGATCATCGGCATGCATCTCCGTATCGAAGCGGAAGCCGTAGCTGAAGCCGGAACAACCTCCGCCCTGGACCTCAATACGCAGTTTTGCGTCCGCGCCTTCCTGTTGTAACAGGAAGGCAATGCGCTTGGCGGCGTCGCTGGTGACGGTCACGCCGCTGCTTGCCGCTTCATTTTGCGAAATATCAGACATTCACACACCGTATCCCCAATTGTTTAACTGAATGTAAGATGTGGAAACGAAAAGTCAATTGCCCCAAATGGTTCCAACCCCGGCTAAATCGGTTTAGGTTGCCGGCCATGGCCCGCTCAGGACAACTCGCACCCTTCGCTTCCGACCCGGATAAGAGCCGGGGACGGTTGTTCGCTGAGCCTGAGAGCCTGACCCGTACCGCCTTCCAACGGGACCGTGATCGGATTATCCATTCCGCCGCCTTTCGCCGTTTGCAATACAAGACACAAGTGTTCGTCTATCATGAAGGCGACCACTACCGGACCCGCCTGACCCATTCACTGGAGGTGGCGCAGATCGCCCGCTCCATCTGCCGGGCCCTGGGCCTGAACGAAGACCTGGCCGAGGCTCTGGCCTTGGCCCATGATCTGGGCCACACCCCATTTGGGCATGCCGGCGAGGATGTGTTGGACCAGCTGATGCAGCCTCATGGTGGCTTCGACCACAATGCCCAAGCCCTACGTGTGATTACCTTGCTGGAACACCGTTATGCGGACTTTCCCGGCCTGAACCTGACCTGGGAAACCCTGGAGGGCACGGTCAAACACAACGGTCCGATACTGAAGGATCCGCTGCCGCTGGCCACGGCGGAATATATCGCGGGGCATGATCTGGAATTATCCACCTATGCCGGGCCGGAGGCCCAGGTCGCGGCCCTGGCCGATGATATTGCCTATGANAATCATGACATCGATGACGGCCTGCGGGCNGAGCTGTTTCCCGTCGATGATCTGGCCCAGGTGGCCCAGGTGGCACCTGTCTTGGCTGAATTACGGAATCGCTATAAGGACTTGAGCCGGGAGCAATTGGCGCATGAAACCGTGCGTCGCCTGATCGGCGCCATGGTCGATGATGTGATCGGGGAAAGCCGGGCCAGATTATCCCGTGCCGACGCCGCGCGGGTTGAAGATATCCGCGCCCTGCCAGATGCCGTTATTACTTTTTCCCAAACCATGACGGCGGCGCAGGCGGAGCTGAAACAGTTTCTGTTCGAGCAGATGTACCGCCACCCACGGGTCAAACGCATGACCGAACAGGCAGGCCGGGTTGTCAGGAATTTGTTCGGGCTGTATACGGCGCAACCAGATCGTCTACCCCGTCACCGTGGTGCGAACCCACCCGATACGCCGCGTGAGGTGGCGGATTTTATCGCCGGCATGACCGACCGTTTTGCCCTAGAAGAACACCGTCGTCATTTCGGCGACGCGACCTGAGGATACAACGAAACTAATGAACCCCTATGCTTATATCCGTGAACAGGTAGTCACCACGGTTGGCGCCCTGGCTGATGATGGTGTCCTGCCCGCCGGCATGGATTTCGCCAATCTAGCGGTTGAGACGCCGCGTGATCCTTCCCATGGGGATGTGGCGACCAACGCGGCCCTGGTGCTGACCAAACAGGCCAAGATGAAGCCCCGTGATATCGCCACGCCCCTGGCCGAGCGTCTGGCCAACCTCGAAGTGGTGGAGGCGGCTGAGATCGCCGGACCTGGTTTCATCAATCTGCGTCTTTCCGATAATTTTTGGCGTCAGCGCTTGGTCGAAGTTCTGGTCGCTGGAAATGCCTATGGCGATAGTCAGCTGGCGGGGGGGGAGAAGATCAACGTCGAATACGTCTCCGCCAACCCTACGGGACCTTTACATATCGGCCACGTGCGCGGTGCCGTTTACGGCGATGCCTTGGCGACCTTGCTGGCCAAGGTCGGCTATGATGTTTGCAAGGAATACTACATCAACGACGCTGGTGCCCAGGTTGATGTGCTGGCCCGGTCCGTGCATCTGCGCTANCGCGAGGCCCTGGGCGAGNATGTGGGGGAAATATCCGAAGGTATGTACCCCGGTGACTATCTNATCCCNGTCGGCCAGGACATCGCGAAACGCGATGGCGATAAGTGGCGAGATCTAGCGGAGGCTGACTGGCTGAGCGAATTCCGCCGCCTTTCTGTCGATGCCATGATGGATCTGGTGCGGGCTGACCTGGCCAGCCTGGGGATCGAGCAGGAGGTATTTTTCTCGGAAGAAAGCCTGCACCGCGACGGCGGTATCGATAGCGCCCTGGCCACATTGCAGGAAAAGGATCTAATCTATACCGATGTGCTGGATCCTCCCAAGGGCAAGACCCCCGACGATTGGGAGCCCCGGCCTCAGACCCTGTTCAAGGCCAGTCAGTTTGACGATGACGTGGACCGGCCGCTACAGAAATCCGACGGCGCCTGGACCTACTTCGCCGCCGATATCGCTTACCACCACGACAAGTTGGAACGCGGCTATAAGCAGATGGTCGATGTCTGGGGCGCTGATCATGGCGGCTATATCAAGCGTATGAACGCGGCGGTACGCGCGCTAAGCAACGATCAGGGACATTTGGATGTGCGCCTGTGCCAGATGGTGCGTCTGTTGCGCGGCGGCGAGGTGGTGCGGATGTCAAAACGCGCCGGCAATTTCGTCACCTTGCGCGAGCTGGTGGACGAGGTTGGCCGCGATGTGGTGCGCTTCATGATGCTGACCCGTAAGAACGATGCGCCCCTGGATTTCGATTTCGAAGTGGCCATGGAGCAATCCAAGGATAACCCGGTCTTCTATGTGCAATACGCCCATGCCCGTATCCATTCTGTGTTGCGCCGGGTCGGCGATGAGCTGCCTGATTTGGCCTTCGATCCGGAAAGTTTGGCGAAATCCGACCTTGGTCTTTTGACTGATTCGGCTGAAATGGACCTGATCAAGCAAATGGCGACGTGGCCCCGGGCTGTAGAAATCGCTGCTCAAGCCCGTGAGCCTCATAGAATAGCCTTTTATTTGAATGAGTTGGCGTCGGATTTTCATTCTCTGTGGAACAAAGGTAATGCCGAGCCGGGACTGCGCTTTATCATGGAGGAAGATGCTGGAACAACCCAGGCGCGTCTGGCCTTGATCCAGGGCGTGGCGTTCGTGCTGGCGTCCGGGTTGGGAATCATGGGTGTCGAACCGGTCGATGCCATGTAAGGCGTGATCAAGACGAGCCTGGATTCAGGTATCCGGGGCGTCTTCAAATGANGATNAGAAAAAGGGATAAGTTCCATGTCGGCTGTGGAGCCAAACGGCGATTGGCCTGATCAAAATACCGAGCCCGTCGATGAAGGCGGTTCGGTTCGTCATTGGGGCCGGCTGGGCAGCATCGGTGCTGCCTTGGGCATGTCGATGGTTTTTGCGGTGGCGGCCTGGTACGCCTTGCAACGCGGCGATATGCAGCCGGAGGCGGCCGTGGAAGCTCCTTTGGTTAAGGCGGAGCAGGGACCGGTAAAGGAGAAGCCGAAAGATCCAGGCGGCCTGAAAATCCCAAATCAAGATAAATTGGTGTACGAGCGTATTACGCCCAAGCCCCAGACCCCCGTGGCGGAGAAACTGGCGCCGGCGCCCGAGGAGCCCATCGTCAAGACGTCGGAGGCGCCAAAGCCGGCGAAATCAACAGCTGGTTCCAGCACCCCGGCGGCGCCGGATATCGCCAAACCAGCTGCGCTGGAAGAACCGGCAGCGAAACCGGAAATGAAGGCCACGCCAGAACCCCAGGCAACAATCGCTACGGCTGAAAAGCATGCTGCTCCGCCCGCCATTTCTAGCGCCGCGCCCAAGGACGAGGGTGCTAAAACAGAAAGTCTGTTGCCAGCGCTGGATAAGCCAACCAAGGCCGCAGAAAAGAAGGCCGTGTCGCCTGCCAAGGTCGTCGCCGAGAAACCCGTTACCAAGAAATCAGTCGCGAAGAAGGCAGCCGTTAAGAAGGCCACTCCAGCCAAAACCGTTACCACAAAGGTTGTTGCCTCCAAGACTGGCGCGTCCGGCTATCGCATTCAAATGGCCTCCTACCGCAAGGCAGTCCTGGCCAAGAAAGCTTGGCAGCGGCTGCAAAAGGCGCATGGCGATATCCTCGGTCCATTAACGGACCATACCGAGCGGGCCGATCTGGGCAAGCGCGGCGTCTATTTTCGGTTACAGGCGGGCTTTTTTGACAATGCGGCCAGCGCTAGGGCTGCTTGCGCTAAATTGAAGGCGAAAAAGCAGGAGTGCATTATTGTACCACCCAAGAAATAGCGGGGCCTGCGGATGACACCGGAGCCGCACATGGCTTCGGTGTTTGGTTGCGCGGGGCCGAACCTGTTGCCTGACGAGGCTGCCTTCTTTCGCGAATGCCAACCCTTGGGCTATATCCTGTTTGCCCGCAATTGCGAGACCCCGGAACAAATTCGCCGCCTAACCGACGATTTGCGCACCGCCGTTGGGCGGGATGACGCGCCGGTGCTGATGGATCATGAAGGCGGCCGCGTACAACGCCTGGCGCCGCCACAATGGCGCAAGGTCCCCGCCGCCGCCGCCTTTGGTCGGTTGTCGAAAACTGATCCTACCGTCGCGATTGAAGCGGCAACCTTGAATGGCCAATTGATGGCTTTGGAATTAGCCGCCCTTGGCGTTGATGTTAATTGCATGCCCTGCCTGGACGTCACCGATCCCGTCAGTCATCAGGTGATTGGTGATCGGGCCTTCGCCGCTGATGGGGCGGTGGTGGCGCGTCTGGGCCGCGCCCAGGCCGATGGTTTGGTATGGGGCGGTGTCCTACCGATGATCAAGCATATGCCGGGTCACGGCCGGGCCACCGTGGATAGCCATCTGGAACTGCCGGTGGTAACGGCCAGCCGTGACGCCCTGTCGGAACGNGATTTCCAGCCTTTCGTCGANTTGGCCGATCTGCCCCTGGGCATGACCGCGCATGTCCTTTACTCGGAGTTAGATACTGGGCATCCGGCGACTTTGTCGAAAACCATTATTGAACAGATAATCCGAAGGCACATTGGGTTTGATGGCTTGTTGTTCACCGACGATCTATCCATGCAGGCGCTGGGCGGGGAAATCGGCCAGCGGGCGGCGGATGCCCTGGCGGCGGGCTGCGATGTGGCTTTGCATTGCAATGGGAAAATGATGGAAATGCAGGCCGTCGCTGCCGCCTGCGGACCCCTTTCAAAAGCCGGACAAAGGCGCTGGCAGCGTGCCCAGGCCTGGCGCAAAAAGTCCGAAATAGTACCGTATAATGATCTTTTGGCGAAACTGGAGGCATTGCTGCCGACAGGCTGAGCTGTATCTATTTTGCGGTGTAAGACAAGTTACTCACAAGATATTGTGTTAATCAGCTTGGCCAGGCGCGTGGAATGGGTATAATCTCGCCATGGTGCAAAGCGATAAACCCAATAGTAAGAATGCCACGAAGAACGCCGGCGAACCTTTCGAGGGGCCACCGCCGAACCCGGACATGGCTGCGAGCAGGAACCGCGAGGGCGGGGGGTTCCTGGTCAGTCTGGACGGCTACGAGGGACCATTGGATGTGTTGCTGACCTTGTCGCGGCAGCAAAAACTAGATTTGACCGGAATTTCCATTTTGGATCTGGCGGAACAATATCTAACGTTCATTGGCGAGGCCCGGCGCTTGCGCCTGGAGGTGGCAGCGGATTATCTGGTCATGGCGGCCTGGCTGGCATATTTGAAGTCGCGACTGTTGCTGCCGCCACAGCCCGGCGACGAGGAACCCAGCGGCGAGGAACTGGCAGCCCGCTTGCAGCACCAGTTGCAGCGTCTGGAAGCCATGCGCGAGGCAGCGGATACCTTGATGCAGCGCGAACGCCTAGGCGTTGATATCTTCCCTCGTGGCGCGCCCGAAGGCGTCACGGTGATCCGGAAGTCTCACTATGATTGCAGTGTCTATGACCTGCTGATGGCCTATGTGGGTCAGGTTGACCGCTCCGTCGTGACTTCGATAACACCACGACCGCCGGCCATTCTTTCGATTGAGGAAGCGGTGCGCCGATTATCGCTATTTTTGGGCAATATGCCAGATTGGGCCAGTCTGGAGGCGTTCTTGCCGACGGAATTGAAAGCCGGCATGGAGCTGCGCTCGGCCCTGGCATCCACTTTTACCGCATCGCTGGAGCTTGCCCTGCAAGGGCGCTTGAATTTACGGCAAGGCCAGACGTTCGGACCCATATATATCAAGGAGGCGGAAGGCCGATGACGGCTGATAATGCATCCACTAAAGGCCCGGTCGAAAATCGGGTGGAAGATCAGGTAGTGAGGGCCGCGGAAGAGGATGAAGCGGGCCATCTGCGCATGGTCGAGGCTTTGTTGTTCGCGGCNACTGAACCCCTGGACGAGGCCAGCCTGTTTGCGCGCCTGCCCGAGGGTGCGGATGTACCCGGCCTACTGGCGGAATTGACGGCGCATTACGCCAACCGAGGCGTTAATCTGGTGCAGGTGGCGGGAAAGTGGGGCATGCGCACGGCACCCGATCTACATTTTCTGTTACAGGAACACCGCCAGCAGATGCGCAAGCTCTCCCGCGCCGGCTTGGAAACCCTGGCCATCACCGCCTATCATCAACCCGTGACGCGGGCCGAGATTGAGGATGTGCGCGGCGTCAGCCTATCGAAGGGCACGCTGGATTTGTTGATGGAACTGGGCTGGGTCCGTATTCGCGGNCGCCGCCGCACGCCGGGCCGGCCCGTTACCTACGGCACCACGGATGGTTTCTTGGAGCATTTCGGTTTTCAAAACATCAAGGACCTGCCCGGCCTTGACGAATTGAAGGCGGCCGGGCTGCTGGAAGGACAGGCGCGTACCGATCTTTTGCCCCTTTCCCATAGGAAGCCGGAGGATCCGTTGGAAGTTGGCGACGACGGTAGTCAGGCTACCTTGCCTGAGTACGGCGGCTCGGAGGCGCCGAAAACTGGCGAAACCGGAGATTCTGCCAAGGCCGAGGCTTCTGGACCGGCGCGGACAGCTGAAATCGTGGACATTCAGGGCTGAAACTCTCCTGCCACCGCGCTAATTGCATAGTGTTATTTGGACGATTTCGCTCGACGAATGGCGGCGCAAGGGTCATATGTTGCCTACGTTGCGTCGGCGCGGTGCTTCTGCCATATTGCCGGCGAATTTGGCGGGCGTGACATCGCGCCCCATTATACGGAGTTACACTCATGGGCTTGAGTTTTTGGCAAATTGCGATCGTCGTACTGCTGGTCGTCCTGTTATTCGGCCGCGGCAAACTGTCAGCGCTAATGGGCGACATGGCAAAGGGTATCAAAAGCTTCAAGGCTGGCATGGCCGAGGAAGAGAAGGTTGTTTCCGCCCCACAGGAAAGCCTTGATGGTGACGATGCCAAGCCTGTGCAGTCCAGCGCCGCCGAGGACGAGACGGCAAAAAGTTAGGATCTCCGTTTCCGCGTTGCCCCCAGCGGGATTGCCAGGGCGGCGGGANGGACGCTAGCGCCATGCTGGACATAGGTTGGACTGAAATATTGGTGATCGCCGTGGTGGCGATCGTGGTTATTGGACCGAAGGATCTGCCGCGTACCCTGCGAACGGTGGGGCAGTGGATCGCCAAGGCCCGGGGCATCACCCGTGATCTACAAAACAGCGTAAACGACATGATCGCCGAGTCGGAAATTGACGAGTTGCGCAAGGCCGGCGAAAGCCTTGGCGAAATTGGCTCCCCAGAGATGATGGGACCTGACGACTTCAAACTCGACAATCTGACGGATCAATCCAAGTCCGATAGTGCGGAGAACGGCCATACCACACCGCCGGCGACGCCCTTGAAATGGCCCCCCGACGACGAGGTCGATGCCAGCGACGAAGAACTAGCCGACCTGGGTCTGGATTTGAGCGGTAACCCCCTGGATAGCGAGCCCGATACCGCGGCGGTCGAAGATACGGAAGGCGACGTGGCGATCAAGAGCACGGACGCTTAGGCCGTGTCCCAGGAGCAAATCGGAACGGACCGCGAAAGCGATGACGGCGAGCTAGCCGAGGACGAGGTCGAAGCCCAGAAAATGCCCTTGATCCAGCACCTGGTGGAGCTGCGCAATCGCCTGCTCTGGTCTATCGGTGCCCTGGTTATCGGATTTGTGCTCTGCTATCTGGTGGCCGAGGAAATCTACGAGTTTCTGGTTCAGCCCCTGGCTGATGTGATGGAAGGGGAAGAAGGCCGCCGGCTGATCTATACCGGCCTACATGAAGCCTTTTTCACATATTTGAAAGTCGCCTTTTTCGGCTCGGTCTGCATAACCTTTCCCATCGTGGCAGGACAGATCTGGGCATTCATCGCGCCAGGATTATACAAGCATGAACGCCGGGCCTTTCTACCGTTTTTGATGGCGACGCCGGTATTGTTCCTGCTGGGCGCCTCGCTGGTTTATTATCTGATCTTTCCGTTGGCGTTCCAGTTCTTCAAGGGCTTTGAGACCGCGGGTGGCCTTGGCACCCTGGCCATTCAGATGGAGCCCAAGGTCAACGAATACCTGTCGTTGGTGATGAAGCTGATCTTNGCCTTCGGCCTATCATTNCAGCTGCCCGTCGTCCTGATGTTGATGGCGCGGGCCGGTATGGTGACNTCCAAGGGCCTGGCGGCTAAACGCAAATATGCCGTCGTCATCACCTTCG
The DNA here is from genome assembly GCA_002731375.1 of Rhodospirillaceae bacterium. Lineage (GTDB taxonomy): Bacteria > Pseudomonadota > Alphaproteobacteria. Next base: position 55,262 of record PCBT01000083.1, on the reverse strand, counting down.
CCGCCGCCGCCATCNTGACGCCCCCTGATGTGATCAGCCAGATCGGCCTNGGCGTGCCAATCCTGCTNCTCTATGANGTCTCNATCCTNGGCGCCCGCATGGTCGANAAGAAACGCGCCGAACGNGAGGCCGCCGAAGATNTCTAAACGAGGNTCTGNCTGTAATAGTCGCGCCCCTGTCCTGCAATCTGCTATANNCGGTGGCTGCAATAGCGGTTAGCAAAATTATCAGGGAGTTGGGCCATGTCGGACGGTGAGATCAAAGTAAAATTGCGCAGCCAGCGCTGGTTCAATGATCCGAATAATCAGGAAATGTCGGCGCTGTATCTGGAGCGTTATCTGAACTTTGGCCTGACGCCGGAGGAATTGCGTTCGGGCCGGCCCATCATCGGCATCGCACAGACCGGCAGCGATTTATCCCCCTGCAACCGCCATCATATTGACTTAGCCAAGCGGGTGCGCGACGGCATTATTTCCGTCGGCGGCGTACCCATCGAATTCCCCGTGCATCCGATTCAGGAGACGGGCAAGCGGCCCACGGCGGCCCTGGACCGCAATCTGCAATACCTCTCCCTGGTCGAGGTCCTGCATGGCTATCCCATCGATGGGGTGGTTTTAACCACCGGTTGCGACAAGACTACGCCGGCCATGTTGATGGGGGCCGCGACGGTAAATATTCCCGCGATTGCCTTACCTGGCGGCCCGATGCTGAACGGCCATCATGAGGGTAAGCGGACGGGTTCCGGCACCGTCGTCTGGGATGCCCGTGTCAAGCTGGCGGCGGGCGAGATCGATATCGATAAATTTATTGAGCTGGTGGCCTCTTCGGCGCAAAGCGTCGGCCATTGCAATACCATGGGTACGGCAACCTCGATGAATTCCCTGGCCGAGGCCCTGGGCATGACCCTGACAGGCGGCGCGGCGATACCCGGACCGTACAGGGAGCGTGGCCAGATGGCCTATCGCACTGGTCTGCGGATCGTCGATATGGTGCACGAAAACCTGCGGCCATCGGACGTGATGACCCGCGACGCTTTCCTAAATGCCATCGTGACCTCGTCGGCGATTGGCGGTTCCTCCAACTGCCCGATCCATTTGGCGGCCATTTCGCGTCATATGGGGGTGGAACTGTCCCTCGACGATTGGCAGACCCACGGCCATGACATCCCCCTGTTGGTCAACTTGCAGCCCGCTGGTGAGTATCTGGGCGAGGACTACTACCGCGCCGGCGGTGTGCCTAAGGTGATGCAAGAGTTGATGGATGCCGGCAAATTGAACAACAACGCCATGACCGTAACCGGCCAGACCATGAGTGAGAACCTTGAGGCCGACCGTGCCGCCGCACCCTACGTCAACCGTGACGTCATCCGGGCCTACAGCCAACCGATGATGGCCAAGGCTGGCTTCGTTGTGCTGTCGGGCAATCTGTTCGACAGCGCGGTGATGAAGACCTCCGTCATCGATGACAAGTTCCGCGGTCGCTATCTTTCCAACCCGGGTGACGAAGATGCCTTCGAGGCCCGTGCCATCGTCTTTGAGGGACCGGAGGACTATCACGCCCGCATCAACGATCCGTCGCTGGAGATTACTGCGCAAAGCATCCTGGTGATCCGGGGCAACGGCCCAGTGGGTTATCCAGGTTCGGCCGAGGTGGTCAATATGACGCCGCCCGACGCCCTGGCCGCCGAAGGTATCGAGGATCTGGCCTGCATGGGTGATGGCAGACAAAGCGGTACCTCCGGTAGTCCGTCCATTCTAAATGCCTCGCCGGAAAGCGCGGTGGGCGGTGGCTTGGCGATTTTGGAGACCGGCGATCAGGTCCGTGTGGATTTAAAGAAACGTACGGTCAACGTGATGCTGTCGGCGGAAGAAATCGATAAACGCAAGGTGACATGGAAGGCAAACTTCCCCGGCTCGCAAACCCCATGGGAGGAAATTTACCGTTCCATGGTTGGGCAGTTGGAAACAGGTGCCTGTCTGGAACCGACGACCATGTTCGTCAATGTGATCGAGGAACGGGGTGAATCCCGGGATTCTCACTAGCCGGAGGCATAAAAATGGTTAGTTGCGCGCATGATCATAGCCGTTGGGGGGTGGACGACCAGCTTGGCGCTGCCAACCAGCTAACACCGGAAAGCACCCTGGCTGCGCTGGCCATGGCCAATTCTGGGCAAATCCTCGATTTGAGCTTCATCATCGAGAACGGTGCGCCGTACATGGGGCCAAACCAGACGCCCTATGTGATCCATTCGGGCGCAACGGCGCGCAATAGTATGAAGGTGCGGGCCGAACTGGGCGCCACCAACCAGGTTGGCGCCAATCTAGAGCGGGTCGGCATGACCATGCATGTGGGCACCCATATTGATGCTCTGGGCCATTTCAGTATTGGCGAGCATCTCTATGGCGGTCATAACATCGACGACAGTGTCGGTGATTTTGGTCTCAAAGATCTGGGTATCGAGAATATTCCGCCCATGATCACCCGCGGTCTGTGTTTGAATGTCTCGGGCCTGGATGATGGCGCGCATCTTGCGGCAGGCCGGCCTGTAACGGCGGACGATCTAAAGCGGGTTTGCGAGGCTAGGAACGTCAGCCCACAAGCAGGCGACGTGGTGATGATAAACACCGGCTGGGGCCGCTTTTTCATGACCGATAACGAGACCTATCTGGAAGGGGAGCCGGGGATCGAAGAGGGCGCGGCGAAATGGCTGACCGAACTGGGCGTGGTCGCCATCGGTGCTGATAACATGGCGCTGGAAGTCTTGCCGGGCACCAAGCATCCGGAAATCATGATGCCGGTGCACCAACATTGCCTGGCTGAGGCTGGCGTGCATATTATCGAGAACATGGCGCTGGCAGAACTGGCCGGGATGGGTGTGGATACTTTCTGCTTCGTCATCCTGCCCGTGAAGTTCAAGGGCGCCACCGGCTGTCCCGTGCGGCCCGTCGCGATCCTCTAATTCCGGTCTGGATAGCCATGCTCCCAGTGGGAGCCGGGCAGGCAGGACAGGGTGTCGTCAAACTTTAGCCAGGGCAGCATGCCGTTAACCCGGATGTGATCGTCAGGCGGGATCTGGGCCGGGTCGTCCGGCGCGCCGGCGGCGATGTCCAGCTCATCACAATAGTCGTCCGAGGCGTAGCCCAGGGTGGTGCCGCATTGGCCACAAAAACTTTGCTTTATGGTCGCCGACGAGCGACAGATGGCGGACCCGTCTTGGGTATAGGCGAAGTCGTCTGTTGCTAAGGTGATCCAGGTAATGAACGGTGCGCCGATTGCCTCGCGGCAGATGGCGCAGTGGCCGTGGCTGAGCATCATGGGTTAGCCCGTGATATCGAACCGTATAGCGCCGCACGGGCAGCCGCCCGCCATTTTGGCCATCACCAGACCCCAAAGAAAAAGCCGCGTTCCTTGGCCGTGCCCGTGCGCTGTTCGACAACCCCATCCGGCATGACCCGATGGCGGCGGTTGCGCAACCAATGGAACAGCTTTTCGTGCAGCTCCGCCTGCTGCTCCGCATGCGCCGGATCGTCGCCTAGATCGTTTTGTTCCATTGCATCTTCGGCCAGATGGAACAATTGTGGGCGGTGACCTTCATAGAAGATATATTTCCATTCCGCCGTGCGGACCATGTAGGCCCGGTTCCCCTCGGGTCCCTGGTCAAGGGCATGGCGCGCGGGGTGAAAGCTGTAATCCGTTTCTGAAAACACGGCATCGCGCCAGTCATCCACTTCACCCGTGCCGCGCAACAGCGGCAACAGAGACCGCCCCTCCAGGCGGTGGCTGTGCAAATCGCCGCCCTGGCTGTCCAGAAAGGTGGGGATCATGTCGATTGCTTCGACCAGGCGATCATCGACGCTGCCGCGGCGGCTGTCGGCGCTTGCATCCGGGTCATAGATGATCATGGGGATACGGGCGACTTCCTCGTGCAACAGGTCTTTTTCCCCCAGGCCGTGATCGCCCAGATAGTCACCATGGTCCGAAGTCAAAACGATCATGGTGTCATCTAGGCGCCCACGCTCCTCCAGAAATGCCATCAAACGGCCCAATTGATCGTCGCATTGGGTGATCAGGCCCATGTAGGTGGGTATCACGGTTTGGCGGACCTCTTCACGGCGGAAGTTTTCGCTGCCTTCGTGACCTTGGAAGGCACCTACCACGGGATGGGGGTTGTCTATTTCTTGCTGGCTCATATTGGCGGGAATGATCTGATTGGGGCCGTACATATCGTTATAGGGTGCGGGTGCTACATAGGGCCAATGGGGTTTGATCAGGGAAAAATGCAGACACCATGGCTCGTCGCCGGCCCGATCGATGAATTCTATGGCCCGGTCGGTCATGTATGGCGTTTCGGAATCCTCCTCAGCCACCCGTGCCGGCAGGCGGGCGTAACGCATATGCCAACCGCTAAGGATCTTACCATCGGGACCCTCCGCCGAGTTCGCATAATCATGCCAGGGGTTGTCGCTGTCGTAACCCTTGGCGCGGAGATAATTGTTGTAAGCCAGCATGGGATCCACGTACTGATCGGCGTGCAGGCCATCATCGCGTTCAAATTCCTCGAAGCCGCTCTGGCTGATCCAGGCCCCTAGCTCGGACACCGGATTGATCCGCAAACGCTTCATGCCGGACTGATCAGGCACCATGTGGGTTTTGCCCACCAAAACCGTGCGCATACCCACCTCGCGCAGATAATCGCCTATGTTCCATTGATCCAGCGAATATGGCACGTTGTTGTAGCCGGCCCCATGGCTGGACATATAGCGCCCGGTATAGAACGAGACCCGCGATGGCCCACAAACCGGCGCCTGGCAATAGGCCTGACTGAAGCGCACGCCGCGCGCCGCCAGGGCATCCATGTGTGGTGTTTGAATGGTTGGGTGACCCTCACAGCCCAGATAATCGGCCCGCAACTGGTCGTACATTATGAACAAGATATTCTTGACTTTTCCCATGTTCTCTCACTGTTGTTCTGCTTTTGCCCGTACCGCCGCCATTTGTTCGCGGTCGGTGACCCCCGCGGGATTGCCGCGGGTTGGAATGAAATCTTTGTAGGCGGCGTAGGCGCCCTGGCCGACGCGGAAAACGCGCGCCAGTTCCGCCGGGGCGTCCGGGTGATCATCGACCCGGATATCCCAGTCCGGATAGTCCTCGGTCGTGTAAATTTTTAGGGCTGCAGCCTGCTTGCCCCGCTTGTCGCCGCCCGCCGCATCGCCCGCCAGCAGGCTGGTCAGTAGGCGCTCAGCGAAGGGCAGGGCGCTCTTGTCGTGGTATTCGTTCAGGCAGGCCTGTAAAACCCCGCGGCCCACCAGCATATTGCCGGCGACGGAGAGATACTTACCGCCCAGGTCGTCGCACCATCCGATGCAGTCACCGCCCGTGTGCGCCGCGCGGTTGCCGTGACGGTCAAGAACATGGACCTGCCGTACCGCGCCGCCATCGTCACCACCCCAGGCATTGTCCAGGGCGGACTGCACTGATTCTCCTTCCTGCAATCGATCCAGGATAGCGGACCCCAGGGTTGGATTGGCCATGGCCTGGCTGGCTACGGCGCCGACACCGCTTCTGATCCAGGGCACGATGGCGCCCACGGCAAAAAACCGTGAGGCAACAGCGATGCCCAATGAGCCGCTGTCTCTATCCCGGGCAATTATCGACCAGGTCATGTAAACTTCCCCTCCAACCCACTGTTGGCGTGCTACTGTCATGCAAAATGAGGCTAGCGTCCAGATTGGGAATTCAAGAATGTCGATTTTGCTTGGCTGCATCGCCGATGATTTTACCGGCGCCACGGATTTAGCCAACACTCTGGTCCGTCAAGGCATGCGCACGGTGCAGTTTTTTGGCCCGCCGGGACCGGATGTTGATGTGCCGGAGGCGGAAGCGGTTGTCATCGCGCTGAAGTCACGCACCAACCCCGCGGGCGAGGCCATACAGCAGTCCTTGGAGGCATTGCAATGGCTGCAAGGGGCGGGGGCGGAGCAGTTTTTCTTCAAGTATTGTTCGACCTTTGACTCGACGCCGGAAGGCAATATCGGTCCCGTGGCCGAGGCCTTGCTGGTTGCTCTGGATCAGGATTTCACCATTGCCTGCCCTGCCTTTCCGGAGAACGGGCGGACGATTTGCAACGGCTATCTGTTCGTGGGCGCGCAATTGCTTTCGGAATCGGGGATGCAGAACCACCCTTTAACGCCGATGACGGACTCTTCCCTGGTCCGCGTTTTGGCGGCCCAATGCCGGCACCCGGTCGGCTTGGTGGATCACCGTACGGTGGCTGCCGGCGCGGCGCAAATCCAGGCGGCTTTTGCCAAGCTGCACAGCGAGGGCAAGCAGTATGCGATCGTTGATGCCTTGAATGATGCAGACCTGTTGAGAATTGGTGCGGCCTGTTACGGCCTGAAACTGATCACCGGCGGTTCCGGCGTCGCGCTTGGCTTGCCAGAGAATTTCCGCCGCGCGGGCAAACTATCCACGGATACTGCGGCTGATAGTTTGCCTAGCGTGCCGGGGCTGGGCGTGGTGCTGTCCGGATCCTGTTCTGAAGTGACTTTGGCGCAGGTGGCTGCCATGCAAGGGAGCCGGCCTTCATTTAGGATCGACCCATTGAAGTTGGCCGCTGGTGAGGATCAGGTAGCCGAGGCTCTAACCTGGGCCAAGGCACGGCTAGCCGATGGTCCGCCGCTTATCTATGCCTCTGCCGCGCCCAATGATGTGCGTATGGCCCAAGACAAACTGGGCCGGGCCGGGGCTGGTGATTTGATCGAGGCGGCGATGGCTAAAATCGCCATGAGCCTGGTGCTGGCAGGTGTCCGGCGCCTGGTGGTGGCGGGGGGCGAGACTTCCGGCGCCGTGATTCAGGCCTTGGGCGTCGACGGTATCCGTATCGGGTCGCAGATTGATCCTGGCGTGCCCTGGACAACTACTTTGAGGACGACGGCTTTGGGACAGCCGGAGTTGGCACTGGCGTTAAAGTCGGGCAATTTCGGCGTCGAAGATTTCTTCCTCAAGGCCCTGGATTGTGCTCCATGAATGAAGCGCTATTGCGACAGCAGATGTGCGAGGTGGGCACCTCGATCCATGGCCGTGGCCTGACCTATGGCGCTACGGGTAATATCTCCGTTCGCCTGGATGATGGCTGGTTGCTTACGCCGACTGGTCGAATCTTGGCAATCTCGATCCGGACCGCCTCTCGCGTCTTGATGAGGACGGCAATCATATGGCCAGCGATAAACCGACCAAGGAAAGCTTTCTGCATCTGGCAGTCTATGACCAGCGTCCGGGCAGTGGCGCGGTGGTGCATCTGCATGCCACCTACTCCGTGGCCGTCTCGGTCTTGGCCGATTTGGACCCTGCCGATTTGTTGCCGCCGATCACGGCCTATTATGTCATGCGTGTGGGGAAGCTGCCTTTGGTCCCGTTCTATGCGCCAGGTGATATGAAGTTGGCGGAGGCGGTGCGCGGGACGGCGAGCGCGCATCATGCCATGCTGCTGGCCAATCATGGTCCTGTCGTGGCAGGCAGCGATCTTTCGGCGGCGTTGGATGCGGCGGAGGAACTGGAAGAAACGGCACGTCTTTTCATGCTTTTACAGGGACAGCGAACACGCTACCTTACCGACGGTCAAGTTGCCGGAGTGCGTGCGGCGTTTCCGAACGATGTTTAAAATGGGGGAAAATCATGGGTTATTCACTGGAACGATTCTGTCAGGAAACACGTGAGGTGTTGACCGCCAACCCAGGCCGCGAGGGCCGGGACATGGCGCGGGGCAATTTGGAGAAATTGCTCGTTGATCAGGAGTTTTTGGCCGCGACCCTGGGCCATGATCAGGAGCCGGGCGTGCGGACAATCTACGAAGACCCTGATCTTGAATTTTGCGTGCTGGCCTATATTGCGGCCGCCGATCGTACATCACCGCCACACGATCACGGCGTTTCATGGGCGATCTATGGTCAGGCCGGCAAACACACGGATATGAAAGTCTACAACCGGGTCGATGGCGCCAGTGGCGCCGGCGAAGCGAAGTTGGAAGTGACCCAGGAATTCCGCCTGATGCCGGGCCAGGCCGGCCTGTTCGACGTGGGCGAGATCCACGCCATTGATCATCCCAAGGGGGCAAGCTTCGTGCGTGTTACCGGCACGGATTTAAACCACATGGAACGCCTGCGTTTCGACGAGGAAAAAGGCACGGCGGAGGTCATTGAAGATCAAGGTGTGCCCCACCCGGACAGGGCTTAGTCTTTAGGCTTGGTTCTTACGGTCTTTCCAGACGTGCCAGGACGAATTTATGCCAGGGCGTGTAGGCGAAATCATCGTGGTCCTCACCCGCAGTCAATTCGTTCGGTGAGATCCCCGTGACGACTTCGTTACCCTGGGCATCAGGGTAGGAAAGGCCGAAACCGTTGGGCAACGATATGGTGCCGGGCAACATACGTTTGTCCAGCTCCACCACCACCTCGACCGAATCCCGTGCCGTGGTCAGCCGCGCCGTGCTGCCATCACCTATGCCAAGGCTGGCCGCATCCGCGGGATTTACGGCGAGCGTTTGCGCGTTGTTGGATTTAGCCCAGGCTGGATCGCGGACAACGGTGTTGGCGGTATGGGATCGCCGCTCGCCGGCAGACAGCACCAAGGGGAATTCCGTCGTTGTTTCGGCGGCAGCGTAGTCATCAAGCGCGAGAATTTTGTCCAGCATTTCTGGCAGATGAAGGTTGACGCTACCGCCCGCCAATCGGTTGCGGCGAAAGCTATCCTCGGGCTCATCAACGGAAAAAACCAAACCTGATTGTGCCGCGAGCAACGTCTCGAAAAATTTATTGCCGGCCTGCATGGGTGCGCCATGGAAACCGGCCCGCGCCAGAGATGGCGCCTCGGTGGCAGCGAACATTTGCGCCACGCCCCAAAGGGCGGCACTTTCCGCCATGCCTTCTGCCAAGCTGGGCCCCAAGGTGCGGTAGAGGACATAGACGCCATAATGGTTGATCTTGGGATTGACCTTGGCGGCGGCGCCATAGGCCATGGCATAGGCCTCTAATCCGTTGCTCGCTGCTATCCGCAAGGGTTCCAGCTCATCATCATCGAATGGATCGATGGCCTCCAACAGACGGGCATGGATCTCCGGCTCGGACAGGGTGCCGGGCAGCGCGGGCATCAAGGGCGTGCGCAACTGGGCGCAGTTTTCAGGAAACTCGAAATTGAAGAACGTCATTTCCGGCTTTTCGTACTGGCTGGAAGCGGGCAGCACGTAATCAGCCTCTTGTGCGGTCTCGGTCATGGCGACATCGATCACCACGACCAGATCCAGGGCGGCGAGGGCCTCGCGCATGCGTTTGGCATCCGCCAGGGAATGCACAGGGTTGGCGCTTTCGATCAACATGGCGCGGAAACGGCCCGGGTGATCGGTGATTATTTCGTCCGGCAGCATGTTGCATGGGATCAAGCCGGAGATAATCCGCGACTGGGTCACTGGCGTGGTCTTATAGCCGGTTTCATGGCCGCGTTCGTCTCGCGTCTCGCTAATTTTATCGGGCGAGAAGATCGTCACCAGTTGGGCTGGCAAATTGACGGCGCCAGCCTTGGCGAAATTGCCGGTCAGCAGGAACAACAGGACGCAGTGATAGCTGTTTACCGTGGAATTGGGTGCCATTTCGATGCCCAGGTCCTCCAACACGGAAAGACTGCTGGTGCTGCCCAAGATATTGGCAACCTCTTCGACGTGGGCCATCGCAATACCGGCGAAGGCGGCATATTCCGCCACGGGAATTTCGGCCAGGGCCTCGATCACCGCCTCGTGGCCTTGGGCATGAGCGGCCAGCCAGTCATGATCTATCAAGTCCGACTGTACCAGTTGACCCAGGATCGCGGCCAGCAGCCAGGCATCCCGTCCGGGCTGGACACGGAGGTGGATATCCGCCAGCTCCACCGTTTCCGTTACGCGTGGGTCGATTACGATCAGCTTGCGTTTCGGATCTTTCGCCAGCTGGCGCAGGACCACGCGGGCCCGAGGAAAGCCGTTTGATTGCCACGGGTTCTTGCCCACCAGCAAAGCGGTTTCGCAATGTTCGAAATCGCCGTGATAAAAACCGCCGACCATGCGGTCGAACACCCAGGACAGACCGGTCTTTTCCTGCGCCAGGGCATTGCCGCGATAACGGCTGCCTATCGCGCGGCGCAAAGGCGGTGAATAGCCGCCGCCCAGGTGATTGCCCTGGCCGCCGCCGCCGTAATAGACGATCTTGTCACCGCCCAGCTCATCGCGGATCGCTATCAGCTTTTGGCTGATTTCAGCGATGGCCGTGTCCCAGTCCACTTCCTCGAAGTTACCGTCTTCGCGCCGCCGCAGGGGCGAAGTCAGGCGTCCCTTGGCGGACTGGTAATAGTTCAACTGTAAGGCTTTGTTGCAGGTATAGCCCTTGGTTCCGGGGTGTTCTTTATCGCCGCGCACGCGGACAATTTCCCGGCCCTCCTGGCCGCCCAGCTGAACCAAGACACCGCAGTTGCTGCCGCACAGGATGCAGGCGGTCTTCTTCCAATCGGCCGCGGCGTTGTCGGCCATGATTTATGCCTCCAGATCGCTCTTCAGATCCTGATACATCTGCAGGGCATTGGCCGTGCTTTCGTTGCGGTGAACCACGGCGCCCACGGCCTGGATCATGGCGACGGGACTGTCGGATTGGAAAATATTTCGGCCCATGTCGACGCCGGCGGCGCCTTGATCCACGGCCCGATAGGCCATGTCCAGGGCCTCACTCTCGGGTAATTTCTTGCCGCCCGCGATGACGATGGGCACGGGACAACCCGCCACCACTTTTTCGAAGCCGTCTTCAATGAAATAGCTTTTCACATAGTGGGCGCCGATTTCGGCGGCGATGCGGGTGGCCAGGCCGAAATAGCGGGCATCGCGAACCATGTCGGCGCCGACACCGGTCACGGCCAGGGTGGGAATGCCATAACGTGCACCGTTGTCGATCAATTTCACTACATTGGCGATGGATTTATGTTCGTATTCCGCCCCGATATAGACCTGTGCCGTGATGGCGGCGGCGTTCAAGCGGATGGCGTCTTCGATATCCACCGCGACCAGTTCGTTGGACAACTCGCTCAGGATGCTTTGTCCCGCGGACGAGCGTAGCACCACCGGCTTGTCGGCGGTGGGTGAGATACAGCTGCGCAGGGCGCCGCGCGTGCACATCAGAACGTCAGCATGAGGGATCAATGGTGGGATGGCTAGATCCATGCGTTCGATGCCCGTGGTCGGACCTTGAAAATAACCGTGGTCAAAGGCCAGCATGACGGTGCGGCCCGAGATGGGATTGAAGATTCGCGAAAGGCGGTTTTGCATGCCCCAATCCAGGGCGTTGGAGCCTTTCAGGAAGAACGGCTCGTTCCGGGCCGGTGTGTCCAGGCCAAAATCCTTGCCTTCCTTGATGTCGTCAAGATCTGCCATGTGCAGATTTTCCTTCTGTTGGTATTTTCTTGATTGTAGTGCGGCGGCGAGCAAAGCGTGCAATAAATCTTGTGCAAAAAGCTCCGCGCGGAACTTTTCCGGCGGAATTTGCGCTTTGCTCTGTCTTGGACCTTAAAGTGTCTACTTCAGGCGACGCGGAAGCTTTCACCGCAGCCGCAACGATCTGATTCATTGGGATTGTTGAAGATGAAGGTGGATTGAAATTTGTCCGTGGTGTAGTCCATTTCCGCCCCGATCAGGAACATGATCGCGGTCGGGTCGATGAACACTTTTACGCCATCGGTTTCGATTTCTTCCTCGAACTGCTTCTTTTCCTTGGCGTATTCTACCTCATACATCAGGCCGGAACAGCCGCCCGTCTTGACGCCGACGCGCAAGGCCAAAACGTCCCCCTGGCCGCGCGCCATCAGTTCCTTGGCGCGGGCGACTGCCGCATCCGTCATTGTAATTACCGGTGGTCTTTCCATGTTCATACTTCCCATTCCCCAAAGAGACCCAGTTACCCAAACCAGGCGGCACTATGTTGCCATAATTCTAAAACATATCCAATTCGACGCGGGCGGCTTCTGACATCATGGACATATCCCACGGCGGATCCCAAACCAGTTCGACCATGACCTGGGCCACGCCCTCGGCCTCGGACACGGTGCGGGCCAGATGGCCAGGCAAGATGCCGGCGACCGGACAGCCAGGTGCGGTCAGGGTCATCTGGATCTCCACGTTACCGGCGGGATCCAGCTTGTAATCATAGATCAGCCCCAGTTCGAAAATATTAACGGGGATTTCTGGGTCATAGACTTCCCGCATGGCGTCAATCACGGTGGATTCAGAGGCCACGGCAACGCCGTCCGCCAGCGGCTCGCCGGCGCGTGCCTTGCCGTCTTCATCCAATTCCGGCCCGTGCAAATGGGCGAAGGGATTGAACATCCCATGCGGGTCCATATCCGATATATCCATATCTTCCTAATCCTCGTTCGCCGTGGCAGCCTGAGCGGACCGCTGACTTAATTTCTGCATATGTTTCAACATCGCCATCATCCCCACTTGGCGTTGCATGGTCAGCGCCCCTAGATTAAGGCTGCGCACATGATCCAGGGTGACTTCCGCCAGCTCATCACTGGTCAGCCCACTGAAAGATCCGGTCATCATAGAGACCAAACCCTTAACGATTATGGCGTCACTCTGACCACGAAAGTGATGCGCGCCGCCGTTCATATCGTGAATGATCCAGACCTTTGACATGCAGCCGTGCATCAGATGCGCATGATCCATGCATTCCACTGGGAAGGGGATCTTGTCGGCCCGCTTGCCAATGTCGATGATGTACTCAAAGCGGCTCTCTTCATCAAGCAAATCCAGCGCTTCCACATACTCGTCGTATTGGGCCAGTTTTTCGACTGCGATCGTCATCAGGCAAACAAACTCCGGGCTCTCTCCAGGGCGGTGATCATGGAGTCGATCTCGCCAATGGTGTTGTACATGGCCAATGATGCCCGTACGGTGCCTTCAACGCCCAGGCGCGTCATCAAAGGTTCGGCGCAATGCTGTCCCACGCGCACCGCGACGCCGGCCCTGTCCAATGTGGCGGCGGTATCGAAGGGATGGATGCCGTCCTGTACGAACGACAATATCGCCGCCTTTTCAGGCGCGCTACCGAACAGACGGATATCGGGCATGGCGGCCAGGCGTTCCGTGGCATAGGCCAGTAGCGCCTTTTCATGTGCCGCGATGGCGTCCATGCCAATGGCCGAGACATAATCGATAGCCGCGCCCAGGCCGATGGCCTCGACAATGGGCGGCGTGCCGGCCTCGAACCGATAGGGCGGTTCCTGATAGGTGGTTTTTTCGTAAGTCACCGTAGCGATCATATCGCCGCCGCCCTGATAGGGCGGCATTTGCGCTAACAAATCAGCCTTGCCGTAGAGCACGCCGATGGCCGTGGGGCCATATAGCTTGTGCCCGGTGAAGACATAGAAATCTGCGTCCAGGTCCTGCACATCGACGGTGCTGTGAACCACGGCTTGGCTGCCATCCAACAACACGGGAATACTGCGATCATGGGCCAGACGCACGATCTCGTTAGCCGGCAGCATGGTGCCCAGAACGTTGGAGCAATGGGTCATGGACACCAGCTTGGTGTTCCGATCCAGCAGAGCGGCATAGGCGTCCATGTCCAACATACCGCGGTCGTCAATGGGCGCGATCTTCAACTCGATGCCGGTCTCGTCGCGCAACAGCTGCCAGGGCACGATGTTTGCGTGATGCTCCATATCGGAGATCACCACGGCGTCGTCCTTGGAGAGAAACTTCCGGCCATAAGTGGCGGCGACAAGATTGATGGCCTCGGTCGTGTTGCGGGTGATGACGATTTCGTTTTCCGATGGCGCGTTGATGAAGGCGGCAATTTTCTCGCGCACGCCTTCATAGCGGTCGGTCAGGGCCTGGCTGAGATAATGTGCACCGCGATGAACGTTGGTGTATTGATCCTCCAGCACCTCGGTCATGGCATTGATCACGGCGCGGGGTTTTTGCGCCGAGGCGCCACTGTCGAAATAGACCAGGGGCTTGCCATGGACCTTACGGCTAAGAACGGGGAAATCCTGGCGGATGCGATCGATATCAAAGCCACCTTCCGCGTTATGGCCGCTGAGGTTCGTGTTTTGCGCCATCTCGTTCATGCCACCATCCAATCACCAACCAGCTGCTCCATGACCGCACGCAAATCATCGTGGCCAATCCGGTCCAGGGTTTCGGCGATAAATGCGGTCATCAGAAGCTGCCGGGCCACATCTTCGGGGATGCCGCGGGAGCGGAGATAGAACAGACCGGATTCGTCCAATTCACCTGCCGTGGCGCCATGGCTGCATTTCACATCGTCGGCCAGGATCTGCAATTCGGGCTTGGCGTCGATTTCCGCCCCGTCCGACAACAGCAAGGTCTTGTTTAATTGATGGCCTTCAATGCCCTGAGCATCGGGTCGCACGGTGATCTTGCCTTGAAAGACAGCATGCGCTCTGTCGTCCAGGATGCCGCGATAATCCTGATGACTATTGGTGGTACGGACCACGTGGTCCATCTCAATCGCATTGTCGCAATGTTGCTTACCTCGCAACAAATAGACGCCGTTCAGGTCTGCTTCCGCACCCTGTCCGGCCAGCGCCATGTGGATTTCACTGCGAACAAGCTGACCGCCCAAATTCAGGTCAAAATTCTCAAACCGCGCGTCATTTTCCAACTGCCCGGCCAAGGTCGCCACATGGGAGGCACCGACAGCATCCTGCTGGATCTTGTAACGGCGCAAATTCGCATCTGCTGCCCCATGAACCTCCGTCACGGCATTGACGAAGTAATCCCCGTCACCCCGCCCCAGATAATGTTCCACTACTGTTGCCCGGGACCCGGCTCCGGCCAGCACCAGATTGCGGGGGTAACAGGTGCCTGCATCGGATAGGAACAGGACCTCAGTGGGTCGGTCCACGATAACACCGGGATCAATGGACAATACGTAACCATCCCGGCTCAAGGCTTGGTTTAAAGCCGGAAGGGGCAAATCTTGCCCGGCATCGATTTGTCCCATGTGATCGGCCAAACTATTCGGGCTTTCACTCATCGTCTGGGCCATGCCAGCCAGCCGGACGCCGTTGGGAAGATCATTTGTATCGCTTTGCAGCACCCCGTTTCTGAAGACCAACCGATGACTGCCTGTCAGCAGGGCCGGTGGTGCCTCAATGGCGGACGCCGCATCCAGTGCAAATAGCTGCGCTTGCACGGGTTTCAGATTGGTATAGCGCCAGGCCTCGATCTTGCGGTCCGGCAGACCTTGGCTGGAAAACCGTGCCGCTGCGGCCTGTCGCAGATCGGCCAGCCAAGGCGGACCGCCTTCCGGCAGGTGATCAGCGAATTGTGCCTGATAGGCTTCCATCCCCAACCTCATGGTCCTAGGCCGCCTCCGTTCCGGAAATGAACTCGGCGTAGCCTTTTTCCTCCAACTCCCGCGCCAATTCCTTGCCGCCAGAGCGGGCGATCCGGCCATGGGCCAGGACATGCACATAATCAGGCACGATGTAATCCAGCAGGCGCTGGTAATGGGTGATCACCAGCATGGAGCGTTTCGGTCCGCGTAGCGCATTGACGCCCTCGGCCACGATTTTTAAGGCGTCGATATCCAGGCCGCTGTCGGTCTCATCTAGGACCGCGAAGTATGGCTCCAGCAAGGCCATTTGCAGGATTTCGTTGCGTTTTTTCTCGCCGCCCGAAAAACCCACGTTGACGCCACGGCGCAGCATATCATCGCTGATATTGAGCGCTTTCGTATACACGCGCAGGCGCTTCATAAATTGCACCGCGTCCAGTTCTTCCTCGCCCCGATATCGGCGCACTGCGTTCAGGGCGGTCTTCAGAAAGGTCGTGGAAGATACACCCGGTAGCTCGACCGGATATTGAAAGCCCAGAAAGATGCCTTCGGCGGCGCGCGCCTCCGTATTCAATTCGCCTAAATCCCTACCCTGGTAGGTAATCGAGCCGGCGGTGACATCGTAGCCGTCGCGCCCGGAGAGGACATAAGACAAGGTGCTTTTCCCCGAGCCGTTCGGCCCCATGATGGCATGCACCTCACCCTCGCCAATGCTCAAGTCGATGCCCTTGAGGATTTCCTTGCCGTCCACGTTCGCGTGCAGGTCTTTGATTTCCAACATGTTGCCCATTTCCTTAACCCACACTGCCTTCGAGTGAGATGCCAACCAATTTCTGTGCCTCGACCGCGAACTCCATGGGAAGTTCCTGCAAGACTTGCTTGCAAAAACCGTTGACGATCATGGACAGGGCCTCTTCATCGGACAGGCCGCGCTGGCGGCAATAGAACAGCTGATCCTCGGAGATTTTCGCTGTGGTTGCCTCGTGCTCAATCTTGGCCGTGCGGTTGCGGTTTTCAATATAGGGCACCGTATGGGCGCCGCATTTGTCGCCGATCAGCAGGCTGTCGCATTGGGTATAATTACGCCCGCCCTTGGCGCCGGGCTGCATCCTCACCAGACCGCGATAGGTGCTTTGGCTGCGTCCGGCCGAGATGCCCTTGGCGATGATGGTCGAAGACGTATTTTCGCCAATATGGATCATCTTGGTACCTGTATCGGCCTGTTGCAGGTTATTGGTGATGGCGACGGAATAGAATTCACCCACCGAATTGTCTCCCTGCAGAATGCAGCTGGGATACTTCCAGGTGACGGCGGAACCGGTCTCGACCTGGGTCCAGGAGACTTTTGAATTGCGGCCCCGACATGTCGCCCGTTTGGTCACGAAATTATAGATCCCGCCCTTGCCTTCGGCATCGCCCGGATACCAGTTTTGTACCGTGGAATATTTGATCTCCGCATCATCCATCAAGACCAGTTCAACCACGGCGGCATGCAGTTGGTGCTCGTCCCGCTGCGGCGCGGTGCAGCCCTCCAGGTACGAGACATAGCTGCCCTCGTCGGCGATGATCAGGGTACGTTCAAACTGCCCCGTGTTGGCCTGATTGATGCGGAAATAAGTCGATAGCTCCATGGGGCAGCGCACGCCCTTGGGGATGTAGACGAAGGAGCCGTCGGTGAAGACGGCGGAATTCAGGGTGGCATAAAAATTATCGGAATAGGGGACGACGGAGCCGAGGTATTTCTGTACCAGCTCTGGATGATCACGTACCGCCTCCGAGATTGGGCAGAAAATCACCCCGGCCTTGGCCAATTCTTTCCGAAAAGTCGTTGCGACGGAGACACTGTCGAATACCGCGTCAACGGCAACACCGGCCAGCATCTGTTGTTCATAAAGGGGGATGCCCAGTTTCTCATAGGTACGCAGCAGCTCGGGATCTACTTCGTCCAGGCTTTTCGGGCCGTCTTCCTTGGATTTGGGCGCGGCGTAATAGTGCGCGTCCTGGAAGTCAATGTCCGGGTACTCGACCTGGGCCCAGGTCGGTTCTTTCATTTCCAGCCAGCGTTCGTAGGCACGCAGGCGCCAGTCCAACAGCCATTCCGGCTCATCCTTCTTGGCGGAGATAAAGCGGATGATGTCTTCGTTCAGGCCCTTGGGCGCCAGTTCGGTCTCAATATCAGTGACGAAACCATATTTGTACTTGTCACCGGCAATCGAGGAGACCTGCTCCGCCGTTTCGGATGTATAGCTCATTTAGCAAGCTCTTCGGGTGTAGGTTCAAAGGGAAACGGTCGGGGCATCATCTCTGCCAGGCTGACGCTTTCCAGGGCCGTTTGGATGGCTTTGTTGACCTGGTTCCAATTGCCGCTCAAGGAGCAGAGCGGCATGGAACCGCACGAGGTATCGGCGCCATCAATGCAGGAGGTAAGCGCAATGGGCCCTTCCAGGGCGGTCACGATATCGGCCACGGTAACCTGGCCCGCCGCCCGGTCCAGGCTGTAGCCGCCGCCGGCGCCGCGATGGGACGTCAGGATACCGGCCTTGCTTAACTGTTTCATTAGTTTCGAAACCGAAGGCAGGGGCACGCCCGTATCCTGCGCCATCCGCACGGCTGTCATCACCTTACCATCGCCGCTACCCTCGCCGCCGGCCATATGGCTCAACATGACAATGGCGTAATCGGTCATTTTATTCAGGCGGATCATCACGCACCCCGCAATCAGGACTAAATTGGTACGATTTACATAGCGGAATGTGAAATGAAGTCAAGCAGCAAGCTTGCTGCATGCCAACCGGTTTTCGTGGTAACGGCAGTCTTTGCAATTACCGAGGCTTTGTTGCTAGAAGGTTAGCGCCTTTTCCCAGTCTGGAAGTATCCCGATGCCAATAGCCGTTGTTTACCGGGCCCTGGCCCTTGGCCTGCTATGTGCTTGTCTGTCCGTCCCCGTCATGGCGGAGGAGAAACCGTTGTTCGAGCTTGGCATGGCGGGCGGTGTGGGATATCTGCCCGATTATCCGGCGGCTGGACAAAACCACTTCAACGGAATCGCCCTGCCGTTTCCCATTTATCGGGGGGAGTTCATCCGCTCGGACAGCAAAGGGCTGTTGCGGGGACGCCTTGTCCATAGCCAGGATTTCGAATTGGATGTTTCCCTGGGTGGTTCGCTGGATGCTGACTCCGATGAGAATGACGCGCGCCGCGGCATGCCTGACCTTGACTATATGGCCGAACTAGGCCCGCGTCTGCAGTGGACCTTTGTTCGAGCCGCACGATGGGCAAAGTTTGAGCTAGAACTACCAATTAGAGCAATTTTTTCAACTGATTTCTCAAGTGTGGAGCATCGCGGTTTCCTGGTTGAGCCGCAGTTGGCCTATCAACATGACAATTTCCTGGACAGCGGTACGAAATTTAAGCTGGGTCTATCCGCGGTGCTGGCGGATGAAGATTTGCAGGACTATTTTTATCAGGTGGATGCACCTTTCGCGACAGCGGCGCGGCGGACATATGACGGACAGGGTGGGTATTTAGGCAGCAAGGTTCGCCTTTTGGTACAGCATCCCTTTGGCAAACACCTGAAGCTGTTCCTGGCCGGCGACATCAATTCGTATCACGGCGCGGCGAACGTGGATAGTCCGCTGTATCGCGAGGAGCTGACCTATGGCGCCGGAGTGGGCCTGATCTGGTCGTTTTTCCAATCGGAACCGACTGTTGACGAATAGAATATACGGCAGCTTTTATTTGCCATCATGCCTTGGTATTGAGCCAATTACCGAACCCATCCAAATTATGAGACCAAAAAACTGCAATGTTGTCGTCGGTCAGCCTTTGTGCATCCATCGCCACCGAACTTCGCGCTAATTCTGTCTTAGAAAACCAAATTAGAAGGCAAAACGGGCCCGGTGGTGCCCCTTTAGTAAAGCTTTCGCATTGGCGACCCTGCCCAACGCATTTGACCTTGTTGGTGGCTCTTGATCAGGCCGAGCTGTTGTTTGACCCGTTGCGCCTGAAGCTTTGCGCTTTCCTTGGCCTAGTCCGCATCGACTAGATTGCCCACGCCAGCGCAATGGATATCGGTCAGCCTGGTGGTAAATTCGGGCTGGACCTCGATACGCCGTGCCAAGGAGCCGATTCCATGGTGTCATTCACCGCGGCGGTACCGTTGGCTAATGCCATCTTGACCGCGTGCATACAGGCGATGTCGCCGCGCATGTCACATGTCTCAATACAGACAGGAAAAACAGCTCCTTTATGAATTTCGTGAGATGGAATCTACCTACTTGTAGACGATCCCGCCTCTAATTTACCTGCTTCTCGTGGCCTTCCCAATAGGGCTGACGCAGCTCCGTCTTGAGGATCTTGCCCGCGCCCGAGAGGGGGAGGGGGGCTGTCTCGAACGAGACGCTGCGGGGGCATTTGTAGTTGGCGATCCATTCATGGCAATGGGCGATAACGGCCGCCTCGTCCAGCATCTTGCCGTTGGCCAGGCGGACAATGGCGTGCACCTGTTCGCCCCATTTTTCGTGAGGGATGCCGATCACGGCGCATTCGACCACAGCGTCGTGCTGATAGATGGCGTTTTCGACCTCCGCCGAGTAGACGTTTTCGCCACCCGAAATGATCATGTCCTTGACCCGGTCCACCACATAGACAAAGCCATCCTCGTCCATGCGGCCACCGTCACCCGTATGCAGCCAGCCGTTGCGCAATGTCTCGGCGGTCAGTTCCGGCAGATTCCAATACCCCAGCATGACGTTTTCGCCCTGGCCGCAGATTTCGCCAACCGTACCTCGAAGCACTTCGTTATCATCCTCGTCGACGATCTTGATCTCGACACCGGGGATGGCCACGCCGGCGGATTTGATCTTGCCGGCCAGCGGCCCTTCCTCAACCATGCGGTTAGGTGGCAGCGCGGTCAGCACCGGGCCGGCTTCGGTCTGGCCATAGACGTGATGGAACTGGGCGTTGGGGATGACTTGCAGGGCCGTCTTCAAGACTGCCTCGGGCATGGGAGAGGCACCGAACAGGACGTGGCGAATACTGCTTAGATCATAATTGGCGACATCCGGGTGATTGACAGCCATATTGATCATGGTCGGGACCATCAGGGCCAAATCGATCTTGTTATCTTGAATGGCCTTCAATGTGGCGACCGGTTCGAAGCCCGGAATAATCGTCGACGCGCCGGCCATGGAGATAATGGCGAACATTGCCGCGCCGTTGGCCAAATGAAACATGGGTGCCGCGTGCAAATAATGTGAAGACGCGGTAAAGCCGGTTTCGCCAGCAATCTGCAGGGAATTCAACAGCAGGTTCCGGTGGCTCAACATAACGCCCTTGGAGCGTCCCGTGGTGCCGCCGGTGTAAAACAGGCCGGCCATTTCATCGCCGCCGGAATCCAATGGCGTCATTTCGCCCGCGCCCTCGATCAAGCCCTCGTAGGACAACATGCCCGCGGGGGCAGTGCCATCACCGACATAAACCATTGTCTTGACGCTGTCCAAGCGGCCTTGAAGCTTGGGCAGCATGGCGGTGAAATTGTCATCGACCAACAAAATCGTGGCGCCGGAATCGTTCAGCCAATGCTCGACCTCGGGCGGGGCCAGACGGGTATTGATGGGCACGAAAACCCCGCCGGCCCACGGTACCGCGAAAAAATATTCGAGATATCGGTCGCTGTTTAGAGCCAGCATGGCGACCCGCTCGCCGACGCCAACACCAAGACCCCGCAGGCCCGCCCCCAGGCGCGAGACGCGGGAGGCAAACTGGCCCCAATTTTGTTGCCGGTCTTGAAAGTTGGAGGCCAAGCCGGCTCCGTTCATCTGTGCCGCCCGATTGACGATAGCGCTGATGCGCATGGCCCCGATAACCTCCAGGTCAAGACGTGGTATCGGCCCGATTATTAGCCATCACCGTGTTGGTATCAACCCTCGTCGTCCCAACTTTCGGGCAGTTCGTGGTGAGCTGCCTGATTTAGATGGTCCAGCCGTTATGAGAGAGTTTGGCCGGTTTGCTCGCCCGGTTACGGTGATCGGAGCGTAGCGTAGATCGACGTGAGAGGGCGCGGCAAGATAGTTTCTGGTGCTGGCGGTCGGTAGTTGAGCGAACTGTGAGGGCGGACCGTATTGTAGTGATACCGCCATTGCTCGACGAGCGAGGACCTTAGCCTCCTCCAGGGTGTAGAATATTTCCATGTACAATAATTCATCGCGTAGTTTCCCATCGAAGCTTTCATTGTAGCCATTCTCCCAGGGGCTACCCGGGGTGATGAACAGGGTTTTCACATCCATCCGAGCACGCCAACATCCGGGTTATGGCCAGTTGTTGGAAAATAGGCCCTTCACCCTTTGATAACCCAGCACACCGGGCTTGACACTGAGGCTGGCGGGGAGGTACATGGTGCCCGCTTCGTTGGGGGTGTAGCTCAGCTGGTTAGAGCGCTGGCCTGTCACGCCAGAGGTCGCGGGTTCGAGTCCCGTCACTCCCGCCACGAAGTTCCCCAGAATACTGCTATTTTTTAGCTCCCCCCTAGATTTGCGATCGGCCGGAAATCCGGTTGTTGTACATCTCTCGTACATTTCTGCTTTGGATCTTTCCAGCAACGCGACCAAAATAGTGACAAGATGCCACGATACTATGGAGGATCTGGAAGTCGGGACCGCAAACTAGTTAAGCGCTGTGGAGTGCTTGTAACTCTTGATATAAAGTCTTCTCGTTGGAACGTTTCAGGGTTGTCGGTTGGCTCCTAAGCCACCTCGGGTTGCCGCAGAGGAACCACGATGTTTGAGTAGGAGAATCGCTCAGTGACAACACCCAGATGATTGAATTTATCGCAAGAAACTGGACCTCACCAATGGTGAACCGAGTAGGCTAAATGGATAATTTTTCGCCTTCAGACTACTGGAAAGGCATCGTCCTTTATGGCCTCAATGCCGCTACATACAAAATGGCATTGGCAAAATGCCTATTAGGTTTTGCAAAGACAGGCTTAGATGACGTGCCGTGGGATCGGGTTGCGGCGTCCTTTTACCAAGAATATCGGCAACGCCTTCATGAGAACCCAATGCCTCAGATGGGAATGCGGGGTCGTCGCACCGTTCTTGAACGGATAGTCCAAGAAGAAAAGGGCGGCTTGATAAGCCGCCCACAAGCAATTGAGAAGGTATGCAACGAGGGCCTCAATGACGTTGTACCGCGTTTTCAGACAATTGGAGCAAATGCCGACATTGTCCGCAATTATTTCTATGAAATGGAATTTGGGAAGAGCCTAAAACTAAAAGATACCCTGCTAACGTTGGGTGAAAACGAATTTGATGAACTGACCGCCGAGGTAACGGCGCGATGGGGCCTCCTTGAGGGTGCATTTTCCATCAGCCGTTCACAAGAAAACTATGAATTGGCAAACGATATTCGGTACATTTATCTACGACAAGGTGACAGAAGACAATCTTTGGCTACAAATATCCCTTTCCTAATGGGGTATCAGGGCAACGTTTGCTTCTATTGTGGTGAAGCATTGGTTGAGGATATTCACGTCGATCATGTGCCTCCATGGCAAATCGTACGTCACGACGAGGTCTGGAACTTGGTTCTTAGCCACGGTCACTGCAATCTTCAGAAATCCGATAAACTCGTTGGACCCCACTTCGTCCAAAAACTTATTGCGAGAAATGAAAACATCATGGGGAGCAACCACCCGTGGAAGAAAAAAATTGAGGCTCTGCTGGGGAATAACGCGAACTCGCGAGCCACCGCTATTGAACACCACTATGAACAGGTAAAAATTGTGAGAGGACCCGATTATTGGGGTGGTTCAAAAGGATACAATCCCGAAACCGATCCTTTCTATCGTCGCTTGGTAACCTTCTTGAATAATCCGGATAACCCATGATAGCTGCAAATCCCAACTGCCAATTCTGCACCTTGCCCCTATCCCGGTGCCTCCGTGAAAGTGATACCTGTTTTACTATTCATGACGCCTATCCTGTTACGCCCCTCCATACATTGATCATTCCAAAGCGACACGTGGAAACCTATTTTGATTTGAATTTAGAAGAGCGGCGAGATGTCGAGAGACATCTGATGGCAGAGAGGCGGGCTATTATCACAGCGGATTGTCTGGTGACGGGTTTTAACATCGGGATCAATTGTGGCGAAGCTGCAGGACAGACCGTCATGCACTGCCATATACACCTCATTCCTCGACGGTCCGGTGACATGGATGACCCTAGAGGCGGCGTGAGAGGCGTCCTCCCCGACAAGCGAATTTACTAAATTTGGAATACCCAGATGAAGGCCAGGTGATTTGTCATCATCGTCGTGACAAACCTGTCGTACATCTCTCGTACATCTCTCGTACAAACAGCCCATAACAACGCACAACAACCCGACCTCACGCGTTGCTGTTTTCTGCGCATTTAGCTATCGGTTGCCATGCAAATATGGGCTATTCCTCGGCCTGTCACGCCAGAGGTCGCAGGGTCGAGTCCCATCACTCCTGCCATTTTTCCATACATTCAGACCTTTTCCAAGGTCAAGGACACGAGATCGCGACGGCCTATCTTCGTGAAGCGTAACTGAAGCTCCGGCGGTCTACATGGTTTCCTTGATGAGGTCGGCGATCCGTTCGGCCATCATGATCGTTGGCGTGTTGGTATTGGCGCGTGGAATGGTCGGCATGAGCGAGGCGTCGCAGACACGCAGGCCTTCAACCTTGTAGACCCTGCCGGCGCCATCGGTTACAGCGTCAGGGTTGTCGCGTGCGCCCATCCTGCAGGTGCCGGAAGCATGCCAGACGCCCCCTACAGACGCCTGAATGAATTCCGTCAACGCCGTGTCATCCTTGACCAGGTTTCTGATTTCAAGGCCGAGTGTAATAACAGAGTGTATCATCCAAGATCGCGTCGGTCCCGCGTAGTCCAGCATGGCGGCTAACAAGCCGCGCTGAACTTGATTGAACAATCCTGGACCGGCAACCTTGATGGCCCGAGGCGAGTAGCTGGTCGGAAATGCCGGGCCGCAATGCCCGTCGAGCAACGGGTCGGTGAGAATTTCAGCACCCAGCAGAAACGCCTGTTTCAACCTTTCGAGGTCCCGCTCGTCGGACAGAAGGTTAAAATCGACGATCGGCTCATCGTCGGCGCTGGGTGAGGCCAATGATAGTTTGCCGCGCGAATAGGGTTTGTTCAGCCAAATAAACAGCGTGCCGATCCGCTGACCGACCGAATGCCATCCTGAGCGGGCGATCATCGCCAGATGCATGTCGCCTTCTGGTGTGCCGGCGAGCCCCGAGGAAAACCGCAGGATCGCGTGGTCGTGATGTTCTTCGAGATCCGTCTGACGCAGTGGGGGCGGGAGATAGGTCGAGACCGCTGTAGAAGGATGCTCCATTAGGTTGCGGCCGACGCCGGCCAGCCGCGCGACCACGGGTATATCGAACTCCGGATGGCCGGTGGGGCTGATGCCGCTGCGCATCAGCAGCGCCGGTGAGTGAATTGCACCACAGGATAGGATGGTCTGGTTAGCCTGGATTGTTTGCGTTTTTCCCGAACCGCCCGCGGGCCGAACGACAGCGCCGGTTGCCCGTGTTTCATCGAAGATAATCCGGTCTGCTAAATGGTTGGTCATGATCTGCAGGTTAGGGCGGGCTCGTACTTCATCTCTTAGATAGACAGAGGATGTGGGAACCCGGTGTCCCTTGTCATCCTTGGCGATCGCACCCAAGAAAATACCGTCTTCCCAAAAGCCGTTCTGGTCGGTCTTGCTCTGATAACCGCGCGTGTTGAGCGTGGAGCATAAGAGCTTGACGAAGGGCGACATCTTTGCCTGGGTTATTCGGCGGATCGGGACAGGGCCGTCCTGGCCGTGATAATCGTCGGCAAAATCATGGTCGGTTTCCAGCTTGCGGAAATAGGGTAGGACAGATTCCCAAGACCAGCCCTCCGCACCATGTTCCGACCACTCGTCATAGTCGCCGGGTGCCCCGCGATTTGCGACGAGGGCGTTGACCGCCGACCCACCGCCTAAAATCCGCCCCTGTTCGTAGCGGCGCGGCTCTGCTGGACTGCCGTGCTTGTTGGCTTGGCCAAATCTGGCCATGAGCGATGGCCAGATATTTTTTTCATCGAGAAAAGCTCGACCTGGATACCGAGTGCGGATATTTGCGGGCATGTCCTTGGCGGAAATATTCCTACCGGCCTCAACCAACAACACGCTTGTTTTTGGATTTTCCGTAAGGCGAGCTGCCAGAACGCAACCGGCACTGCCTCCACCTAAAATCAAGAAGTCAAGCATCTCCGCCCCCGTTTCTCAATACCTCGTCAATATTGGTCTACGCACCTGCGCATGTTCTGTCATGGCTGAAGTCTAGCGGCAGGCATTTTCAGAATCTATACGTGAGGCCGAGGGCTGCGAACGTTCAAGCTCGGTATTTTTTAATGGTCAGAGAGCCGAGTGTTGTTTTTTGCTCCGGCTCCATTAATTTTCGTTTTTCTAAATAACGACCGATGCGGCCGCGGCGCAATACAAAAGGTTTTTCAATACCCAGATTTTGTTGTGTAGACTCAAAAACTGCTGATCGTAACTTTTGGCATCCGCACGTTGTGCAGTTTGGCCTCATGCACCAGTCTTTTGCTTGAGCCACCTTCAACATATCCAATAACCGTCACTTGGCGACATCGACCAATCTCAATGGTAATTTTTCTAAGTTATATCCACTTAAGGCACGCTCTTGAAGCAGGTTTAGTATTTCTCGTTGTGATGCGCTTAGCTCTCATATCTCTCGACAAAGCTTCGGGCTGCGATTTGTCATCATCATCGTGACAAGGGTGCCGTGCAATATCCGTACAAAATCCGTACAAACAGCCCATAACAACGCATCGCAGCCCGACGGCACGCGTTGCTGTTTTCTGAGCATTTGGCTATCGGCTGCCATGCAAAAATAGGTTATTCCTAGGCCTGTCACGCCAGAGGTCGCGGATTTGAGTCCCGTCGCTCCCGCCACGAAGTTCCCAGAAAATTGATATTTTTTACTTAATCCCAAGGTTTGCTAAATGTGGGCGAATAGGCCCTCGTCCATCTCTGCTTGCGTTTTCTACTATTTCAAGCACCTCAGCCGATTCTAATTTAGTCAACTGCGTGTTGTTATCTTCTGAAGTTCTTGCTATGCGCTCGTCATGCTGCCATGCGGCTATATTTTTAGTCGCCGATTTTCACAAACCGGCTTGACAGCTGGGAGAATAATGAGATCGATACGCTATGTTGGAAATTACCTATAAACGGTGGGGCCGACAATTAACCGCTCAGACAAACATGAGCCGGGAGCAGCATCCATGAGAACGATGCAAGAGCATCCGTTGCGCTATGTCCTTGCCAATGAGATTCATGATCGCCCCTTTCCAGATATCGGCGCGCCTGAACAGGCATCCTATTTGGTCCTGTTCTCCTCGGAGGACACGCGGCAGGCGGACCGCAAGCACCTGCTTGCCCTGTGTGAACGGTATGGCAGCGACCGCCCGCCCAAGGACGCCAGTCACTTTGCCGTCGATCTCGGATCATTCAAATTGAAGTGGGAGCGCCACTCCGAGTTCACGGCCTATACCTTCTTTCACCGCGGCGAGTTCGCGCGGCCATTCGCCGAGCCGCCCGTAAGGCTCGTGCCGAAGGAGTGGCTGAGTGCCATGCCCGGCGAACTTATCTACGCGGTCCACCTGGCCGTGGAGCCCGGTTCGGCGCCTGAGCGCACGGTGGACGATTTATCGGAATTCTTTGTCACCGAGGACCTTTGCTCCAGCTACGTCGGCAACCGCGCTGCCCAGTTGTGGACCGACTTCCGAATCCACGAGGACGGCTTCGGCCGCATACTGATCAGCGATATGCACCTCGCCCATGGCCAAGCCGGCCGCCTCGCCCAACGGCTTCTGGAAATTGGAACTTACCGGACGATGGCACTGTTGGCCTTACCGCTGGCGCGGGAGAATGGGCCCACGATAATGAATATCGACCATCGCCTCGCCGAGCTCACCCAGCGCATAAATGATCTCGATGGGCTCGAAGAAGAGCGCCAGCTTCTCGACAACCTAATGCGCTTGTCCGGCGAGATCGAGGCCATTGCCGCGTCCACGGTGTACCGCTTCAGCGCCACGGAGGCGTACTATCCGCTGGTCGGGGCTCGTCTCGCTAAGCTTCGTGAAGAACGTGTCAAAGGGCATTCCAGTTTGGGCGATTTCCTGGACCGACGCCTTGGACCCGCCACGCGTACCTGCCAATCCATCGCTGCGCGCCAGGAAATGTTGGCGCGGCGGGTGGCTCGTGCTGCCAATCTGCTGCGCACGCGCATTGACATCACCCTGGAGCGACAGAACCGCGACCTCCTGGCCTCCATGAACAGGCGGGCGCGCTTGCATTTGCGCCTGCAAAAAACCGTCGAGGCTTTGTCAGTGGCGGCCATAACTTATTACTTGGTTAGCTTGGTAGGATACGCCCTCTCAGGACTTAGTTCGACGGGGGTCGAGGTCGATGTGGGGTTGGTGCGGGGGCTCTCCATTCCTCTACTTGCCGCGCTCGCGTGGTTCGGCATGCATCGGGCGCGGCGCGCTATACTTGGCGAGGGCACCCAAGAGGACGGCGAGTGATCGCGTGACGGGGCCATTGGCGTGAACCGTAGGTAGCGGAAACCGCGCCGGCGAAACTTGGGCCAGGAGCATGAGAAGATTGTGTCATTGGTAATCTGGCCGGCCTGTGTGACGAGATCTTGGAGCCGATCCGCAACGCATTCGGGCTGTCGTTCTCGCCGCCGTCGGGATACCGTTGTGATTATTCGGTAAACATGTGCGGTTTAGGGGGTAACAGACTGATGAAAAGCCGTTGATCCAACCATTCGACTTTATTTTGAAAAAAATCCAATGAAGACTTGGTTCAATCGCTGTTCCTTCCACGCTTTCCTCGATAGGTGTCATTTCCCCGATTTGCGACAGAAATCCTTTCCGCGCCATTGCAGCTGGAGAGAGAAGCCGTTATAGGATTGGGTGCCTCGCGGCAACAGTATCGCCGGAGACGCTTGGGAGGCTTGCAGCCGTGGACGATCTTTTAAGAGAATACCTGCCAATCCTGATGTTTTTAGCCGTGGCCGCCGGTCTTGCCGCGGTAATCGTGATTGCTTCCATGGTGGTTGTGCCCAGCCATCCTGACGCGGAAAAGCTTTCGGCCTACGAATGCGGGTTCGAAGCTTTTGATGACGCGCGTGGCCGTTTCGATGTGCGCTTTTATCTGGTCGCCATTCTTTTTATCATTTTCGATCTGGAAGTCGCGTTCCTGTTTCCCTGGGCGGTCTCGCTTGGAAAGATCGGCTTGCTGGGTTTCTGGTCCATGATGATCTTCCTGGGCATCCTGACCATCGGCTTCATTTATGAGTGGAAAAAAGGCGCGCTGGAATGGGAATAAACGAATCTGGTGCGGCTTCTTCGCGGACCGGTCTTGTGGTAGAAGGGCAGAACGCGTCTTTCGCCGAATTTTCCGATGAACTGGCGGACAGAGGTTACGTCACCGCGCAATTGGACAAGGTGGTGAATTGGGCCCGTACCGGCTCGCTCTGGCCTATGACCTTTGGTTTGGCTTGTTGCGCGGTGGAGATGATCCATGCCTACATGCCCCGCTATGATCTGGACCGCATGGGCGTGGTGCCGCGCGCGTCACCCAGACAATCCGATGTGATCATTGTCGCGGGGACCTTGACCAACAAGATGGCGCCGGCCCTGCGCAAGGTCTACGACCAGATGCCGGAGCCGCGCTATGTCATCTCCATGGGCAGTTGCGCCAACGGCGGTGGCTATTACCATTATTCCTATTCTGTGGTGCGTGGCTGTGACCGGATCATTCCGGTCGATATCTATGTCCCTGGTTGCCCACCGACAGCGGAGGCGCTGGTCTATGGCATTCTGCAATTGCAGAAGAAGATCCGCCGCACCGGCACCTTCTTACGATAACTGGCTTACGAGGCGGATTGAAAGATATGGCGGACGATGGCGCATTGCAGGATTTGGGTCAGCATATCGCTGCCGTTTTGGCGGATCAGGTCATCGAGGCCTCGGTGGCTCATGGCGAGTTGATAATCACGGCCCGGGCGGAGCAAATTATCAAGGTCGTGACTTTCCTGCGCGATGATCCGCAATGTCTGTTCAAGGTGATGGTAGATATTTGTGGCATCGATTTCCCGGAACGGCCAAAACGGTTTGAGGTTGTCTACAATTTCCTTTCCCTGGTGCATAATCAACGCGTCCGGGTCAAGGTGGATGCCGATGACCAAACACCCGTGCCCTCGATAACCAGTCTGCATAATTCAGCCAACTGGTTCGAGCGGGAGGTCTGGGACATGTACGGCGTGATGTTCGATGGCCACCCGGATCTACGCCGGTTGTTGACTGACTATGGTTTCGAGGGTCATCCCCTGCGCAAGGATTTTCCCCTGACCGGCTTTGTTGAGGTGCGCTATGACGACGAGCGCAAGCGGGTGGTCTATGATCCGGTTAAGCTGCCCCAGGAATTCCGTAAATTTGATTTCCTCTCGCCGTGGGAGGGCGCGACCGCCGTGCCCGCCGTTTTACCCGGCGACGAAAAAGCAGACGGGCAGGAGCCCAGCTAATGGCTGAAGTCGATATCAAGAACATGACCTTGAACTTCGGGCCCCAGCATCCGGCGGCCCATGGGGTGCTGCGCCTGGTAATGGAGCTGGACGGCGAAGTCATCGACCGTTGCGATCCGCATATTGGCCTGCTGCACCGGGGCACGGAAAAGCTGATCGAATATAAGACCTACCAACAGGCAATTCCCTACTTCGACCGCCTGGACTATGTCTCGCCCATGTCGATGGAGCACGCCTATGTGCTGGCCATTGAAAAGCTGCTGGGCTTGGATGTGCCGGCCCGTGGTCAGGCGGTTCGGGTGCTGTTTTCGGAAATCACCCGCATTCTGAACCATATTCTGAACGTGACCTCGCATGCCATGGACGTTGGCGCCGTGACGCCGGCGCTATGGGGCTATGAAGAGCGCGAGCGGATGATGGAGTTTTACGAAGGCGTCTGTGGTGCGCGCATGCATGCCAACTATTTCCGGGTCGGCGGTGTGCATCAGGATATGCCGGCGGGCATGGCGACGGATATCGCCGAATATATGGATAGTCTGCTCAAGTATCTCGACGATATGGAAACCCTGTTGACGGAAAACCGTATCTTCAAGCAGCGTAATATCGATATCTCGGTGATCAGCCCGGATGAGGCCATGGACTGGGGCTTTTCCGGTGTCATGCTGCGTTGCACCGGGCTGCCGTGGGATCTGCGTAAGTCACAGCCCTATGACGGCTACGAGAAATATGATTTCGACATCCCCGTGGGCAAGAATGGCGACTGTTACGATCGCTACCTTTGCCGGGTAGAGGAAATGCGTCAATCGATCCGGATTATCAGACAGGTTTTGGAAACCCTGCCCGATGGCCCCGTCGCCAGCACGGACCGCAAGGTCGTCGCCCCGGCGCGGGCCGAGATGAAGCAATCCATGGAAGCCTTGATCCATCACTTCAAACTTTACACCGAAGGTTTCAAGGTACCGCCGGGCGAGACCTATACGGCGATTGAGGCGCCCAAGGGCGAGTTCGGCGTTTATTTGGTGGCGGATGGCTCCAACATGCCCTACCGCTGCAAGATCCGCTCGCCGGGCTATGTTCATCTGGCAGCTCTGGATCATCTATGCAAAGGTCATTTGCTGGCCGATTCCGTGGCCGTTATCGGCAGCCTAGATATTGTGTTTGGTGAGATCGATCGATGAAGCGCGTACCCGCACCCAACGAAATTCAGCCCGACAGCTTTGCATTCACGCCGGAAAATCTGGAAAAGGCCAAACAGCATATCGCCAAGTATCCGCCACGGCGGCAAGCCTCCGCTGTGATGCCGCTGTTGGATTTGGCCCAGCGTCAACACGAGAACTGGTTGCCGCGCGCGGCCATGGATGCGGTGGCTGAGATGTTGGAGATGCCGCGTATCCGGGTTTACGAGGTCGCCACCTTTTATACCATGTACAACCTCGCTCCCGTGGGTGAGCATTTTGTCCAAGTTTGCACGACGACGCCATGTTGGCTGCGCGGTTCGGACGATGTGGTTTCCGCCTGCAAATCCAAAACCGGTGTTGAGTTGGGCGAGACCACGGCGGACAGAAAGTTTACCGTGATCGAGGTGGAATGCCTGGGCGCGTGTGCCAACGCGCCGATGATGCAGATTAATGATGCCTATTACGAAGACCTAACGGCGGAGAGCACGGCCGCCGTGCTGGATGCTCTGGCCAAGGGCGAAAAACCGAAAGCGGGACCGCAAAGCGGACGCCGTGGCTCGGAACCGGCCGGCGGGCCGACCACCCTGCAAGACTATATAGGGGACGGCTAATGCTGCGCGACGAAGACCGGATTTTCACCAATCTGTATGGTTTTCAAGATTGGCGTCTCGAAGGCGCGTGCAAGCGCGGTGATTGGGATAATACCAAGGCCATTCTGGATAAGGGCCCTGATGCCATTGTCGACGAGATCAAGGCCTCGGGACTGCGGGGACGGGGCGGGGCGGGCTTTCCCACCGGTCTGAAATGGTCGTTCATGCCTAAGGAATCCGACGGCAAGCCCACTTATCTGGTGGTCAACGCCGATGAGGGCGAGCCCGGCACCTGCAAGGACCGGGAATTGATGCGTCACGATCCCCATAAACTTGTCGAAGGTTGCCTGGTTGCCGGTTTCGCCATGCGCGCCTCGGCCGCCTACATTT
Source organism: Rhodospirillaceae bacterium (assembly GCA_002731375.1). Lineage (GTDB taxonomy): Bacteria > Pseudomonadota > Alphaproteobacteria. The sequence continues at coordinate 23,095 of PCBT01000083.1, read as the reverse complement.
ATATTCGTGGTGAATTCTTTCTCGAAGCCAATAATTTGGAGGCGGCGGTTCAGGAAGCCTACGACGCAGGGCTGATCGGCGCCAATGCCTGCGGTTCCGGCTACAGCTTTGATGTCTTTGTCCATCGCGGTGCCGGCGCCTATATCTGCGGCGAGGAAACCGCTCTGATCGAAAGCCTGGAAGGCAAGAAGGGCCAGCCGCGCCTAAAACCGCCGTTCCCGGCGGGCGTTGGCGTCTGGGGCCGGCCAACGACCGTGAACAATGTGGAATCCATTGCCGTCTCGCCCACCATCATGCGGCGCGGAGCCAGTTGGTTCGCCGGCCTGGGCCGCGAAAACAATACCGGCACCAAGGTGTTTTCCGTCTCGGGCCATGTGGAGCGGCCTTGCAATGTGGAAGAGGAAATGTCTATTCCGCTGAAAGAGTTGATCGAGAAGCATGCGGGCGGCGTGCGCGGCGGTTGGGCCAATCTGCTGGCGATTATCCCTGGCGGTTCCTCAGTTAGGATGCTGCCGAAGTCTATCTGCGACACGGTACTGATGGATTTCGATTCGCTTAGCGCCGAGAAATCCGGCCTGGGCACGGCGGCGGTGATCGTGATGGATAAATCCACCGATCTGGTCCGCGCCATTGCCCGGCTGTCACAGTTTTACGCGCATGAATCATGCGGCCAGTGCACGCCCTGCCGGGAAGGTACCGGTTGGATGTGGCGGATCATGGAGCGCCTGGCCACGGGTGAGGCGGATGTGGCCGAGATCGACATTCTGTTGGAAGTCAGCACCCAGATCGAGGGGCATACGATCTGCGCCCTGGGTGATGCGGCGGCGTGGCCAATTCAAGGTTTGATGCGGCATTTCCGGCCCATGGTCGAGGAACGCATCATGCGACGTAAGAATAAACAGCCGGCTGCGGCGTAGCGGAAGCGACAGTTAAGGACGTCTAGAAAAATGCCCACGCTGACCATCGACGGCCAGGAAATCACGGTCGAAGCCAATACCACGGTGCTGCAGGCAGCCGAGGAACTTGGAATTGAAATTCCCCGCTTCTGCTATCATGACCGCCTATCCATTGCCGGCAATTGCCGCATGTGTCTGGTCGAGATGGAGAAGGCGCCGAAGCCCATTGCATCCTGCGCCATGCCCGTGGGCGAGGGCATGGTGATCCATACCAATTCACCGGTGGCGGAAAAGGCCCGCAAGGGCGCCATGGAATTCCTGTTGATCAATCACCCCCTCGATTGCCCGATCTGCGACCAAGGCGGCGAATGTGATTTGCAGGACCAGGCCGTGTCCTACGGCAAGGGCGACAGCCGCTTTGGCGAGCACAAGCGCGCGGTTAAGGACAAATACCTTGGGCCTTTGATCGCGACCACCATGACCCGCTGCATTACTTGTACCCGCTGCGTCCGCTTTGCGACCGAGATCGCGGGCGTTGAGGAATTGGGCGCGACCTTCCGGGGTGAAGCGACCGAGATCAGCACCTATGTGGAAGAGGCCTTGACCTCAGAGCTGTCGGGCAATCTGGCTGACGTCTGCCCGGTCGGCGCCCTTACCCATCAGGCCTATGCCTATAGCTCCCGGCCTTGGGAGCTACGCAAGACGGAAAGTATTGATGTGCATGACGCGGTTGGCAGCAATATCCGCATTGATTGCCGGGGCGCGGAGATCATGCGCATCCTGCCACGCCTACACGAAGACATTAACGAGGAATGGCTCTCTGACCGCTCCCGCTACGCCTCCGATGGCCTGGCGCTGCAGCGCCTGGATAAACCTTATGTCCGCGTTGACGGCAAGTTAACGCCGGCAAGTTGGGAAACCGCCTTTGCCGCGATCAAGGCTAAGATTGACGGACTGGGGGATGGCGCGGGTGGGCGCATGGCGGCCATCGCCGGCGATATGGCGGATGTGGAAGCCATGTTGGCCCTCAAGGAAATGTTCACCGCTTTGGGCTCAGCCAATTTGGATTGCCGTCAGGACGGCGCCAAAATAGAGGGCCGGCACCGCGGCGGCTATATCTTCAACAGCTCCATCGCGGGGATTGAGGACGCGGACGCTCTGTTATTGGTTGGCTGTAATCCACGCACGGAAGCAACACTGGTCAATGCCCGCATCCGCAAGCGCTGGCTGGTAGGTGGTTTCCCCGTTGGCGTGATCGGCGGCGTCGATGGTCCGGGCACGGATCTGACTTACAAATACGACTATCTGGGCGCCGGCCCCGCGACCCTGGCCGAGGTTGCCGATGGCATTAACGCCTTCGCCAAGGTGTTGGGGGATGCCGAACGGCCGATGATCATTGTGGGTAGCGGTGCGCTGGCCCGGGATGATGGCGCAGCGGTGCTGGATCTGGCCCGCAAGGTGGCTGAAGGCACGGGCATGATCGGTGCTGAGTGGAACGGCTTCAACGTGCTGCACCGGGCGGCATCGCGGGTCGGCGGTTTGGACCTGGGCTTCCTACCCGGTGACGGCGGCCGGGACGTGGCGAGCATCGTTGATGGCGCGAGCAAGAACGAGGTTGACCTGCTTTGGCTGCTGGGTGCAGACGAAATCGACATGGCCGCCCTGGGCAACACCTTCGTGGTCTATCAAGGCCATCACGGCGACGCGGGTGCTCATCGGGCGGATGTTATTCTGCCGGGTGCGGCTTACACCGAAAAAGACGCGACCTGGGTCAATACCGAGGGCCGGGTCCAGCATGGCCGTCGGGCCGCTTATCCGCCGGGCGATGCGCGGGAAGATTGGACCATATTGCGGGCCTTCTCGGCGCTGTTGGGGCAGCCACTGCCCTATGATAGCTTGGCGCAGTTAAGGGTTCACATGGCTGAAGCCGTGCCGGGCTTGGGTGCTATTGACGAGGCCGCATCGAGCGCGATGGGTGCTTTTGGAATGGCGGGTGATTTGGGCGCAAACGCCTTTGAAAGTCCGATCAATGATTATTATATGGCCAACGTAATCTGCCGGGCCTCCGCCGTGATGGCGGAATGCAGCCGGCTTTATACTGGCGCGGGCGGCTCGGGAGAGGCGACGGGTACCGATGGCTGAATTCTGGTCCATATATCTGCTGCCGGGCATTATCATCCTGGCGCAAATACTGGCGATCATCGTACCGCTGTTGTTGTGCGTCGCGATGGTGACCTATTACGAGCGCAAGATCATGGCGGCGATGCAATTGCGCATGGGCCCCAATGTGGTCGGCCCGTTTGGCTTGCTGCAGGCCTTTGCAGACGGCGCTAAACTATTCTTCAAGGAAACCGTGTTGCCCACATCGGCCAACAAGGTCGTCTTCCTGATCGCGCCGATGATTACCTTCCTGCTGTCCCTGGTGGCCTGGGCAGTGATACCGTTTGATGACGGCGTTGTTGTTTCCGACATCAACGTTGGCATCCTCTACCTGTTCGCCATATCTTCGCTCGGTGTTTATGGCATCGTCATGGCGGGCTGGGCCTCGAACTCAAAATATCCTTTTCTTTCGGCCCTGCGGTCGGCGGCGCAGATGGTCAGTTATGAAGTTTCCATCGGCTTCGTGATTATCACTGTTTTGCTGTGCGTTGGCTCTTTGAACGTATCGGATGTGGTCCGCGCGCAGGCGGAAGGCGTATGGTTCTTTATACCGCTGTTCCCGATGTTCGTGATCTTTTTCATCTCTGCCCTGGCCGAAACCAACCGTCATCCCTTCGATCTGCCGGAGGCGGAGGCGGAGTTGGTGGCCGGCTATCAGGTGGAATATTCCTCCATGGCCTTCGCGCTGTTCTTTCTGGGCGAATACGCCAACATGATACTGATGTCGGGTCTGACCGCAATCCTGTTCCTCGGCGGTTGGCTACCACCCTTTGATATCGCCCCGTTTAACTGGATCCCCGGACCGATTTGGTTCTTCCTGAAAATCGCGGCCCTGTTGTTCGTCTTCGTCTGGGTCCGGGCAACCTTGCCGCGCTACCGCTATGACCAATTGATGCGCCTTGGCTGGAAAGTGTTCCTGCCGTTCTCCCTGTTCTGGGTGGCGTTGACGGCGGGCGTATTGGTGGCCTTTGATTTGGTGCCGAACACATGAGTTTCATGAAACAACACATTCGCGCCCTGCTGCTGTGGGAAATTGTCGAGGGCATGGCGTTGACCTTCAGCTACATGTTCCGCAAGCGGGTGACTGTGAACTATCCTTACGAAAAGGGTCCGCTTAGCCCCCGTTTTCGTGGTGAACATGCGCTGCGCCGCTATCCCAATGGCGAAGAACGCTGCATTGCCTGCAAACTATGCGAAGCGATCTGCCCGGCGCAGGCTATCACGATCGAGTCGGAACCGCGCGACGATGGCTCCCGCCGGACCACACGCTATGATATCGACATGACCAAATGCATCTATTGCGGCTATTGCCAGGAAGCCTGCCCGGTGGATGCCATCGTGGAGGGCCCGAATTTCGAGTTTGCCACGGAAAGCCGTGAAGAATTGTACTACGACAAGGCCAAGCTGCTGGCCAACGGCGATCGTTGGGAACGCGAAATCGCGGCTAATATTGTCGCCGATGCGCCATATCGCTAGGCCGGAAAAAGAAGTCTGAGATGAAGATATATACGACAAAAATGGATAAGCGGTCATGATTATTCAGGGACTGACATTCTATATGTTCGCGGCGATAGCCGTGGGCGCGGGCGCCATGGTGGTATTGGCACGCAATCCGGTGCATTCGGTGCTGTTCCTGATCCTGACCTTCTTCACTACCGCCGGCCTGTTCGTGCTGATCGGGGCGGAGTTCTTGGCCATGATCCTGGTAGTGGTTTATGTGGGCGCCGTCGCCGTGCTGTTCATGTTCGTGGTGATGATGCTGGATATCAACTTCGTAGAGATGCGCGAGGGTTTCCTGCAGTTAATGCCTGTCGGCGTCTTAGTGGCTATTATCCTGCTGACCGAGTTGCTGATGATCCTCGGCACGGCCTCAATATCGCCCGAAATCATGGCGGGCACCGAATCGATTCCGGATTTGGCAGATCGCCAGAACACCGCTGCCCTGGGTGATGTGATCTATACCAAATATATCTACCTCTTCGAGGCCGCTGGCATGATCCTGTTGATTGCCATGATCGGCGCCATCGTGCTGACCCACCGTCACCGTCCGGGCGTTCGGAAACAAGTTATCTCCAAGCAGTTGGCCCGTACCCGCGAAGGATCGGTGGAATTGAAAAAAGTACAACCGGGCCAGGGTATATAGGTGCGCATATGATGGCATTTCTTGAAATTGGCCTCGGCCATTACCTGACCCTGGCGGCGGTGCTGTTCACCATCGGCGTGTTTGGAATTTTTCTGAACCGCAAGAACGTCATCATCATTTTAATGTCGATCGAGTTGATGCTGCTGGCGGTGAATATCAACCTGATTGCTTTCTCGGCCTTTCTGAACGATCTGGTGGGGCAGATTTTCGCCCTGTTCGTGTTGACCGTGGCGGCCGGCGAGGCGGCTATCGGCCTAGCCATCCTGGTGGTGTATTTCCGCAACCGCGGCACCATCGAAGTCGAAGATATCAACCTGATGAAGGGCTGAGCGTTAGATGTATCACGCCATCGTCTTTCTTCCACTTCTGGCGTTCCTGATCGTTGGCACGTTCGGGCGTGTTTTTGGCGACAAGCCATCGCAATGGATCACCTGCGGCGCGGTCATCGCCTCCGCTATATTGTCGCTGGTGGCATTCTGGCAGGTCGCACTGGGCGGTAATCCGGTCAAGGTCGAGATCGCCAGCTGGATCGTCTCGGGCACCCTCGATGTTTCCTGGGCTCTACGTATTGATGCCCTGACTGCCGTGATGTTGGTGGTAGTCAACGGCGTGTCGGCGCTGGTGCATGTGTATTCCATCGGCTACATGTCTCACGATCCGCACAAACCGCGCTTCATGGCCTATCTGTCGTTGTTCACCTTCGCCATGTTGATGCTGATCACTTCGGATAATTTCCTGCAAATGTTCTTCGGCTGGGAAGGTGTCGGGTTGGCGTCATACCTGTTGATCGGTTTTTGGTATCACAAGCCGTCCGCCAATGCCGCCGCGATCAAGGCTTTCCTGGTCAACCGGGTCGGTGATTTTGGTTTCGGCCTGGGCATCATGGCGACCTTCATGGTCTTTGGCTCAATCGATTTTAACACCGTGTTCGCCGCCGCGCCTGATCAGGTTGGCAAGACCTTCCATTTCCTCAGCTGGGAATGGGATGTGATGACCACCATCTGCATCCTGCTGTTCATCGGCGCCATGGGTAAATCAGCCCAAGTGCCCTTGCATACCTGGTTGCCTGACGCCATGGAGGGGCCGACGCCGGTCAGCGCCCTGATCCATGCTGCGACCATGGTCACCGCCGGTGTGTTCCTGGTGGCGCGCTGTTCGCCGATGTTTGAATTCTCACCCACTGCCTTGGTCGTGGTGACCGTGGTTGGTGGCAGCACCGCGTTTTTTGCCGCCACGGTGGGTTTGGTGCAGAACGATATCAAGCGGGTGATCGCCTACTCCACCTGCAGCCAGCTTGGCTACATGTTCTTCGCCCTGGGCGTTGGCGCCTATCCGGTGGCTATTTTCCACCTTTTCACGCATGCCTTTTTCAAGGCGCTGTTGTTCCTCGGCTCCGGCTCGGTCATTCACGCCATGTCGGAGGAGCAGGACATGCGGCGTATGGGCGGCATCTTCAAATATGTGCCGCAGACCGCCATTCTGATGTGGGTTGGTTCTCTGGCTCTTGCCGGGCTGCCGATCTTCGCCGGTTTCTATTCCAAGGATGCCATTTTGGAATCCGCCTTTGCCGCGCACACGGGCGCTGGCGATTATGCCTTCTATCTTGGTTTGGCGGCGGCGGTGATGACCGCGTTCTATTCCTGGCGCCTGTTGTTTATGACTTTCCATGGCATACCGCGGGCCAGCCAGGCGGTAATGAGCCATGTGCATGAATCGCCACTGGTCATGTTGATGCCGTTATATTTCCTGGCCGCAGGTTCGATCCTATCCGGCATTTTGTTCGTGCATTATTTTGTTGGCGACGGCCATCAAGCATTTTGGGGCCAGGCAATTTTCATGGCTGAGGGGAACGACATTCTCGAATCCTTCCATCATGTGCCCATTTGGGTGAAGGTCGCGCCGATAGCTGCCGGCGTCTTCGGTATCTTTGTCGCCTGGCTGTTCTATATCCGGAACCAAGATCTACCCGCCAAGCTCGCAAAGTTGCATTACCCCCTGTACCTGTTCCTGCTCAACAAGTGGTATTTCGATGAACTGTATGACCTGATTCTCGTCAACCCCGCGAAATGGCTTGGCCGACTGCTGTGGAAGGGGGGCGATGGTAAGATCATCGACGGCTTCGGGCCGGATGGCATCGCGGCCACGGTGATGAACCTGGCGCGCCGGGCCTCCGCGCTGCAAAGCGGCTATCTCTATCATTACGCCTTCGCCATGCTGATCGGCGCCGTAGTCCTTGTCACCTGGTATTATACCTCTACCGGCGGGGGGCACTGAGCATGGGTGACTGGCCCCTCTTAAGTCTCGCGACCTTCCTACCGTTGGCGGGCGCCGGTTTCATCTTCCTCTTCGCCCAGGGCGGCGACGAGGCGGCGGACCGTAACGCCAAGGGCGTGGCCTTGATGACTACGCTGCTGACCTTCCTGATCAGCCTGGTGATCTGGGCCAATTTTGAGAACGGCACGGCCAACTTTCAATTCGTGGAACGCCGCGTCTGGCTGGGCGGTAATATCGATTATTCCATGGGCGTGGACGGCATTTCCATGCTGTTCGTGGTTCTGACCGCTTTCCTAATGCCGATCTGTATCTTGGCATCCTGGCGCTCCATCACCATGCGGGTGCGGGAATATATGATCGCCTTCCTGATGCTGGAATGCATGATGATCGGCGTCTTCTGCGCCTTGGATTTTGTGCTGTTCTATCTGTTCTTCGAAGGCGGCCTGATCCCCATGTTCCTGATTATCGGGGTCTGGGGCGGCGAGAGGCGGGTGTATTCTTCGTTCAAGTTCTTCCTGTACACCCTGCTGGGTTCGGTGCTGCTGCTGCTAGCCCTGATCTATATGTATTTCGAGGCCGGGACGACCGATATCCCAGCCCTAATGGCGCATGGCTTCACGGCGGAGGCACAGACCTGGTTGTGGCTGGCGTTCTTTGCTTCCTTCGCGGTGAAGATGCCTATGTGGCCGGTGCATACCTGGCTGCCCGATGCCCATGTGGAGGCGCCGACCGCCGGCTCGGTCATCCTGGCCGGCGTGCTGCTTAAAATGGGCGGCTACGGCTTCCTCCGCTTCTCGCTGCCCATGCTGCCCTTAGCCTCGGACCAGTTTGTGCCATTGGTGTTCGCGCTGTCCGTGGTGGCGGTGATCTATACTTCTCTGGTCGCTCTGATGCAGGAGGACATGAAAAAGCTAATCGCCTATTCCTCCGTGGCGCACATGGGTTTTGTGACCATCGGCATCTTCACTTTCAATACCCAGGGCATCGAGGGCGGCATTTTCCAAATGCTTAGCCACGGCATTGTTTCAGCCGCCTTGTTCCTATGTGTTGGGGTTATTTACGACCGCATCCATTCCCGCGAGATCGCCCGCTATGGCGGCCTGGTGAACCGGATGCCGGTCTATGCCTTCACCTTCATGATCTTCATGCTGGCATCAGTTGGCTTGCCGGGCACGGCGGGTTTTGTCGGCGAAATCCTGGTCCTTATCGGGGTCTATCAAGTTAATACCTGGGTTGCCGCCTTAGCCGCTCTGGGCGTGATTTTGGGGGCCGCCTACATGTTGTGGCTCTATCGCCGCACGGTCTTTGGTGAATTGGAAAAGGATGACCTGAAACAGATACTGGATATGAACAGCCGCGAAATTGCCTTCTTCGCCCCGCTGTTAATTCTGGCCATTGCCATGGGCATCTATCCCGGACCATTCCTGGATGTCATGCATGTTACGGTCGATAATTTGATCCAACAATACCAGACGGCGATACAGGTCGCGGCGGATGGCGCCGCCCTGCCGCAACTGGCCGCGAAATAGGGAAGCCGCAGCATGGCCAACGCACACGATTACGCCACGGCAGCGCCTGAGATTTTTCTGGCGGTTTCAGCCATGGTGCTTTTGATGCTCGGGGTTTTTCGGGGCGACCAATCTACCAAACTGCTGTCCTGGCTGGCGGTTGCGGCATTCGCCGCAACCCTTTTGATGGTTCTGCGCGCGCCGGCGGAAAGCAGTGTCAGTTTCGCTGGTATGTATGTCGCGGATGGTTTCACGGCGTTTGTTAAAATCTTGGTACTGATTGCCGCCGCTGGCGGCTTGATCTTGTCGCTTGGCTATATCAAGGAAGAAGGGATGAGCCGGTTCGAATATCCGGTTCTGTTCGTCCTGGCTACGCTGGGCATGCTGATGATGATCTCCGCCAACGATCTTATCGCGCTGTATATGGGGATCGAGTTGCAAAGCCTCGCGCTCTATGTGGTCGCCGCCTTCAAGCGGGACAGCCTGCGTTCGACTGAGGCGGGGCTGAAGTATTTCGTCCTGGGCGCTCTGTCGTCAGGCATGCTGCTGTACGGCTGTTCCCTGATCTACGGCTTCACGGGGGCCACGGGCTTCGATGCCATCGCCGCCGCCATTAAGGAGCAGGAGCATGCCTCCATCGGCTTGATCGTGGGTATTGTATTCCTTTGCGCGGGCCTAGCTTTCAAGGTTTCCGCCGTGCCGTTCCATATGTGGACGCCGGACGTCTATGAAGGCGCGCCGACGCCGGTCACGGCCTTTTTCGCCGTGGCGCCGAAGATTGCCGCCATGGCACTGTTTATGCGGGCCTTGATCGTGCCTTTTGTGGCGATCAGTGCCGATTGGCAGCAAATCATCATTGTTATCTCCGTTGCCTCCATGCTGCTGGGGGCCTTTGCCGCTATTTGGCAGAACAATATAAAGCGTCTGATGGCCTATTCCTCGATTGGTCACGTGGGCTATGCCCTGATCGGTTTGGCGGCGGGAAGTGCCGAAGGGGTGCGCGCCGTCCTGATTTATCTGTCGATTTACGTCGCCATGAACCTTGGCACATTCGCCTGCATTCTGTGCATGCGGCGTAAGACCGGCATGGTTGAGGGGATCACCGATTTGGCTGGATTGTCGAAGAGCAATCCGCTCATGGCGTTGGCCCTGGCGGTCTTCATGTTTTCCATGGCGGGAATCCCACCACTGGGTGGCTTCTTTGGAAAATTCTACGTCTTTGTCGCCGCCATGAACGCCGAACTTTACACCCTGGCCGTGATCGGCGTGCTGGCCAGCGTGGTGGGCGCTTTCTATTACCTGCGGATCATCAAGATTATGTATTTCGATGAGCCTGCGGAATCGTTCGAGGCACCCATGGCCATGGAGATGCGGGCCATCATCGGGCTATGCGGCATTTTCGTTGTATTTTTCGCCTTTTATACTGCGCCTTTCGTGGCCTCGGCCCAGATCGCGGCGTCCGCCCTGGTGCCGTGAGCAAAACCCAAGTGAGCCCACCCCCGGATCTGCCAGCCTTTTTCGAGCCCCATTATCTGAAGAGCATTGGCTCCACCAATGACGAGGTAAAGCAGCTCGCCCGTGGCGGCGCGCCTGAAGGTACGTTGGTGATCGCGGGCGAGCAGTTGTTGGGCCGCGGGCGTAGCGGCCGGCAATGGACCTCGAAACCAGGCAATCTCTATATGTCGTTGCTGCTGCGGCCCCAGTGCGATGCGGGGCAGGCGGCACAGATTTCGTTTTTGGCGGCCTTGGCACTCTCCAGCGCCATCGTACAGATCGCTCCGGAGCTAGAGCCCCAGCATAAATGGCCTAATGATGTGCTGATCAATGGGGGCAAGATCGCAGGCATATTGCTGGAATCATCGGCCCGCCTGGGCGGCGGCGTTGAGTGGGTGGTCCTTGGCATGGGCGTCAACGTGGCCCACCATCCCGATAATACGGGCCAATCGGTAGCATCTCTGGATGCTCTTGGGGCTACCGATTGTACCGCCCATTCGGTCTTGAACGCCTTGGCGCCAGCATTGCTGCGGTGGCTGGACATCTGGCATACAGAAGGTTTCGCGCCGATACGTATTGCGTGGCTGCGCCGCGCCGCCGGAATCGGCGGGCCGTTGCGGGTTCGCCTGGCAAAAGAAGAGTTTACCGGCACCTTTCGGGATTTGGATGGCGATGGTAGCCTGCTGGTCGAGCAGAGCGACGGCACCTTGCGCCATGTTTCTGCCGGTGAAGTCTTCCTGCCATCTATTTGAAGGAGCACGATCATGCTGCTCGCCATTAATGCCAACAATACAAACATCAAGTTTTCTTTGTATGACGGTGATAGGGCTGTTGGAGAATGGCGCCAGCATACATCGGCTACCAGGACTGCGGATGAACACGCTGTCTGGTTGACGCAGCTTTTCGATTTGAGTGGGTTTGACAGCAGTGCGGTGACCGATACGATCATCGCAACCACGGTTCCCCAGGCGTTGTTTAATCTCCGGCGGTTGTGCAGCGATTATTTTAAATCGGAACCGCTTGTCCTCGGCGACGAAAAGATGACCTATGGCATAGAGGTTCATGCCACCCCACCCGTTGGGGCTGACCGTATCTGTAACACCGTGGGTGTGGGGGTGCTGTATCCGAACCAGCATGCCGTGGTGGTGGATTTTGGCACCGCTACCACGTTTGATGTGGCCGATGACACCGGAGATTACAAGGGCGGCGTGATTGCGCCTGGTATTAATCTGAGCTTGGAAGCATTGCATGACGCGACGGCCCTATTGCCGCGTATCGTCGTGGCCCGGCCGGAAACGGTGATCGGTACGAATACCGTTGCCTGTATGCATTCGGGCGTATTTTGGGGCTATGTCGGCCTGGTCGAAGGCATCGTTTCCCGTATCAAGGCGGAAGTTGGCAAGCCTATGAAAATAGTTTCAACCGGGGGTCTTGCGCCGGTGTTCGAAGGGGCCACGGATGTGATAGAAGCCAACGTGCCTGATATCACCATGCGTGGCTTGCTGGAAATTTACCGGCGCAATCGGGACGTCTAGATCCCAGGATTGGAACAATTTGTGANNGAGTTTGCTGAGGATGAGTTGATCTTTCTACCCTTGGGTGGGTCGGGCGAGATCGGCATGAATATGAATCTGTATGGCATTGCTGGCAAGTGGTTGCTGGTTGACCTCGGCATTACCTTCGCCGATGGGGAGCAGCCGGGGATTGACGTGATCACCCCTGATCCGGCCTATATTGAAGAACGCCGTGACGATCTGGCCGGTCTAATCGTGACCCATGCCCACGAGGACCATCTGGGTGCCGTGGCGCACTTATGGCCGCGTCTGCGTTGCCCCGTCTGGGCCACGCCGTTCGCCGCCGCTCTGCTGCGCAATAAGTTGGAAGAAGCGGGTTTGGTGCTTGAAGTGCCGCTGCACATCATCGAGCCGGGCGAACAGCTGCAAATTGGCCCCTTTGGCATTGATTTTATTGCGCTGACCCATTCGACCCTGGAAATGAATGCCCTGGCTATTCGGACCGATGCCGGCCTGGTGCTGCATACGGGTGATTGGAAGCTGGATCCAAACCCCTTGGTCGGCCCAAAAAGTGACGAAGATGCCCTTCGGCGCCTGGGTGACGAAGGCGTCATGGCGTTGATTGGTGATAGTACCAATGCCCTGAACGAGGGCACTTCCGGCTCCGAAAACGATGTGCTCGAGACCTTGATGCGGATATGCGCCAACCGCACCGGACGTATCGCGGTCGCCTCCTTTGCTTCCAACGTGGCGCGTATTGATACGGTGGCCCGTGTCGCGGCGGCCCATGACCGCCATTTGGTGTTGGTTGGCCGTTCTCTCTGGCGTATCGTCGCCGCGGCCCAGGAATGCGGTTATCTCAATGATCTACCGCCTTTCCTGACCGATGATGAAGGCGCCTATCTGCCGCCTGAAAAGGTCATGTTCATGTGTACCGGCTGCCAGGGTGAAAGCCGGGCGGCTCTGGCACGGATCTCTTCGGGTGACCATCGCCATGTAACCTTTGAAAAGGGCGATTTGGTTATCTTCTCCTCCCGGGTTATTCCCGGCAACGAAATAGCAATCAGCCGGGTGCGCAATCGTTTGCTCTGGAATGGTGTCGAGGTGATCAGCGAAAAAGAGCCCGGCGTGCATGTCTCGGGCCATCCATGCCGGGACGAATTGGCAGAAATGTACCGCCTCGTCCGGCCCCGGATCGCGGTGCCGGTGCATGGTGAATATCAACATATGCTTGCCCATGCGGAACTGGCGCGGTCGTTGCAGGTGCCCGAGGCCGTGGTTATCGAAAACGGCCAGGCCTTGCGTCTTTCTCCCGGTGCCGCGGATGTGGTGGGGGAAGTGCAAAGCGGGCGTTGTTACGTTGATGGCGATGTGCTGGTGCCGGCCAACGACGATGGCGTGCGTACCCGGCGTAAATTGATGTTTAGTGGCAGCGCTGTGGTCATTTTGGTTGCTGACCAGGATGGTGAATTGCTGGCCGATCCCGAGTTGGTAATGCAGGGCCTTGCCAGCGAGGGCGAGGTGGGTACCGCTGATTTGATGGAAGCCGGCAGCAGGGCGGTCGAGGCGGCTTTGGACGAGTTGCCTAACGGCGCCCGGCGTGACGACGGTCGCATGGTCGAGACGGCGCGGGTTGCCTTGCGCCGCCTGATCCGTGACCGGTTGGGCAAACGTGCGGTGGTCGAAGCACGAATCATTCGCCTGGATTAGGACAAATGCGCATTATGAGGAATTTTCGATGATTGGAAGATTGAACCACCTTGCCATCGCGGTGCCTGATCTGGCCGCGGCGACAGCGCTTTACCGTGACACCTTGGGCGCGAAGGTATCGGAGCCTTTGGATCTGCCTGATCATGGCGTCACCACCGTGTTCGTGGAGCTGGAGAATTCTAAAATTGAGCTGCTCCATCCCTTGGGCGAAGATTCGACCGTTGCCAAGTATCTTGAACGCAGCCCTGATGGCGGCATTCATCATATCTGCTTTGAGGTCGAGGATATCCTGGCCGCCCGCGAGCAGTTGCGGGCTGATGGCGCCCGTGTTCTAGGCGATGGAGAGCCCCGGATTGGCGCCCACGGCAAGCCGGTTTTATTCCTTCATCCCAAGGATTTCTGCGGAACCTTGANCGAAATCGAACAGCTTTAAGGCCCTGATATGAACCCGGTCACCGGTATCCTGATTTACGTCGTTGTCTGGTGGCTGGTGCTGTTCATGGTGCTGCCTTTTGGTGTGCGAACGGTGCGGGAGGAAGGCGGGGAGGTGATCGAGGGCGGAGCCACATCGGCACCGGCTAAGCCGCGAGTCTTTCTTAAAATGGTGATCACGACCGTGATATCTGCTGTGTTGATGGCGGCCGTATTGTTTGCGGCGGAGTTCGGATGGCTAGATTTCAGGGTCTATTTCGCGCCGACTAGTTAAACTTCTACTTGTGATATTTATGTATCAGATCTGTCTCACCTGAAACAATCCCAAATGAGCACTTGATTTATATCAATTTAGAACCATTATTATAAATGTCGTTGGAGGCTCGACTCCCGACAAAACGCTCGATGGCGTTTCCTCCTATTTAGGCCGCACCCTCACAGGTGCGGCCTCTTTTTTTGTCCAATGTGAATTAAGAGATGCTTAAGGACTGCTAACGTAGAATAGGTGCATGATGTCTCGTTTTCTCATTTTGGCACTATTGGCGGTTGGTTTTGCCGTGGCATCGGCCTGGCCGGTGCGCTAAAGGAGAAGGTGATGGTTTCAAAAAAGGATTGCCGGAAAATTATCCGTCACCAACCTGCGGCGGATGTTGCCTACAAGCCCGATGTTGATGTTCGCGGCCGTCCAGTGAAGTCAGCTGATTTTGATGGCGGCAGGCAGATCCAATTACTCGCTGTTATAGCCATTTCCTTGCATGTGCCCTTGGGCAATCGGCTAAAAAGGGTAGCAGCACGCCTATGGCTGTCTCGGAAGTGGGCGTGGGGGCCGTTACCTTCGACCGCAAGACCGGCGAAGTCATGTGCGAGGGGAAGTCCCTGTAGGCGGGCGAAACCAAGCAGGTCGTTACCGCCTGCCGCAAACTGCTGCGTGGGAAATAGCACCCCGGTCCTTGCCTGACCCCCGAGCTTGGCATTGCCTTATGGGGTCGTTTTCCCTACATATCGGGCTCTATCCAGCTATGATCTACGCCGTTCAGGTAGTTTCAGGATTCGAGGGCCTTCCAATGCGTATGTCGCAGTTTTTTCTACCCGTTTTGAAAGACACTCCAGCCGAGGCGCAGATCGTCTCGCATCGTCTGATGTTGCGAGCGGGCATGATCCGTCAATCGTCCGCTGGGATCTATTCCTGGCTGCCCTTGGGCTTTCGCGTTTTGAAAAATATCGAGCAGATCGTGCGCGAGGAACAGGATGCCGCCGGTGCCCAGGAATTGCTGATGCCGACCATCCAGCCAGCTGACCTGTGGCGCGAAAGCGGCCGTTATGACGACTATGGCCAGGAGATGCTGCGCATCACCGATCGCCACGAGCGTGACATGCTGTTTGGCCCCACCAATGAAGAACTGATCACTGATATTTTTCGCGGCTCGGTGCGCAGCTATAAGCAGTTACCCTTGAACCTCTATCATATCCAATGGAAGTTCCGTGACGAGGTCCGTCCGCGCTTTGGCATCATGCGGGGCCGGGAATTCCTGATGAAGGATAATTACTCTTTTGATCTGGATCCCAAAGCCGCCCGTCATTCCTATAACCGGATGTTCGTGGCCTATTTGCGCACCTTTGAACGTCTCGGCCTGAAGGCCATTCCCATGCAGGCCGATACCGGACCCATCGGCGGCGATATGAGCCACGAATTCATNATCCTCGCCGATACCGGNGAGAGTGAGGTCTATTGCCATGCCGATTATCTTGATTTCACGGCACCCGAAGCCGGCGCCGGCTATGACGGCGACCTATCCCCGGTGATCGAACATTGGACCTCCCGCTACGCCGCCACGGACGAGAAACACGACGTTGACCGGTTCGAGGCAGATGTACCCGAAGAACGCCGCATCGCCACCCGGGGGATCGAGGTTGGACATATCTTTTATTTTGGCACCAAGTATTCGAAGGCCATGGGCGCGACCGTGATGGGTGCCGACGGTGTCGAGGTACCTGTCGAAATGGGCTCATACGGTATTGGTGTTTCGCGCCTGGTTGGCACCATAATCGAGGCCAGCCACGATGATGATGGCATCATCTGGCCTGCCTCGGTAGCGCCGTTCCTAGTTGGTTTGATCAATCTGAAGGTCGGTGATGCGGCATGTGATGAAGCCGTGGACAACATCTATGGAAAACTGCGGTGCGCCGGCGTTGATGTGCTGTTGGATGACAGCGACGGCCGGGCCGGTGGCAAGTTCGCCACCATGGATCTGATCGGCTTGCCCTGGCAGATGATTGTTGGCCCCCGTGGTTTGAAATCCGGCGTGGTCGAGGTCAAGGAGCGGGCCAGCGGTGAGCGTCAGGAACTATCCATCGAGGCTGCCATCGCCACCCTGATTGGCAACTAGGCGTATTTGATGTTCAGATCCTTGGAATGGGCTATCGCCGCGCGTTATCTACGCGCCCGCCGGCACGAGGGTTTCATCTCCATCATTGCCTGGTTTTCCCTGATCGGCATAGCTCTGGGCGTTGCAACGCTGATTATCGTGATGAGCGTTATGAATGGTTTTCGCACCGAATTGCTGGACCGGGTGCTGGGCCTTAACGGCCATATGGTTGCCCGTGGCTTGGACGCGCGGCTGCGGAATTTCGACCCTCTTGCCGATGCTTTGGGGAAGATCGACGGCATCCGGGCCGCCGCGCCATTGATAGAAGGGCAGGTCATGGCAACGGCCAACAAGCAGGCCTCCGGCGCCCTGGTGCGGGGCATGTGGCCCAAGGACGTGGCGGGCCGGGCGATCATCGCCGACAACATCTACAGTGGCTCGCTGGCTGATTTCAAAGGCAAGAATGCGGTGGTGATCGGCCAGCGGCTGGCCGTGAAACTGGGTTTGCGCGTGGGTGACGCCATAACGCTCGTTTCTCCCCAGGTTACGACCACCGCCTTCGGTTCCGTGCCGCGCATGAAGACATGCCGCATCGCTGCCACGTTCATGGTGGGCATGTATGAATACGATTCGACCTTCATCTATATGCCCTTACCGGCGGCACAGGTGTTTTTCCGTTTGAAGGGCTCGGTCAATGGCGTCGAGATGTTTTTGCACAATCCCGATGACGTACATCGTATGCGTTCTGCCATCCAGTCCGTGCCGGGTGTGGCCAGGGTGGTGGATTGGAAGCAGTTAAACAGTCACTTTTTCCAGGCCCTGCAAGTCGAACGCAACGTGATGTTCCTGATCCTGACATTGATTATCTTGATCGCGGCCTTCAATATCGTTTCGTCCCTGATCATGCTGGTGAACGACAAAGGCAAGGCCATCGCCATTTTGCGTACCATGGGCGCCAGCAGGGGCATGATCATGCGAGTGTTCATGATCTCTGGAACTTCGATAGGCGTCATCGGCACATTGGCTGGGTTTGCTCTGGGGCTGGCTTTTTGCCTGAATATTGACAGTATCCGGCGTTGGCTAGAAAGCCTGATGGGTACCGAACTGTGGTCGCCGGAAGTCCGCTTTTTAAGCCGGATACCGGCGGAGGTGAATAATGGTGAAGTTGTCTCCGTCGTATTGATGGCGTTGGCTCTGTCGTTCTTGGCCACCCTTTATCCGGCCTGGCGGGCCGCCCGCGTCGATCCGGTCGAGGCGCTGCGCTATGAGTAATGATGATGTGTTGCGGATCACGGGGCTGGCGCGGGCTTTCATACAGGGCGGCAAGCGCTTGCAGGTTCTGCGTGCTCTCGATCTGGCGATTAATGTAGGCGAGGCGGTCGCCTTGATGGGACCATCGGGTTCGGGCAAGTCCACGTTGCTGCACGCCGCCGGCCTGTTGGAAGAGCCCGATGCCGGCGATATTCTGATTGCCGGACAAAACTGTGCCGCCATGAATGATCGCCAACGCACGGCCGTACGCCGGGACCATGTGGGCTTCGTCTATCAATTTCATCACTTGCTGCCTGAATTCAGCGCCCTGGAAAATGTCCTGATGCCCATGCGCCTGGCCAAGGTGCCGGCGGAGGAGGCGAGCACGCGGGCGGAGCAATTATTGACAGAATTGGGTCTGGCGGACCGGCTGGGGCATGCACCAGCACAATTATCGGGCGGTGAACAGCAACGCGTTGCCATTGCCCGTGCCCTGGCGAACCAGCCGGTTTTGTTGCTAGCGGACGAGCCTACGGGCAATCTCGACCAGGCGACGGCGGAGATGGTTCTTTCCGAATTGCTGTCAATCGTGCGCGGGCGCGGCCTGGGCATACTTGTCGCGACCCACGATCCCCTGATTGCCGACCGTCTGGACCGCGTGGTCCGGCTTCAGGATGGCTGTCTTGTGGATTGATACGGCTTTTTGATGAGTTGCCGACTTCGAAAAACAGCTGCGGGACGGCCACAGCCGAAATTAGGCATAACAGACTCCAACGGCGACCCCGACCTTCTGTCGTGTGCTGATGCGCTGTCGGATCTTATGCCTCAAATATTCTCTTGATAATCTTGGCATGAATATGGGTCATCAGCCGTTTTGGACAGGGATCAATGTCACATAGCATTCATTATTAATTTTATTTTTACCGAACTTCCTATCAAGGACTTAAAGTATTGCTTCAGTTCAATGTTTGGATGCCTAAACCTTGGCGGCGTGGCGGGCCACTATGGCGGGTACCACGCCATCGTGGTGATGTATCTTGGCATGGCCCTTGCGCAAGCTTGGTGGTTTGTTTCCAGCGCCTTTTGTGCCTTGGCGTTTTATGCGGTTCTGTTTGATTTGAGTTACGGCAAGTGCGTCGCTCTGGCGTCGGCCCTGGTCACCAATTATTTCGGCGCTAAAAACATGGCGGTATTCTGGCGTGCTCTATTCCGGCACGGCGTTGGGCATTTTGATAGGTCCGGTGGTGGCGGGTTTCGCCTTTGATTTGACCGGGGCTATGAATTGCCCATAGCGGTCTCCGCCTCCGCCGCGTTTTTGTCCCTGGCGGTAATCCTGATGGTACCGACGCCAGAGCGCTGGCGGAAAAGCCAGAAAACTATGTAGCGGCGGGCTTGCGGGCGACGATGTGGTAGATGTGCCAATGTTTGGTGGTACCGCGCGGGGTGACGGAATCCGTTTCCTCTTCCCGGAATAGTTCCACTTCGTAGGGCAGCAACAGATCATCGACTTCGGTTTGTGTGAAATGGGTGTTGGTGGGATCGCCAAACCATTGATCACGCACGCCATAAAGCTGTCCGGCGAAACGTCCGCCTGGGCGCAAACTGTCGAAAATACGTTGCCACATGGCAAGGAAATCCACTTTCAGACAAAGCGGCAGGGCAAAAGACGAATTCACCAGTTCCGCCACCTGCCAACGGGCCGCTTCAAAGCGCGAGACCTGCGTCTGGGGCCAGGCGCCGAATTCATTCAGTTCGGGCCGTGCCAACAGGGTCTCGATTGCCGAGTCCTGAGCATCAATGGCCAGCACGGTCCAGCCCCGGCGCAGCAATTCGATACTATCTCGTCCGCCGCCGCAACCAAGATCGACGGCCCTGCCAATGGTGGCTTCGGCCTCGAAGCTATCCAATGCCTCTAGCAGGGTTTCGCGCGGCGGGCGCTCGCCGGTGCGTTGGTAATAGACCCGCCAATCCTCGGCTGTACTGGTACGGGCCATGGTTTCAAGTCCCGGTCAGGTAGTCGATGGCGGCGACGACGCCGCCCCGACCATGGGGAACATCGAGGTATTGCAGGGCTGCCTCGATCCCGGCCAGGGCGCCCAGGACCATGGGTTCATTCAAATCGCCCATGTGGCCGATACGGAAGACATCGCCCTTTAGTTGTTCCAGACCGCCGCCCATGGCGACCTGGTAGCGTTCCCGTGCCACCGTACGAACCTCTTCGGCGTTGTATCCGGTGGGCACTCGAATGGCTGTAATTGAGTTGGAGCGTTGTTCCGGGATCAGCGCGTTATAGGCCATGCCGCCTTGGGAACACCAAACGTCCACTGCCGCCCTGATGGCGGAGGCCAGGCGGTGATGGCGGGCCACGACCTGCGCGAAGCCTTCCTCGGCC
This sequence comes from Rhodospirillaceae bacterium, assembly GCA_002731375.1. GTDB lineage: Bacteria > Pseudomonadota > Alphaproteobacteria. The sequence continues at coordinate 2,955 of PCBT01000083.1, read as the reverse complement.
AGCATATCAAGGGCCTCGCGCAGACCATACAGCATGTGGATCGGCGCGGTGCCGCAAAAACGGATATACTGCGCGTCCGTCATGCGTTCCCGCCAGTCCCAATAATTACGCGGCAATCTGGCACTTTGCGTGGCATGCATGGCCTTATCGCTGCAGGCTGTGAAGCCGATACCCGGCGGGCACATTAGGCCTTTTTGCGAGGCCGCCAGGGCGACATCAACACCCCAATCATCCATCTGGAATTCGACCGTGGCCAACGAGGCAATGGTGTCCACCATGAACAGCGCCCCATGCTTGGCATTATCCATGGCCCGGCGAATGGCCTGTACGCTAGAGATGACACCGCTGGCGGTATCCACATGCACCATCAAGACAGCCTTGATCCGGCCTTCATCATCGTCGCGGAGATGCTGTTCCACCGCGTCCGGATCAATGCCATGGCGCCAGTCACCGGGCAGATGTTCAATCACCAGGTCGAGGGATTCCGCCATCATGCCCCATTTCATCGAGAAATTACCGGTCTCCGGTACCAGGATATGGTCGCCCGGAGACAGGGTATTGCTCATGGCGGCTTCCCAGGCGCCATGGCCGTTGGCGGCGTACATGAAAACCGGGCCTTGGGTTTGAAAGACGTGCTTGATATCCTCGAAACAAGATCGGGTCATCTCGACGAATGGGAGGGCGGTAAAGTCCACTGCCGGCTGATGCATGGCGTTCAAGATACGGTCGGGAATATTGGTCGGTCCGGGGGTATGGAGAAACTCCCGGCCGCGTTTGACGTCGCTCATGGTTATCAGCTTCCTGGTACGATGCCTGGGTCCAGGCTTTCAATGTGGCGGCAGATTTCACCGGGCCGGGTCAGCCAGATTTTGTCCCGCCGGTCGGTAATGTATTTCAGGGCCCGGCGTAATTGCCGAATGCGGAACGGTTGACCTACGACGAATGTATGCAGCGAAATCGGAAAAACCAGGGGTTGATGCACGGATTGCGTCATCATTTCGTCGAAATTGTCGATGATGCAATCGGCATATTGGCTTGGTGTCATCTTATGCAGGACGATGGCTCGGTTGTCGTTCAATTCCACCGGATAGGGCATGCCCAGAATGCGCCCGTTGCGGGTTTTCATCCAGATCGGCTGATCGTCGCAACACCAATCCATGTTGTAGTGATAGCCGGCCTCGCTCAACAGATCCAAGGTGGTCTCGCTTTGTGACAGCCATGGTGACATCCAGCCTGTGGGCTGTTCGCCTTCATTTTCAACGATGGCATCCGTGACAGTCTTGATCAGAGCGCGTTCTTCGTCTTCGCTTCGCCCGCCTTGTTCCTCGGAATTGGTGATGCCGTGGCCCAGGAATTCGTCGCCGCGTTGGCGCAGGCGCTCCGCCACTTGGGGTGCATGTTCGTAAATCGAGCTGTTCAGCTGCGCCTGGATGGGGATATCCAATTCGTCGAACAGATCCATCAGGCGCCAGAAACCGACCCGGTTGCCATAGTCGCGCCAGGAGTAAACGCTCTGTTTGTTGTGCATGCCAGACGGCGCAATGGCGGATTCGATACTTTTATCCCAAGCAAATTGCTCCACGTTCAGGGCGATATAGACCGCCAGGCGCTTGCCATCAGGCCAGGAATAGTTGGGCCGTTGGCTGATGGGGGAAAAATCATAGCGTCCGTGATGCGATAGCATTGTCCATTCCTCCTTTGACTACAGGGGCGGGCGGCGTTTGTGCCATTCCGTCGCCCCTTCGTAGGCGGCGGCGATGCGGTAGATCGTCGCCTCGTCAAAATTTCTGCCGATGATTTGCATGGCGAGAGGCAGGCCGTCATCATCGAAGCCGTTGGGCATGGCCAGGGCCGGGTTGCCGGTTAAATTAAAGGGCGTGCGGGCCTGGCGGGGATACTTCAAGGCGTTCTCATCCGGGTCCTCGATGGCAAAGGCCGGGTCCATGGAAGAGATCGCTATAACGCCGTCGAAATCCTTGATGGAGCGGTTAAAGCCGGTGGTCAATTTCCGGCGCAAACGCAGGGCATCCACATAGTCACTACCGCCCAGGAAGGCACCGGGCAGGACCCGCTCCAGGAACAGCTCGCCATAGTCGCCAGGACGTTCCGCCAGCCAGCGCCGATGAATGGCATAGGTCTCCGACAACAGGATTACCCGGTTGCAGGTGGCGAATTCGGCTAGAGGTGTCGTCTCGATCTCCACCACCTCCGCCCCAAGGCCTTGCAGCACCCGCAGGGCCTCCTCCAAGGCTTCGGCCATGGTCGGATCTGCAATCAGGTCACGGTTGTGAAAATGCCGGATGACGCCGATGCGCAGTCCTTTGACGCCGCGGTCAAGCTGGGCCGTATAGTCAACGGTGGGGACATCGGCGGAGGCGGGATCGTCCGGGTCGTGGCAGGCCAGAACATTCAGCATCAAGGCGTTGTCGGCCACGTTGCGGGTCATGGGTCCTACGTGATCCAGAGAATATGATAGCGGCACTACGCCACGGCGGCTGACCCGGCCATAGGTGGCTTTCATGCCGACGATACCGCAGGAGGTCGCGGTCTTGCCCAGCAGAATACCGCCCGCCGCGCGTAGCTGTGTGGTTACCGTGGCATCCTCGGTCTTGGGTGGTTGTTGCGCCAGAATTTGACTGTGCGCCGTGGTCGGTAGCCCGGCCACATCGACAATATCCTTCAGGCCAAAAGGTACGCCATGCAGGGGGCCAAGGGCTTGCTCCGTCTTGACGGCGTTGTCCGCTGCCTCCGCCTCGGTCAGGACACTGTCGGATAGCACGCGCAGGAAACTATCAAATTGTCCGTCATGGGCAGCGATATGATCCAGGAGGCCCTGGGTGTAGGCAACCGATGAAAGTTCGCCAGCGCGGATTAGAGCAGCGACCTCGGTCAGGCTAAGGAATGGTAGGTCTTGGCCCTGTTTAGACATTGTTGTCGGCCCTGAAGGTATGGCTC
>PCBT01000082.1 GCA_002731375.1 Rhodospirillaceae bacterium | reverse complement strand
CCGGCCAGGGTGACGGCGAACCAATCGATTAGGCATTGCTTGGCCACCGTCAGGCTATCGGCGTCTATATCCTCGAAACGCAGATCGGCGGCGCCTTGCGCCAGGATTTCCGTAATCGGCGTGGTGACTTCTTCAAGTGCGGGGCTGCTCATCTTGTCATCCTCGTATTGCTTTCCTCAATGGCCGAATTTTTTAGCTTTCCCAAGTGTGTCCTCTTGGCGCGCCCATGTCGAATCTTCCCTCGCTTGGTTCGCACATGGATGGTTCCCATTGCGATGTGGTATAAGTCACCCGGATACAGAATTCGGGAGTAGATTATGAGTATCGTGGCGGGAATAGAGACGAGCAGCACCGAAAGTGTCGAACATTTCGATGTCCTGATTGTCGGCGCAGGCATTTCCGGCATTGATGCGGCCTATTATCTACAAAAAGACTGTCCCGGCAAAAGCTTTGCCTTGCTGGAGGTGCAGGAAAGTTTTGGCGGCACATGGCTGACCCATAAGTATCCCGGCATCCGTTCAGACAGCGATCTGTTCACCTTTGGCTACGGCTGGAAGCCGTGGAAGGGCGTGCCGATCGCCACGGCCGAGGAAATTCTGACCTACCTCGACGAAGCCCTCGACGAACAGGATATCCGCGGCCATATCCGCTTTCAGCACGACATCAAGGACGCCACTTGGTCTAGCGAGGACAAGCAATGGATGTTGCTGGCAATACGCGGCGACAATGGCGAGCAAGTTGAATTCACCTGCAATTTCCTTTGGATGTGCCAGGGCTATTACCGCCATTCCGAAGGCTACACGCCGGAATTCCCCGGCGCCGAGCGTTTCAAGGGACTGATCGTGCATCCCCAGACCTGGCCGGAGGATCTGGACTACAAGGACAAGAATGTTCTGGTCATCGGCTCCGGCGCCACGGCAGCCACCATTATCCCGGCCATGGCGGAAGATTGCGCCCACATCACCATGCTGCAACGCTCGCCAACCTTTTTTCATGCCGGTGAAAACCGCAATGATACAGCCAATATGCTGCGCGAATTGGATGTCCCGGATGAGTGGACCCATGAAATCGCCCGCCGCAAGATCCTGCATGACCAGAAAACCATCACATACCGGTCCTTCAACGATTCACAGGCTTTGAAAGAGGAATTGATTGCTGGCACCAAGTCGTATCTACCCCAAGGCTACGATGTGGAAAAGCATTTCACGCCCAGCTACCGGCCCTGGCGCCAACGCCTGGCCTTCGTGCCCAACGGCGATCTGTTCGAGGGCATTGCCTCAGGCAAAGCATCCGTGGTCACCGATCAAATCGAGACATTCACCGAAAACGGTATTCTGTTGCAGTCCGGTGAAAAGTTGGAGGCCGACATTATCGTCACCGCCACCGGCTTCAATCTAAGCGCCCTGGGTGACATCAATTTTACCATTGACGGCGAGGCGTTGAACTTTGCCGATACATGGGCCCACCGGGGCATACTTTTTTCAGGCATTCCCAACATGGCCTGGGTGTTCGGCTATCTCAGAACCTCTTGGACCATGCGCGCGGACATGGTGGCTGAATTTGTCTGTCGCCTGCTTAATCACATGGGCGACAAGGGTGTTGACGTGGTTACGCCGCAACTGCGCGAGGAAGACCGGGACATGCCCGAGCGGCCCTGGGTAGATCCCCATAACTTCAATGCCGGCTATCTGGCGCGCCTGATGCACATCATGCCGAAACAGGGCGATCGGGACCCCTGGCTGCATACCCAGGATTATTATACCGACAAGGACACCCTGCCGGCGGCGGATCTGGACGACGGCACGCTGATCTACCGATAACGGCCAGCTATCACCTTGACCCGCGCGGTGAAATCAAGGTTAAGGGTAAGGGCAAAATGTAGACCTGGTATCTGCTAGGCCGGAGCAGCAAGGAAATTATCGAAGAGGAAAGCCCATGAGCCTGGACCCACAATGCGCGGCCATTGTAAGGGCCGCCGCGACGGCGGGCGGTTCGCCGTTGGAACAGGACGATTATCGGGTGGCGCGCGACGCCTACGAAGCCGCGACGACCGTCTATCGCCACGCCACCGGCAATTTACAAAGCGTGGAAGACCGCACCATTCCAGGCCCTGACGGTAATGAGATACCAATCCGCATCTACACCCCGGCATCCGTCCTGCCGGCCATGGGCGTGGCCTTATTCTTCCATGGCGGCGGCTGGGTCATCGGTTCGCTGGAAACCCATGATCATATCTGCCGCTATCTGGCCCATGGCGCCGGCTGTATAGTTGTCTCGGTGGACTACCGTTTNGCACCTGAGCATAAGTTTCCCGCCGGCCTGAATGATTGCATCACCGCCACGCGTTGGGTCGCAGAAAACGCNGAGACCTTTGGCGGCGATCCCGCCCGCATCGCCCTGGCCGGGGATTCGGCGGGGGGGGACCTAGCGGCATCCACCGCCCTGGCCCTGCGTGACAGCGACAGAAAGGTCCCCCTGAGCCTGCAGTTACTGATCTACCCGGCAGTGGATTTCACAGCCCAAACAGCTTCTATGGAAGAAAATGGCGAAGGCTATCTGTTAACCCGGCAAGCGGTGGAAGCCTTCGCGGATATGTACCTGCCCGACCACGCCGCCCGCAACGATCCCCGCGCCTCGCCCCAGCTGGCTAAATACCACATTGATCTGCCACGGGCCTGGATCCAAACCGCTGAATTCGACCCCCTGCGCGACGAGGGGCGCATTTATGCCGAAACCTTGGCAAAAGCGGGCGTGGCGGTGGAATACAAATGCTACGCTGGCATGGTGCATGGTTTCGCCCGCATGGGCGGCGTGGTCGATGTGGCCCTCGAGGCCCTTGACCATGCGGCCAATGCCTTGAAAACGGCCTTCGACGCCTAATGCCCGCGCCCGCCCTAGAGCGGCGTTTCTGCGTCGCGCCGATGATGGAATATACCGACCGGCACGCGCGCTATTTTCTGCGTCAGATAAGTCGCCGAGCCCTGCTGTATACGGAAATGGTCACGGCGGAGGCGGTGATCCATGGCGATCGCGGGCGCTTGCTGGGGTTCTCCGCCGCCGAACATCCCGTCGCCCTGCAATTGGGCGGTTCAGAGCCAGACCGCATGGCCATGGCGGCAGAGATCGGCCAAGGCTTTGGCTATGACGAAATCAACATCAACGTCGGCTGCCCATCCGACCGGGTACAATCAGGCCGGTTCGGCGCTTGCCTGATGGCGGAACCGGATTTGGTCGCGGCTTCCGTCGCAGCCATGGGTGCGGCCACGGATCTGCCCATCACGGTGAAATCCCGGATCGGCATTGACGATCCGGACAGCTATGATTTCCTGCGTTACTTTGTCGAGACCGTGGCCGCCGCCGGTTGCGCCACCTTCATCGTGCATGCCCGCAAGGCCATTCTGACGGGGCTGAGCCCAAAGCAGAACCGCGAGATACCACCGCTGGATTATGACCGGGTCTATCGCCTGAAAGCCGATTACCCAAAATTGGAAATTATCATCAACGGTGGCATCGACAGCCTGAAACAATGCCAGGCGTATCTAAAGCATGTGGACGGCGTCATGCTCGGACGCGCGGCCTACAATTCACCCTATATGATGGCCCTGGTGGATCGGGAGCTTTTCGCCGAGACCGCCCCCCTGCCGAGCCGCGCCGATCTAGTCGCTGCCATGCTACCCTATATCGCGGAACAAATGGCCCAGGGCGTCCGCCTGCATGCCATCGCTCGGCACATGTTGGGGCTATACCATGGCCAGCCGGGCGCCAAGGCCTGGCGCCGCTATATCTCCGAACGAAGCTATCAGGCGGAGGCCGACGGCGGCCTGCTTGAGGCCGCCGTAGCGCAAATGCCCAGCACTGTGTTGGCCGACGCTAGTTGACCAGAACGTAGCGCCCCACCGCCTTACCGTCGCGCAGATCCGCGATGGCCTGGCCGGCCTCACGCAAGGGGCGCGAGGTCACGGGCACCGGCTTCACCTTGCCTGCCTGCACCAGGGCCATCAACTCGTGCATCTCGTCCAACGTACCCACATAGCTACCGACCAGGCTCATCATCCGCAACGGGAGACTGGCGAGTGGCACGGGAATGGCGCCGCCAAACAGGCCGACGACGACGATCTTGGCTTCCCGTGCCGCCGCCTGCATGGCGAAACCGGTAGAAGCCGGCGCGCCGACAAAATCGATAATCCCATGCACGCCGCCGCCGGTTTTCTCCAGCAAGGAGGCGACGGCACTTTCATCACTGTTATCAATCACGATGTCAGCACCCGCGGCAAGGGCGGCGGCGCGTTTCGCCGGGTCGATATCGGCGACGATCAACTTGGCATCGACCACCGCCTTGGCCATGCCGATGCCAGCCAGACCGACGCCACCCGCGCCGACGATCATTAGATGTTGTTCCGGCCGCAGATGTTTGAGTTTCTTCAGGGCGCTATAGGCGGTAACGCCGGAACAGGCGCAGGTCGCAGCATAGGGTTCGTCCACGTCCGCAAAAGGCACCAGATACTTCGCATGCGGGACGATGCAATATTCCGCATAACCGCCGGCATAACGAGTGCCCACGGTGCGCGGTGCCAGGCACAACAAATCCTCGCCGCGCTGGCAGACATCGCATTCGCCGCATCCGATCCAAGGGAAGACAATGCGCTTGCCGCCGATTTCAACGCCCGTCGCATCCGGTCCCAGGGCCACCACCTCGCCCAGAGTTTCATGGCCCATAGTGAAGGGCAGCTGCATGCCACGGGCTTCCAGGGACAGCTTGTTATCGCCGCCCATGTCGAAATAGCCATCCCAGATATGGATATCACTGTGACAAATGCCTGAGGCGGTCACCCGTACCAAGACTTCCGTGCCCTGGGGTTCCGGTGTCGGCACTTCCCGTTCTTCCAGAGGCTCACCCCATTTCACAATCTGATATGCCTTCATCACCCCATCTCCCAATTTTCTGCCGCCGATATTGCCATCAGCCTATGGCAGCCGCCGGCCAGGGTCCAGTACGGAAGGAGCAGATTTCCATGACAACAGCCTCGTTGATTAGGCATAATCATCATGACGCGGCGCCAAATGATAAATGTAGCGAGGAAACACAATGGAAAACGTGGCCATCACCGGGATGGGGGTAATCTCTTCCATCGGGTCAAATTTTGACGAGGTCAACCGCAATTTCCACAACGGCCATGTTGCTGTGCAGGCAGCACCCTGGGCAGGAGACGAGGGCCTCGACTATGCCTGGGTCTCACTGATCAATGATTTTGAACCCGAGGAATGGATGGACCAACGCGTCATCACGGGCAGCGATCCCTTTACCTGGTATGCTGTCGCGGCAGCCGTGCAGGCGGTAGAAGATTCAGGCCTGACCAGTCTGAACCCGCGCCGCACCGCCGTGATCATGGGTTCGGCCCTGGGTGGCTGTGAATCCGTGGCCGCCGCCCAGCATGGCCTCGATACCGAAGGACCCGACGGCGTCTCGCGCAAATTGCAGCTACAGGCCTGGAACAACATGGCGGCGGCGCACATTGCCCTGCGCTGGGACCTGCATGGGCCGATGCTGACGCTGTCAACTGCCTGCGCCTCGGCCCATGATGCCATCGGCACCGCCGCCCGCATGATCGAGGCCGGGATCGTCGATGTGGCCATTACGGGAGCCTCTGACAGCGGACGCAGCAAATTACAGATTTTCTCCATGGGCAAATACGGCATGTTCTCTCAGCAGCCCGATCCTTACAAAGCCTGTATGCCGTTCGATGCCAACCGCACCGGGGTGATGCCCGGCGAGGGCGCTGGCGTCTTGGTGTTGGAGCGGGCGGACCATGCCCGGGCCCGTGGTGCTGCAATCCATGGCCGCATCCGTGGCTATGGTTCATTGGCCGACGCCTATCACCCCTCTTCGCCCGAGCCCGAGGGCAAGTGGGAACAGGTGGCCATGGAAGATGCCCTGGCGGATGCCGGCATAGGCGCGGATGCGATCGATGCCCTGTTTGCCCACGGCACCGCCACCACGGTAGGCGATATCGCCGAGGCCAAAGCCATCAACCGCCTGTTCGCCGGGCGGGAGGAACCTATCCCCGTGGCCTCTGTCAAGGGTCATCTGGGCCACACGGCGGGCGGCGCCGGTATCTTCAGCCTGTTCGGCGGCATGGCCAGCATGCAGGCCAACGCAGTGATCCCCAACGCCGGCACCAAGGATGTTGACCCGGTGGTTGAATTCCACGCCGTGATCAATGAACCGCATAAGACCAAGGTCGAAACCATTCAGGTCAATGCCTTTGGCTTCGGCGGACAAAATGCCTCGATGATCGTGACCCAGGATTAGACGAATTCCCTCATACCCGCGAAAGCGGGTATCCAGAGCACCAGGAGACAAAGTCTACGACGGCGCCTTGGCTCGTTTGGTGTAGACGACGCCGTCGGTAATCAATTCATCGACTTGGGCATGGTCATAGCCCAGGCCGGCGAGCACGTCTCGGGTGGCGCTACCATAGTGCGGCGGCGTGGTGCGGACGGAGCCCGGCGTACGGCCCATCTTGACGGGAATGCCGGTGCCGTAATAGCCATCCAGCTCAACCACCATCTCACGGTGCTTGGTATGGGGATGTTTCGCAACCTCGGGTATGGTCAAAACCGCCCCCGCCGGCACACCCTTGGCGAGGAGAGCCATGGTGATATCCTCCGCCACATGATCCCGCAGCGCATCCGTGATTTCGGCGTCCAATGCATCGCGGTTTTCCACCCTCTCTGGATTGTGCAGGAAACGCGGGTCGGTGGGCCATTCGGGATGACCCAGCAATTCGGCCAGCAAACGGAACTGCCGGTCATTGCCAATGGCCATGAACAACCGGCCCTTTTTGGTCTGGTACTGACTATAGGGCGAGATGTTGGGATGCGAATTTCCGGTCAGGACAGGCGCCTTGCCGGACATGAAATAATTCGCCGCCTGGGGATGTAACAACGCAACGCCAGTATCGAACAACGAGGTATCGACCCGTTGGCCCAATCCTGACCGCCGTCGCTCTTCTACCGCCAGCAGAATGCCTATGCTGGCATAAAGACCAGTAGCCAGATCAATGATCGGCACGCCGATCCGGGTCGGCCCGGTCTCGGGCGAACCGTTGACTGAGATCTGCCCCGACAATGCCTGCGCCACCGCGTCATAGCCGGGGAAACCGCCAAACGGGCCGTCCGCACCAAAACCAGTGATGGAGCAATAGATCAGCGAGGGGAAACGTTTCGCGAGCACCTCATCGTAGCCGATACCCCATTTTTCTAGGCTGCCGGATTTAAAATTATCGATCATCACATCGGCACCTTCGAGCAGCTGGAACAAGATCTCCTGCCCACGCTTCGTGCGCATATCCAGTCCGATAGAGCGTTTGTTGCGGTTGACGCCGGCGAAATAGGCCGACAAGCCGTCCTTGAAAGGCGGTCCCCAATCGCGCACCTCGTCGCCCTGAGGCGGCTCAACTTTGATCACCTCGGCGCCATGATCCGACAGCAATTGAGTGCAAAAGGGGCCCCCCAGCACACGGGTTAAATCGATCACGCGAAATCCAGCCAGGGCGCCGACAGTATTTGACTTTGTCATAGAAAACTTACCTCAAGAATACCCTTCGGCGCACCATAACATGATCCATGTGAATATCTTGAGGCCAGACCTGCCCGAAGGTGGCAAGGCGTACTGAAAACTCCTACGCCGGACCAGGCGCGCTCTGNACTACATCATTCTTCCCANAACNNAGNGANTCNNNGANNNATNTTTGNGCGAGNGCNNTCGCCNTNCTACTGATTGANCAGACTGGGCAGCCAGAGGATGATGCCGGGGAAGGCCAAAAAGAGCCCGATAGTCACCACGTCGGCAACGAAGAAAGGCGCAATACCCCGGAATACATCACCTAAAGGTATATCGGGTCTGACCGCGGACACCACATAGCAATTGAGCCCGACCGGCGGAGTGATCAGGCATACTTCACACATCTTCACGACAATGATGCCGAACCAGATCGGATCGTAGCCCAGTGCGATCACAGCTGGATACACCACCGGCAAGGTCAACAACAGCATACCGATCGCATCCATGAACATGCCAAGGATGGCATAACCCAGCAGGATACCGATCATGATAATCAACGGCGGGAACGGCAGTGTCACAATCCATTCGGCGAAGGCCTGCGGCAGACCGGCGTAACCGAGGAAACGGACGAAGATTAAGATGCCCCAGATCAGCGCAAAAATCATCACCGTAAGCCTGGCAGTCTCTTCCAAGGCAGAGCGCAAATTCTTCCAAGACATGCCGCGTACAATGGCCATTATCAGTACGACAAACGCACCAAGAGCGCCTGCTTCCGTCGGCGTCGCGGTGCCAGAGTACATTGAATAGAAGATGATCGCGACCACGGCGATAATGGGTAGTGTGCCGGGCAGACTGGCGATTTTCTCTTTCATTGGCGGCGAAGGGATCGGCCTGCCGAGTTCCGGATTAAGCTTGCATTGGCCAATGATCAGAGCCGCGTAAACCAGCGCCGAAACTACGCCTGGCACAAAGCCGGCCATGATCAACGTGCCAACTGATTCTTCGACGATGATGGCATAAATCACCAAGATCGCGCTCGGCGGTATCAACGAAGCAAGGGTGCCGCCCGCCGCTACCACGCCGGCCGCCAGCCTCCTGTCGTAACCGGCCTCCAGCATGTGCGGGATGGCGACGCGACTGAACACCGCAGCCGTCGCCGTACTGGCGCCGGAAACGGCAGCAAATCCTGCGGTGGCGAAGACACTAGCCACTGCGAGGCCGCCCGGGACCCAGCCCACCCAAGCCCTCGCCGCACGGAACAGTGCGTGGGTCAGTCCCGCATGGTAGGCGATGAAGCCGATCAAGATAAACATCGGCAATACACTCAGAGCGTAGTTGACCGATTTGGAATGCGGGACGGTGCCGCCGATGCCAGCGCCCGCGTCCCAACCAATGATATAAACGACACCTATCACGCCGACGATGGCGGCGACGGCATAGATCCTCACGCCGGCAAAAACCATCAACAACAGGGCACCAGTGCCGGCCAGGCCAATTTCAAATTCAGTCATCTACTGGTCCCTCACATCGCTCGTAATCACCACTTTTTCTTCTTCTCCAGCCAGGCCGGTATCGATCTCGTGCTGGGCCTGCTCATCCACCGTTTCAATCATCGGAATAGCAATTGGTTCGGCATCGGGATAAAGGAAAAGTCGAAAATATCCTAATAATTGGATAGAAAAACGCACTAACAACATGGCGAAGGCGAACGGAACAAGTAGCTTCGTCGGCCAGATCGGCAGCTCGATGTCCATCGAACTGTCACCAACACAGAATGGAAACGAACAATCAAAGGAACGGAGAAAGTGCGTGTAGCTGTAGTACATCAGCACGGCGATGATATACATCGCGATCAGGATGCCGATGCATTCAAGAAACCAAAGCGTCCGGCCCTTAAATCTGCCGATGATGATTTCCATGCGAACGTGACCGCCGAGCTTCTGACAATAGGAAATGGCGAGGAAGGCAAAGATGACCATGGCAAATTCGACGAGGTCGACATAACCGGGGACTGGAAAATTTATGACCTTTCGCCCGAGGACCTGTATCACGCCCAGGAACATCAGGCCCATAATGACGATACCGGCTAATAAATTTAATAATTTTTCAAACTGGAAATAATAATTGTCTATGCTCGACAGAAGCCTCGCTCCTGGAGAGAATACAGCGATATCTCGATCTGACATTCAAATCTATCCATTTAATGCGCGGGCAGGAAAACCGCAAAATATGCAACAAAAGACCGCCGATGGCTAAACCGGCGGTCTTTCGCTGACAATCACCTTTACTTCGACGCTTCTTTAGCTGTCTTGAGTACGAGATCCAGCAGTTCCTGAGCCGGAATGTGCTTAGCGTTCTCTTTTACCCAATCATTCCAGAGAGGCTGGCCACCAATACGCCGGAATTCGGCCATCTCGGCCTCATCNATCTTGACGCCCTTAAGTTTCGGATTGGCNGCCCATTTCGCCAGGTTCTCTTTATCTTTTTTGGAGTAGGCTTCTTTNTGGGCATTGGACGCACCAGCCTTAATGTCGTTCAACAGTTTCTGGTACTGCTTNGGAAGCTTGGCCCANGCGGCCGTGTTAAAGACGATTGGGCAGTTCACCGTCCCAAGCACCATGTTGGTTGTGTACCAGTCTGAAACCTCGTCCAGTTTGTAGGCGCTGAAAGTATAGGTGAAGGGGAAGCCGATAGCGTCCACTGTACCACGTGACAGAGCCGTATAGGTCTCGGAGGCCGGCATCGTCGTTGGCACGGCGCCGATCGCCTTGGCGGCCCGGCCCATGCCACCCAGTGCCCTGAGCCGCTTGCCTTTGAAATCCGACACCTTGGAGGGCGGCGTTCCTTTACCCATATATTCGTACTGCGGAAGAACATTTGGCATATAAAGGTGCGCGTTCCACTTAGCCAAAGCCTTCTTGGCTGATGGGTGGTTGTATACCGCATTATGCACCTTGAGCATTACGTCAAGATTAATAAGCGGCAAGAATGGTAGATCAAGAACATTCAAGGGCCTGTTCTTGCCAGGATGATAAGCCGCGCAAAACAGAGCCGCTTCAAATGCGCCCATCGAAATACCGTCGAGGTTTTCTTTACTCTTGGAGAGTTGTCCACCGTAATAGAGCTTAATCTTGAATTTGTCTGCTGTCCGCTTGGCCACTTCGGCAGAGATGTATTCAAGGCCCTCTGAAAAAGCCCGGCGTTTGCCCCAAAGTGAAAGGCGCCATGTGACTTCTGGTCCTTCAACTATCTGAGCTTGTGAAACCGTCGGTACCGAGACCGAAGTGAACGTGAATGCACCCAATGCAAGGGCGCCTAGCGTTAAGACCGATTTACGCATTTTATTCTCCCTGTTGTGTTTTCGTTGTCGCTCCAATTAAAGACTACAACGTTGTGTTTTCGTTGTCCCCCAAATAAAAAGGCTACAACTGTTAGCATAGACAATCGGGGCAGTCAAAATATCAACTTGATGTTGGTGTTGATTGTCATGATTGCGACGTCTTAAAAAACAGCCGGCCCTCGTTGACCTTTATGCCAGGGATCATTATCAACACTGCCTCACAGGCAATCTAATAAGGTAAGTGATTGACTGCTTGACGACGTCCGCNATNGCTCCGGACANTGNATNTNAATCNGCNNCTCNCGNAACTTCTGAGTTTAGGNAAACGCGGACATAGGTGGGCCGGTTGCGATGATACCCTNTTTTCTTTCTCCNACTCAGAAATNGCAACTGCGTCATAGGCCAGTTCTTCCANNACCTCGACGGNATGTTCANCGACNTTGGGTGGTCGCCCGCCTNGCTATGGGNCCGCCGTGGNTGTANGTGAATGNNGCNANCGGCAAGGCATTGGGAANGCCGGTGCGGTCCGCNCCCGGATAGCTTTGCAGAACGGTACGCGAAAAGGCCTGCTAACGGGCCATGGATTCATCGAGACGACGCACACGGGCGGCAGGAACGCCAGCGTCGTTGAGTATCGACACCCATTCGTCTTTGGTCTTCTGGTGGTCAGAATAGTGGAAATCGGACTGATCACGCCGCCCGTCGGCCTGAATGTTTATATTCTGAAGGGCGGGGCACCCGGTGTGATGATGGGCGATATGTTCCGAGGCTTTGGCTGGTTCGTCTTCGTGGATCTGATCAACGTGGCGATCCTGATCACCTTCCCTTTGATCATCCTGCTGATCTCCCCCACCTTGTTACAATAGCTAGATCCCGTTTGTGAAACGTGGCCTAGGCTAGCTTGCAGTAGGCATCCAACTCACCTCGCTCGGCAAGGCCATGGTAGATTGCAAGATCCTCCACGCTGTCCACTTCCAACCAGCCACCAGCGATCTTGACGCCAAAAATCGGCCAATCCAGATTGGACAGCCGCTGCAGGAAATCGGTCAGGTACATATTGCCGTGGGCCGTGCCGGTATAACGCGGCAGTCCGGCCATATCGTCGTGAACCTGAGCCAGCTTCGGCGCCTCGGCCGCCGCGACATTGATCAATCCCATGTATTGGCCCTGGATCTTGGAATAATGGCTGACCTTTTGGCCGATTTCCAATAGACGGCCATCCGGCCCCAGTATTAGACTTTCCGCATCCGCTAGTGGATCATCCATACGCACCTGCCACAAAGCCTGCCATTCCGTATTGACCGCCACCGAGACGCCACCAGGTGCCGCCAGTAGTGCCTCAAGTACCCGCGGTTCGTAGACAATGTCACTGTAGGCTATCAGCACATCATCGGTCCCGTCCAGGGCCTCCCGGGCGCAGAACAATGAATGCACCATGTTGGTGGTGGCAAAATCGTGATTGAGGGTAACTTTATGCCCAAAGCCGGCCAACTGGTCCGACCGATACCCGCCCACCAGAACGATATCATCGACACCAAGTCTGCTCAGCACCGCCAGTTGCCGGCTCAACATCGGTTGCCCGGCCAGCTCAACCAGGCATTTAGGCCGGTCATTTGTATAAGGCGCCAGGCGCGTGCCCTGCCCGGCCGCCAGGATGATTGCACGCATGTGCCCTACAGCTCCAATACCTGTTTTAAAAAGGCCAGATCCTCGACTCGAAAAGGGGCCTCTCGCTCCGGATGCCACATAATGCCGTGACAGCCATCATCCACATGGACGAAAGCCTCGACATCGCCACTATCGGCTCGGGCCAAACAGCGCAGGGACGGCGCCAGACCATCCTGCGGAATGGATACATCGTGATAGCTGTTGACGCGCCAGGCTTTGGGCCAATAATCATTGGTACTGACCGAGACCGCATGCCTCACACCAGCATGGCCGATAGTCCGCTCCAGGTACCCGCCCAGGGCCACATTGATCATCTGCATGCCACGGCAAACTCCCAGCAAGGGTTTGCCGCGGGCCCGGCATGCCACGATCAGATCCCGCTCCAGGCGGTCCCGCTCCGGTGCGACCTTGGCGGCTCCAGGCGCGCCTAGGGGCGCTTCCGCGACATCATTGCCACCCGTGAGGACGATGGCGTCGAGCCCTAGTTCGTCGATCAGGGATGCGGCCGGTACGCCACAGTTAGGAAGCGGTACCGCTAGGGCGCCAAGTTCGGCTAACAAGCCATGCCAGCGCTGGTCCAGGGCATCACGCCGTTCGGCGGGGCCGGTTCGGCCCTGGATCACCTCGACCCGCTGGGTTAAGCCGATACGTCGCATATGATGCTACATATGTCGTTGCATGGACCGATACTGATCGTGCTCATTTTTCTGGGTCCGGGATGATTGGCCAGGAATGGCGGAGGGAGGGGGACTCGAACCCCCGCAACGCTGTTACACGTTGACGGATTAGCAATCCGTTGCATTACCGCTCTGCCATCCCTCCAGCACGCTGCGTGCCCATCTTCTAACCAGCGCTCCAAGTCCTGTCAATGGTGGGCATACCCGGCAATTCCCTGACAAAAGGCTTAGCCAAAATTTGCACGAAAAATCCCCAAAAGATGCCGTTGACCTTCTAGTAAAGAGCCTCGAAACCCATGCATTCAGGTGTTAACAGTGCATCAACTCGTTGTGAATGCATCTATTATTATTTGCCATAATTCATATTTTATTAAGGTCGTTAACCTATATTTCTGTCCGAAAGGAAGGCAACAAGGCGGCTGCGATCAGACAGGAAGTGTCTACCGCAACGGTTCCGAGATATCGCCACTCAGCCGGCCGCAGGTCAGCCGCGTCAGTTCATCCAGACTGGTGGGAAAGACACAATATGGATGGCCCGCCGCGGCATAGATGACGTCAAAGCGGCTCAGGCTGGCGTCAATGGCCGTCGGCAAGGGCCTGGGATGGCCCACGGGCGCGACGCCGCCGATGGCGAAACCCGTGGCCGCGCGCACCAGATCAGCATCGGCGCGTTTGCATTTGCCCGTCATCTCCAGGACAACTGGCAGCACCTTGGTATTGCAGATTCGATCACCCGCAACCAGGGCTAGCACCGCCCGTCCTTCGACCCGAAAGATCAGCGACTTGACGATCGCACCCAATTCACAGCCGACGCTATCGGCGGCGTCCTGGGCCGTGCGGGCGGTCTCGGACAGGGCAACGACACCGGCCTCAGACCCCGCCCCGTACAGTGCCGCCTGAACCCGCTGAACGGAAGGGTTGTCGAGCGGGCTATTATCGGGACTCAAACGGGGATGTCCATGCCGCGCGTCAAGGCGGGGCGGGCCATCAGGGTATCATACCAGCGTTTGACGTTGGGGAAATCGGCCAGGTCAACTTCCTGCCAATCATGGCGGAAGACCCAAGGTAGGGTCGCGAAATCGGCGATGGAGACATCGCCGGCTAGATACTCCCGCCCCTCAAGCCGGCCGTTGAGAACGCTATAGAGACGCCGGCATTCCGTATAATAGCGGTTAATGGCGTAGGGCACTTGTTCCTTGGCGGCCCGCTTGAAATGGTGCACCTGGCCAAAGATCGGACCGATACCACCCATTTGAAACATCAGCCACTGGATCACGTCATAACGCGCGGCCATTTCCGCCGGCATAAACTGGCCGGTTTTTTCCGCCAGATACATCAAAATAGCACCGGACTCAATCACCGTATAGGGTTGGCCGCCGGGACCGTCCTGGTCGATGATGGCAGGGATCTTGCCATTCGGATTGATGGCGGTGAATTCCGGCGTGAACTGGTCGTCCTGGCCGATATTTATCGGGTGAACATTATATTCCAGACCGCACTCCTCCAGCATGATGGAGGCTTTCTTGCCGTTCGAGGTCTTCCAACTGTAGAGATCAATCATGATTGCGTCTTATCCTCGTGCAGACGGGTGGTTTGCAGGCTGGCAGGCTAGATCGAAAATCTGAACAATCAATATCGCCAACAGCTAAATCGACCATACCTGTTCCCAGGCCGCTTTATGTTAACCTCGAAGGGCGAGCACGTCATGTCTGCTTTTTTTTGCATCGGTTTATTGAGAGAACAGTTTCATGAGTCCAGACCCGGTCAACATTTTGGAAGAAGGCCCACGGCAGACTCCCGTCGTCGACAACCCTGATGTCCTTGTGGTCGGCGGCGGCTCGGCCGGGCTGGCCGCCGCCGTGGCCGCCGCCCGTTGCGGCGCCGATACTGTTCTGTTGGAACGGTATGGCTATCTCGGTGGCTTGGCCACGGGGGGCATGGTGATCTTGTTGTTGAGCCTGGATGACGGCAATGGCACCCAGGTCATCGCGGGTCTGTGCCAGGAACTAGTGGATCGATTGGAACAAAGAAACGCAGCCGTCTTTCCCAAGGCGGGAGAGTGGGGTTCCGACGACCCGGCCTTGATAGATCATTATCGGAAATGGGGCCTGATCTGGGGCGGCGTGCCGGATAGGGTGCGCTATTCCGTGGCTTACGAGCCGGGGGAGTTCAAATTCATCGGCGATCAAATGGTGGCGGAGGCCGGCGTACGCCTGCGCTTACATTCCTGGGCCACGGACCTGGTTCTCGACGGCAACCGCATCAGCCACGTAATCTGTCAATCCAAGTCCGGCCGTCAGGCGATCCAGCCCAAAGTTGTCATTGATGCCACTGGTGATGGCGACCTGCTGCCCTGGGCCGGTCTGCCATTCGAGGCCGCCAAGGTTCACCCCTACCGCTGGTACCGCATGGCCAATGTGGAGGCTCCCGACGAGGCCATAGAGGCCAGCGCAGGCAAATTTTTTCCTACCCTGGGCGGGCGCTTTTTCAACACACCGGGAGCCAACCGCACGCTGATGCCTTGGGGCATGTCGGATCATATCGACCGCCGCATCGATCCCACATCGGTGGAGGACCTGACTTATGCCGAGGTCGAATCCCGTCGCCTGATGATGCAGCAAATCGACAAACTGCGCGGCGAAGTACCCGGCTTCGCCAACGCTTATTTGGCCGATGCCGCCGATCAGCTGGGCATTACCGAAACCCGCCGCCTGATCGGCGACTATGTCCTGGGTGCCGATGACGATCAGCGCAGCTTTGATGACGCCATCGCCGTCACCGGCCACTGGACCCGCTACGGTGCGCGCTATCAGATCCCCTATCGGGCCCTGCATCATGGTGCGGTTGACAATTTGCTGGTCTCGGGACGGTGCATCTCGGTCGATCGGCGCGTCCATAACGCCACCAAGGAGATTCCCGCCTGCATGGCCACCGGTCAGGCCGCCGGCACCGCCGCAGCCCTTGCCGCGAAAGGTAGCGGGGATGTGGGGGCTGTCGACATGAATGGCTTGCGCAGCGCCTTAATCATGGCCGGCGCTATTCTAGCGCCCTAGGCCTCGTCGCCCTGCTCGATCGGTTCGCCGCTAAGATCGCGCATCAGCTGGCGGACCTCGTCCGCCGCCGCAGCCAATCTTTCTGGCAACTGGCTGCGCGCCACGATGGAGGCGCCGAACCGGCCATCGTGGTAGAACGGGTAGGAACCCAAGCCGACATCAGGATATTTATCCTGCAGCGCGCTCAGGCCATTGGCCAGGGTGCCCTCGGCCAAATGCACCGAGATCGAGATGGAGCGGACGGGATCACCGCCGATCAATTCGTGCTTCATACTATGAAACATGGCCTGGCAAACCGATGGAATGCCTGCCATGGCATAGACATTTTCGACCCGAAAGCCGGGCGCCTTGCTGACCGGGTTCTCCACCAGGGCCGCGCCCACGGGCGTGCGCGCCATGCGCATGCGGGCCTGGTTCAACTCCGCCCCAGTATGGGCGTAATGAGCCTCCAGTATGGCGACGGCTTCTGGGTTGAAATCTACCGCCAAGCCAAACGCCGCACCTATGCTGTCAGCGGTAATATCATCATGTGTCGGGCCGATACCGCCCGTGGTAAAGACATAGTCGTTGCTGACACGCAAGGCGTTGACGGCGGCCACGATCTCGGCCTCCACATCCGCTACCACGCGGCATTCGCGTAGCTGCACCCCCGCCTCGTTCAAGGCCTCGGCCAGGAAGGCAAGATTTTGATCTTTGGTCCGGCCGGACAGAATTTCATCGCCGATAATGATGACGGCGGCAGTCACGGTCTTTGGGCTATAAGACATCTTCTGCGGGCCTTCACGGTTGGCGTTGTTTGCAATACTATAGCAGCCCTGAATTGAAGCTGTCATCGCGGCGTGCCCATGCGGCGATTGCGCCGTGCCGCGCACGCGGTTAATTTGTTGCCATGCAATTTCCTGATCCCTTGATACGCGGCACCCTGCTGCGCCGCTACAAACGCTTTCTGGCCGATATCGAATTGGAAGATGGCGCGCAGGTCACGGCCCATTGCGCCAACCCCGGCGCCATGCTGGGCCTGAAGGATGCCGGCGCCGAGGTCTGGCTGTCACCATCCCGCAACCCCAAGCGCAAGNTGAAGTTNAGTTGGGAACTAATTTGGGCGAACGGNGGCCTGGTTGGCATCAACACNGCGCATCCAAACGGCATTGCCGCCGAGGCCATCGAGGCNGGTGAAATCGAGCCGTTNCAGGGCTATGAAACCCTGCGGCGGGAGGTCAAGTATGGNCAGAACTCACGTGTGGATCTGTTGCTGGAGCAACCNGGCCGGCCCGATTGCTATGTCGAGATCAAGAACGTGCATCTGATGCGCCAGACGGGCCTGGCGGAANTCCCCGATTCGGTCACCAAACGCGGCGCCAAGCATCTGGTTGAGCTTGGGGATATGGTCGCCGCTGGACACCGGGCGGTAATGCTTTATCTGGTACAAAGAGGCGATTGCGACCGCTTTGCTATTGCCGGGGATATCGATCCGACGTATGCGGAGGAATTGCACCGGGCCATGGGGAGCGGTGTCGAGGCGATTTGTTACGATTGCCAGATCGATACCACGGGCATCCAGGTGCGGAAACCGTTACAGCTCGAATTATAGGCTTGGGTAAGAAAGCCACATGAACTATGTCGCCGCCAATAAGGCACCACCCGAAAACACCGGCTTGATCAAGCTGTACGGTCGGGAGGATTTCGACGCCATGGCACGGGCCGGCCGTCTGGCTGCCGAATGCCTGGACATGATCGGACCTCATGTCCGGCCTGGTGCCACCACCGATGCGCTGGACACGCTGTGCCACGATTTCATCGTTGATCATGGCGCGACGCCGTCGCCCTTGAATTACCGCGGCTTTCCCAAATCCGTCTGCATTTCCATCAACCATGTGGTCTGTCACGGCATACCGGGCGACAAGGTCCTCAAGGATGGCGATATTATGAATATTGATGTCACCGTGACCCTGGATGGCTGGTTCGGTGACAGCTCGCGCATGTATTTCGCGGGCAAGCCTAAGTTGAAGGCACGGCGTTTGTGCGACATTACCTACGAAGCGATGATGCGGGGCATTGCCGTGGTCAAGCCCGGCGCAACCCTGGGCGATATTGGCCATGCCATTCAGACCTATGCTGAGGAACAGCGCTGTTCGGTGGTGCGGGATTTTTGCGGCCATGGCCTGGGCCGGGTCTTTCATGACGCCCCCAACGTGCTGCATTATGGTGCCGCGGGAAAGGGGCTGGAGCTGCACGAAGGCATGTTCTTCACCATCGAGCCAATGATCAATTTAGGCACCTGGGAAGTAAAAATGCTGAACGACGGCTGGACGGCGGTGACCAGAGACAAATCCCTTTCCGCCCAATTCGAGCATTCCCTGGGCGTCACAGCGGATGGCGTGCAAATATTTACCACTTCGCCCCAAGGCATGCACAAGCCGCCCTATGACTGATGCCGGTTTCGGAGATTGTGTTGCCGGATAAAACGAAAAAATCTCACTACCATGGCCATCGCGAACGCCTGCGGGGACGTTTCCAGAAGGGCGGTCCCAAGAGCTTGCCCGATTACGGGCTGCTTGAACTGATTTTGTTTGGCGCCCTGCGTCGAGGCGATGTCAAACCGTTGGCGAAGCGGCTGATCGAGCAATTCGATACACTGGCCGGGGTTTTGTCGGCGGATGTTGATACATTGCAAGCTGCGGGTTCGGGCGAAACCACCATCGCCACCCTGAAGGCAACTCAGACCGCCGCCAAACCCCTGGGAATCGTTTTGCATGATCATTTGATCATCACCCGCGGCGAGGAAGCCAGCTTCACCGCCATGGGCCCGTTAAAGGAATAGGACCACATCAGCCATGTCGAATATCATGATCGACCAGCGCTTTCGCGGTCCGCCGAATTCGGGCAATGGCGGTTATGTCTGTGGCCTATTGGGCCAACAACTGGGGCCTTGTGCCGAAGTAACCCTGCACAAACCCATACCGCTGGATATCCCCATGGCCGTCAGGCCGGGTGCGGATGATGGAATTGAGCTGTGCGATGGCGATGTCTTATTGGCAACGGCCAGGCTGAGCGACTTGATGTTGGATGCGCTACCCCGTGTGAGCTTCGCCGAGGCATCCGCCGCCAGCCGGGCGACACCGTTCGACGAGAACAATCATGACGTCCCGGGCTGCTTTGTTTGCGGGCCCGGACGGGCGGAAGGCGACGGCATGCGCATCCTGGCCGGGCCGCTGAAAATGCCGGACGCGGCAAATCCGGTACCCTTTGCCTCTCATTGGCTGCCCGACGACAACCTTGCCGCCGCCGATGGCTTCGTCGCCGAGGAATTCATCTGGGCCTGCCTCGACTGCCCCACGGGGCATGCCGTTCTAGGTGGAAATTTTGACGAGGGCGACAGTGACGAAAGCGTTCTCCTTGGCCGCATGGCCGCCCGCATCATGGACCGGCCCCGGCCTGGCGAAGCCTGTGTGATTACCGCACGGCAGGGCGCGCGCTCGGGGCGCAAATTGCTAGCCGACAGCGCTCTCTACGGCGCCGCGGGCAATCTGCTTGCCTTCGCGCGGGCGACCTGGATTACCGTGCCGCGCCAGATGGTCGTGGCACAATAAGCAGTCTATTTTCGTGACTTCCGGCAACTCTCAGTCGCATCCAAATCTGGCGCGAAACCATCCGGCGACATAACCACGCCGAAATGCTCCTCGGCGAAGGCCCGGCTGATTTTCTCGTTGGCTACATCCGCCGCGACCCGATCTGGATCCCGGCACAGGGGATCGCCATAGCCGCCGCCGCCCGCCTGTTCATGGCGGATAACCTCGCCGCCCCGAAGGGTCCGGGTTACTTTGGACGGCAATGCCTCGGCTGAACCGTCCGGATCCAAAATATTGCGGCTGGGCGCGGCGCAGCCACCACCGAACAGGCCATAGGGTGGGTTATCCGCCCGGTCCGCGCGCAGTTGCAGCACTGCTTCATCCGCCAGCAGCTGGTATTGCCGGATCAGCCCCAGACCACCCCTATGTTCGCCCGGCCCGCAGGAATCTGGGCGCAGAGCATATTCTTCAACCCGGATAGGATAGCGAGCTTCCAGCGTCTCTACCGGCATATTGGACATATTTTGCGACGGGTTCGTCACCCCCTCGATACCATCCTTGCCAGCCCGTCCGCCCCAGGCACCGTTGATCATATCGACCAGGATGAAAGGCGTCTGATCCTGCCCTTTGGCCCCGTCCTCATAGCCACCGATACAGACCACCGTATTACCGCCTTCGCCGGCCGCCATGACCTGCGCCGGCACGACCGCCGCCAAGGCACCCAGCACCGCATCGACCACCCGATAGCCCGTCAAGGCACGGGCCGCCACCGCCGCCGGCATGCGGGGGTTCAATATGGAGCCTTCCGGCGCCGTGATGGTGATACAGCGATAAATACCGGCGTTATTCGGCACCTCACGGCCCAGGGCACAGCGTATGCCCAGATAGGTCGATGATTTGGTGTAGGACAAAGTGCAGTTGATGGCGCCCTTGACCTGAGGCGAGGAGCCTTCGAAATCCACCACCAGATGATCATCCATGACATCGATGGCGCAGACGACGGGGATCGGTCCCTGATCAAAACCATCATCGTCAATATAGTCGGTGAATTCGTAACGGCCATTGGGCCAGTCGCAAATGGCCTGGCGGGTCAGGCGTTCGCCATAATCCAGCAAGGCGTTGAAATACAAGGCCAGACCATCGGCACCATGTTTCTTGATCAGGGCGATAAAGGCCCGTTCACCGACATTGCAGGTCGCCAGTTGAGCCGCCAGATCGCCGAGCAGCATATCAGGCAGGCGCACATTTTTTCGCAGCAAAGCGAACAAGGAACGGTCCTGTCGCCCGGCGGCATACAATTTCAATGGCGGGATGCGCAGGCCTTCCTGGAATATCTCGGTTGAATCAGATGCATTTGACCCTGGTACCCGCCCGCCCACGTCGGAATGATGTGCGATTACAACGGCAAATCCCTGCAAGACTTGATTATGGAAAATCGGCTTGAACATGAATATGTCCGGCAGATGCATGCCGCCGGCATACGGGTCATTCAGGACGATGACATCGCCATCAAACAGATCTTCGCTGAATTCATCCATCACCGCGCTGACCGCGTCCGGCACCGCGCCTAGGTGCAGGGCGACTGTCTTAGCCTGGGCCAGGATGCGCCCGCGGGCATCGCAGATCGTCGCGGAATAGTCCAATACGTCCCGCACAATGGGCGAGCGCGCGGTGCGCATGACCGTATAGGCCATGTCATCAACAATGGTATCCAGGCCATTCTTGATCACAGCAAAGGTTATAGGATCAATATTCGAATTCATTGCCCAGGCCCCTCGCCCAGTTCTATCAATAAATTGCCCAGGCCATCATTTTTCACCACACCGCCCGGCGGCACCACCACAGTGCTATCGCTACTTTGTAATATCAGCGGGCCACGGGCCGTGCCCGTAAACGTCTGGTGGTCTACAATCTCTGTCCGCGACCAGCCAAGATTACGGCCGAAATAGACCTCTCGTATCGAGGCCGGCGCATTATCTTGCGCCGCGCCGGTGATGCTCAGAGTGGTAAAGTCAAGTTTGCCCGCGCGCACGCCGCGGGCGAGCAGGCGCAGATTGACCACTTCGAGCGCATCATCAGCGACATATTGATAGACTGCTTCATAGGCCGCCAGGAACTGTTGCCGCAGCCAGGGGATTTCAATCTCCCAAACCGCATCGGGCAGACGCACCGGCAGTTCAGAATCCTGGCCCTCGAAACGCAGCTCCAGACTATAAGCGAGCGACATTTGCTCGGATGTGAAATTCTCTTCCCGCAAGGCCGTCTCCGCCTGGTGGCGCAGGACCGTCACGGCCCGGTCCAATTCAGATAGACACAAATCTTGCAATAATCCCGGCATGGCGGTCAGGAAATGCCGCTCCACATCGCCCGTGAGCATGCCTAGGGCGGTAAAAACTCCTGGCATCATGGGCAGCAGTATCCGGTTGATATTCAGACTTTCCGCCAAATCACATACATGCACCGGCCCGCTGCCGCCAAAGGCGGCCAAGGTAAAGTCGCGAGGGTCGATCCCGCGTTCTACGCTGACCGCACTAATAGCCCGGGTCATGTTGGCATTGGCCACTTCCCGCACCCCAAATGCGGCGCCCTCCAATGACAGACCCAGTGGCGCCGCCAGATCACGCTGGATTACCGCGCGGGCCTTATCCACATCCAGATGCAGACCGCCACCAGCCAGCTGGTCGGGTAGATAACCCAGAACCACATTCGCGTCGCTGACCGTTGGCCGCTCCCCTCCCCGGCCATAACAGGCGGGCCCGGGATCGGCGCCGGCTGAAATTGGACCCACGTGCAACAAGCCGCCTTCGTCAATCCAGGCAATGGAACCCCCGCCGCTGCCCACTTCGGCCACGTCCACAGTGGGCACCCGCATCATATAGCCGCCGGCCTTGATGAAGCGGGCCGGGACCGAAATACCGGCGCGGAACTCGTATTCATTAGCGCGGGAAATCTGACCGCCCTGAACCAGCGAAGCCGACGCCGTGGTACCGCCCATATCGAACACCACCATGTCCATTTCCGCCGCTGCCCGCCCCAGCCGCGCCGCGCCGACGACACCGGCGGAGCGACCGGACGAGATAAAGAAAACCGGTTTCTCCATCGCCGTTCGGGCAGCAGCCAGACCGCCGTTGGAATCACCGACCAACAACGGTGCTTCAACGCCAATCGCCAACAAACCATCGCACAGGCGTTGCAGATAGGATTGCAGGATCGGCAACACATAGGCATTCACCACCGCCGTCGAGGTCCGCTCATACTCCCGCATCTCCGCCAACACCGAGACCGACGCGGTAATGGCCAGGTCGGGGAAAGCTTCGCGCAGCAGCGCATCGGCACGGCGTTCGTGGGCCGGATTGCGGTAGCTGTTGATGAAGCAGATGGCGATGGATTCGACGCCCTGAGTGACCAGATCTGCCGCGGTCGCAAGCAGTCCGTCCTCATCAAGGGGCAGAATGACACCACCGTCGGCAGCAACACGTTCCGCCACCTCCCCGCGCAGCCGGCGGGGCACCAGGGGCACTGGTTTGTCCCATTGCAGATCGAACATATCCGGCGTACGAACCCGGCCAATTTCAAGGACATCGCGAAAGCCCTTGGTTGTGATCAGTCCCGTGCGGGCACCGCTTTGCTGTAACAGGGCGTTTGAGCCAACAGTAGTGCCATGCAGAACCTCAACCAGATCAGCCGGTTCCAAATCGGCATGGCCCAGCAGACTGAGAATGCCATCCAAGACCGCCTGTTCCGGCTGCCCGGGTGTGGAGGCGCGTTTATCGAACCAGGTACGCCCCTGGGCATCACTCAAAACCAGGTCGGTAAAAGTACCGCCAATATCGACGCCAATGCGTGCGCCGCCCCGCAATTTCATGAATGCTCCAATATATTCAGAATTCCAGCATGACAAGGTAGTATGAATCAAAGTTTAGTTGAATTCTTCAGGAGACAGGCAGAATGGATTTCGCAAACGGCACACAAGCCGTGGGTCAGCCCCTTCCGCGTACCGAGGATTCACGCCTGTTGCGGGGTGAAGGCCGTTATACTGACGACATCAATCTGCCGGGCCAGGCGCATGCCTATATACTGCGTTCGGCCCATGCCCACGGCATCATCAGGCATATCGAGCTGGACGCCGCCTTGACCAGGCCCGGCGTATTGGCAGTTTATACCGGCGCCGATCTGCGAGCCGCCGGCTATGGCACCCTGCCATGCAACGTCACCCCGAAAAGCCATGATGGCAGCCCCTTGCTCATGCCCGAGAACCCGGCCTTGGCCATCGACCGAGTGCGCTACCGGGGCCATCCCGTGGCCGCCGTTATCGCCGAGACGGTCGCCCAAGCCAGGGATGCGGCGGAAGCCATCGGCGTGGATATTGAAGAACTGCCGGCGGTGGATACGATCGAGGCCGCCGCCCTTGACCACGGGCCGCTGGTTTGGCCGGACATCCCAGGCAACCAATGTTTGGATTTTCATGCCGGCGATCACGCGGCGGCGGAAGCAGCCTTTGCCAAGGCCACACATGTCACGCGGCTGAGGCTTTTCAACAACCGGCTGGTTATAGCACCCATGGAACCGCGCGCGGCTTTGGCATCATATGACATCTCAAATGGCGATAGGGATGGGCGTTTCACCCTGCATATCGGCTGCCAGGGTACTTTCGCGGCGAAGAACACGCTGGCCAAAAAAGTCCTCAAAGTCCCGATGGAGCAGGTCCGGGTGCGCACATTTGACGTTGGTGGCTCGTTCGGCATGAAATCGTCGATCTATCCCGAATACGTCGTCATTCTTCATGGCGCCCGTGAACTGGGCCGGCCCATCAAATGGTGTGACGAACGCAGCGACAGCTTCGTATCGGACCAGCATGGCCGGGATTCAGTGGTCGAGGCGGCCCTGGCCCTGGACGAGGCGGGAAATTTTCTTGCCATCCGCGCCGACAGCCTGGCCAACATGGGGGCCTTCCTCTCCACCGTCGGTCCAAACATGCAAACCAACAATATCTTCAAGAACATGCCCGGCGTCTACAAAACCCCGGTCATCGCGGTGAGCACCAAATGCCTATTCACCAACACCACGCCCATCGGGGCCTATCGCGGGGCCGGGCGTCCCGAAGCCAATTATTACATGGAACGTCTGGTCGATCTGGCGGCACGGGAAACAGGCCGCGACCCGATCGAGTTACGGCGGCTTAATTTAGTCCTCGGCGCTGCCATGCCATATACATCGGCCTCGGGCCAGGCCTATGACAGCGGTGACTTCCCAGCAGTGCTGGATAAATGCCTCGCGTTGGCAGATTGGCATGGTTTTACCGCGCGCCAGGCGGCCAGCCGGGCCAAAGGCATGCTGCGCGGCCGCGGCATTTCCGCCTATTTAGAGGCGACGGCACCGGCTGGCAAGGAAATGGGCGGCGTGCGTTTCGAAGACGACGGCACTATAAGCTTAACCACCGGCACGCAGAATTACGGCCAGGGCCATGCCTCCGCCTTTGCTCAGGTTCTGTCCGACCAACTGGGATTGCCGTTTGACGATATCCGCCTGCGCCAGGGCGATAGTGACGAACTACTGGCGGGCGGCGGCACCGGTGGTTCAAGATCGATCATGGCCAGCGGCGCCGCGATTCTCTCGGTCAGTGCGGAGGTGAAGAAAAAAGCCCGCCATCTAGCCGCCGATAAACTGGAAACAGCCGTCGAGGATATCCAATTTGATGCCGGACAATTACGGGTCGCCGGCACCGACCGGGGTATCAGCCTAATGGAGCTGGCCCAGTCGCCCGAGGGACGGGCCGGCGCCCTGGATGCCGCCCAGGTGATCGACACACCGCCATCCAGCTATCCTAACGGCGTGCATGTTTGCGAGCTGGAAATCGATCCGGAGACTGGCGCGACGCGCCTTGACCGCTACATCGTGGTTGATGATTTTGGCACCATAGTCAATCCCATGCTGGTGGCGGGTCAGGTCCATGGCGCCGTCACCCAGGGCATCGGCCAAGCCTTGATGGAACACGCCATCTATGACGGTCAGGGTCAGTTGTTGTCCGGCTCGTTCATGGATTACGCCATGCCGCGTGCCGATCAAATCCCCACCATTGTGTTCGACGATCACCCTGTGCCGACAACGACCAATCCCCTCGGCGTCAAGGGTTGCGGCGAGGCTGGCACGTCGGGCGCTCTGCCGGCGGTGATGAATGCCGTGGTTGATGCCCTGTCCGAATTCGGCATCCTACACATGGACATGCCGGCAACGCCGGAGAAAATTTGGCGGGCGATTAATAACACCGGCAATTAGGGCTTATTCAGCGGATAATGCTTCTGGTGTTTCAAGCAGGCGGGATTTGCTCTCTACCGGGTAGCCTGGGTAGCTTTGCGACCTCGGCCTCCACCTCCGGCGCGATGACGCCGATGGAGATGATGTACTTGGCCGCTTCTTCCACCGGCATCTTCAGGAAAATCAGATCCCGCCGGGGCACCATCAACAGAAAGCCGGAGGTCGGGTTCGGCGTTGTTGGGACATAGATATTGATCATATCGTCCTCCAGACACTCGGCCACCTCTCCCTCCGTATCGCCGGTGACAAAGGCCACAGTCCAGATCCCGCGCCGTGGATATTCCACCAACACAGCCTGGCGAAACGAATTAGAGGATTGACTCAGCACCGTTTCCAGAACCTGTTTCAGAGCGCCATAAATGGTGCGCACCACGGGCATACGGTTGACCAGACGTTCGCCGGTTTTCAACAATGTGCGACCGAAAATATTGGCGGTCAGGAAACCAACGAATGTCAGAATAACCACCATGATAACCAGACCCAGGCCGGGCAATGAAAACGGCAGATAATTTTCCGGATTGTATTTCGCCGGCAGCAATGGGATGGCCTGCTTGTCGACCCAGTCGATGATTTGCCAGGTTAGATAGATGGTCAGAGCAATAGGCGCAGCAACAATGATACCAGTCAGGAAATAATTGCGCAGACGGGTGAAAATGCCCAGCCGTTGGGGCGCCGCGATCAGGACCGGTGCCTCCTCCTCTTCCCTGGGGGTCGGCTTCGGCTGTTCGGAATTCGACGTTGTGTCCGGCATATACCCACAATGTTCCCAGTCAAAAGAGCTCTAACCTGACTTAATACCGAATGCCGCCACTGTCCATCTTATTCGCCATTTTGTTCCATTGTTGTATATTGGATCAACCTTACAACGACGGACCAAAGGGAACCATGCGGCGCCCAATTTTCATATTCGCGGTTTTTTGCTTTTGCTTTTCGCCGTTTCACCTCATGAGCGTGCCCGCACGGGCGGATTTCAACGGTGCCATCATGGCCTATGACCATGGCAAGTTCGACCCGGCCCGAACCGAATTTTTGAATCTGGCCCACCGCGGCCACGCGGGCGCGGAATTCATGCTGGGGGCGATGTATTTCTACGGCAAAGGCGTGCGGCGCGACGATACTATTGCCGCGATCTGGTTTCACAAAGCGGCGATCAAGGGCAATCCATCAGGACAGCTTGCCTTCGGCTCACTGCATATTAGAGGACTTGGGGTGCGCCAGAATCTCGTTAAGGCCTACGGCTGGCTAACCATTGCCGCCAATCACGCTATTCCAGGCCTGCAACAACAGGCTGTCGCACTCCGTTATGAAGCCACGCGCCTGATGCAGCCTGGCGAAATCACCGACGCCCAGCGTTGGGCCAGCAGTTTTGAGGCCAGGACGGCGGGACTGACACGAGAATAGGCGGCGAGATCGTTAGCTGGTGATTCTTTACGCCAATAGCCGTGAATCTCGTAGCCCTTGGCAGGGCAAAGGGCTATATTGCGCGCGCCCGGCGGGAAGCCGGACATTGATCTAAACAGGCCACAGAATTTGCGCCTCCGCTCTCACGCCCGCATCAGACTGGAACAGGGCGCGGGCTGGGGCGTGTCATGAGGAAGCCAGCCGGTGCCGAAACGGACAGACATTAACAGCATCATGATCATCGGTGCCGGGCCTATCATCATCGGCCAGGCCTGCGAGTTCGACTATTCCGGCACCCAGGCCTGCAAGGCTCTGCGGGACGAAGGTTATCGGGTCATCTTAGTCAATTCCAACCCGGCCACTATCATGACCGACCCGGATTTTGCCGAAGCGACCTATGTGGAACCCATCACGCCGGAAATCGTCCGCAAGATCATCGCCAAAGAACGCCCCGACGCTATCCTGCCCACCATGGGTGGACAAACGGCCTTGAACACGGCGATGTCTTTGCACGAAAACGGCACCTTGGAAGAATTCAGGATCGAGTTGATCGGCGCCAAGCCCGATGCCATCAACATGGCTGAGGACCGCAGCCTGTTTCGCGGCGCCATGACCCGCATCGGCCTTGAAACTCCCAAGGCCGGCATCGCCCATGACATGGCGGAGGCCTGGGCAGCGTTGGAAAAGGTCGGCCTGCCGGCGATTATCCGGCCATCCTTTACCCTGGGCGGCACGGGCGGCGGCATCGCCTATAACCGGGATGAATTTCAGTCCATTATTATCGGCGGCCTGGATGCCTCGCCTACCAACGAGGTACTGATCGAAGAATCGGTGCTGGGCTGGAAAGAATACGAGATGGAGGTGGTGCGCGATCATGCCGACAATTGCATCATCGTCTGCTCCATCGAGAACGTGGACCCCATGGGCATCCATACCGGCGACAGCGTCACGGTGGCCCCAGCCCTGACCCTGACGGACAAGGAGTATCAAATCCTACGCAATGCCTCGATTGCCTGCCTGCGTGAAATTGGTGTAGATACGGGCGGTTCCAACGTGCAGTTCGCCCTAGACCCCGAAAATGGCCGCCTGGTGGTGATTGAGATGAACCCGCGGGTCTCCCGCTCCTCCGCCCTGGCTTCGAAGGCGACCGGCTTTCCCATTGCCAAGGTCGCGGCGCGGCTGGCCGTTGGCTATACCTTGGACGAGTTGGATAACGACATCACGGGCGGCGTCATTCCCGCTTCGTTCGAGCCGACCATCGACTATGTCGTAACCAAGATACCGCGTTTCACTTTTGAAAAATTTCCCTCCACGGATGCCCTGCTGACCACTTCGATGAAATCCGTGGGCGAGGTGATGTCCGTGGGCCGCACCTTCGCCGAAAGCCTACAAAAGGCCTTGCGCTCCATGGAGACAGGATTGTCGGGCCTGGACGAGATTGTTATACCCGGCGTGGATGAGGATACCGACAACGCCTTGCGCGCTGCCCTGGCGCGGCCCGCGCCAGACCGCCTGTTGGTGGTTGCGCAGGCTTTACGCCACGGCATGGCTCGGGAGGAGATCGAACGCATCACCTGGATCGACCCCTGGTTCGTGGGCCAGGTCAGTGATCTGATAGCAGCGGAAACGGATGTCGCGGCCAACGGTTTGCCGGATGGACGGCGCCGGATGCGCGCCCTGAAAGCACAGGGTTTCTCTGACCAGCGCCTAGCGCAACTGACCGGAACAAGTGCGGCAACCGTGCTGGCGCACCGCCAAGCCCTGAACGTACACCCGGTGTACAAACGCATCGATACCTGCGCCGCAGAATTCGAGAGCCATACGCCCTATATGTATTCCACCTACGAAGGGGTGAACCTGCCGGTGGAGTGCGAGGCCCGGCCCTCTGACCGGGAGAAAATCATCATTCTTGGCGGCGGTCCGAACCGGATCGGCCAGGGCATCGAGTTTGATTACTGCTGTGTCCATGCGGTCTTCGCGCTGCGCGAGGCGGGCTATGAAGCGATCATGGTGAACTGCAATCCCGAAACCGTGTCCACGGACTACGATACTTCGGACCGGCTGTATTTCGAGCCCCTGACCGCCGAGGACGTGCTGGAAATCGTCCGCCTGGAACAAGACAAGGGCAGCCTGAAGGGCGTGATCGTACAATTCGGCGGTCAAACCCCCTTGAAACTGGCCGCTGAATTGGAGGCCGCGGGTGTTCCGATCTTGGGCACCAGCCCCGATGCCATTGATCTGGCGGAGGACCGCCACCGCTTTCAGGAACTGCTTCATCGCTTGGAATTGAAACAGCCGCCCAACGGCATCGCCACCTCGACCGGGGAAGCCCACGAAATCGCGGCAAGAATTGGTTTTCCCGTGGTGGTGCGCCCGTCATATGTCCTCGGCGGCAGGGCCATGGAGATCGTCCGCGACGAGGCCCAGTTGGACCGCTATATGACCGAGGCCGTCAAGGTATCCGGCAACAGCCCCGTTCTGGTGGACGGTTACCTTCAGGATGCCATCGAGGTTGATCTCGACGCCCTAGCCGATGGCACCGATGTTGTGGTCGCGGGCATCATGGAACATATCGAGGAAGCAGGTATTCACTCAGGCGATTCGGCCTGTTCCCTTCCCCCGTACTCCCTGGCCGATGATATAGTCGATGAAATCCGCCGTCAGGCCGACGCACTCGCCCGCGGTCTTTCGGTGGTCGGCCTGATGAACGTGCAGTTCGCTGTACGTCGGGACGAGATCTTTATTTTGGAGGTTAATCCCCGTGCCTCCCGTACCGTGCCTTTTGTTGCCAAGGCCGTTGGTCAG
The DNA here is from genome assembly GCA_002731375.1 of Rhodospirillaceae bacterium. GTDB lineage: Bacteria > Pseudomonadota > Alphaproteobacteria. The sequence goes on along the minus strand of PCBT01000082.1, from coordinate 22,558 downwards.
CCTATCGCCAAACTGGCGGCGCGGGTCATGGCGGGTGAAAAGCTAGCTGACTTCAGCCTCAATCTAAGTAACCAGGAACATGTAGCAGTCAAGGAAGCGGTCTTTCCATTTGCCCGTTTCCCCGGCGTCGATGTGTTGCTGGGACCCGAGATGAAATCCACTGGCGAGGTCATGGGCCTAGACGGCTCGTTCGCTGCCGCTTTCGCAAAATCGCAGATTGCCGCGGGTACGGAGCTGCCCGAGCACGGCAAGGTGTTTATTTCAGTCAAGGACCGCGACAAACCCGCCGCCGCCGGGCTGGCCAGGGAACTGTCCGAGCTTGGCTTTGCTATCGCTGCGACGTCCGGCACCGCGAACCATCTGAAAGCCCAGGGCATCGCGGTCGAAACCGTAAACAAGGTCCTGGAAGGCCGCCCGCACATCGTTGATGCGATCACCAACGGCGCCATCGCATTGATCTTCAATACCACCGAAGGGGGCCAGGCCATCGCGGACAGTTTCACCTTGCGCCGGGCCGCCTTGACACACCGCATCTCCTATTATACGACCATTTCGGGGGCACGATCGGCGGTGGCGGCCATCGGACTTTTGAAACAAAGGGGCCTTGATGTTGCCCCATTGCAATCTTACTTCTAATCTTTCTTATCTAATCGGCTCAAACGAGCGGATCATTACGATTCCAAAAAACGAGGCTAACGACCGGCTTATGGAAAAGGTGCCAATGACCCAAACGGGCTTCACCCGTCTAGAGGATGAATTGAAGCGGCTGAAAGGTGTGGAGCGCCCCTCGATTATTCGGGCGCTGGAAGAAGCGCGTGCCCATGGCGATCTTTCGGAAAATGCCGAATATCACGCCGCCAAGGAACGCCAGGCCTTTGTCGAGAGCCGGATCGCAAAGCTGGAGAGTAAAATTAGCCGGGCCCAGATCATCGATACGGCGGCATTGACTGGCAAGACCGTCAAATTTGGCGCCACGGTAACCGTGGTGGACGAGGACGATGATTCCGAGATGAAATTCCAGATCGTCGGCGAGGACGAGGCCGAAATCAAGGAGAAGCGCCTCTCCGTCCGCTCCCCCCTGGCACGTGCCCTAATCGGCAAACAGGTTGGCGACGAAGTCGAGGTGGCGACACCGTCGGGCGGTAAATTTTACGAGCTGTTAAAAGTAAAATTCGTTTAGCTGGGCGATACCAGGCGGCGTCAACAGGCGGAGTTTTGACTTTTTATTGGTTCCAGCAGGGCAGGGCTGAAATCTTCTTTTCCCGGTCTCCGCCCTCACCCGAAAAACTGGCCGTTCATTGGGCAGGGTGGCGGCGGCGGTAAGACTAACAAAGGCCGATAAACCCAGTAGAATAAACAGGCCATCCAGACTGCCCGTGCCGGCATGGATCAGAGGCACAAGTGCCAAACCAACCGACGATACGCCAAGGGTCAGCAGAAATTTGACGCCAAATATCTTGCCCCGCCAGTCCAGCGGCGTGTAGCGGGCGAGCAGGGAATTCTCCGCCGGCTGCGCCATCAAATTCAGGCTGATCATCATCGCCGCCAGAGGGATCAGCAAAGGCCCGATGGTCGCGAAGGTAAGGCCATAGATGGGCACTTGCAGGATTTGGAAAGCGGCGTAAACCAATTTGCGCGGCAAACGGTCCGCCAGTTCTCCACCGATGACCTGTGTCAGGGATGAGAACAAATAACAAATGCTGACAAAACCGCCGATACCCAGCAGAGACTGACCAGCAAAATCAAACAGCCGTTCTTCAAACACCTTGGGCAAGGCATACGCGGTGATTTGATAAATCAAGCCGCTGCAAACTACGGTAATGGCCAGCATGATAAAGGCACGGCGGCGATCGGAGGCCACGGGCGCCGGTGCGGGTGCCGCCTCGCCCTCATCCTCGATAATGAAGCCCAAGCGTATGGCCAGAATGAATGCCATACCGGTCGCCAGGCAGATCACACCGGGTGCGATGAAGGCGGCCCGCTATCCCCACAAATCAGCCAATCCGCCGGCCACCAACGCGGCCACGGCCGTGCCGGCTGAGCCGAAGACCCCGTTGATACCCAGGGCACGGCCGTGGCTGTGGCTATGTTTGATCAGCCAGGGCACACCAACGGGATGATAAATCGCCGAACACGTGCCGATGGCCGTCAGGCCCGCGGCCAGTTGCCATGGTCCCGTGACCAGCCCGATTAGAATCGAGGAAAGGCCAGTGCCAATGAAAAACACCGCGATCATACCCGCCGCGCTCCAGCGGTCCGCCAGCCAGCCGGCGGGCAATGCCGCCAGCCCATACATCACCGCACCAGGAATGGAGAGCGCGAACAATTCGGCATAGGGCATCTGCCAGACCCGCTCCAACACCAGGACGACGGTGGCAAAGAACAACACGAACATGTGAGAATAGGTATGCGCCACACTGGCGAAACTCAGCGCCACAGTCGCTTTTGGCGCCCCGATCCGATCAGACACCGGCATTGCCTCTAGTCGACCTCGCCATTTAGCCAGGCCAGAAAATCCGGATTGCCGCCCTGGACGGGCAGGCTGATAACGCAGGGCAAATCGTAGGAATGCAAGATCTTGATCCGTTCGGTCACATGCACGGTCATATCGCTACGTGTTTTCAAGATCATGGCGACTTCCCCGTCCTCGGCCACCGCGCCCTCCCATCTGTAGACCGATGTCATCGGGCCAAGGATATTCGCACAGGCAATGAGGCGGTCATTGACCAGAGCACGCGCGATGGTCTTTGCCTCTTCGTCATTGGAACAGGTTACGTATAAAAATGCCGCATCTTCCATTGTACACCCCCCTCACCTCAGTTCGCGCGCAGCCGAAACGCCAATTGCACCGTGGCGGCGAACAACAGCAAGGCGCCGCCCTGATGCAGCACCGCCAGCGATATCGGTATCAGCAACACCAGCGTACCAATGCCCAAGGCCAATTGCAGCACCAATGCGGCCATACTCAGCCGCAGCGCCGAACGGGCCGGCGGATCCAGATCCAGGGCCCGCGCCTTGAACCAAACCCAGAGCAGCAACAAGCTGCACAAATAGGCCCCGATCCGGTGGTTGAATTGTACCATGACCACGTTTTCCAGCATATTCAACCACCATGGCGAGAGCTCGCCCAATTCCGGCGGCAGCCAATACTCGTTCATCATGGGAAATGTGTTGTAGACAAACCCCGCATCCAGCCCCGCTACCAGTCCGCCCGATAGAGCCTGTAACAGCACGGCCAAGACCGTCGCCCAAGCCCAACCCCGCAGCGCCCCAGAATCTACGCCCGCCGAATCCCCGCCCTCGGCATTGCCCGGCGCCGATTTAGCGAGCAGATCCAGCACTACCCAGATCAGCGCGCCCAGGATCAAAAAGGCCACGCCCAGATGCACGGTTAGGCGGTATTGGCTGACGTCGGGGCGGTCGACCAGGCCGCTTTTCACCATCCACCAGCCGATCAAGCCCTGTAGCCCGCCAAGCAGAAACAACCCCAACAAGGTTTTGCGCCGGCGCCTCTCGATACGTCCCGTCAGCAGAAACCATAGGAACGGCACGGCGAAGGCCAGACCGATGCCGCGGCCCAGGACCCGGTGGCTATATTCGTAATAAAAGATGCCCTTGAATTCCGGCAGGGTCATGCCCTGGTTAATTTTTTTGTATTCCGGATACTGCTGATATTTTTCGAAAGTCTCCTGCCAGGCCTCCCCGCTCAGCGGCGGCAATACCCCCATCAACGGCTGCCATTGCACCATGGATAAACCGGAATGTGTCAACCGTGTCGCACCGCCCAACATCACCATGGCCACGACCATGGCGGCCACCACTAAAAGCCACGCCACGACCTGGGGACGGGCCCCGATAGCACGCGCCTCACCAGCATCGGATTGCTTGCCGTTCATCAATACATAACCCTGAAAAACATATATCTTACAAATAATTAAAGGATTTTATTAACTATATTCTCAAATGCAAACAAACAGAAATAAGGGGCCGGCCCGGATTTAGTCCGCGGCCGACCCCCTTTTTTGGTCGGAGCGAGTGGATACGAACCCCCAACCCCATGTCGCTAACGGTACTATATCGTACCTAATCAGCAAAAAACTGCAAAATTATTTTCTCAAAATGTCGTTTCGCCCCTATTTGAATCGTTACCCGACGCGACTGAAACGCGACTGGCTATTCTGGCAGGCCGTTGGTCGAGGTAACTGAAGTTCTTGCTGAAAAGCCTTCCGGTAATTACCCGCGTCGTAGGCCGCCAACCCATCCTCTAAAACACCCGCCACCACGGGCGTAGCGGCGACCAGCATGAGGGCGATTTCAATCGATCAGAAACGGCATCAAGATATTATTAATGGCGGGTGGGTCTTCCATCAAACCCATGTGTTTTAAGCCCGCGACAATGGCCAGTTCGGCATGGGGCATGGCGCGGGCCATGCGCGCAACCATGGCAGGTGGGCTGCCGCTATCGTCGGAGCAGGTCAGGACCAGGGTTGGCGCCTGAATGGTAGAAATTGTACTCGCAAGTGCCTGATCGCCATAGGCCAGAACGCGGTATATTTCCGGGTAGATATTGGCGTCATTGGCCTCCATCCACAGTCTGACCCGTTCAATCACATCCGGACGACGGGCTGCGAAGTCGGGCGTAAACCAACGTTTCAGGGCCTCTGCCACGGTGGCACCGTGGCCGTTGTCCAAGGCCACCTGCAGGCGTTCTATCATCCCCGCCCGTTCCTCGGCACTGCGGTCAAAGCCCGTGTTGAGGAGTGCTAGGCGATCCACCCTGTTGCCATGGGCAACGGCAAAAGCCTGAACAATAAGGCCGCCCAGGGAAAACCCCACCAGATGACAATGTTCGATATCCAGATGATCGAGCAACGCTGTCAACTGGCGCACGAAATCATCCATGCGGTAGGGTCCGGCCCGCGCCACGCTGTCGCCATGGCCCAGCAGATCGTACCGCAGCACTTTGAACCGTTGTTCCAGAGATGCCAATTGACCCTGCCACATAGCCAAATTCAAACCCATGCCATGCACCAGAACCACCGGCGGGCCATCATTCGTACCGGAAACAGCGAACGATGTTCCGTCCCAAATTGTGTTTTCGGGCAACTTATGCGGCCGCAATGGTGGCATGGACCTCAGCGGTACGCAGCAGCGTACCCATCCTCAAAATCACCCGCCACCACGGGCGTCGCAGCGAAGAGCATGAGGGCGGTCAGGGTGGCGATCAGGGTGCGCATGGTGGGATTATAGCCTAGATCCAGACGGTCGAGGTGAGACAAAATGGCCTATCCCCAGCGGGGCTTATCCTGCTAGACTGGCGGACGTAGGCGAGAGTACTCCCTACAGCAGACTGATCAGACTGACCAGCTACCGTAAAGGCCCTCCAGGGTACTGACGTAGCTGGTCTTTTTTAACGCAGGCCCTCCCACAAACTAACCACCCCGTCCCGCCAGCGCAGCCTGACCTGACGTCAGATTGCAGCGGGCGAAGTTAATCTCGGCCGTATCTATTATTTCCAATGTCAACAACAAGGGGCACAAGGATTTCCACCATGTGCCGGCGACTGGCCGCGACTGAGCCGCGACTAAAACAGAAAAAAAGCCCCAGAAACCGCAGTTTCCAGGGCTTTTTCTGGTCGGAGCGAGTGGATTCGAACCACCGACCCCCACACCCCCAGTGTGATGCGCTACCAGGCTGCGCTACGCTCCGAGATGACCGCGCCAACGTCCTGCGCCCGCGCGGTAAGGGAGGAATATAACGGCGGAGAGCCATTGAAACAATTGCAATCGCCATGGATGCCAAGATTTGTCAGCAATTTTTACCGTATTTAGGCTTTTCCGCCGGGACGGTGAAGCAGATCACGCAATTCGCCCAATTCAGTGGCCAACCCCGACAGCTTTTCCCGTTGCGCCATGGTCAATCCGCCATCCGCCACGGCACTGGCTCGTCCCAACGCCAGGCCACCCGCTGTATTTCCAGGTACGTTGCCAGTACTGTTTCCAGATGAGCCGGCGGCGGCACTGTCCTGGCCATCCTGATGCGACGGCAAGCCGCCCCGGCCCTGAGCTTCGGATGCGCCACCCTGCCGCCGCGTACGGGCCGCGGCGACGCCTGCTGCGCCAACAGTTCCTCCAGCGCCCGAGACAGCCCCCGAACCACCAGCGCCATTGCCCGATAGCGAGCGTCCGGACTCCATAATGGTTTTGGAGCCGATTTCCCGCAGCAGCTTTTGCACGCCCTTGATGGTGTATCCATCGGAATAGAGCAGATGGCGAATGCCACGCAGCAGATCGACGTCCTCGGGCCGGTAATAACGCCGCCCGCCACCGCGTTTCAACGGCTTCACCTGGGTAAATTTGCTTTCCCAAAAGCGTAACACATGCTGGGGAACCTCAAGGACCGTGGCGACCTCACTAATGGTGCGGAATGCGCCAGGTGCCTTGGTCCGCCGGCGCGTCCGGGGGGCGCCGCCCACAGCGTCTACCATCGCCCGCTCAGTCGCCCACGCCACTGTCAATAGCGGGGCCGCTGAGGTTTCTGTTGACCTGATCCTTCAACACATGGCTAGGACGAAAGACCAAGACACGGCGCGGCGCAATCGGTACTTCCTCGCCGGTTTTAGGGTTTCGGCCAATTCGCCCGCCCTTCTGCCGAACGGAAAAACCTCCGAATGACGAGACTTTTACGGTCTCTCCCTGAACTAAACTATCACAGATTTCGCCAAGTACAGATTCGACTAATTGAGCGGATTCATTACGCGACAAACCGACCTCTCGATACACGGCCTCGCTTAACTGCGCTCGCGTTACGGTATTGCCTGCCACCTATTCATCCCCCGATCCACTTGCGTATGAAACCTAGCAAATTGGAAGTTTACAGTCAATATCAAAGGGATGCAGGGCACTATTTAAGTAATATAACGATCCGCAAGTAGTTTTGCCGCGCTAAGCCGCTCAGGCTGCCCCACAAGCGGCGGCACTTGCTTGTGTAGACTTTCGCAGCCTGCGGCAAAGCCTGCCATAGAGGCTTACCAGCGCGCTAGTACCGAACCCCAGGTAAAGCCGCCGCCCATGGCCTCCATCAAGATCACATCGCCTTGTTTGATCCGGCCGTCGCTGACGGCGGCATTCAAGGCCAGGGGTACGGACGCGGCAGAGGTATTGCCATGCTCGGCCACCGTCAAAACCACCTTTTCGCGGGGCATTTTCAGTTTCCGGGCAGTATGATCAATGATCCTCTGATTGGCCTGATGGGGCACCAGCCAGTTAATATCCCCAGGCGCAAGATCGTTGGCCTCCAGCGCCTCGGTCACGACAGCTGCCAGGTTACTGACGGCATGGCGGAAGACCTCCTTGCCGCGCATCTGGATAACGCCCGCCGTGCCAGTGGAAGACGGCCCGCCGTCGACATAAAGCATATCGTGATGCCGACCATCGGCATGCAGATGCGTCGACATAATGCCCCGGCTGTCACTGCGCCGTCCAGTTCCGGCGACTTCATCCTCGGCGCGCAGGACCACGGCACCGGCGCCATCGCCAAACAAGACGCATGTGGTCCGATCCTCCCAATCGAGGATCCGCGAAAAGGTCTCTGCCCCAATCACTAGAACATTGCGAGCCTGCGCCGCCTTGATGAAGTTGTCGGCCACGGCCAGGGCATAGATAAAGCCCGAACAGACTGCCTGCACATCAAATGCCGGTATACCCGGGACACCAAGACGGGCCTGCACCTTGGTGGCGGTGGCGGGAAACGTCTGGTCCGGTGTTGCCGTCGCCAGCACGATCAGATCAAGTTCGCTGGCCGCCATGCCGGCAGAAGACAGGGCAGTCACCGCCGCGGCATGGGCCAAATCCGACGTCATCTCGCCATCGGCGGCAATATGGCGGCTGGAAATACCGGTTCGCGCGACGATCCAATCGTCGGAAGTATCGACCTTAGCCGCCAATTCGTCGTTGCTAACCTTACGTTGCGGCAGGTACGCGCCGCAGCCTATAAATACCGACTTCATCATCCTACCGATTCATTCCATCGGACCAATGGGCGCGCTATCAGACAATGGCCTGGCCCCGTGCTTCGTCATCATCGTCATCAGTCACGCCATCATCAGCAATTCCATTGTCACGGACCGCATCATGATGGGAAAATTCCGCCATGTCAGCTGTTATACGGCCAATCAAGTCATCGGCCACCATATCAACCGCCAAACCGATCGCGGTGGCAAAGCCCACATCGTCCATACCGCCATGGCTTTTCACGCTGACACCGTTCAGGCCAAGGAAAACGCCCCCATTGTGATGGCGCGGATCGAGCCGTTCGCGCAGGGCCATCATGGCTGGTTTGGCCAGCATGTAGCCCAGCTTGGAGAGAAAGGAATGGCCAAACGCCGTGTGCAGGAATTGCGAAAATAGCTTTGCTGTCCCCTCCATGGTCTTCAGCGCCACATTGCCGCTGAAACCATCGGTCACCACCACGTCCGTGGTGCCCTTGGCAATATCATCGCCTTCCACGAAACCATGGAAGCGCAACGGTAGATTAGCCTCGTTCAGAATGGCGGCGGCGCCTTTCACGGCCTCGTTGCCCTTCATTTCTTCCTCGCCCACATTCAATAAGCCGACGGTCGGACGCGGCAGCCCAAGAATGGTGCGGGCGAAGGCGGCCCCCATAATGGCGAATTGCACCAGATTATCCTGATCACAATCCACATTGGCGCCAAGATCCAGCATCACGCTTTCACCGCGCAGGGTGGGCAGAAAGCCGCAAATCGCCGGCCTGTCGATCCCCGGCATGGATTTCAGAGCAATTTTTGACATTGCCATCAGGGCGCCAGTATTGCCGGCGGAGACAATGCCGCCTGCTTCGCCTTCGGCCACCGCATTGATGGCCAGACGCATGCTTGACCGCCTGCCCTGGCGCAAAGCCTGGCTGGGCCGATCCGTCGACTTCACCACATCATCGGTGTGATGCACCTCGACCACGCCCCGCAAGGCCCGATAGCGGGACAATAACGGGGTGATCTTAGCCTCGTCGCCGAATAGCAGAAAGCGCAGGTTGGGATGACGCTCGCGCGCCAAGGCAGAGCCGCCGACCACCATCCCCGGGCCCGCGTCGCCGCCCATCGCGTCCAATGAAATGGTAATTTCAGGTTTCACGCGATCGCACCAAACGCGGCGCCACCTAAGTGGGCGCTATTAAAGTGCAATATCAAGTGTCTAGTCAGGACTAGGCCGCACTTGAGGGTTCGCTAACCTCACGGTCATTGTAGTAGCCGCAAGACGGGCATACATGATGCGGCCGCTTCAACTCACCACAATTCTGACATTCCGCATAAGCGGATGGCTTCAAGGCATCGTGGGAACGGCGCTGGCCGCGGCGCGCGACGGAGATCTTCTTTTTAGGTACTGCCATGGCTTCACATTTTCATCCAAGTTGTCTGGGACCGTGTCAACCAGCCAGTCCGGCCGCGCCCCATATCGTAATTCGCACAAATTTTCTAACACAGCTTATGCGGCACCCGATCGGGCACCGCCTTCGCCTCATCCTTCAGCCCGCCCGCCTGTCCGCATCTTGCGCAACACGGCAAATGGGTTTGCTGTTTCGGGACCCGCATCCCGACCCAATGGCAAATCGGCGTCCAATACATCGACGTCCGCCCCATTGGCCACCAAATTCAAACTCACGTCAGCCCGACCAGGCGCTGTATCGTCCATCACCTCGTCAACTTCAATCCCCGGCGCATGGGGATAGGGGTCGAGAGTAAGGGACAAATGCTGCGTCACCAACTCACCAAGATCGATACAGCCGTCAACCGAGGGTTCGACCGGATCGTCTCCAAACGGATCGACAAAAACTTCCCCCGACCCATCGTTCCCTTTATTTCCGCGCATTTGTGCCCCATCGCACAGCACCAAAAAGTGATCAGCTACGGTTACTGCCACCGCTTCCAGGGTCACGACACAGGATTGTACCACATTCGCCGAAAAATCAACATTCAACCTAATCAGTCCCGCCGCGGTTTGCCGCATGGAGACCTGGGCCCGCAGCTCGTCGATGGACTGCAGTTCCAAGCGCCCGGCCACGGCGGCACATTCATCGCCATTGGCCTGTAGCACCAGCACGGCAACATCCGAGCCGACAGCATCTACTTGAACTAAACGGCTAAATTCCGGCATTGCCGTTGCATCGGTCAACGCAAATTCTCCAACTTCCAGGGTGACGGAGGCGGCTGTTGCCACGCCGTTGCCGCAACACCAACGGTCACGCGGCGGGGGCACCAGCGCGGGCGCAAAATAGTGATATAGAATTCATGGGTCAACGCCTTTTCCGGGCCAGGGCGCGAATAGTATTTCACCTTTTAGCGCCTGGTCATCTTGAACCGCCGCCATCTGCCCGGCCTGAAAGCGCAAATAGTCAGACATCGCCGCGACATTGTCCGCCGCCGGTGTAACCGTACCAAAAAGATTGCGCCGCAAGGCTTCACTCAACTGCTCGTCCGTCCCCTCCAGGCCGTCATTATAGGCCGCGACACGTCCATAAAATGCCTTCGCCATGTGCTTAACACGTTTACCCACAGAAATGTCGGAAACCCCCATTTCCCGCAACGAGCGGTCCATATCACTAAACATGGTATCAAACAGGGCCTGGGCGATGGTGCCTGCCCGCACCTGCAATTCGCCATCACCGTCCTGCTCGGCCAATTTGGACAAGGGACGCAACAGTAGGAAGACATGCATGACGATCAGGTCAAAGCGTCCATCCACCGTGTCAGGAACGCCATGGGTGGCGTAGAACAGCGGCTGCCTCGCCTGGGCCACGGCTGCAAGGTAAAGCGTGTGGGCGACGTCCTGAGCATCCTTGTCCCGGCGAAGCCAGTTTTTTAACATCGTTTCAATGGTCCCATGTTTCGGCCCAAAATTAAGCCCAATTCCGCGCTACGCAGATTGACATGACGCTGCCGGCGATGGCATGTTCGCCGACAATGAACAAGCCCTTTATACACCACCCTGAGCGCCGTAAAGATCGTTTCCGCGCCCGCCTAGGTCTTACACCGCTGGCTCTCGCCGCCGCTTTGACAATGGCCGCGTTGGCGGGTTGCTCGCCCATGCAAAGCAGCCATGGCTACGTCCCTGATGCCGAGCTGGTGGAAAAGTTGCGGCCCGGTGTCCACGACCGCGATTCGGTTACATCGTTGTTCGGCTCGCCCACCTCCGTTGCCAACTTCAACGGCGAAATCTGGCTGTATGTAAAACAGGAATCAGAACATATTGCCTTCTTTGATGAACCCCTGACTGATCAGACCGTCCTAGCCATAAAATTCGACAAGGCCGGTGTAGTCAGCGGCATCAAGCATTATGCCTTGGCGGACGGCAAAACCGTGGACCTGGTGCAGCGAAAAACTCTCACCAAAGGCAAGGAATTGACCGTTATCGGACAATTATTCGGCAACGTCGGACGCTTTTCCAACGCCGGCAACGAATAGGTAGAAAGTAGAAACCCCACCGGTGGATGCCGGCGGGGTTTTATTTTGCCAGCAGCCGACCGCTTGGGTCAGCTCCAGCCACTAGTTCCAGTGCGCCAAGACGCCCAACAACAGTAACGCCATGATATTGGTGATCTTGATCATCGGGTTCACGGCCGGACCAGCGGTATCCTTGTAGGGATCGCCGACCGTGTCGCCGGTAATCGCCGCCTTGTGGGTCTCCGACCCCTTGCCGCCAAGATTGCCGTCCTCGACATATTTCTTGGCGTTATCCCAGGCGCCGCCACCAACCGTCATGGAGATGGCCAGGTACAGCCCCGTGACAATGACGCCCAGCAACATGGCGCCAACGGCCGCGAAGGCCTCGCCCTTGCCGGCCAGGGCGACCATGACGAAGTACAGCACGAGCGGCGCCAGGACAGGCAGCATCGAGGGGACAATCATCTCCTTGATGGCGGCCTTCGTCAGCAGATCGACGGTACGGCCATAGTTGGGCTTGGATGTGCCTTTCATGATGCCTGGATCGTTTTGGAACTGGCTGCGAACCTCTTCCACGACGGTACCCGCCGCGCGGCCCACAGCCGTCATCGACATGGCGCCAAACAGGAACGGCAGCAGACCGCCAAAGATCAGGCCGATCACCACATAAGGATTGGACAGAGCGAAATCGACCGTCACATCCTTGAAGTAGGTGTATTGATCAGAATTGGCCGCGAAGAACTTCAGATCCTCCGTATAGGCCGCGAACAGTACCAAGGCGCCCAAACCAGCGGAGCCGATGGCGTAGCCCTTGGTCACCGCCTTGGTGGTGTTGCCAACGGCGTCCAGGGCATCCGTGGTGTTGCGAACTTCCTCGTCCATTTCCGCCATCTCGGCAATGCCGCCGGCGTTATCGGTCACCGGACCATAGGCATCCAATGCAACGACCATGCCGGCCAGAGCCAGCATCGTGGTCACCGCGATAGCGATGCCCATCAGGCCGGCCAAGTTGAAAGTCATGAAGATACCGGCGATGATGATGATCGCCGGGAATGCCGTCGATTCCATGCCAATGGCCAAGCCTTGAATGACGTTGGTGCCGTGACCGGTGGTCGAGGCTTGCGCCACGCTACGTACCGGACGGTACTCGGTCGAGGTGTAATATTCCGTCACCCAGATCAACAGACCAGTCACTGCCAGACCCACCAGGCCGCAATAGAATAGATGCTGGCCACTGAAGCCCTTGTCGCCGACCTCGCCCATGCCGACGATCCAGTCGGTTACCGGCCACAAGGCAACGGCGGACAATCCGGCGGATACGATGAAGCCTTTGTACATCGCACCCATGATGTTCTTGGAGGCGCCCAGCTTGACGAAGAAGGTACCGATCACCGAGGTGATGATGCAGGCGCCGCCAATAACCAGCGGATACAGCATCATCTTGCCGGCCAATACGGCATCGCCCGCGAAGAAGATCGAGGCCAAGACCATAGTGGCCACGACGGTCACCGCATAGGTCTCGAACAGATCAGCCGCCATGCCGGCGCAGTCGCCAACATTGTCGCCCACGTTATCGGCGATGGTGGCGGGGTTGCGGGGGTCATCCTCGGGGATGCCGGCCTCGACCTTGCCCACCAGATCACCGCCGACATCGGCGCCCTTGGTGAAGATGCCACCGCCAAGACGGGCGAAGATGGAGATCAGCGATGCGCCAAAGCCCAGGCCCACCAGGGGATCAATAAGTTCACGGCCCGAAACACCCATTTTCAACAGCACCGCATAAGTGACCGCCACGCCCAGCAGGGCCAAGCCAGCCACCAGCATGCCGGTAATGGCGCCGGATTTGAAGGCGATCTCCAGACCTTTGCCCAGGCTCTGGCGGGCACCCTCGGCAGTGCGCACATTGGCGCGGACCGAGACGTTCATGCCAATATAACCCGCCGCACCCGAAAGCACCGAGCCGACCAGGAAGGCCGCCGCGACGGAAATATTGAAAAGCAGCAACAGAACAAAAAAGATCACCACACCAACTGTGCCGATCGTAATGTACTGCCGGTTTAGGTAGGCCTTGGCGCCCTCTTGCACGGCGGCCGCGATTTCCTGCATGCGCTCGTTACCGGCGCTTTCCGATAATACTGAGCGTACCGCCCAGATACCGTATACTAGTGCGATCAAACCGCACACGATGGCAAAAGCCAATCCCGCTGACATAGGTCACATCCTCTTTGCTGGATCTTGTCGATGATCGTGAGGCCAGAAAAATCAGCACAAAGAGCATGCCTTGACCCTACGGGTTCGCCACTGGGCGAAAATTCGCGCGGAAAATGCCAGAGAAGTGTTAGAAACGCAACCGTAGCTTCACGAAGAATGCAGACTTCCGAGAAAGCAACGACAAGCGTATCACCGTAAGCCACGGGGCCTCGCAGGTATAACGCCAAGAATAAGTTGTACACGCGCCCACATTGTCGATTTCGTCAGCTGTATTTTGGCCGAACTAGCAGGCAGCCTTGCGGCGCCACGGTTACGATTCGCGGCAAAGAAATAGCCTCATTGAAAGACGCGTCAATTCGACGCATGGCATGACGACAATTCATATTCATATTACGTTTTACTAATTTTAATGTAGCCAGGGAAATTGAAAACCGCGCAGGAGGTGCTTGCGAATTTTGCCCCGTTTGGTCTCGTTGTCCTTGGCGCCATGTCAATAGACGGTCTGTTGCATCTTTTCGGACACCGGGATTGGGGCCGTCATGATATTTTGGAGGTGGTGATATGCGGACCCGCCTTATCGTACTTGCCCTGTTATTTATCATTGGCATCTTTGCCGTTTAGCAGGCGCCCGACATCACCCTAAATCCCGGCACGCTGATCCAGGGCCATGAGAAGGCCGAAGGTGATTGCCTCCAATGTCAGGGAGGAGCATTTGGAGGAAAGTATTCGCGACTTTGACGATTGCACCGAATGCCATCGTAGCGGAGACGAGGACGAGGCCGAGAGGATTAAGCATGGCAAGCGCCGAGGATATCCACGGCCTACGCCGCGGCGAAAGCCAAGATGAACGCCGCCGCGGCCGCGAAGAAGACTAATCTCTCAAAGGCCAGAACATCCTAACCGGCAGGTTTTGGCTTCTTCCGTGTTAGAGGGCTATAGCCGGGCTTGTCGCCAATGCGCGTCCTGGCACCCGCTTTCGCGAGTTTGGGTTTGTGAGAGGGCCCGCGTTTCTTTCGTTTTGGCTTCGGCTTTGGCTGAGACTGGCTCCCGGATTTCTCCCAGGTCTTCTCGTTCCCCGGCGCTTTGTCGGCCTGCAGGGTGAAGCTGCGCTTCAGACCCGGTTCAGCGGATGTTTCAGCCCTTGCCTCAGCATACGGTTTCTTTTTCCCGAAAGCCTTCTTCCCATACGATTTCTTGCCTTGAGGCCTGTCACGCTCGGTCCCGAGCGATTTCGGCATGTTGTCCAGCCGCGTTACCGTGACATTTTTCTCCACCGCGCGGCTTGGCCCCACCGCTTCGAGAAAGCGGTCGATGGCATCCGAGGAGAATTCCACATAAGTTTCGTTCTGCTCGATCCTAATGGCGCCGATTTCGCGCTTGGTGATGTTGCCGGCGCGGCACAGCATGGGCAGCACCCAGCGCGGTTCGGCCTGGTGTTTGCGCCCCACGGAGAGGGACACCCAAACGCCATTCTTGAAATCATCGCGGCGCTTACCTTTTGGTTCGCCCTGATCACGGGGTCCGGTATCAAGCAGTTCTTCGGGCGCGGAACGGCCCGCGCGGTATAGACGGACATAGGCGGCGGCGATTTGCTCGGCGCCATGTCGTCCCAGAAGCTCCCTGACGAAGTCTTGCTCCTCTTCCTGTGCGGGTTCGGTCAAACCGGGATCGGCCAGCAGACGCTCGTCATCGCGGCGCATGACCTCGACCACCGAAGGTGGCCGGGCCCAGATAGCCTCGATATTCGCGCCTTGCAACAGCCGCTCGGTCCGCCGGCGCCAATTATGCGGCACCACCAAGACGCTGACGCCCTTGCGCCCGGCCCGGCCCGTGCGCCCACTTCTGTGCAGCAGGCCTTCGCGGTTCCTTGGCAAATCGGCATGGATCACCAGCCCGCAATTGGGCAGATCAATGCCGCGGGCGGCCACATCCGTGGCGATACAGACCCGCGCCCGGCCACTGCGCATAGCCTGAAGTGCGTTCGTGCGTTCGCTCTGGCTCAATTCGCCAGACAGCGCCACCACGGAGAAGCCCCGATTGTTGAAGCGCGCGGTCATATGGTTAACAGCGGCGCGGGTGGAGCAAAAGACCAGCGCGGTCCTGGCCTCGAAATAGCGCAGCACGTTGATAATAGCGTTTTCCCGGTCATTGGGGGCGACGGTCAGGGCACGGTATTCGATATCCAGATGCTGGCTTTGTTCAGCCTGGGTCGAGATGCGCACCGCATTACGCTGATAACGCTTGGCCAGGCTGACGATAGTGCGCGGCACCGTGGCCGAGAACAGCATGGTGCGGCGTTGCTTTGGCGCGGCATCGAGGATATATTCCAGATCCTCGCGAAAGCCCATGTCGAGCATTTCATCCGCCTCATCCAGCACCACCGCCTTCAATGCGCCGACATCCAAAGAGCCGCGCTCAATATGATCACGCAAACGGCCCGGCGTGCCGACCACGATATGCACGCCCCTCTGAAGAGCCCGGCGTTCGGTCCGCATATCCATGCCGCCAACACAGGAGGCATGCAGCGCCCCGGTCATCGCGTACAGCCATTCCAACTCACGCTTGACCTGCAAGGCCAACTCCCGCGTTGGCGCCACTACCAACGCCAAGGGCGCCTCGGCATCCACGAAACGCTCCTCACCCATCAACAAGGTAGGTGCGAGGGCAAGGCCAAAAGCCACGGTCTTGCCCGACCCTGTCTGGGCCGAGACAAGAGTATCGGAATCAGCCAGTTCGGGCGCCAGCACCGCCTCTTGCACCGGCGTCAACGCGGTAAAGCCGCGCTTCTCCAATGCTTGACCCAGCGCCGGAATGACGCCTTCGATATCTGTCATGTCTTTATACTTCCGACTAGCGGGCTTTGGCCGCGGCTGCACCATTTAACACACTGCGACTCGAAAGCCAGTACAGCTTTATACCGGTTCACACTGTGGGCGCCGCCGTATCCTCCGCCCTTTGGATAAATCCGAACCAGATGACCAGAAGGGTTACGGTGATAATAAGCGGCAACGCCATCAAATTGACCCGCTCCCGACCGAAATTAAACAACAATTGGCCGGAAAGGAAGGAGCCCAGGGCTGTGGTGGCGAAAACCATGAAATCATGCGCGGCCTGGGTCTTTCCCCGCTCGGAGGGCGTATGGACCTCGGTCAACAGGGTTGAGCCGCCGACAAATAGAAAATTCCAGCCCATTCCCAGAAAGAACATCGAGACCATGAAATTCAGGATCATGATGCCATGCAGCGCCGAGGCCACGGCAAGCAACAGCAGAATGGCGCCGGTCAGCATAATCTTGATCAAGCCGAACCGGGAGATCAAATGCCCGGTAAAGAACGATGGTGCGAACATCCCCACCACATGCCACTGAATGACGAAACCCGCATCGTCCACAGGATGATCGCAAGCCCGCATCGCCAACGGCGTGGCGGTCATCAACAGAGACATGATGCCATAGGCGATCATCGACGAACCCGCCGCCGCGATGAAGCGCGGTTGACGCATGATCTCCAACAATGGCCGGCCCGTATCTTTCCGGTCCGCCTCGGACAGCCGGGGAATACGTACGAACGAGACGAGCACCAGGATGCACATCGTCAAGGCCGCCAATGACAGATACGAGCCAAGATACTCAATATCGGGGACAATTTCACGGCTGTTCACGGCCAGTGTGGGGCCAAGCACACCGGCAACGACGCCGCCCGCCATGACCAGCGAAATCGCCTTTGGCCGAAACTCGGGCGTCGCCGCATCAGCGGCCGCGAACCGGTAATATTGGCAAAAGGCGTGATAGAACCCGACTGTTAGCGCACCCACGCAGAGCACCCAGAACAGCGAGGAATAGAGCGCCAGGGCGCAGGTCAAAAATCCGCAAGCACCAATCGCTGCCGCTCCCATGAAGCCGGCCCGCCGGCCAACCCGGCGCATCACCAACGAGGCCGGCACAGTCATCAGGGCCGTACCCAGGATCACCGCGCTCACCGGCAGGGTAGCAAGGGCTTTGTTCGTGGCCAATTCGGCACCGATCAGGCTGCCGACAAAAAACATCGTCGTCTGCCCACAAGCAAACATCGACTGGCAAACGGCCAGCAAGGTAACGTTATGATATTGGGGATGATTAAACACCGGCGCAAGCTAGTGACTTGTTATCGAGAGAACAAGCGCCATTTCCTGCTTGAAGCGGGTTTTTTAAACGCACATCCGTTTGTGTTTGAGAACTAGCACATCCTCAATGCTATCGCTTTCAACCATACTCCGGGTCAAGCCCAATACACGCCTTTTCAGATCGACCAGATCGTTCACGCCGGTCTCTTCGTCACGCAAAATTGGTGCGGTAAACAATTCTGTATGCATGGCATCACGAAGACGCGGCAACACCGTGTAAACGTCGTTCTTCGCGCCAATATCGCCACCTGCAGTTTGAGCGTCAAAAGTACCTGATATTTTACCCGCCCGTTACTTATAACCAGCGCGGAAATAGGTTCCAGCTGCACGAACAGCGCTTCGGCGGCCTGTTCGGCCGCACTCCCCTCGCAGCTGCTCTTGCCCTCGCCGCCAGCCACCGTGCCTTCACCTTTAGGTTTGCTAGGGCCTAGTGGTTCGTCAAGCACGCCCATGAAAAACAATCCGCCGCCGGCTGCTCCCGGCACAACGATCAGGCGACCACAATGATGATGATCTTTTTCATGACTAGTCCCACAAATCCGCATGACCCCACGGAAGTTTTCCAATTGAGTGATGCACCAGCCTGCAATATGGCAAAAAATGGTTAGGGGAAGGTTACGGCCAGTTACCTGAACTAGCGGCCCTCTAAAAATGGCGGTAGCCGGGTTGTGCCAGATTGACCTTCACCCCGGCGGCATCGACAACCTCGACGCCACGGCCCGCTGTGACTCGGCCAATGCGGCTGACGGTGGTTCCGGTTTCTTGCCCAGCGTCAAGCAAGCGCAGCTCATCATCGGGCGCCGCTGTGAACAATAATTCATAATCATCACCAGCCACGATGGCTGCCGCCGCCCCACCAATCAGACCGGCCAACGGGGACAGGGGTATCGCTGCTAGATCCACCGTCATGGCCGCGCGGGATTGCGCCGCCAAATGGCCCAGATCGGCAACCAAGCCATCGGAAATATCAATGCAGGCACTTGCCAAGCCACGCAGGGCCTGGCCTAGAGCCAGGCGTGGCCTTGGCCTGCGGTAACGCTCGACAGCTGCCTGGTGATCTGGCGTGGTACCGTCCATCAGGCCGTCGCACAGAATACGCAGACCAACACCGGCATCACCGATCCGGCCTGAAACATAAATATTGTCACCCGCCTTAGCACCATTGCGGCGTATCGCACTGCCCATGGGTAGTTCGCCAATGGCTGTAAGGGAAAGGCACATGGGCCCATCCGTGGCCACGGTATCACCGCCCAGCAAAGCTATCTCATGCTCGGCCTGTGCCGTGCCGAGGCCTTGGGCAAAGTCCGCGATCCAGTCTTCGTCCAGAACACGGGGCCAGGCGGTGGTGATCAGATAACCCGCGCCAACCGCGCCCATGGCGGCTAGATCGGACAGGTTCACCGCCAGCAGCTTGGCGGCCACGTCGCCGGCGGGGTCATCTGCCAGGAAATGGACGCCGGCGATAATGGCGTCGGCGGTGAAGACCAATTGCTGGCCCGGCGGGGGCGTCAGCACGGCCGCATCGTCGCCAAGACCAAACGCACCAGGGCCGGCAAGCGGCGCGAAATAGCGTCCGATTAGGTCGAATTCACCCGGTTTTTGCGCCGGGCTGGGTTCAGTTGGATTTCGCCCGCTCATTCTTGTGTTCCAGGACTTCCTCGGCGCGCAGGTTTTGCGCTACTTCCTGCAAGACACCATTAATAAAACCGATCTCATCGCCCTCGTAGAAGGCCTTGGTGATCTCCACGTATTCATTGATGATCACGGCCACGGGCACGTCGGGGCGATGGCTCAATTCGTAGGTGGCACAGCCCAATATCTCGGCCAGAATACGGTCCAGACGTACGAATTTCCAACGCTGGGGCAGCACGGCGTCAAGAATGTCGACCAACTGGCCATGATGGCGGTGCGTGCCTCGGACCAGATCGGAAAACAGATCATTGTCAACTTCGGCATATGCATCTTCAGGCAATTCAGCGCCGGGACGGTGGGTCAGAAATTCAATGATCGCATCCTCGACCTCGCCATCGTCGGCTGTGCCATGGTTCAAGGTCAACTGGTACAATGCCTGCACCGCCGCCAGACGCGAGGCCCGGCGTCTTGCGCCAGCGGATGTCTTCGCGCCATAGGTCTTTTCGTCCATCACTTCACTCACCGGGGAAAATATCCAAACTCGCGCTTCACCTCGATCATGCGCAAAGCGGCGTTCGCAACCGCCCCGCCCTTGTCACCTTTATCCAACGATGCACGAGCCCAGGCCTGCGCCTCGTTCTCCACCGTCAAAACGCCGAAACCCACCGCGATGGAAAATTCCAACGACAGATCCATCAGGCCGCGGGCACATTCGCCGCAGACATAATCATAATGCGACGTCTCGCCACGAATAACGCAACCCAAGGCGATGTAGCCGTCATAGCGGCGGCGCCCACCAACCAATTCCATGGCCTTGATGTTCATTCGGATGGCGGCCGGAATTTCAAAGGCACCAGGCACTTCCAGGCGGTCGTAGGTCGCGCCGGCAGCGTCAAGCGCGGCCGCGGCCCCCTTTCCCAGCTCGTCCGAGATTTGCCGGTAGTATGGGGCTTCAATGATAAGAAGATGGGGCGCCTCACTCATCTGGTACGTATCCTCGAATCTACTGGGAATTCATTGAATAGCTATTAGTCGTCGATGGGAATGGGGCGCGTGCCGGTGATGGTCAGTCCATAGCCTTCGATGCCAACGATGTCGTAGTCGGAATTAGTCAGCAGCTCCATTTCCCGAACCCCAAGATCAAACAGAATTTGCGCCCCAATACCATAATCGCGCAGCTCCACCCGATGGGGCACATCCTCCCCGGCCTTGCGGCGGATCTGGTCGGAAACAGCCGTTGGCAAGGCCTCGCGGATCAGCACGACAACGCCACGTTCGTCATCGGCGATCAGGTTCATGGCCGATTGCAGCAACCCCGCCTTACCCGCCTTGTCACCCAGGGCGTCGCTCAAGACATCCAGGGCATGCATACGCACGGGTACCGGTCCAGGCGCGCTGACGTCGCCCTTCACCAAGGCAATATGTTCGGAATAGGCAATTTTGTTAACATAGACGACGGCACGGAATTCACCACCATGAACCGAGTCAATGCGCGCCTCTGTACGGCGTTCCACATAGGTCTCTGTCCGCCGGCGGTATTCAATCAAGTCTTCAATGGTGCCGATCTTCAATCCGTGGAACTGCGCGAACTTCACCAAATCGGGCATGCGGGCCATGGTGCCGTCATCGTTCATGATCTCACAGATCACGCCGGCCGGCAGCAAACCGGACATCCGCGCCACATCCACCGCCGCTTCCGTATGGCCGGCACGGACCAGAACGCCGCCGTCGCGCGCCCGCAAAGGAAAAATATGCCCCGGTGTCGCGATATCGGTCCCATCACTGTCAGGATCAATGGCCACGGCCACGGTGCGCGCCCGGTCAGCGGCGGAGATGCCGGTCGAAATACCCTGCCGCGCCTCGATCGAGACGGTGAAGGCGGTGCCGTGGCGGGATTCATTACGCTGTGCCATCAAGGGTAGGCCCAGCTTTTCCACCCGTTCCCCATTGAGGGACAGGCAGATCAGGCCCCGGCCATAACGGGCCATGAAATTGATCGCTTCCGGCGTCGCCATGGCGGCAGGGATAATCAGGTCGCCCTCGTTCTCCCGGCCTTCATCATCAACCAGAATAAACATCTTGCCCTGGCGGGCATCGTCCAAAATATCCTCTATCCTCGACAGATATGTTTGATCTTTTTCGATAACGTCGCTCACAGTGTCTCCTTTTGCGCCGAACTTTGGGCCAAGCGGGCCACATAGCGGGCCAGCACATCGATTTCCAGGTTGACCCGGTCACCGGCCTTGGCGGCATCGAAGGTAGTCTTTTCCTGAGTATGAGGAATAATATTGATGCCAAACCCATCCTCGTCCACTTCGTTGACGGTCAAGGAGACGCCGTTCAGGCAGACTGAGCCCTTGGGCGCTATATAAGGCGCCAGATCATCAGGCAGGCTGAAACGGAAACGCAGGCTGTCCCCATCCGCCACTACGCCCGAAATCTCCACCACGCCATCCACATGACCCGAGACGATATGCCCGCCCAGTTCGTCGCCGACTTTCAGGGCCCGCTCCAAATTGATCGAACTACCCACCGCCCAATCCGCCAGGTTGGTGCAGTCCAAGGTTTCCGCCGAAGCGGTGACCGAGAACCAACCCGGCGCCTTGTCAATCACAGTCAGGCATACCCCCGAACAACAGATCGAGGCGCCGATGACGATCGAGGCGCTGTCGTACGAGGAGGCGATGACGAATTTCGTATCGCCGGCGGGCTCGACCTGATCGACCCGGCCGATATCTGTGATAATGCCAGTAAACATACCCCTATTTAGCCCCGTTGGACGTAGCTTTCCAGTACATCATCACCCAAGTTTTCAATTCCCTGCCGTTGAAAGCGCGGCATATGGTCCAGTACGGTCAAGCCCAGGGCACCAAAAACCGGCAAACCATCGCCGCCCATCAAGCCTGGTGTGCGGAACCAAGCAAGACTATCAACCAATCCAGCGGCCAAAAAAGCCGTTGCGACGGCGCTTCCCCCTTCCACCAACAGCCGTGTGATGCCGCGTTCAGCCAGACATTGCAATGCCGCCGCCGGCTCGATCCGGCCATCGCCGCCCCAAGGCACCGCCATGACCTCGCAGCCCAAAGCCGTCAACGGAGC
>PCBT01000081.1 GCA_002731375.1 Rhodospirillaceae bacterium | reverse complement strand
GCGGGGAGAGCCCGCGCATGGTGCAGCAGCGTTTACGGCCCTTTCTGGCTGCGCTGGGACAAGCCGGCGGCACACATATCTGCGTCGCGCACAAAGCGGTCATCCGGGCCATCTTCGCCGCCGCACACGATTGGAACATGCTGGGCCGGCCGCCCGTGAAGCTGTGTTGGGAGCAGGCTCATATGTTCGAGGTGGATGCTAGCGGCGGCGTGCGGCCACGGCAGATGAACGTGCCGCTGGCAGCTGTCGAGGATACACCCCAATGAGCGGCCCTCAATGAGTGGTCCTGGGCGCGTCTTATTTTATGTCCAGCATCTTCTGGGAATCGGCCATCAACGCCGGGGCGCCACCTTGACCCGCGCCATGCAGGACGCCGGGCTGGATGTTACCTATGTCTCGGGCGGCCATGGTATTCCCAACCTGGATCTGGGCGGGGCCGAACTAGTGCAGTTGCCGCCCGTGCGGGCGGTGGATCTATACTTCAAAAAGCTGGTTGACGAAAATGACCAGCCCATCAATGACGCCTGGCGCGAACGCCGCCGCGACGGCCTATTGGCGGTCTGGCGGCGGATTCAACCCCATGTCATCGTGTTGGAACTGTATCCATTTGGGCGGCGGCAAATGCGCTTTGAACTTTTGCCCCTTCTGGATGCCGCCTTAGCATCGGAGCGGCGCCCCATCATCGCCTCGTCGGTGCGGGACATCCTGGTCGCCTCGCCCAAGCCGGAGCGCCTGGTAGAAATGCTGAAGCGGGTGGAGACCTATTTCGATCACGTGCTGGTGCATGGCGATCCGGGTCTGGTTCCGTTCGAGAGCACGTTTCCCCACGCGGCGCAAATTGCCGGCAAACTGCATTATACCGGCTATGTGGTCGATCGTACCGGTCAACGGGGTGGTCCGGGCAGTCCTGGCTGGGACGAGGTCTTGGTCTCGTCCGGCGGCGGCGCCATGGGCGATGCCTTGATGCGGTCCGCCATTCAGGCCCGCGCAAAAAGCACGCTCAACGGCAAACGCTGGCGGGTACTAGTCGGCGTCAAGGTGCCCGAGGAGGAATATCAAGCCCTGATCGCCCTAGCCGCGGAAAGTGGCAAAACGGGAGACATCGTGGTCGAACGGGCCCGTGGGGATTTCCCGACCATGCTGATGAACTGCGCCCTGTCCATCAGCCAAGGCGGCTACAACACGCTGATGGAATGCATGCATGCAGGCTGCCGCGCCATCATCGTGCCTTATGCCGGCGGTTTGGAGACCGAGCAGACCTTGCGGGCGGAACTACTGGCGAAACGCGGCGTCATAACGGTGCTGGCGGAGACGGAACTGTCACCCGGGGCAATGGCCGAGGCGGTTGAGCGGTCATTGGCCGGGCCCGGCGCGGCAACGGCGGGGGTGCGTACCGACGGCGCCGCCAACGGCGCCCGCCAGATCGCCGCCTGGGCCGGAACACTGGATTGGTAGATGGCAAGCTGGCACGATCTGGACGAAGAGCTGGCACGCTGGGCGGGTCTGGGACGCCGCGCCGACCTGTGGTGGCGCGACGATGACGCGACCGTACCCGGACCACGTCTGCAAGAATTGATCGAACTATCGCTGAAATCGAAGGTGCCCACCGCCATCGCCGTCATTCCGGAAGCGGCGGAGGACGCCTTGGGCCAGGTTCTGGCGGAGTTGCCGGACACAAGGATGCTGGTACATGGCCTGCGCCATGAAAACCGCGCACCGAAGCCCGAGAAAAAGGCTGAATTCGGCCCGCATCGTGCGCTCCATGAGATGCTGGGCGATGCCGCAATTGCTTGGGAGACCCTGGCGGACCACTTCCCCGGCCTGGCCCTGCCAGTTTTTGTTCCGCCGTGGAACCGGATCGATAACGATCTGGTGCCACATTTGCCCAAGGCCCGTCTGCAAGGTCTGTCCCGCTTTGGCCCGCGCACGGAGAGTTTTTCGGGTTTCACAAATTTCGTTGAGTGCAATTGCCACCTGGATCTAATCGATTGGCGTGGCGGGCGCGGTTTTGTCGGACGGGAGCTGGCCCTGGAAATACTTATCGCGCATCTTCGGGCCCGCCGTGACGGGACGGTCGACGGCTCGGAAAGCAGCGGCGTATTGAGCCACCACGCCGTGATGGAGCAAGTTGGTTGGGATTTCTTGCAGGAATTATTTGTCCGGACCCAAGAAAGTGACATTGCTCACTGGTTAACCATTGATGAAGTCTTTAGGCTGCCACAATGAACCGTTACCGCTATCCCACAAGCGCCCTGGTGGCCGATTATTTGCGGGCCGCGGCCGGGTTTTTTCTGCCCCTTGCCTTGATGATCTTTACCGAACTGTTACCTCTTTTTTTCTATATTATGTGCGCCTTGGTGTTGTTGTTCGGATTTTACGGCATGAGAACCGCACAGCGGCAGGGCACTGTATTGATCATGGACGGGGATGGCATTCGCCAGGACGGGCCCTTGGGAGGCATGTTTGACCGTAGTGTGCGCTGGTCGGAGATGGGGGATATGCGCCTCCGCTATTATTCCACGCGCCGCGACGGCAAGGAAGGCTGGATGCAACTGATCCTGCGTGGCGCCGGCAAGGGCGGTGCTATCCGCATGGATTCAAATCTGCCTGGCTTCAACGAAATGGTGGCCAAGGTCTACGCGGCGGCGCAACAGCGCGGCCTGGCGATTGACCCTACTTCGGCGGCGAATCTGGCCCATCTTGGCCTCGGCGAGGTTGGCGGCGCGGCTGACGGCGCATCAACGGACGCGAAGTCTCCGCCATGACTAATGTTCTGCGGGTACGTGATCTGGCCGTTGAATTCCAGGCGGCGGAAGGCCTGATCAAAGCAGTGGATGGCGTATCCTTTACCGTACCGCAAGGCAAGACTGTAGCATTGGTCGGGGAGTCCGGTTCCGGCAAGAGCGTGGTCAGCCAGACCATCATGCGCATTCTGCCGACCTCCGCCAATATCGGCGCCGGCGAGATCTTGTTTCTCGATCCGGACAAGCCGGGCTCATTTGTGGACCTGACCAAACTGCCGCCCGACTCCAAGGAAATGCGCGCGGTTCGCGGCAGGCGCATCTCGATCATTTTTCAGGAGCCCATGACCTCGTTGTCGCCGTTGCACACGGTGGGCAACCAGATCTCGGAAGCGCTGTTGCTACACCGCGATGTTTCCAAAAAACAGGCCCTGGAAATCACGACGGAAATGTTGAGCATGGTCGGCTTTCCAGAACCGGCGCAGGCAGTCTTCAAGTATCCGTTCGAACTGTCGGGCGGTCTGCGGCAACGGGTGATGATCGCCATGTCGCTGGTCTGCCGGCCTGCTTTGTTGATCGCGGACGAGCCGACCACAGCTCTGGACGTCACCATTCAGGCCCAGATCCTGAAGTTGATTTCGGACCTGCAGTCAGAACTGAACATGGCGGTGCTGATGATCACACATGATCTGGGCGTGGTCGCCAATGTCGCCGACGAAGTGGTGGTGATGTATCACGGCAAGGTGATGGAGCGGGGCTCGGTCGCCGATATCTACAACAAGCCCAAACATCCGTATTTGAAGGCCTTGATGCTGGCGGTGCCGCGTTTCGGTATGCGGGCGGGCGAACGCCTGGTACCGCTGCGCGAAATCAATGCCGAGGCCGACGTGCTGTTACGCCAAAAGGAGCCCTGGCCCGAAGCCGCGCGCGCGGCGGGACCGCTCCTGGACGTTAGTCATTTGAGCAAGTCCTTCGAAACCCGCAAACGCAAGATGTTCGGCGGCAAGCCCGGCGGTGCGGTACTGGCGGTGGATGATATCTCGTTCCATGTGGATCCGGGTGAATGCCTGGGCCTGGTAGGTGAAAGCGGCTGCGGCAAGACCACCGCGTCGAAAATGATCATGCGGGCCCTGATCCCGGATGCGGGCAGCCTGTCCTTCAACGATCATGGCAAGATCGTCGACGTGCTGGCCCTGCGCGACGAGGAACTATTCGCCTTCCGGCGCAAGGTGCAGTTTATCTTTCAGGATCCATTTTCCTCGTTGAACCCGCGCATGACCGTGTTCGATATTATTTCCGAACCCTTGAACATCCATAATACCGGCGATGTGGAAGAGCGCGCCGCCCGGGTCCGGGAATTGATGGCGCTGGTCGGCCTGGACGCACGTTTTCTGCGCCGCTACCCGCACAGTTTTTCTGGCGGCCAACGACAACGGATCGGCATCGCCCGGGCCCTGGCCCTGCAGCCGGATCTATTGATCTGTGACGAGCCGGTCTCGGCCCTCGATGTCTCGGTGCAGGCCCAAGTGCTGAACC
Organism: Rhodospirillaceae bacterium; assembly: GCA_002731375.1. Classification (GTDB taxonomy): domain Bacteria; phylum Pseudomonadota; class Alphaproteobacteria. The sequence continues at coordinate 27,063 of PCBT01000081.1, read as the reverse complement.
TAATGAAAGATCTGCAAGAGGAACTGGGCCTGACCTATCTGTTTATTTCCCACAATCTGGCCGTGGTCGATTATGTCGCCGACCGCATCGCCGTGATGTGCGCCGGCCGCATTGTCGAGACCGCGCCACGGGAAACCTTGTTCCAAAACCCCATGCACCCCTACACCCAGGCCCTGCTGGCAGCGGTGCCAAAGGCCGATCCTGGCGCCAAGCTGGATCTAACCGCGTTGATGGAAGGCAAGGCATCGGTGCCCAGTGCCTGGCCCGCGCCCTATACACTAGACCAGGGCACCGTGGCGGATATGATCAATACTGGTGGGGGTCACTATGTGCGCGCCGCTGCCGGTGCCCAGCTACCAAGGGAATTGTAATGGTTGGTAAAGTCAAAAGCATTGCAGTCGCCCTGCTTGGATGTGTGTTCTATCTCGGCCCATCGGCATCTTCGGTGGGCGCCATGGACTATGTGGAAACACCTATGTTCGCCGACAGGGTTAAGGCCGGGGAACTGCCGGCTGTCGGCGCACGGCTGCCAGAACAGCCATCCGTCGTGACGTTCGCCGGCAAGCGCACGATCGGCAAACAGGGCGGCGAAATGCGCACTCTGATCGGACGCGCCAAGGACGTGCGCTTGTTCGTGGTCTACGGCTATGGCCGGCTGGTCGGGTATGACGAAAAGTTCAAAATCAAGCCGGATATCCTGCTTTCAGTCGAGGTCAATGAGGGCCGGCAATTTACCTTCAACCTGCGGCCGGGACACAAATGGTCCGACGGGCATCCCTTTACGGCAGAGGATTTCCGCTATTGGTGGGAAGACGTTGCCAACAACGCTAAACTATCGCCCGCCGGGCCGCCGCGCCTGATGCTATCCGATGGCGAGCCGCCTTCATTCGAGATGCTGGATGAAACCACGGTGCGCTATACTTGGCCCAAGGCTAATCCGTTTTTCCTGCCCCGCTTGGCCGGCGCCTCGCCGTTGTTCATCTATCGCCCGGCGCATTATCTGAAACGTTATCACGGCAACTATGCCGAGGCCGGAAAGCTAAAAAAACTGTTGCAAAAAAAGCGCACACGCAGTTGGGCCTCGCTGCATAACCGTTTTGACAATATGTACCGCTTTGATAATCCAGAGCTGCCGACCTTGCAGCCTTGGGTCAACCGCACGCGCCCGCCCGCGACCCGATTTATCGGGGAACGTAATCCCTACTATCACCGGGTCGACGAAAAAGGCCGTCAACTACCCTATATCGACAAATTCATCATGGCCGTATCCGACGGCAAGCTGATCGCCGCCAAGGCCGGTACAGGCGAAGTCGACCTGCAGGCCCGCAGCCTGGCCTTCAACAATCTGACCTTTCTGCGCGAAAACGAAAAAGACGGAAAATTCGATACCTTTTTGTGGCGCATAGCCAAGGGCGCCCATGTCGCCCTGTTTCCCAATTTGAACGTGGATGATTTGGTCTGGTCAAAGATGATGCGGGATGTGCGTTTCCGCCGCGCCCTGAGCCTTGGCGTGGACCGTGAGGCGATCAACGAATCGCTGTTCTTTGGCCTGGCCCTGATGGGCAACAACACCCTGCTGCCCGATAGCCCCCTGTTCCGCAAGGAATATCAAAAGCAGTGGGCCGAGTACGACCCGGACATGGCCAACGAGATCCTGGACGAAATGGGTCTGACCAAATATGACGACGATGATATCCGCCTGCTGTCCGATGGCCGGCCCATGGAAATCATCATCGAGACCGCCGGCGAGGATACGGAACAAACGGATGTGCTGGAGCTGGTCGCCGAAGCCTGGGCTGAGATCGGCATCAAACTGTTCATCAAGCCCTCGCAACGGGAAGTTTTCCGCAACCGCATCTTCTCGGGCCAGGCTCAGATGTCGATCTGGAGTGGCCTGGAAAATGGCGTCGCCACCGCCGAGACCTCGCCCGAAGAACTTGCACCCACGGCACAACAGCAATTGATGTGGCCGAAATGGGGCCAATATTATGACACCTCCGGCAAATCAGGCGAAGCCCCGGATCTGCCGGAGGCCCAGGAACTGGACGCCCTGGCGAGGGAGTGGATGACCGCCGACAAACCGGGCCGCCGCGAGGAAATCTGGCACCGCATGCTGACCATTCACGCCGAACAGATCTATTCCATCGGTATCGTCGCCGGCGTGCAGCAACCCATCGTGGTCAAGCATGGCCTGAGGAACGTACCCAAGGAAGGCATCTACAACTGGGATCCGGGCGCCCATTTCGGCATCTATCGTCCTGATACCTTCTGGCTTGATCGATAGCGGCGGGAAAAGAGGCGCGCATAGGCATGTTCACCTATTTCGCATACCGGGTTCTGGTGATGATCCCAACCCTGCTGGTGATCTCGGTCATCACCTTTATCATCATCCAGCTGCCCCCCGGCGACTATCTCTCCAATCAGATGGCGGAAATGATCGCCTCGGGCGACCGGGCCGCCCTGGAAAAGCTGGCCTTTCTGCGCCAGGAATTCGGTCTGGACAGGCCGATGCTGGAACAATACGCCGTCTGGTTGGGCATCTGGCCCGGCGGCAATGGCTTTTCCGGCATTTTACAGGGGGATCTGGGCTGGTCCTTTGAATATAACCTGCCCGTGGACGAAGTGGTCGGCGACCGTTTGTTCCTCTCCCTGGTCCTGAATTTCACCACCATGCTGTTCGTCTACGCCGTGTCCTTTCCCATCGGGGTTTATACGGCGGTGCGGCAATACAGCCTTGGCGACCATGTCATGACCTTTGTCGGCTACATCGGCCTGGCAACGCCAAACTTCCTGTTGGCCTTGATCCTGTTGTTCCTGGCGAAGAAACATTTCGGCGTCTCCATCGGCGGATTGATGGACGAGCAGTTCATCGATCAGGATATGTCCTGGGGCAAGTTCATTTCGATCTGTGAGCATATGGTGGTGCCGGTCATCGTTATCGGCACCTCGGGCACGGCGGGGATGATCCGCCGCCTGCGCGCCAATCTGCTGGACGAATTGCAAAAACAATATGTCGTCACTGCCCGGGCCAAAGGCCTGAAAAACCGTAGGCTGTTGCTGAAATATCCCCTGCGCATGGCGCTCAATCCGTTCGTCGCCGATATCGGCAACCTGCTACCACAGATGATATCTGGCTCGGCCATCGTCGCCGTGGTGATGAGCCTGCCCACATCGGGGCCCATGCTGGTAAGTGCCTTGCAAAGCCAGGATCAATATCTGGCCGGATCGTTCCTGTTGTTCCTGGCCGCGCTTACGGTGATCGGCATGTTCGTTTCCGACCTGGCCCTGGCGGCCCTTGATCCGCGCATTCGCCTTGGTTCGGAGGCGGCGAAATGAGTGCTCATGACGGGCGCGATGATCACGAACGGCACTGGGTGTCCGATGCGCCGTTCAACCCGCACACCGTCGAGCGGCTAACGAAGGAGCAGGAACGCTTCTTCATGGCCTCGCAATGGACCCTGATGTGGTGGAAGCTGCGCCGCCACCCCCTGGCCGTGGCCTCGATGATCTTTCTGGTCGTGGTCTATGTCTCGATCCTGACGGTGGAATGGGTGGCGCCCTATCCGTTGGCCAAGCGCAACGCCAAGTTCATCTACGCGCCGCCGCAGATGGTGCACATGATCCATGACGGCGAATTCATCAGGCCGTTCGTCTATGGCTATAAGGTGACACGCGACATCAAGCGGATGAAGCGTATCTATACCGTGGACGAGACCAGGGTGCAGCCGATCCGCTTTTTCTGCCAGGGCGCGAAGTACAAATTCTGGGGCATGTGGCGCATGAAGTTCCACTTCTTCTGCCCCTCCAAGGAAAAGGTCGGCAAGCGCACCGTGCGCGGCACGCTGTTTTTGTTCGGCACCGACCGGCTAGGCCGGGATCTGTTCTCCCGCATCGTCTATGGTGCGCGCATATCGCTTACCGTGGGTCTGATCGGCATTACGGTCAGTTTCGCCATCGGCCTGACCTTGGGCGGCATGGCCGGCTATTACGGCGGCTGGGTGGACAATGTGGTGCAGCGCCTGATCGAGATGCTGCGATCATTCCCTGAACTGCCCCTATGGATGGCGCTGTCCGCCGCCCTGCCCGTGACCTGGAGCCCCATTGGAGTCTTCTTCGGTATCACCATCATTCTGGCGCTATTGGATTGGCCCGGCCTGGCCCGTGCGGTCAGATCGAAGTTACTGGCCTTGCGCGAAGAAGACTTCGCCACCGCCGCCACCCTGATGGGCGCCAGCCCGGCACGGGTGATCGGGCGGCACCTGTTGCCCAATTTCATGAGCCACCTGATCGCCAGCCTGACCCTATCGATCCCCTCGATGATTTTGGCGGAAACCGCCCTATCGTTCCTCGGCCTTGGCCTGCGCCCGCCGATCACATCCTGGGGCGTATTGCTGAACGAAGCCCAGAACATCAACGCAGTGGCGACCTATCCCTGGCTGATCTTCCCCATGCTGCCCGTGGTCTTGATCGTCCTGGCATTTAACTTCTTTGGCGACGGGCTGAGAGACGCGGCGGATCCGTATAAGTAATGAGCCGGCGTTTGCCGTTCCAAATAAATGCTCTCACTATCCTTGTTGAGTGGGCGCAATATTGATTATCGGCAAGGATCTGAACCTACTGCACTATTTTTCTCTGAACCGCTCCGCTCCTACGAAGCCAGCTTTTTCATCAGGTTCAGATTGAATACGTTGGTCATGGACAGATGAAACGTTGGATGCTTCATCATCAACGCCCGCAGCTTGGCTTTGTCGATCAGGATGCAGCTTGCTCCGCCGCTGGCCACCACGTCCGCATTGGGCAGGGCCTCCGTCAGGAAAGACATCTCGCCCGCAACTCCACCCCGATCAACCACGCCAATATCCTGGCCGTTGCGGTGCACCACCAGTTGTCCTGCGGTGACGAAAAATAGAAAGCTGTTGTCCTGGCCCAAATGGATCAAAACCTCACCATCGTCGAACGTGCGGTGGTCGAAAATCTTTTTCAGCCGTCTGTATTCATCAATCGCCAAGCCGAGGAAATTGTTCTGCCACAGCGTCAAATCCTCCTCGGAAAGATTGGCTTTCCGGTTCGCAAGAAAGAACGTTGCGATCATGTAGATATTGATAGCCATGAACACCGATAACCAGATGATTGGCACCCACAAGGGCTCCATGGTAACGAAGTAGTTGTACCCGATGCCAACGACACCAGACAAAATGCCCAGCAAGCGGAGTAGAATGATATCCCGCATCAGCAATGAGAGCGCAACGATTAGAAACGAAAGGTGCCCGACGGCATCAATGAACATTATCCTTGGCCTCCCCCTAGGCGTTATTCAGTGCCCACACATCATCTTGCTCCAGGAGGCAAACCTGTCAAGCGAGCTTTGTTTTAGGGCTTTCGAAAAAAAGTATGTCGATTCTATTTGTCCCGACACGGCTGAACTTCGTATGATTGCGCTAGGGACTTCAATAACGCGCCAATAATTTTGGTACAGCCATCAGCAAACCAACGTAACAAGGGAGAGTTAACAATGGCAAATCTATGTGAAGGCCGTGTCGCCATCGTCACCGGCGCAGCGCGCGGCGTGGGCCGTGAACATGCACTATTACTAGCCAAGGAAGGCGCCAAGGTAGTGGTCAATGATCTGGGTGGCGCCGTCGACGGCTCCGGCGCGGACAAAACCCCGGCACAAAATGTGGTGGATGAAATTGTCGCCGACGGCGGCGAGGCGGTGGTCAACGGCGACGACGTGAGTAGCTGGAACGGCGCTAAGAACATGATCGACCAGACCCTCGAGACCTATGGCAAGCTGGATGTGCTGATCAATAACGCCGGTATTCTGCGTGACCGTATGCTGGTCAATATGACTGAGGAAGAATGGGATTCGGTAATTCAAGTTCATCTCAAGGGTACTTTTGCGCCATCCCGCCACGCCGCCGCCTATTGGCGCGGTGTCTCGAAGGAAATTGACGGTCCGGTTGATGGCCGCATCATCAATACCACGTCGACCTCTGGCATCTATGGCAATTTAGGTCAGACCAATTATGGCGCGGCCAAGGCTGGCATCGCCGCCTTTACCGTGATCGCGGCGCGGGAGTTGCGGCGCATTGGCGTCACGGTCAATGCTATCTCACCTTCGGCCTACACCCGGATGACCGATAGTCTGCGCGAATATACCGAGGAAGAGATCGAATGGCGGGCGCCGAGCTGGGTCGCGCCGGCGGTGGTCTATTTGGCCAGCGCAGAAGCCCATGATCTTTCCGGCCGGGTTATTCAGGCTGGCGGCGGGATGGTCGCGGTCTGCGAAGGCTGGCGCCGTGGTGCCGAGATCGAGCAAATCGCCGATCCCTCCGAGTTGGGGGCCCATCTGAGGGAGATGTGCGAAAAAGTACGCAAGAATTCCGGCATGGACGGCATGGAACTCGACTGATCGTCAGCGCTGGCGGTTTTACGCAGCTGCACAGTAGCGCTGGGCTGCCGTTGAAGTATACAATTTCAAGAGAATGCCTTTTTGGTAGCACCTTCGCTTGTTTTAAGCAGCATCACCGCGAGATCAACCGGTTCGCCGGTGCCGTTTGCGGAACCGGCGTGCCGGTTTTTCATGTAAACCGTCGGCCGGTCCAGGTAGCGCCCACCAGCAGCTGGGCCCAGGCGATCAGAATCTCGCTTGTAGCCGATGGTCGCGGATGGCGGCGACGGCTCGGGGCGGCAGATCGCCAAGGCGAAGCCGCCCCATATTGCTTTGGGCAAAACGGCCCATAAATGATGCACTAGTGTTTGCGCAGCCAGAGGCTGGCGGGCAGGTTGCCGGCCTTGCCCGGCAGGCGGGCCACGGCGGATGCCGCCACCTGTTCGGCCATGCGGGTGGATACGTAGTGCGAGGCAAACAGGACTTCGAATCCGCCGCCGGCCAGAAGGGGCGCCACACCTAGCTGTTCGTTATAACCGCGCCAGTCCCAGATCAGGGGATAATCGTCGGGCAGGAAAATATCGTGAATATGTATCAGCACGCCCAGCGGCAGGGTGGGTATGACGCGGTTGAACAGATCGTCCACATCGCTGCCAGGCATCAGGATGTGAGATGAGTCGATAAACAAAATGTCGCCCGCCTGTAGTTCCGCAAAGGCCTTCAGATCCACCTCTCCCAATGTAGCCTTGATAAATTCAATATCCAGCCGGTCCACATAGCGGTTGGGCTGGGCATCAATCGCGATGATATGGGTTGTCAGGCCGCCATCGTCCACGGCACGCTTCATGAAGCGCGTGGAATGGCCCGAACCAACCTCGATAATCCTCTTTGGCGCCTTATCACGGATAATGGCATAGGCAGCGGCGGCATCCAGAGTGGGAAACCAGTCCTGCTTCCAACGAGGGCTGGGCGGGTCCTCCTCACCCATCATTTGCAAGGCTGCTTCAAGGCTGTCGATTTTCGCCAACAAGATAGCAAAGCTAGGTTCCGCAGCCGCCATCAACGCCGCCAAGGTCGGATAGGATGCATTTTGGCCTGGATTGGGCAGGGTATGGGCATACCGGTAGGGAATAAAAAAACCGCGCCGAGCCAGGCCCAGCACCGTCAACAGCCCCAATCGCATGCTGCGCCTGTGCATTCGGTTCCCTCATGCCCTGATGGCGTTTATTGTCATTCCGTGCGCCTCTATTGCCGACCGTACAGGTCTGGCCATGCAAGGCAACACATTTAACCCGCTGGCACGGTCCGGGCTTGGCTAACAGGGATGTCGAGGTCTTGCCAGACTGGTTTTCCGGGCCGCAGGACCATGCCTTCCTGAGCCACCAGGGTGCCGGGCCGCCGTTTCTCCGCCGCCTCGGCAATGCCGTCCATGAAATCGTCGTCATGATCAGGGTCATGGTGAAAAATGACAAACCGGGGTACGCCTGCCGCATCACACAGATCAGCGCCCGCCTGCCAGGTGGAATGACCCCAGCCGACACAATTGGCGTATTCTTCCTCGGTGAACATGGAATCGTAGATTACCATGTCGGCGCCATCAATCAGCCGCAGAATGGTTTGGTCCAATTCGCCGGCCACATGCTCAGTATCTGTCAGGTAGCAGATCGACCGTCCGCCGAATTCAATGCGATAGCCCGTGGCGCCATCTGGATGGTTCAGGGAGGCGGTGCGCACAACCACATCCGACCCCGTGTGCAGGGCATCGCCAACGATGAAGTCATGAAACTCAATTTTCGATTGGAAAACTTCCAGAGGAACCGGAAATAATGGCGAGGTCATCAAATCGCAAAGCACGCCACGCAGGTTTTTTTCCGGCAGCAAATGTCCGGCCTGCAGGCGGAATTGATTTTGTGGATTGAAGAATGGCTTAAAAAAGGGAATGCCGCAAATATGGTCGTAGTGGGTATGGGTAAGAAAAATGTCGGCATCAACTGCTTCGCCGCGCCCCACCAGTTCGTTGCCCAGATAACGCAGGCCTGAACCGGCATCGAAAATCAACAACCGTTCGCCGCAACGTATTTCCAAACACGAAGTGTTGCCACCATAGCGTATGGAATTGGGATCCGATATTGAGATGCTGCCCCTAACGCCCCAAAATTTGACACTGAAATCACAATGCTCCGACATAGCCTCACCACTTTCTAAAATGGCACCTTCGCTAACACCCGGCCGTCTCTATTCGACTGAAGTTGACGTTCCACCTAATTGCCCCAACACAATACCGCAACCTCCGAACGCTCGCTTTAGCTTATATCATTTCGATATATGGTAGTTAGAACATATTACGACTAATAAATTGGCCTTGTAAACAGTTAATTCAAGAGGTGGAACAAGCTGGAATTCAGCAGCCCATTTGCCGTAGAATAAGGCGGCTCAGCACCGCCTCCGGATCGCTTAGTTGATCGACGATGGAAAAATGGTTTTGCCCCGGCAGGACAACAACGTCCACGTCGATACCACTTTCGCGCCAGACTGCTGCCAGACCTTCGCTCTGACGCAGATATTCCGGCCCTTCATTACCGCCCAATGCCAGGATCAAAGACCCTGTTCCGGCGGGCGCCAGCCGTACGGGACTATTGCGGGCGGCCTCCATGGCCGTCAGTTTCAGGTCGTCGTTCAAAAAACACAGACGTATGGGTTCCAGGTCATACAGCCCAGAAATTCCGCAACCACCCTTGAGCAAATCGGCGGGCAAGGCAGGCATTTGATCATCAAAGGTGGGCCAGTCCGTCGCCATCGCCATGGCCACCAGATGGCCGCCGGCGGAATGGCCCGAAATATAGATGCGCTCCCCATCACCGCCGAAACTAGCCGCATTGCGGTAGGTCCAGGCCAAAGCGGCTCTGCACTGGCAGACCAGTTCATCCATATCAATACCGGGCATCAGGCCATAGTTGACCACCACCGTGGCGCAACCCATTAGCGTGAAGGCCTTCGCCACGTACGAAAAATCATCCTTGCTCAGCATCTTCCAATAGCCGCCATGGATGAAGACCTGAACCGGTGCAGGGCCCGTGCCCTGATCGTCGGGCAGGAAGATATCCAACACTTCATCCGGGCCAGGGCCAAACGAAATGCCCAACTGGCCATCCGTTTGCTGGCGGTAAATTGCGCTATCGGCGGCAAACCGTTGCAGCATCTCCGACGAATTAGAGACCTTGGCCCGATTATCGTATTCCTTATCAAGGCCAGCCTGGTCGTAGTCGCCAAAAATCTTCCCACTCACCTTTAGTTTCCCTCTTTATCGCTCATGGCTGCCAGCATCTGTTTGATTCTTTCCACCGCTAAGTCGTTGATCCCTTCGGCCAGGCGATTGGCCAGTTCCGTTGCCTCCGGTCCCGCCTGGGCGGTATCGATCACCACCCGTGGATGGCTGAGCCTGGCCAGACGGCGCAGGGCGTCCGCTTCATCCCAGATAATGTTCAAATATCCACAAATCTGATCCACCANCACCGGCGAGGGCCGGCCCCGCTGGCCCCGCTCCAGGGCCGAGAGATAGGCGGCGGAAATTTGCAGATCGATGGCCATCTGCTTCTGGCTNATGCCTTGCTGCCGNCGCAAGGCGCGGATACTGACGCCAAAGGGGGTCAAGCCGGCGGTCATCGTCCTGTATCGTCCACATGATCGTCCAGCCACAGGCCGCGGCTTCTGTGCCAGGCCTCGATGGATTGCGGCAGATACTCTGGGCAGCGTTCAATGTGATCGCCCACATGCAACTCCACCCAGGGCGCGGCTCTATCCGACATCATATCAACGAAGTGCGCCGGTTTCGGCAAGGGCGTATCAATAACTGAGGCCAGGGGATGCACCAAGCCAGGCCAGTTTTCATTCCAAGCCCANAGGTAGCTGCCACAGTTCCAGCAAAAGCTGCGATAATGTTTCGAGGGATCGCCGTTGTTCAAAGCCCGGTATACCGCCACATGCTCTTGGCCGGTTATTTTCGTGCTTTCATTATCCGCCAGCAGGTTGATGGCGAAACCGCCGGCACCGCCGGCCTTGGGGCAGATGGTACAATAACAGCGTTGGTAAGGTCGCGGTCCACGGCTGTTCACTGAGAAGCTGACGGCGCCGCGATGACACGAACCCTGCAAGAGCATAACCAATCCCCTCTAACGTTTGCGCCGCAGCAGGACATAATAGGCGCCCTCACCGCCATGTTGCGGCCGCGCACTTTCAATGCGCAGGACCATATGCCGCACGGATGCCTCACCCAGCCAGCGCGGTAGATTGCGGCGCAGCACGCCGCTGTCCCGGTCTGGCATAAAGCTGCTTTCGATATTGTCCCTGGCCCCGCCCTTGCCGGTAATGATCAGGACGCAACGCTTGCCGCTGCGGTAACCGGCGGCGACGAAGGCGTGCGCGGCGCGGTGGGCGTCGGCCTGGGTATGGCCATGCAGATCTAGACGGCCATCGATGCTCATCTGACCCCGCCGTAGGCGCTCGGCGCTACGCTTGTCCAGGCCTCCGCTAGGCTTTGCATGCACGGGTGGCGACACGACGGGACGATGGGTAGGCGTCGTCGTTAAGCGGACCGTCGTCTTTGGTTTTGGCTTCGCCGCTATTTCCATTTTCGCGGAAAGCTTGGCCGTGCCGAGAGCGTGGCGGGGTTGCCNGCGCTTGAGGGGCCGGACATCGCGCATGACCGCCTCGAACAGGGCCCTCTCGTCCATGGGGCCATCCAACAGCCTCTTTTTCAGATGCTTAATTTTGCCCGGCTTAGTCATCGATCAAGACTATATGCAGATTGCGCGGGCCGTGAGCGCCGAGCTCTATGGTCAGAGCGATATCAGCGGTGCGCGATGGCCCAGTGATCATGTTGATATTGCGCGGCATGGTGAAGCCACCGCCTTCTTTGCCGGATATTTGATTGGCCTCGCGCAGGCGGGCCCAGACCTCTTCATAGGCGCCGACGACCTGGCTGGCGCGCAGGGCGACCACATGATTGTCGGGCACGAAGTTCAGCGTGGTGGGATGCTTCGGTCCGGACAACGCNACCAGTGTGCCGGTTTCCGCCACTCCCGCGAATGCCGGCGTGACCGAGACCAGGTCGTCGATCCCAGCGGCGCCGGTCTTGGTTTCCAGCAGGCTTTGGCCATCCCAATTCAGTCCGGTTAACCAGTCGTCGGGCGCCAGGATTACTTGGGTGGGTAGATTGTTGCCACGCAGATAGTCAGCCACGGCGCCGGGTACGGCCGCTTCGTCTGCAACCACCACAACCGTGCAGGCGGCCGCCACCGCCATCTCCTGAAAGCGTTGCACCAAGGCCTCGTGCCCGCCCTGGCCCCGCGCCGGCACCAGGTTGGACCGGTGCGTGGCGATATGTTCATCCAGGCCTTTTTGCGCATCTGCGGTCAAGGCTGGGCGGCCTAGAGACTGGCGGATCGCGCCTAGAATATTATCCCGATCAGAACCGGTGCTCACCCCATCACCTTTTTACGTTGCTGCTTGCGCCAGCGCGCTTGGAAGGTCTCGCCCTCGGGCGCAGGCAGGTCGCGGCCTTGGGTCCAGCCGCCAGCAAACCATAGCTTTCGCATGCGGCCTTCCTTCCGGCCCAGATAGGCCAGGCCGCGCATGGCCAGACGCGCACCCAGGCCATAAAGCCAGGGCCGTTTGGCGAAAAAGGCCCAGACGGACAGGGCCCAACGTTCAACATTGGGCACAACGCCAGCCTCGAAGGCGCGCTGGCGCCATTGCCGCAGCAGACGCGGCAAGGGAATTGAAACCGGGCAGACTTCCTCGCAACGCCCACACAGCGTCGAGGCGCAGGGCAGGTGCTTGATCTCCGCCACGCCGAGCAAGGCCGGCGACAAAACCGCGCCCATGGGCCCTACATAGACCGTGCCATAGGAATGGCCGCCAATGGATTGATAGACCGGGCAATGGTTCATACAGGCGCCGCAACGGATACAGCGCAGCATATCCTGAACCTCGCTGCCCAACATGGCGGAGCGGCCATTGTCTAGCAGGATGACGTGATATTCACCCGGCCCATCCACATCGTCATCGCGCCGGGCCCCGGTCGAGACCGTGGTATAAGCGGAAAATTCCTGGCCCGTGGCCGAGCGCGCCAGAATGCGCAGAAATGTCGTTGCATCCTCCAGTGTCGGTACGACCTTTTCCAGAGAGGCAACAACGATATGGATCTTGGGTAGGGTCTGGGTCAAATCGCCATTGCCCTCGTTGGTAACGATAATCGAGCTGCCAGTTTCCGCGATCAGATAATTGGCGCCGGTGATTCCCACGTCCGCGTCGAAGTATTTTTGCCGCAGGATCTCGCGGGCTTCGTTGACCATCTTCTGCGGGTCGGTCTGGCGTTCGGTACGGCCCAGCACGGCATGATGCTTCAGAAACAGATCGGAAACCTGATCCTTGGTCTTGTGGATCGCCGGGCCGATGATATGGGAGGGTGGCTCNTCCGCCAGCTGGATGATGTATTCGCCCAGGTCGGTCTCCACCGGCTCGATATCATGTTGCTCCAGAAATGTGTTGAGATGAATTTCCTCAGCGATCATGGACTTGCCCTTGGTGACACTCTTGGCATCAACGGATTGGCANATCTTCAGTACCGCCCGCCGGGCATCCTCTGGCGTGGCGCACCAATGCACATGACCCCCCGAGGCCTCGCAGTTGCGCTCGAAACGTTCGAGATAAAAATCCAGATACACCAGCACATGATCTTTCAGTTCCCGGCCACGCCGGGAGAGCTGCTCAAACTCCGGCAGGCGGTCCACCGCGCCCTGGCGGTTAGGGATCATGCCGGCGTTTAGCATGGCCATGGCGCTGCGCAGATCCCGATCCGCCATCGCCCTATTGGCATTTTTCTTAAAGGCGCCGGGCTGCATGAATTCCATAACTTAACCCTCGTCCACTTCGCCAATAGGTGGGGTTTGATCGCTCATGCCGGCCAAAACCTCGGCCACGTGGCGCACCTCCACCGAGGAACCCTCACGTTTCAGGCGGCCCGCGATATTCATCAGACAGCCCAGGTCGCCGGCCAGCAACAGGTCGGCGCCGCTCTTGACCACGTTGGCGGTCTTGCGCGAAACGATATCAGTGGAAACCTCGCCATACTTCACGCAAAAAGTGCCGCCAAAACCGCAACAGGCATCCGTGTCGGCCATCTCCTCTAGCGCCAGATCATCAACGCCGGACAGCAGTTCACGCGGTTGATCCTTCACGCCCAGCTCGCGCAGGCCAGTGCAGGCATCATGGTAAGTCACGGTGCCGTCATATTCGGCATCCAGATCCTTGGCATCAATCTTCATGACGTCGGCCAGAAAAGCCGTCAGCTCAAACGTCTTGGCGGCCAAGGCGCGGGCCCGGCGGTTCCATTCCGGATCATCGGCGAACAGATCGGGATAGTGCACCGCGATCATGCCGCCGCAGGAACCGGACGGCACCACCACATAGTCATAGCCCTCGAAGGATTCGATGGCCTGGCGGGCGATCTGCTGGGCATGCTGGCGGTCGCCGGAATTATAGGCCGGCTGACCGCAACAGGTTTGTTCCGGCACATGTACCGAACAACCCGTGCCCTCGATCAATTGCGCCGATGCGAAACCAACCGTGGGCCTGAACAGATCCACCAGACAGGTGGCGAACAGGCCGACATTGGTCGGCGCCCCTGATGATCCATGTGATGTTTCGCTTGCGCTGGCCATTGTTGCTTCACCCTTTGCCCGGTGACTGGTAGCGTCACTAAGCGACTTTATAACAGCCGCGTGGCCAGATTACAGCCTTGCGGCAAGCGCCTTCGGCAAAAGTAGGAACCATTGCCCGGCATTCTTCATACGCCCAGCGATAGCGGCAGCGTCAGGGCCGTGGCCCCAGAACATATCACCGCGCACCCCGCCCTTTATGGCGCCGCCGGTATCCTGGGCCAGCACCACACGGTGCAAAGGCCGGTTTTCGCTATTGGCATCCGCGGCCGGGCGGCTGGCCTGCAGCCAGAGCGGGATACCCAGCGGTATCAGGCGGCGGTCCACGGCGATGGAGCGGCCCGGCGTCAGGGCCACGCCAAGAGCGCCGAGTGGGCCGGCACCTTTCAGTTCGCGAAAGAAGATATACGAAGCGTTCAGATCCATCACCTCCCTGCCCTGTTCCGGGTTGGCGCTCAACCAGGTCCGGATCGACTGCATGGAGACATTTTCCTTGCTCAAGATGCCGCGTTTGATCAGCTCTCGGCCAATGGCATAATAGCGCCGGCCGTTGCCGCCCGCATAGCCAAGGCGCACTTCCCCGCCATCGCCAAGCTGGACCCGGCCCGAGCCCTGGATCTGCAAAAAGAACGCATCCACCGGATCATCCACATAGACGATCTCCAGGCCGCGCCCGGCTAAGGCGCCTGCCACGATGCCTTGGCGTTCCGTATAAGGCGTTAATCGTCGGCCCTGGAGGCGCCCGACAATACGCTTGCCTTGCAGCTCTTCGCTGAATTGGCCCAAGTCAACGTTGATCAAATCCTTCGGCAAGCCATACAAAGGCGTCATATAGGGTGCCTTGGGTTCTCGGCTGCCGCGCAGCGTCGGTTCGTAATAGCCCGTGAACAAACCCGTGGCACGGCCAGCGAAGCTGACCGCCACGGCCTGAAAATATGCCTCAAAGAATTGCCGCGCTTGGCCGGGTTTGTCGGCGGCAACCTCTGCCGCGGCGCGGCAAGCCACCGACCAATCTGCGGCGCGTCCCGCGATACCATCCNGTCCGCTCAAGGCACGCTGGCCGGGCCATTTGCCGAACCTTTCGCAACTGCGCAGAAACGCGCCTATGGCGGCGCCGTGATCGTCCCGCCTCCAGCCATCCAAGTCGCCGAACGGCACGGTCTTGTAAAGCATTTGATCCTCTGGTGCGAAAGGCACCGGCAGAGTCAGCCACCACAGCAATAATCCGACGGCAACCAGCAGCGGCCCGGCCAGCGCAACGGCAAGACGCCTCAGGGAAACATGCGGCTTAGCCATCCGCTAAATCAATTTTCGCCGTGGGTTTCGATCAACTGCCAATTGGGATCGCGGTTGTGGGTATCCCGCGCGAAGGTCCAGATATCTGTGACCTCGCGGGTGCCGGCTGGTTGATCGGGCAGAATCTCGCCGTCTTCATCGCCGGCCGCCGATATCATTTCCGAGACAAACTTGATGGTGATTTCAGCCACCTTATCATTCAATTCCGCATCGACGATTTCCGCCGCATTGATGGCGACGATCATGGTTTCCAAAGTTTCGCCTTTGTCTTCGCGGTCCTCTATGGCGCCAACGAAGTTTTCATAGACCTGTTCGTTCAACAATGGCCGGAGTGCGTCCCGGTCGCCCTTGGCAAAGGCATTGACGATCATCTCGTANGCGCCGCGCGCGCCGTCGGTAAAAGACGCGGGTTCAAAGTTATGATCGGCCAGCTTGATTTTCGTCAGGCCCGCGCCGACCGGAGAATCCTCGGCCCACAGGGCCGCCTCTTCCTCGGGCTTGGTATTATTTTGCTCAGGCGCGGTGGGAGTCTGGCCACGTTCAGGCAAAACAACGACATTGTCGTCATTTGCGGCATCGCCCTGCTCAGAATCCTGTTCCCGCTGTTGTTCTCGTTGGCGCTCTTTTTGGCGATCCTGGGGCGTCGGTTCATTGCCGGTACGCCGGCCCAGCACGCCGCGCAGGCGAAAGAATATGAAGCCCGCCACCATGGCNAGAAAGATGATATCGAGAAAGTGACCCTCGCCCATGAAATTCGTACGTCCTGTCGGGTCGTTATTCCTGTCTGGATATTTTATCCACTCAGACCAGCCACGGCCCACCGCAAAGGTGCGATACAGGCCCTAGATGATCCTTTCCGCCCGATTGCGACCCGCTACCAGCAACCAAACAGTCCACCCCTTCGGCGTTACTTCACACCTTAGGACGGGGGCCAAGCAGTGTCCAGCGAACTTGCTCCGGATAAGTCCGGATAAAGGACTATGGCGCTGCCTGCCATACAGTATTAAATAGGCTTCACCGAGGCCGGGAGCAAGTAACTTAGACAATGGGCTTTGCGATTCTTTTGGCGTTCATCGCCATACCATTGCTTGAAATCGCCGTCTTCATAGAAGTCGGCGGCTTTATCGGTTTGTGGTGGACCCTAGTCGTCGTCGTGGGAACCGCCTTTGCGGGCACCTATATGCTGCGCCGCCAAGGCTTGGCTACACTGCGGCGGGCACAAGACAACATGGCGGAAGGGCGGATGCCATTGCGCGAGGTGTTTGACGGTTTGTGCCTGTTGATCGCTGGCGCACTGTTATTGGCGCCGGGTTTTGTCACCGATCTGGCCGGTGCCTTGTTGTTGATGCCGCCCGCGCGTTTGTTGTTGGGTCAATTGGTGGCCCGCCACATCGTCGCCAGCGGACAGTTTCAGTCCCATAGCTTCCAGGCCGGCGCCCAGCAAACAGGGTATGGGCAACCGCCACCCGGCGGACCCGGTGGCCCACGTCATTCGGGCCACGAAGACATCATCGATGCGGATTTCGAGGAAATCACCCCCGAGAACACCTCCGATGACCCCACCCCAATTGAGCATGACCCTTCGGCGCAGGATAGGGATGAAAAAACATAGATTGAGCACGCGCCCTTGCTGCCCGCAAATAGACGTGATAGCCAAGCCGGCAGCAAGTTTCGTGGCGAATTTAGTGTGAGACGGACCCCATGACCGATACCAACGACCCTGCCGGCGGCGCGCCCGAAGACCCACAACCCATCGTTACCCCGGAAGATGCGCCCCATATCCAGGTCCACGCCCAATACATCAAGGACCTGTCGTTCGAAAATCCGGAGGCGCCGCACAGTCTGGCCAATCAGGGCACGGCACCAAATATCGAGGTCTCCGTCGATGTCGGAGCCCGTAACCTGGCCCCCAGCCAGTTCGAGGTGGAGCTGCGGATTACCGCCCATGCCACGCAAGGGGAGAAAAAGGCATTCGTGGTGGAAGTGCTTTATGCTGGCGTCTTCACGATGCACAACGTACCCGAACAGCAGCTGAAGGAAGCTTGCCTGATCGAAGGCCCGCGGCTGTTATTCCCCTTTGCCCGCCGTATTGTGGCGGATGCCACCCGCGATGGCGGCTTCCCGCCCTTGTTGCTGGAGCCGATCGATTTCGTTGCATTGNATATGCAGTCTGCCAACAACGCCCAGAGTGGCCAGAACGGCCAAAATCCTGCTGGTGATAGTGGCGGCAGCGAATAAGGTCCGTTATTTTTTCCAGATCGGATCGTCGATCTTTTCGATAAAGGCTTGGTGTGCCGCCGCTTCCTCGGCTGTCGGGGCATGGTTGCGGGGCGGGCGAGTTTGCCGTTCGATATCCTGGGATGCGGCCTTCGGGTCCTTGGTTTCAGCGGCCAGAACCAGGCCTGGCTGGCGCCCACCGATCAGCTCCAAATAGACCTCGGCCAGTAGCTCCGCATCAAGCAGCGCACCGTGCTTTTCCCGGACCGAAAGATCAATATCAAAACGCCGGCACAAAGCGTTCAGGCTAAGCTGTCCGGCACCGATATTTTTCCCACGCGCCAGGATGATAGTGTCGAGCACTTTGTCCTTCGGCAGATTGGGACGATCCAGGGCGGCCAATTCCGCATTCAGGAAACGCATATCGAAATTGGCGTTGTGAGCAATCAGCGTGGCCCCATGGACAAAACTCAGAAAATCCTCCGCGATGGCTGAGAACAGCGGCTTATCCGAAAGAAATTCCTCGGACAGGCCGTGTATGTTGAAGGCTTCTTCCGGCATGTCGCGCTGCGGGTTTAGATACCATTGCCGGGTTTTGCCTGTCGGCATATGATTGATCAGCTCGACGCAACCAATCTCCACCACTCGGTGACCGGCGTTCGGGTCCAGGCCCGTGGTTTCAGTGTCGAATACGATTTCGCGCATGGACGGGCCTCCGGCTCGGATGATTGTCGGGGCGGCGCTGGGGCCGTCCCTTGGGCGGCCATGCATGGCCGGGACGATCTGCAAGCGCCGCGATTAGTTTTTCCACGTGACGCAGGGTATAACGACGGCCCAGGCTGGTGGGTAGGATAAAATCGGCCCGTTGCCGCTTGACCGTATCGGGCATTTGCTGGCAGCGGATGTTTTCGAATTTTTCCACCGTCATGTTCATCCGTGCCAGAACCCGCTGGCGTTGCAGATAATAGGGCGCCGAGGCGACGGCGGTGGCGTCGCATCGTTCCTCGCCCCGGCCCTCGAACAACAGCGGGATATCCAGCACCACTAGGGGCAGGCGACGGGCCTGGGCACCCGCCAAAAAGGCCCGCTGCATTTGACCCACCATGGGGTGAAGGATGGCCTCCAGCTTGCGCAGTTCATCGCGCTTGCCGAACACCTTGGCGCCCAGGGCCGGGCGGTCGACGGCACCGTCCCTGGTGACACCTGGAAAGGTATCTTCGACCCGGCGCACGGCCCGGCCGCCTTTTTTTAACAGCTCGTGCACGGCGGCATCAGCATCGAACACAGGTACGCCAAGGCGGCGGAACATTTTCGATGTTTCCGATTTCCCCATGCCGATGGAGCCGGTCAAGCCCAGAATGAACATCGCTAATGCTCCCTACAGATCCGTCAGAACATGATCGCGTAACGTCGGGCTGACCACCGGTTCCCGTCCAAACCAGGCGGTGAAACCAGGCCGCGCCTGATGCAACAGCATACCCAGACCATCAACGACCGAATTTCCCCGCGCCTGGGCCGCCGCCAGAAGGGGCGTCAGCAAGGGCGTGTAAACCGCATCCATAACCACAGCACCATGGGCTAAATCATCCAGGGCCAAATCCAAGGGGGGTTGTCCCTGCATACCCAGATTGGTGCTGTTGACCACCACATTGGCGTTGGCCAGTTGGGCCGATCTTTTAGCCCAATTACCAACCACGATATTTCCATCAAGCGAATCCGACAATGACTGGGCCAGATCCTGAGCCCGCGCCTCGGTCCGGTTCAAAATCACCAGTTCCGGCGCGCCTGCATCTAACAACGCCACGGCAATTGCCTTGGCCGCGCCGCCAGCCCCGATCAGGATCGCCGGGCCTTTGCTCACAGCAAGTTTCGGGGCGCCTTGGTACAGTGCCTGGATGAAGCCAAAGGCATCCGTATTGGAGCCGTCCAGACCGCCGTCCTCGGCAACNACGATGGTGTTGACGGCGCCGATGCGCCGGGCCGCCGGGTCAACCCGGTCAACTGTGCGCAACGCCGCTTCCTTGTGGGGCATGGTGACGTTACAGCCGGCAAAGCCAAGTTTCGGCAGGGCGCGGATCGCTTGTTCAAAATTCTCGGGCGCGATGGCTAGGGGCAGGTAGGCGCCATCGATACCATATTCNCGGAGCCAGAAGTTATGCAGCCGGGGTGAGCGGGAATGAGTAATCGGCCAGCCGGCAACACCGGCCAGGCGGGCGCTGCCGCTGATCATTGCCATGTACTTTCCCGGCTACCTTCGGCTTGCGTGCGCAGGAAAGCCGGCAGGAGCAACAGAGGCAGCCCTAAAATGGTAAAATAGTCACCCTCGATACTATCGAACAATTGCACCCCCAGCCCTTCGATTTGATAATAGCCCACCGACCATAACACCTCCGCCCCGGCACGGTCTAAATATCCAGCAATAAAATCATCCGAAAGNGGCCGCATCNAGATATTCGCGGTTTCGCTATGCTGCCACATAAGTTTTTCAGCCCACATGACACAGACCGTGGCATGCAGTTTATGGCGGCGTCCGGCCAGCCGTTTCAATTCCGCTGCCGCCGCTGCCGGATCGGCAGCCTTGTTGAACAGCTCATCGTCAGCGGAAAGTACCTGATCGGCACGAATAACGAGGGCATCGGGGTACCCTTGGGCCACGGAACGGGCCTTGGCGCAGGCCAGCGCCCCTGCGATTTCCTGGGCCGGGGCCTGCGTATCCTGACGCTGCAGTTCCATCTTCGAGGCTGCTTCATCCAGGTCAGACGGTATCACGGTGAAGTCGGGGCCAGCCCGGCACAGCAGGGACTGGCGGGCCGCGCTGTTGGAAGCCAGAATTAGCGGCATTGTGGGCTCGAGAGAGGTCATAAGTTAGTATTATTTATTTCTGATAGTTTAGTGATAGAATTAATATTAAACATAATGAAAACATGTTAACATTTTCATATTAAAGGCACTTGGGTTTTCAGATTTTGTCCGACAAAAGCAACATCATTCCCCTGCCAACTTTGGCGTCCGGCTCGGCCCAAGAGAACCGATTTTTAGTCAGCCGGGCTAGTTTGACGAAACAATTTNTGCGTCACAGCTTAATCGACAGTTTCTATCGTTTCATATCCGATGGGAAGCCCTATCCCTTCATTACCGCGGATCAATTACTGCCTGGTTTAAGTCAGGCGCGCGTGGAACATCATCATCAGAGCACGGTTTTGATGTTTTTGATCAATGATGCGCTGCCACGGCCCCTGAACAAGCATTTTCGTCTGCGCGCCTCGAACCGGGTAAGCTGGCGCAACATTCAACGCCTGGCCCCGGATCTTGATCTATCGGATTTTAAGGCGGCGCACTGCCGTCTAGATAATCCTGGCTTCAGGGATTTACTGCCACGTCTGTTGGCTCTGGACTATGCACTGCTGGCACAACTGAGTGATGATGATGACGGCATGGTGCTCAGCCATATGCATGTCAAGGTAGAGCGGCTTACAGATACAGCAATTAAAGAGCTGGGTAAGCAGCTGGGATATATCGAACGGCGTTTGTTCGAGCGTGGCGAAGACTATGTAGAGGAGCTGGAAGGCAAGTTTTTTGAATACTTTGGCTTTTCCGCCAACGCCGCCGGACGAAAAAGCGCGGCGGCGATGGCGGCGCAATTGTTATCCGGCCATAACAAGCGGTTTACGGTTTTTGTGGCCGGACAAGAAGATTGCCGCCTGACGGTTTTGGATCACGGCCCCTTGATTGATCAATATCTGCTGATCCGTCCCTCGGTCCTGGCGTTGCAGCGGTTTCGCCAGGCAGCGGCCACGGTGGGTGTTCAGGATCTGGGCGCGTATGCCTTGAGCGGGCCGGATAATGTGCGAACAGCCAAAGATCCGGAGGAAAACGACAGCGTCTTTCCATTGCTTTATCGCCTGCGTCTGGAGCGCACGGCAGCAGGACAGCCCGCGGGACAAGGGAAACGCAGGCATCGGGACCGGGACCTGCTGAAGCCATGGCTGCGGATCAGGGCGGCGGCAGTGTTGCCGCTGCCGGGCCGGGATGGGCCGGAAATTCCTTTTCAGTGGACCGAATCCGAAAAAACCTAATTCGCCTATGCTTCGGCCCGATCTTCCAAGAACTGGGTGTGCAGCCCGATAATCGCGGCAGCGGTTTCCTCGATGGAGCGGCAGGNCACATCTATCCGGGGCCAGCCCTTGGCATTGAACAGGCGCCGGGCGTTGATTACCTCCTCGTTCACGGCCTGCATATCCACATAATCCGTATCCGTATCCTGATGCAGATATTTCAAGCGGTTGCGCCGAATTTCCACCAGCCGTTCCGGCGCTGCCGTTAATCCGACGATCAGNACATCGTCCAGTGCCGTCAGTTCGTCAGGCAGCGCGATGCCCGGCACCAGGGGAATGTTAGCGGCTTTCAGGCCACGGTTGGCCAGATACATACAGGTTGGCGTCTTCGAGGTACGGGAAATTCCCACCAAGACCACGTCAGCCCGGCTGAAACCATCAACCCGCTGTCCGTCATCATGGCTTAAGCTGAAATGAATGGCATCGATACGTTCAAAATAACCCGCATCCATGACATGCTGGCGCCCGGGCAATTCACGGCTTTCAACGCCGAGAAAATTCTCCAGGGCGCCAATGATCGGGTTCATCACAGGCACGCAAGGCACCTGCAGGCGCCGGCATTCGTCGCGCAGCATTTCCTGTAGATGGTGATCCACCAGAGTAAACATGACCACGCCGGGGTTTTTTTCGATCGCCGCGATCACCGGCGCCATAGAGACTTCCGAGCGTACCATGGGCCACGTATGGCGGTCCGGCTCCATCCCTTCGAACTGGGCCAGGGCCGCGGTAGCCAAGGATAGCAAGGTATCGCCAGTGGCATCGGATACTAGATGTAAATGAAATTTCGTCATTGACGTGCCAGAATCCCGGATCATGAAAACTGTTAGTAACGGGGATAAGCCGCCCATCACGCCCTGACAAGAATATTCGCACACGTTAGGGGTTTTCCCTACAAGTGCTTTTGCACCTCTGAGCGACATGCTGGGTTCGAATCGAAAAACCGTTAATAAGTTCTTAAGAAGATTTCCATCCCGGTTATCCCCATGACTCATGNACCACAGGTGTGCGATTTTCCAGCTCTTATCCCCAAAAATAGTACCCATGCATAGCTTTGGGGACGATTTCGGAAAGGAATCGAGGGACAACTATTAATCCCCATCTCCCACAGGGATTCATCAACTATCACTATCTATCTTTAAAAAATATAGTATGTAAAAAAGACGGAAATCAGATCGAACCTAGGACAACAGGGCNCCGAAAATGCAGACAGAAGAGAAATTGCTAATTCGCGCTCTGCAAGGCGAGACCCTGGAGCGGCCACCGTTCTGGCTGATGCGACAGGCGGGCCGCTATTTGCCTGAGTACCGAGCCACGCGGGAGCATGCGGGAAACTTTTTGGATCTCTGTTATAACCCTGATCTGGCCACGGAAGTCACCTTGCAGCCGATCCGCCGGTTTGGCATGGATGCCGCGATTTTATTCGCTGATATCCTGTTGATTTCTGACGGTCTGGGCCAGCCTCTGGATTACCGCGAGGGCGAAGGCCCGATCCTGGAACCGGTCCGTAATCTAGCCGAAGTATCGACGTTGAGACTGGATAATCTGCATACAAAGGTGGCACCGGTTTATGAAACCGTTGGCCGCCTGGCTGAGGAATTGCCCGACAATGTTGCCCTGATTGGGTTCGCCGGCGCGCCCTGGACCGTGGCGACCTATATGGTCGAGGGCAGAGCCAGCCGTGATCATGCTATCATCAAGCAATGGGCCTATGGCGATCCGAACGGTTTTGATCAGCTGATTGATCTGTTGGTGACGGCAACGGTGGAATATCTTGGCAAACAGGTCGATGCCGGAGCGGAAGCCGTACAATTGTTCGACACCTGGGCTGGTGCCTTGTCGGAGACGGCTTTTCAACGCTGGTGTATCGAACCGGTGCAGCAAATCGTTACGCAACTGCGGCAGAAGCATCCCGATCTACCGATTATTGGTTTTCCCCGTGGCGTCGGGGCTGGCTACAGAACCTTTGCCAAAACAGCGGGCGTTAACGGCGTTAGCCTGGACTGGACGGTGCCGCTAGATTGGTCGGTGGCGGAGCTACAGGGCGAGGTTACGCTGCAGGGAAACCTGGATCCACGTCTATTGGTCATTGGCGGTGGGGTGATGGAAGCTGAAATTCAGCGCATCCTGCAAACCTTGGACAAGGGGCCGTTCATATTTAATCTAGGCCACGGCATCGTGCCCGAGACGCCACCCGAACATGTTGGTCGGTTGTCGGAAATCCTGCGCGGCTGAATTCGGCTGAGTATTGGGGAAAACAAGGCCATGGCACGCACCGCTGTTATTCTTTTCAATCTGGGTGGCCCGGATAATCTTGATGCGGTCAAGCCGTTCCTGCGCAATCTATTCAGCGATCCGGCCATTATTGCCTCGCCCTCACCCGTCCGCTGGCTCCTCTCTAGGTTGATTTCGATGCGGCGGGCCCGCCATGCACGGGCGATTTACGAAAAAATTGGTGGCAGTTCACCGATCCGCCTACAGACTGAAAAGCAAGCCAGGGCCCTAGAAGTTGCTTTGGCGGATCTAGGCGAGGTCAAGGCCTTTCCTTGCATGCGTTATTGGTATCCTTTTAGCGATCAGGTTGCTGGCGTGGTGGCTGAGTTCGATCCTGATCATGTAGTTCTGTTACCGCTTTATCCGCAGTTTTCTACTACTACATCAGGATCTTCCATTGCTGATTGGCGACGTGCGGCAAGGGAAGCGGGGTTGCAAGCAGCGGAGCGAACCGTTTGTTGCTATGCCCAGGATGCAGGCTTTATCGCGGCCCAGGTGGAGTTGATCGCACCTATGCTGGAAGCGGCGAAAGAGAATGGAGCGCCAATACGGCTGCTGCTATCGGCCCATGGTTTGCCGAAAAAGGTCATTGCCCGCGGCGATCCCTATCAATNTCAGGTAGAACAGACCTGCGCGGCGGTGGCTGCCGGTCTAGAGAAGAAGGGCTTCTCTGATTTGGACTGGAGCGTTTGTTATCAAAGCCGGGTCGGCCCCTTGGAATGGATCGGCCCAGCCACGGAAGACGAAATCACCCAGGCCGGCGCGGATGGCAAGGCGGTGGTGCTGGCTCCGGTTGCTTTTGTCTCGGAGCATTCGGAAACCTTGGTCGAACTGGATATTGATTACCGGCATCTGGCGAAAGACGCGGGTGTGCCCTATTATGGACGGGTTCCTGCGGTAGGTACACAGACGGAATTCATTGATGGTCTGGCGATGATCACCCGGAAAGCTTTGTCCTGGTCCGATGAAGCGGGCCGGTGTGCAGATCGGGATGCCAAGCGCTGTTGCCCTTACGAATTTATAGCTTGTGGATATGAAGCATGAGCGATTTTTTAAGCGACTGGTATAGCTGGATCAAGGCCTTGCATCTTATCGCAGTCATGGCCTGGATGGCGGGCATGTTGTATTTGCCGCGCCTGTACGTCTATCATGCAGATGCAGAGCCTGGCTCGGAGTTGTCGGAAACCTTCAAGGTGATGGAGTGGCGCCTGCTGCGGGCCATTATTAATCCAGCGATGATTATGGCGATGATTATGGGCCTGTTCCTACTTTTTACGCCCGGCGCGATCGATTTTGGTGATATTTGGATCTGGATCAAGCTGTTTTGCGCGGTTATTGGCCTGGGCAGCATGCATGCCTTCCTCTCGCGCTGGCGCAAGGCTTTTGCTGACGACCGGAATGTCCATCCATCGGGTTTTTATCGAAAAATTAACGAAATACCGACAGTTTTCATGATTATCATCGTTATCATGGTCATTGTGCGGCCGTTTTGAGGGACTTTCGCTATGTCGAATGATGTTTTGCGAGGCAAGGTCGCGTTGGTGACGGGTGCGGCCCAGGGTATTGGCTTGGCCAGCGCTCAGGCCTTCGCGTCTGAAGGCGCCGCGGTGGGACTCTTGGATATCAATCTGGAAGCGGTGGAGGGNNAAGCCGCNGCNATTCAGGCNACGGGGGGCCGCGCNATGGCCCNTCATTGCGATGTGCGNGATGAGGCCTCGGTACAGGATGCGGTTGCGGCAGTGGGATCTGCCCTTGGCGCGGTCAATATCGGTATGTGCAACGCCGCCACCCTGACCCAGACCGCCAGTATCGCGGAAATGCCCCTG
Organism: Rhodospirillaceae bacterium; assembly: GCA_002731375.1. Taxonomy (GTDB): domain Bacteria; phylum Pseudomonadota; class Alphaproteobacteria. Next base: position 1,229 of record PCBT01000081.1, on the reverse strand, counting down.
GAAGACTGGAATCAGGCCCTGGCGGTTAATCTGACCGGTGTGTTTTTAACTGCTAAATATTTGATTCCACAGATGTTATCGGCGGGCGGTGGATCGATTATCATCACCGCATCACAAATGGCGCGGGTCGCTACACCCCAGCGGGGCCCATATTGTGCCACCAAAGGCGCCCTGTTGCAGTTGGCCAAGGTGATCGCGTTGGAGCATGCGGGACAGAATATCCGCGCCAATACCCTATCGCCGGGCGGCATTGCCACGGATCGTTTGGCGCGGCAATATGGTGATCTGGAAAAGGCAGAGCGGGATTGGGGCCCGGCGCACCCGATCGGCCGCCTGGGTCAGCCCGATGAGGTCGCCCGTGCGGCAGTTTACCTCGCAAGCGACGATTCCCGCTTCATGACCGGCTCGGATCTATTGATCGATGGTGGCTACGCGGCCCGCTAATCTGGGGCAATTTTTAGCCAGAACAGAAAAGCGCTTATTTGAGGCAATTTCTTGCTTTCGTGCGCGGGCAACCTATGTTAAGTGGAGCTTACATCCAAGGGCCAACGGCGCTGTCCGGCGCTGCGTTTCGAGTTCCCCTCTCCGCAAGCCTGCTTTTCCAGACCCTCTTCGTATGATGCCGTTATGCTGGCGTAATGCAGCGAGTCTCCGAATATCCGCGCTATTTCTGCCGTTTTACCCATTTCACGAAACAATCGAATTGAAAATGAAACTACAAGAATTGAAATCCATGTCGCCTCTGGATCTTTTGGCCTATGCTGAGGAATTAGAGGTGGAGAATGCTTCGGCTCTGCGGCGGCAGGAGCAAATGTTCGCCATCCTGAAGCAGGCCGCCGATAACGACGAAGAAATCACCGGCGTCGGCGTGTTGGAAATCATGCAGGACGGCTTTGGCTTTCTGCGCGCGCCGGAGGCGAATTATCTGCCGGGCCCCGATGATATTTATGTCTCGCCCTCGCAGGTCAGGCGGTTTTCCCTGCGTACCGGCGATACGGTGGAAGGCGAAATACGCGCGCCCAAGGACGGTGAGCGCTATTTTGCTCTGCTGAAGGTCAACAGCATCAATTTCAACGATCCTGAAGAGGCCAAGCACAAGGTCCATTTCGACGATCTAACGCCGTTATACCCGGAAGAACGCATCGTCATGGAACGTGAGGACCCCACGTTGGAGGATCAGACCGGCCGGGTGATCGAGCTGGTTTCACCCATTGGCAAGGGACAGCGTG
>PCBT01000080.1 GCA_002731375.1 Rhodospirillaceae bacterium | reverse complement strand
CATTGTCCAATATTCCCCACTGCTGCCTCCCGTAGGAGTCTGGGCCGTGTCTCAGTCCCAGTGTGGCTGATCATCCTCTCAAACCAGCTACCGATCGAAGCCTTGGTGCGCCGTTACCACACCAACTAGCTAATCGGACGCGGGTCTATCTCTCGGCGATAAATCTTTCCCGATCAAGAACCACCAAGATCGGTATATACGGTATTAGCCCCAGTTTCCCGGGGTTGTCCCGTACCGAGAGGCAAGTACCCACGCGTTACTCACCCGTCCGCCACTGTCCATAAGTCCGAAGACCTACTTCTCGTTCGACTTGCATGTGTTAGGCCTGCCGCCAGCGTTCGTCCTGAGCCAGGATCAAACTCTCAGGTTGTTTCATATCTAAACCAAATGGCCAAAACCATTCAGCCAGACAAAAACACAGGAACTCGGCATCATCATCCTCACCTGGGATAGGTCACGGATCAGCTTGAACCCATGGCCCGCCTGGAGCATTGCGCAAAATCAGGGCGAACCCTGAAAAACCGCAAGGCGGCGGACAAGAAACAATGACTAAATATCCCCAACAATCCAGACCCGGACGTCCCCGCCCGGGCTATCAGAACCAGCCAAAAGCCAGAACCTCAGAAAGCCAAAAATAAAGCCTTAAACGTATGGCACCGGTCCATAAACACCGCCGCCCACGTCTCTCTTCCGAAAATCACAATGTCAAAGAACAGTTCTTCGAAAAACATGTCGTCAAAGAACATAACAGACAGGCGAAAAACCGGCTGGCCCAAAGACCATCCGCGCCCCACCCGTCTGGTTGCGAAGCCAGTGTATAGAGAGGCGGAGAGACCAAGTCAACGGACTTTTACGAAATTTCCACAAATAAAATACATGCTGATCCAACGCCCGTGGTGGGCCAAATACCGGCTCGCTAGCTTATGTAAAGAAGCGGTCGGACTGCCTAGATTTTTATAGTAAATACATATATGACATTCCTAAGTTTCCGGCCCATGGCTGGCATCGGACAAGGCAACGGGCCGGCGCCGTGACACATATGGTCGTGGACATGGCGGGCTTCGGCCAGACATTCGATGGGGAATTGGAGGACCGGCGGTGCATTTGACGGTTTTTAGGGGTGAGTTGAGGCGTTTACTTGCATCGGCGGACAAGGCTTTTGGATCCACATCCGGGCAGCGGCGCAATGCCGCGGCAGTCGCGGTGGGTCTGATGGTCGGCAGCGTGGTAGCGTTGACCATATTGGCCGAGCCGCCGGAAACGGCGCTAAAAAACACCCCTTCGGGACAAGACACGACGAACCAGATGCTGGCCAGCCTGCCTTTGACCGGCATAGAGCAGAAAGCCCTCACTGATCTGCCCCCGGCGGAGGCGCCCCTGCAAGGCCTTGCTTTGCCTCTGACCAAGGTCTCGGTTGAAGCGGCGCGCCCAACGATCATTCAACGCACCGTTTCCATTGCACCGGGCGACACCCTGATGGCGGTGATGACGCGCAACGGCAGTGACCGGACGGCGGCACATGCCGCGATCACGGCCCTGTCGAAAGTTTACAATCCCCGCCGCCTACGGCCCGGTCAGGAATTGACCTTGCTGTTTGACCCCCGGCGCCAGGTCTCGCCCGATGCCCGCGAGGCCGGCAAACCGCCCTTGGTACAACTGGCATTTACCCCAAGCGTGGAGCAGGAAATTCTAGTCAGCCTGAATGAGCGCGGCGGCTTCGTCTCCCGGACCATCGACAAACCCCTGAAAACGCGCCTGCACCGGGCCGACGCCAATATTGATGACTCGCTGTATCTGTCGGCCGAGCGGGCCGGCATGCCGGCGCAGATGATTGTCGAGTTGATCCGGCTGTATTCCTTCGATGTGGATTTCCAGCGGGATATNCAGGTCGGCGACCGTTTCGAAGTATTGTACGAGGCTTTTTATGATGAGCGCGGTGAATTGGCCAAGTATGGCAATATTCTGTACGCCAAGCTGCATNTCCGAAAAACCGACCTGCCGCTCTATCGTTTCGCACTAGCGGCTGGCAACATTGACTATTTCAATGACAAGGGCCATAGCGTCCGCAAGGCCTTGATGAAAACGCCGGTGGACGGCGCTCGGCTGACCTCGCGCTTCGGGCAGCGCAAGCATCCTATCCTGGGTTACCGGAAAATGCACCGGGGCATCGATTTCGGCGCACCAAGAGGTACGCCGGTTTTGGCAGCGGGCAGCGGCGTGGTGGAAGTCGCTGGCTGGAACGGTGGCTACGGACGCTACCTGCGCATTCGCCACAATGGCCGTTACAAGACTGCCTATGCGCATCTGAAAAGCTTCCGCCGCGGAATTAAACGAGGCAAGCGGGTGAAGCAGGGGCAGATCGTCGCCTACGTGGGCTCCACCGGGCGCTCAACGGGGCCGCACCTGCATTATGAGATCTTGGTGGATGGCCGGCGCATCAATCCGCTTGGCCTGAAACTGCCCACCGGGCAAAAGCTGAAGGGCAAGACGCTGGCGCGCTTCAAGCGCGTGCGCAGCAATACCGTCAAGCAGTTCGCCAAGACCCAGCCCATGACCCGTTTGGCCGACCGGCGATAATCCAGACTATTCTCCATCGTCGCTTGGCCTCAACGGCCCGCGCCTTATCACGGCAATTTACTCTTGACTGCGCGCCATGATAGTTGCCACCAATCCCGCCAAGCACTAGCATAGCGACAGCCATGGAACAAATCGATAAATGGGGAATTGGTTGATGTGGCGTCATCTGAAAATGCTTTTGGGCGTATCGTTGGCCGCGCTTGCGCTGCTTACGGTCACATTCACGGTTACGGTCACGGGGCACAGGCGGGCGAGGCCGAAGTGCTATGGCTTAGCCAGGCGACGGTTCGGATTACTTCCGTCGAGAGCAAGGTCATCGTGATCAATCCGTTCCTCAGGAAACATCCAGAGACACCTAGCGTCTACAAGGACTTGAAAGCCTTGGGCAAAATTGATCTGATCCTGGTCACCCATGGTCACTTTGATCGCGTGGCAGATGTACCGGCATTGGCTAAACTGTCAGACGCTAAGGTGGTGGGCAACGACCCCCCGCCCTATCAGATGACCGCCTATGGCATGATCGCCAAGGGTCAAGGCATCTCCGTGAATAAATCTGGCACCATCCAGCCCCTGTCGGGCACGTTCTTTTCGTCAGCAATCAATAAAGGCAACATCCAATGACAGAACAGATAACCCTCGAGCACTTCATGGATGGCGTCAAACGGCGCAATCCAGGGCAGCCTGAATTTCATCAGGCGGTGCATGAAGTGGCGGACACGATTTTACCCTTTATCGCGGAAAAACCCATCTACCATGAAATGCAGATCCTGGAACGCATGACGGAGCCGGACCGAATCGTCAGTTTCCGTGTCTGTTGGGAGGATGACGAGGGCAATATTCGGGTCAACCGCGGCTGGCGGGTACAATTCAACAACGCCATCGGGCCTTACAAGGGCGGCTGCCGCTTTCACCCCTCGGTCAATGAGAGCGTGTTGAAATTTCTCGGCTTCGAACAGCAGTTCAAGAATTCCCTAACCGGCCTGCCCATGGGTGGCGGCAAGGGCGGCGCCAACTTCAATCCAAGAGGCAAATCCGACAATGAGGTGATGCGGTTTTGCCAATCTTTCATGACTGAGTTGTGCCGTCACATCGGCCCCAACATCGATGTGCCCGCCGGCGATATCGGTGTCGGCGCGCGCGAAATCGGCTATATGTTTGGACAATACAAACGTCTGACGAACAAGTTCGAGGGAATTTTAACCGGCAAGGGGCTGGANTTCGGCGGCTCGTTGATCCGCACGGAAGCCACTGGTTATGGCGCGGTGTATTTCTTGCAATGCATGCTGGAAAAGATCGGCGGCTCGCTCGAAGGCGAAACGGTGGTGATCTCGGGCTCGGGCAACGTTGCGACNTATGCNGCGGAAAANTGCCTGCACATGGGCGCCAAGGTGCTGACCCTGTCNGATTCAGGCGGCTACATATANGATCCGGACGGCATCGATATGAAAAAGCTGGACTGGATCAAGGAATTGAAGACTGTCCGGCGGGGCCGGATTTCGGAATATGCGGCGCAATATCCCGCCGCCAAATTCCACGAGGGACGGCCCTGGGACGTGCCTTGCGACTTTGCCCTCCCCTGCGCCACACAAAACGAGATTAACGAGAACGAGGCCAAGCTGCTGGTCAAGAATGGCTGCAAGGGCATTTCCGAAGGCGCCAACATGCCCACCGCCGTCGCCGGCATCAACGTCTTCCAGGAGGCCGGCATTCTGTACGGCCCCTCCAAGGCGGCAAACGCCGGCGGGGTCGCCGTCTCCGGCATGGAGATGAGCCAGAATTCGGCCCGCATCTCGTGGAGCGAGGATGAGTTGCAGAAGCTGTTGCTGGAGACCATGCAAGGCATCCATGACAATTGTTTCCACCATGGCGCGGGAAAGGGCAAAGACGGCGGCTGCGACTATCTGTTGGGCGCGAATGTCGCCGGTTTCGTCAAGGTTGCCGACGCCATGCTGGCCTATGGCGTGCAGTAGCCGAAGCGGTTTGGGCTGAGTCTTTCTTGACGGAAGGGAATAATTCAGGCCACGCCCGCCATCCGGTTCGGCTAGTCTACCTTGAGGCGCCAGCCGTCGCCATGGGAGACCACCCAGCCTGCGGTTGGGGCCGCGAAATGAGTGCCGAAGAGCAGCACCTCGTTGTCGCCATAACGGCGCAGAAAGTCACGGCGCGTATTGACGGCCCGGCTCACGTCGTGGTCGAACTTGCTCGCCACATGCGGCANGCCGATTTGGATGGGGTGATGCATCATATCGCCGGTGATCACCGCCCGNGCCCCAGCCGACGCAATAACCACACTGACATGTCCNGGCGTATGCCCGGGCGTCGGNTCCAGGCAAANCTCGTCGGTCACCTGGTGCTCAACCTCGACCAGTTCGTGCAGCTCCGCCTCGATGATCGGGCGAATTGAGTCCTGATTGACCGCCACGGTGTCGATCAACGCCTCGGCGATTTCCGGGTCCACGTCGCCGGCTATCTCGCTCACCGCCTCCTGGCACCAGTGCTCCCACTCGGTCCGGCCAAACAGATAGCGCGCATTGGCAAATGTCGGCACCCATTGCCCGTCAACCAGAATGGTGTTCCAGCCAACATGATCAACATGGAGATGGGTGCAGAGGACAATATCGATACTTTCAGGCGGATAGCCGGCGGCAGCGAGATCGGCAAGAAACGGACCCTGCAATTGGTTCCAACCGGGATTGCCCCGGAGCTTGTCGTTGCCGACGCAGGTGTCGACAATTATGCGGCGGCTTTGCGACTCGATGACGAAGGCTTGGATGCAACTTTTCAGTTGCCCGTCATCGGTGGCGAAATGTGGCCGCAACCAGGCTTCGGCCAGGATGTCCTCGGTCGTAAGGTTGCGGTAGCCAAAATCAGGTGTTCTCACGGCACTCATTTCAACAATGCGCGTGATAATTACATCACCGATCCGCCAACTATCCGTCGTCATCGCCTTGCTCCCAAATAATGCCCGATCAAAGCGGGGATAGTTCCCATGGACGCCACTTTCAAATGTTCTCGGCGCGACTATCAGGGTCCTATTTCAGCCGCCCTGGCATCAGCGGCTGAATCGGGTTTGGGATACATAGTCGTGACGTCAAGGCATTTGAATTCCAGTTCGTCAAGAATAGCATGAATATGGATGCTGGCCTACTGGCCTATATTTTGCCTTGCAGATAGTCGAGGGTACGGGCCTTGGCGCCGAGCTCGGTTTCCAACAGGACGGAGATCATCTCCGTCGCACCGGATGCGGCAATCCGATCAATTTTGGCATCCAGGCCAGCCGCATCGCCAATCAGGGCGATATCGCTTGGATTGGCGGCGCCTTCACGGTCCATCATCGCCCGATAGGACGGCAACTGACCATAGATTTGCAGGATTTCATCGACCCGCACCCGCGCGCCGTCCACGTCATCGGTCAAGACCACGGGGAAACCGGCTATAACGCGCGGGGCCAGGCGCCCGGCATCCCGGGCAGCGGCACCGATAACGGGGACGACATGATCGGCGATAGTAGCAGGACCGGTCATCCACAAAACCGTGCCATCGGTGTGGCGGCCCGCCAGATCCAGCATCATTGGGCCCAGGGCGGCCATGACCACGGGCACCGGGTTGGCCGCGTCATCAACCATCATGGCAATCTTGCTGCGATAAAGATCACCCTTGAACTTTGCGGTCCTATGGGCCAGCAGGGGCATCAGAATTTCCAGATATTCCCGCATGGTCTTTGCCGGCTGGGCATAGGACAGCCCCAGCGTATCCTCAGTCACAAGTTTATGGGACAGGCCAATGCCTAGGGTAAAACGGCCCCTAGCCACAGCGGAGGCGGTCAAGGCCTGCTGCGCCAATGCGGTGGGGTGGCGCGGATGGATCGGCGTCACGGCGGTACCGACCTCGATCACCTTGGTCTCGCTCCCAGCCATGGCCATGGCGGTAACCGCATCATGGCCCTGGGTGTTGGCCAGCCACAGAGAGGCGAAGCCACGCGCCTCGACCTCCCGCGCCAGAGTGGTGAAACCATCAATGCTGGCCGCCGGATCGGGTATTGCCCCAGTCATGATACCAAATTTCATGGTTGTTAACTCCTTTGTTTCATCTTACATCCGCTCCCCTATAACTGGAATTATAATGGGGACCACTTGAACCTAGGCGACCACTTTATCATCACTGGGCAATAATTTTCTGAAGGTTGAAATGCCGCGTCTATTTATCCATCCGGGCGCGATGGCGGATCTGAAGTTCACTAAGGCGCAAATACCAAAGCTGCTGCAATGGCTCAATGACTGGAACGCCCAGATGTACCCGATCCGCGTTTTTGTCACCAACAACCGGTTCTAAACGGGCATGTCAATCCTCGGTACCACGATCGAGCCCATTTCACCCGACCGGGTCGTTGGCAGTTTTCCTGGCATTGTCCGCACCTGGAACGTCGAACTGCGGGATTTGTGGGCGCAAAATCTTTTGTCGGCAAAAATTGGGCCGCCACCAACGTCTTTGGCGATTATTCTGGCGCCGGACGCCGCTTCAATAATTGTATGGAGCGCATGGTCATGGCGACTTCGTGGTTTTGGTCACGCAGCTGCCAGTCCATCCCCACAACGCCCCGGTCCGGTTTGCTTTTGGATAGACGGCTGTCGGTAATTGTAACGACGACATGAATGGTGTCGTCGGGACGCACGGGCCGGATCCAGCGCAGCCCTTCGATACCGGGCGAGCCGAGGGAGGCCTCTGGAGCCCAGGGATTGGCCATGGTGAACAGGCGAAAGGCATAGGTACCCAGCATCCAGCCCGAGGCGATCAAACCGCCATACATATGTTCCTCCGCCGCCACCTTATCCATATGGAAAGGCTGTGGGTCGAAGTGGAAGGCCCAGTCGATAATCTCTGCCTCGGTCAGGGTCTTGCCCGACGAGACAATCTGGTCACCAACCTTGAAATCCTCGAACCATCGATCACTCATCGCCATCTCCGTCTGCTATACCGGCACCGGCAACTGCAATAACCCAATCCCACCGCCGCCGCCATCCGATACTGGCTGACGAATTAGTCATTCCCGGCGGAGCTTGCTATAAACTGCCGCCAGTAACACCCGTGCATCCACCAGGAGTAATCTATGCATCCCGGAATTCATGCCGCCAAGAACCCTGACAAAGCCGCCTATATCATGGCCAGTAGCGGCCAGGTGATCAGCTATGGCGAATTGAATGAGGCATCCAACCGTGGCGCGCAGCTGTTTCGCGGCCTTGGGCTGGGGCTGGGCGACAACATCGCAATATATATGGAAAACAACCCAGCCTTTCTGCAAATCTGCTGGGCCGCGCACCGGGCCGGATTTTACTATACCTGTATCTCGTCCTACCTAACAGCCGAAGAGGTGGATTTCATCGTCGGTGATTGCCAGGCCAAGGTTTTCATTACCTCCGAAGCCAAGGCGGACGTAGCAGCAGAACTGGCGGATATGATGCCGAACGCCAAAACCCGTCTGATGGTGGGAGAGGCGATCGCCGGCTACCAATCCTACGACGGGGCCATCGCCGCTCAACCTCACGGCCCCATCGCCGATGAATACGAAGGCGCGGACATGTTGTATTCATCGGGCACCACGGGCCGACCCAAGGGCATCAAGAAACCTATTACGGGCGAACCCCTAGGCACTCAGCACAGCCCGGTGGATATTCAGGGCAAATTGTATGGTGTGACAGACGCCTCAATCTATCTCTCACCGGCGCCGCTGTATCATTCAGCGCCCTTGCGCTTCAACATGGGCATACTGAAAAAGGGCGGCACCACCATCATCATGGAACGGTTCGATCCCGAAGATGCCCTGGCCTTGATCGAGCGCTATAAGGCCACACACAGCCAATGGGTACCGACTATGTTCGTGCGTATGCTGAAACTCCCGTCCGAGGTACGCGGCAAGTACGGTCTTTCCAGTATGCAATGCGCCGTTCATGCCGCCGCGCCCTGTCCGGTCGAGGTCAAACAGCAGATGATTGATTGGTGGGGGCCTGTTCTGCACGAATACTATGCCGGCACCGAGGGTAACGGCTTTTGCGCCATCAATTCCGAGGACTGGCTGAGCCATCGCGGCTCCGTCGGACGCGCCCTGTTCGGTATCGTGCATATTCTGGACGAAGACGGCGCCGAGCAGCCCGCCGGCACCCCCAGGGCGATCTACTTCGCCGATGGGCCGGTCTTCACCTATCACAACGATCCCGAACGGACGGCGGCATCACGTAACGACCGCGGCTGGTCCACCCTGGGCGACGTGGGCTATCAGGATGAAGAGGGTTATCTGTATCTGACCGACCGGCAGTCCTTCATGATTATTTCGGGCGGCGTCAATATCTACCCCCAGGAGATCGAAAACCTGCTGGTCGGCCATCCCAAAATCATGGACGTTGCCGTGGTCGGGGTGCCGGACCCGGAATTCGGCGAAGCGGTCAAGGCGGTGGTACAACCTATCGATTCCAACCAGGCCGGCCCGGCGCTAGAGGAAGAGATACTCGCATTCAGCCGCGAGCATCTATCCCAGATCAAATGCCCCCGCAGCGTGGATTTCGAGGCGCAATTGCCCCGTCACGATAATGGCAAGCTATATAAACGCCTGATCAAGGACCGCTATTGGGGCCGCCACGACACCCGCATCGTCTAGGGTGGTCGGCTCATATCAAGACAAGACCAAGAATTTAATTGGAGGAAGACATGCGCGGACGACAGGTATTCATGGACAGTTTAGCGGCCCACGGGGTGGAGCGTATTTTCGGCAATCCCGGCACCACGGAAAGCCCATTGCTCGATAGTCTGCAAAGTTATCCCCAGATTGAATATGTGGTCGCCTTGCATGAGGGCATCGCGGCGGGCGCAGCCAGCTTCTACGCCCAGGCCAGTGGCAAGATCGGCGTCGTCAACCTGCACGTCGCCCCCGGCTTGGGCAACGCCATCGGCATGATGTACGGCGCCCTGAAGGCCAATTCGCCCATGGTAGTGACCGCCGGACAGCAGGACACCCGCATGCGTCTGCGCGGCCCGGTGCTGGGTTATGATCTGGTCGCCATGGCCGAGCCGGTAACCAAGTGGAGCGTACAGGTGGAAACGGCGGACGAAATAGCCACCATCATGCAGCGCGCCTTCAAGATCGCCAACGAAGCACCTGCGGGGCCCGTTTTCGTTTCCCTGCCCATCAATGTCATGGAGCAGGACACCGAGATCGCCGCCATGGCCTCGGCGCAGGTATTCGACAGCCCCCGCCCGGACCCCGCCGGCATCGCCGTCATGGCGGAAAAAATCATGGCCGCGCAAAACCCCACCATCGTGGTTAGCGACGATGTCGCCCGCGCCAGAGCCCATGATGATTTGGTTGCCCTGACCGAGGCCATGGGCGCCTCCGTCTGGTTCGAGGGCATCCGCCATCATGCCGCCTTCCCCAACCGCCACCCCAACGCCAAGGCCATCCTGCCCATGGACGCGGACGCCATCCGCCATACCCTGGGCGAAGCCGATTTGGTGATGCTGATCGGCGGGCCATTTTTCGAGGAAGTTTGGTTCACCCCCGGCACGCCTTTTCCCGGCGGCGCGGCGGTGCTGCAGGTAGAGGAAACCGCCGGCCGCATGTCCCATAACCACACGGTCGATGCCGGCCTGGTCGGCCATTTGCCCACCAGCCTTGCCGCTTTGGCCAAGGCACTTAACGCCGCCAGAGGTTACCAAGTGGCAGCCAAGGCCCGCAACGAGGCCCTGGCCAGCGAGAGCGAGGCCGCCACGGCTGCCTATCAGGCTCGCAGCCAGCGCGCCTGGGACCGCGATCCCATGTCCATGGCCCGGGCCATGGCGGAACTTAGGGTCGGCACCCCCGACGGTACCGTTGTGGTGGAGGAAGCCATCACAGCCGGCCTGGACCTGGCTCAAGCCTTTGAATTCGCCGCGCCGGGCGATTATCTATCGGGGCGTGGCGGTGGCATCGGCCAGGGTCTAGCCGGCGCCATCGGCGCCAAAGTAGCGCAGCCGGACCGTCCCCTGCTGGCGGTCTCCGGTGACGGCTCGGCGATGTATTCGATTCAGGCCCTGTGGTCGGCGGCCCATCATGACCTGGATATAGTCTTTGTCATTTTGGTCAATCGGGAATACCGCATCCTGAAACATAACCTGGATACCTACCGGCAGCGTTTCGACGCCAATTCAAACCAGGACTACCCGCAGATGAACCTGGACACGCCGGCGCTCGATTTCGTCACGATGGCTAAGGGCATGGGCATGCCGGGCACGGTCGTCAGTGATCCAGGCCAACTAGCCGGGGCGGTCAAGGCCGCTTTCGCTGCATCGGGCCCGCATCTGATCTCGGTGAATATCGAGGGCAAGCGATAAGCAAAGGGTAGGCAAAACAATGTTGGACCTTTCGGAAAAGCGCATCACCGGAACCACNATCCGGCTTCATTCGGCTGACAATGTCGCCGTGGCATTGAGCGATATAGCGGCCGGCGAGACTGTTGCTGGCCACAATGTCGTCACCCGCGACAAGGTTCCATCCGGCTATAAGGTGGCCATCCGCGATATCGCCCAGGGCGAGCCGATCCTGAAGTACAACGTCACCATCGGTTTCGCCAAGGATGAGCTGCCCGCCGGAACCATGCTGCACAGCCATAACATGGCTTTTCGGGAATTCGACCGCGACTACGCTTTCTGCCGCGACTACAAACCGGTTGAGATGCTGCCCGAAAGCGAGCGGGCAACCTTCGAGGGCTATTTGCGGGAAGATGGCCGTGCCGGCACCCGCAACTTCATTGCCATCGTCTCGACAGTGAATTGCTCGGCCACGGTAGTGCATGCGATTGCAGACCATTTCACCGAGGAACTGCTGGCCGAATTTCCCAACGTCGATGGCATTGCCGCCTTCAGCCACAGCACGGGCTGCGGCATGGAATTGACCGGTGAGCCCATGGATCTGCTGAACCGCACCTTGGCAGGCTATATCCGCCATCCCAATGTTGCCTCCGCGCTGGTCGTTGGCCTTGGTTGCGAACGCTGTCAAGTCGGCGGCCTGTTCACCTCGCAAAATCTGGAGACCAGCGACAAGCTGCAAACACTGGTGATGCAAGAGGCCGGCGGCACCCGTCAGGCGGTCGAGGCCGGCATTGCCATGGTCAAGCTGATGCTGCCCGTGGCCAACAAACAGCAACGCCAGACCGTGCCGGCCAGCCATATTACCGTTGGCCTGCAATGTGGCGGCTCCGACGGTTTCTCATCGATCACAGCCAATCCAGGCCTTGGCACGGCGATAGATATTCTGGTTCGTCATGGCGGCACGGGCATTCTGTCAGAGACGCCGGAGATTTATGGCGTCGAACATACTCTGACCGCGCGGGCGGCTACGCTGGAGGTTGGCCAGAAACTGGTAGATCATATCCGCTGGTGGAAGGATGTTTACGCGGTCGGGCGGGATGTACAGATTAACGGNACGGTNAGCCCTGGAAACCAGACCGGCGGNCTGGCGAATATTTTTGAGAAATCTCTTGGCTCCTCTATGAAAGGCGGCACCGGCCCGCTGATGGAGGTCTACCGCTATGGCGAACCGGTAACGGCCAAGGGTTTTGTTTTCATGGACACGCCAGGTTTCGATCCCGTTTCGGCCACCGGCCAGATCGCCGGCGGCGCCAATCTAGTCGCCTTCACCACCGGGCGTGGATCATGCTTTGGCGCCAAGCCAACACCGTCGATCAAGCTTGCCACCAACACGGCGATGTTCCGCCGCATGGAAGAGGACATGGATATCAATTGCGGCGATATTCTGGACGGCACGGCGAGTATGGAAGATATCGGCCGGCGCATTTTTGAATACTTCCTGCACATCGCCTCGGGCGGTAAATCAAAAAGCGAACAGCTCAACCTTGGCCGGCACGAGTTTACCCCTTGGCAAATAGGCATTACGGGTTAGAGTGGTTCGCCATCGCTACGTCAAGCCCGCGTCCGACCGCGGTCAATATCCCAAAGACGCGCTAGGCCGCATCGAGCCTTGCCTTGTTCTCGGCCATCCATCTCTACATGTCTCCCGCGGTTCGGGCGGAGTCATTAATGACATCCGCATGTGCCGCAACATAGTGGGGCGCAATGCATTCATCCAATCTTCAAATGTTTAGCCGGGCGCTGTAGCGTCACAAAAATCGCATTTAAGAGTTTTCATGACACTATCTTGATTTGGAACTAATCGATAAACCTATCGTGGTTTTCATAATGAGCAAAGATCCACCATGGTCTCAGAAGGGTTTCCCGCAGCGACCGGAATACTAGCTCTAATCCATGTCGACGCCGGCGAATGTCATGCTACCAGCCCAATGAAGCGCGAATTTTGGCGATGACGTCCATGTGCTTTTCGTGCTCGCCGGCGAAACGCAATACCATGTGCGTGGCGCCGGTATCGGCGTAGCCCCGCAGCCAATCCGAACAGCCCGCCTCCCCTCCGGCGTACGTTGCCTGATGCTTGGCCAACACTTTCGCCGAAGCGCCGTAATATTCCTCCATGAAGGTATCGACCTGCTGTTGCGCCTTGGCCGCGTCATCGTTAATGGCGAGGGTCAGATATACGGCGCCAACCAGATCATCTGGGTTGCGTCCGGCCTCCTTGGCACTGTCCTTGACGCCAGCCCATTGTTCGGCCCAACCCGCCGCGTCGGGGCCGGTGGGGAACCAACCATCGAAATGGCGCCCCGTCCGCACCCGGGCCGCAGGCGCCGAACCACCGCCCCAAATCGGCGGGCCGCCGGGCCTATGCGGCCTGGGTGCCAGGACGCCTTGCTGTACAGGCCAGCGGCCATCCCAATCCACCGGCGCGCCGCTCCACAGCGCCTTGCACAGGCGCAGGCCTTCCATCATGCGGCCGACGCGCTTTTCGAAGGGGACGCCAGCGGCGGCGAATTCCGCCCGGATGGCAGACACATCAGCGGCGATGCCAACACCCAGGATCACCCGGCCCTGGCTAATCTGGTCCAACGTAGCCACCTGATGCGCCATGATCACCGGATTGCGTAGGGTCGGCAGCAGGACAGCGGTGCCCAGCTCCACTTTCTTGGTGCGGCCTGCTATACCGGCCAGCAAGGTTAGCGGTTCGTGCCGGGGGCGGGCCAGCAGGCTGTCGCCGACCCATACGGAATCAAACCCAATGGTTTCGGCCCGTTCGGCCAGGTCCAACAGCGGCCCGGCCTCCGGCTGGCCGCGCATGACGACTTCGCGTGTCGGCAAAAGGTATCCAAGACGGATGCTCATGGCGCTCTCCCTATCTATAGGTTCCATCCCAGGCGTCCGCCTGGGTGTTGGCGATTTCACCAGCCTCAGTCATTTCGGGCCGGTTGATCGTCAGCATGGTCTCCGGCGTCACCACGGCATAATCCATGTAGCCCAGACGAGCCAGGGGCCGCATGGCACCAGTATCGACAATNCCNTCAGAGANATAGGCTTCATCNATATAGATGCCGACGACCTGGCCAATGACCANGAAATGGCCTTGGTCGGAGCCAGGCGCCACATCGGGCAGTTCAATAGTCTTCCAATAACGGCATTCGAAGGCCGCCGGGCTTTCCTTGACCCGTGGCGGCTTGACGAATTTCGATGCCGCGGCAGTCAGATTGGAGATGGGAAATTCATCAACATCCGCTGGTACCGGGGCCGAGCTGACATTCATACCGTCCCGAGTATCCCATGTGGACAGGGAACAGGTGAACTCCCCCGTCTCCTGCACATTGCACACGCTGTCCTTGATGTTTTTTGATGAGAACATCACATAGTGCGGCCGGTCACTGATCGCGTTGAAGAAACTGTAGGGCGCAAGATTGTAGATACCTTCCTTGCTGATGGAGCCGATCCAGCCGATGGGCCGTGGTGCGATCAATGCCTTGAACGGGTCGTGCGCCAGGCCGTGATTATTCTCGATGGCATCGTAGTGCATGGGTGGAATTCCCTATTGAAAGCGGTTGAAAACGACAAGACCACACCAAAGCAGGCGCGACCTTGTTCACATCCCGATCAAGCATCAAACGTCGGAGAGGACGTGGATAACCCGTTCAGCGATCATGTCCTTGGTCTTGGCGCCATAGGCTTTCATATGCTCGGAGGCGGCATGGGCCTTCAGATTATCGACACTGCCCCATTTTTCGATAAAGACGAAGGTATCCGGGCCAAACTGGGTCTGAAACCCGCCCATGCCCTCGGCATCGATGGTGGGGGCATATTCGAGGCAGCCCTCTTCAGCCAGCACGACGGGAATATTGGCGCGGGCGATTTGCAGAACGGCGTCACGTTGGCCAGGCTTGGCGGTAATAATGGCAACAACTCGTATGGCAGTCATGGCTTTTACTCCTGATTGGGTTTTCTTCCCTGAATTTATAAAGGCTTACGCACCCGGTGCAAAGACGGCCAATGCGTCCCAGTCCGGCGAGGCGCCTCCGGCGGGATCGAAGGGTTGGATCGCCACATGATCGGCACCAGCATCGAAATGAGCCTGCAAGCGGGCCCGGATGGCGGATTCAGAACCCCAGGCAACCATGGCATCGAGAAAGCGGCCGCTGCCTTGCCCTGATAGGTCTTCCTCGGTGAAGCCCAGGCTAAGCCAGCAGTTGCGGTAGTTTGGCAGCACCAGATACATCGCCAACTGCTTTGCCGCGACCTCGCGCGCCATGCCTGGATCTTCCGTTAGGCAGATTTTCTGCTCCACATAAATTGCCTTGCCAGGACCAACGATCTCGCGCGCCCGGGCCGTATGTTCCGGCGTCACGTTATAGGGCAGGGCGCCGTCCGCATGTTCTGCCGACAGGGCCAGCATCCTTGGCCCCAGAGCGGCGAGGATGACCCGGCGTTCGGGTGCCACCACCTGCACCGGAGTGGCGTACATGGCATCGAGATAGGCGCGCATGGTGGAGAGCGGCTTGCCATAGTTGTGACCCCGCACTCCTTCGACCATGGGTATATGCGAAACGCCTAACCCAAGGATAAAGCGCCCATCATAAAGCGCATTCAAAGTGTTATGTCCCTGCATGGCGGCGGCGGCGTCGCGGGCATAGATATTGGCGATACCGCTGGCCACGTTCAGTTTCGTGGTCCGGACCAGGTAATAACCACCCAAAGCCATGGCTTCATATGCCAGCGATTCGGGATACCAGAGAATGTCATAGCCATGCCCCTCGACCTCATCCGCCAGGCGTCCCACGTCCGCCATGGGCATCCTGTTGGGTGCGAACCAAACGCCCCATTTTCCAATCGTCATCTTCACGCTATCCTTTGCAAAACCCTATCCGGCCATGATGATCCCCGGACCATCATCCCGCAAGCCAAAGGTATATCAAATGAGCGACCCGCAAGTTTTGTTCGACGTCTCCGACCATATTGCCACCATCACCTTGAACCGGCCGGAGGTTATGAATGCCCTGGCCGGCGATATGCGCGACGTTTTGTTGCGGCATTTGCAGGACTGTGCCGCCCACCCTGACGTGCGTTGCATCGTCATCACCGGCGCGGGCAAGGCATTTTGCGCCGGTGGCGATATCGAGGCCATGGCGGCGAAGCAGGACCTGGGCGACATATCCGAGATGGGGGGCACTTTGGTCACGGTAGAGGCGGTGGTCAATTTGCTGCACAGCATACCCAAGCCAGTCATTGCTGCTGTAAATGGCGCGGCGGCGGGGGGCGGCATGAACATGGCCCTGGCCTGTGATATGCGCCTGGGCTGCGAGAAGACGCTGTTTTCGGAAAGCTTCGTCAAAATTGGCCTGATCCCCGATTGGGGCGGCTTCGGCTCCCTCACCGCACTGGTCGGCGGTGCCAAGGCCATGGAACTGATGATGACCGGCGACCGTGTCAGAGCGGAGGAAGCCTATCGTCTGGGTCTGCTTAACCAACTTTACCCCATGGAGACATTTCGCGACGACGTCCGGGCCTTCGCCAAGGCATTGGCCGACGGCCCACCGCAAGCTCTGGCCACGATCAAACGGGGCGTCTACGCCGCCGCCAACGCCTCCCTGGCCGATGTCCTGGCCTTTGAGCATAAGAACCAGTTGAAATTGATTCTCTCGGACGACTCAAAAGAAGGCATGCGCGCCTTTTTGGAAAAGCGCGCGCCTAAGTTTGGGCTAGGTTAGCAGCTAACCAGATCAATCTGGCGGCGCACCTCCGCCAGCGGGATGCTTTTCGGCTCGCCCTTGCTAGCGGCCAGTTCATTGGCCAGGCGTTGCAGGGGGATATTGGCCGGCGTCGCCACACTATGCAGGCGGCCCAGCAGGGCTATTTCGCCGTTCAGGTAATCCGCCTCGATATTGCCGGTGCCGCGCATCAGGCTTTGCCACGAGGAACCACCGCCCCGTGTCTCGCCCTCCACAGAGGCTGATTTCATCAAATCGCCCCGGCGCGCCTTTTCCTCCGCCTGGCTGGCGCAATCAATGCCGGCGGCATGTATGCAGGCTTCCGCCTCGGCCCGCATCTGGGTCCGGATCGCATCGGCCTCGTCGCCGGGCGGTGAGACGGCGGCCAAGGCATTGCCCAGGTTCATGATCAATTTGCCGTATTTGAAACGCATCACCGTGGGATTGGGCCGGGCCGAAAAATTGACGCCATCCAGAGTGCCGGTAACCTCGTCCACCAGATCATTGCTGCCCGTCGGATAGATGCTGGCATCCAGCACGCCGGATTTGCGGGCGGCATGGGCCAGCACCGAGCCCGGATCCAACAAAATAGCCGGCAGATAAACCATCATGGCATGAACATTTTGAAACCGGCGCAGGGCCATGCGTTCGTTGGCGACGCCATTCTGGCAGCAAAACAGCGGGATCTCGTCACCCGCCGCCAATCGCAGATCTTCCAGCGCCGCTTCCGTATGCTGGGTCTTCATGGTCAGAATAACCACTTCATCGCCATGGAATTTGATCTCACGGGGATGACTAACCGCCGGGATCGGCAAGTGCATAGACTGATCCGGTGTCTTGTAGAGCAGGCCCCGATCCTGGATCGCGGCGAGATGATCGCCCCTGGCAATCAACGTCACGTCCACCTTGCCTTGAAACAACTGCGCCCCGATAACGCCGCCGACACCGCCGGCACCATAAATAATAAATCGCATGAGCTCTCCCCAACTGGACTTCGATGTTACACTAAATCTAGATTTGCCAGGAGGGGAATAGACATGTCAGACGCACCTTATGAAATATACGCCATTAAATACGGCGACCGCATGGGGCAGCGCGGCAGCATGTTCGTGCAGGGCGATCCTCACGACGCACCCATCGCCATGGACTATTTCATCTGGGTCATACGCAATGACCGGCATACCATCGTCATCGATGTGGGCTACGACAAGGAGGAAGGCGAGGGCCGGGGCCGCAGCTTCCTCCGCTCGCCAGTTGAAGGTCTGGCGCTGCTGGATATTGACGCCAACACGATTGAGGATGTGATCATTACCCACATGCATTATGACCATGCGGGCAATCTGGAGCTGTTCCCCAAGGCGCGCTTTCATATTCAGGACGAAGAGATGTCGTTTGTCACCGGCCGGGCCATGACCCACCCGGCGCTGCGTCACTCATTCAAACTGGATGACGTGCTAGAAATGGTGCGTCTGACCTATGGCGACCGGGTTGTCTTCCATGCGGGCGACGAAGAAATCGCGCCGGGCGTCACTGTGCATCACCTGCCTGGCCATACCCGTGGTTTGCAGGCCGTCCGCGTTGATACCGCCCGGGGCCCGGTGGTGCTGGCCTCGGACACGGCGCATTATTACGAAAGTTTCGAACAGGAAACGCCATTTCAAACCCACGAAAACCTATTCGAGATGCTGGAAAGCCACCGCAAGCTGCGCGCCTTGGCGCCCGACAATGCCCATATCGTTCCTGGCCATGACCCGGATGTTCTGCAACGTTACCCCGCACCCCGCCCCGAGCTTGAAGGCATCGTGGCAAGACTGGATGTAGCGCCCAAGGGCTAAGGCAAAAACGCGGCCAGGCCCTTGCGGATGTCGAACTTGGGATCATAGCCTAGGACTTCACGGGCCCGGCTGATATCCAGGGCGCCTTTTTGCACACAGGCCACATTTAAGTTCGCGTCGCCATGACGGTAGAGCTCGTTGCCAACGCTTAGCTGGGCGCCGGGTACCAGCTCGGTCGCTATATCGGCGATCTCGCGCAGACTGACGCCCCTGCCCGTGCCGACATTGTAGGCATCACATGGGTGTTCATCCTTGTCGATAGCCAGCAGGGCCAGATCCACCATGTCGTCGATATAGGTATGGTCGCAAACAAAATCAGCGCCGAAAGGTTGGTGAAACGGCCGCCCGGCCATGGCCGCATTGATGAACGAATTGGGCACCCGTTCACGGGGCAGGTCTGGGCCATAGACCCAAATGGCGCGCAGATGGATAACTTCCAGGCCATACTGCTCCTTGTAGCCACGGCCCAGATGCTCCACCGATAGCTTGGAGATGCCGTAGGGATGTAAGGGGTTTTGCGGATGATCTTCGTCGATCACCGCCGTTTGGAATGCGCCATATGTTTCTTCCGAGCTCATATGCACCATGCGCCGGGTACCGTACAGGCGCATGGCCTCGAGTAAATTGATGGTGCCGCCGATATTGACCTCGAACGTACGCATTGGTGTCCGGACAGAGGCGATCACGCCGACGATGGCGGCGGCATGAAAGATGCAATCGGGCGCATCGTCATGAAACAGGGCCATTACCGTCGGGCATGCGGTGATCTCGCCCAGCGCCGGGCGTACATTGTCATATTGTTCGATGATCTTGCGCAGGGCCGGCGACAGCCCCATGTCGAACGCGGTCACACGGTCGCCCCGTTCCGCCAAGGCCCCGACCACCGCCGCGCCCACAAAACCGGAGGCTCCCGTCACCAAAATATGCGCCATGCTGAAACCAACCTCTTTTTTTTGCCGCCATTGAATGCCATGGTTTAGTGGAAACGTAGCACGGTTAGGAGAGCGGGCAATGGCAGATAAGAAAACGGTTTATGAACTGATCCCACAATTGGGCAAACTGCGCGACGAAGTGCTGTTCGGCGATGTCTGGGAACAGCCGGAGCTGTCGAAACGTGACCGTAGCCTGGCCACCTGCGCCGCGCTGATCGCGCTTTACCGCACGGACGAATTGCGCGGCCACATGGCCCGAGCCATCGACAACGGCGTCACCAAGGAGGAAATGTTCGGCTTGATCACCCATCTGGCTTTCTATTCCGGTTGGCCCTGCGCCGTGAATGCGGGGCGCGTCGCACTGGAAATTTTCGAAGGTCAAAAGTAAGGAATATGGAGAGATGACAAAGATAGGATTTATTGGCCTGGGCACCATGGGTGCCTCGTTCGCCAGCAACCTGATTAAGGCCGGCTTCGAGGTTACGGTAAATGACCTGCACCGCCAGGTCGCCGAGACGCATTTGGCGGCGGGTGCCGCATGGGCCGACACGCCACGGAAACTGGCGGCGGCCTCGGACGTGATCCTGACGTCCCTGCCCGGCCCGGCCGAGATCGAGGCGGTGGCGCTGGATGAGACTGACGGCCTGATAGCCGGCATGCGCCCGGGCACGGTATTCTTCGATCTCTCCACGAATTCGCCCGCCTCGGTCCGGCATATTGGCGCGGCCCTTGCTGCCAAGGGTCTGCACCACCTCGACGCACCCGTCAGCGGCGGACCCAAGGGCGCTAGCTCGGGCAAGCTGGCGATCTGGGTTGGTGGCGAAAAGGATGTTTTCGAAGCCAACCGCAACGTCCTGGATGCCCTGGGCGATCAGGTCCGCTATATCGGCCCGATCGGCGCTGGCGCTGTGGCCAAGCTGGTCCACAATGCCGCCGGTTACGCCATCCAGACGGCCCTGGCCGAGGTTTTCTCGGTCGGCGTCAAAGCGGGCGTTGAGCCATTGGCATTGTTCGAAGCGGTCCGCCAAGGCGCGCGGGGCCGGCAACGGACGTTTGACAGTCTTGGCGATCACTATCTGATCAACCAGTACGATCCGCCAGATTTCGCCCTGCGCCTGGCCCACAAGGATGTCTCGCTGGCGGCCCAGATGGGCCGCGATGTTGGCGTGCCCATGCGCCTGATTGACCAGACCGTGGCGGAAATGACCGAGGCGCTGGCCCGGGGTTGGGAAGACCGGGATTCCCGCGTTTCCATGTTGTTGCAGCAAGAGCGTGCCGGCCTCGACTTCACCGTTGATCCGGGGGATGTACAGGCGGTTATAGACGCGGACTAATTGGCGGATCAACCGAAGGGGTAGAACCATGGCAGCACGTCTAAAAGCACCATTCCGTGCCGATCATGTGGGTAGCCTGCTGCGCCCCGCCGATCTGCACGAGGCACGGACCAAGGCGGCGCAATACATAGACCTGGAACGCTTATGCCTCAGCCCGCAATGAGGTTTCTCCTCTACCCATCACGGCAACAAGATCACCAAGGCCGGCGAGATCGCCAAACTTCGCCTGATTGTCGCGACGGCGGCAGAGGCATGGGGTTAGATCCACAGACATGAAAGCACCTAATTTTGAGTATCGGCGGCCCGAAAGCCTAACGGAGGCCTTGGAGCTGCTGGCCCAACATGGTGATGATGCCACCATTATCGCCGGCGGGCAGAGCCT
>PCBT01000079.1 GCA_002731375.1 Rhodospirillaceae bacterium | reverse complement strand
CACCATCATTGATTCAGGAATTGCTAAGAAGGGGAACCCCTAAATGAGTCTCGGTCAAAGTGTTTTGGTATAGAACCTTGCGAGCTGGCTACCAGGGTTGCCACGAAAAGCAGCGCGATCTTCAGATGCCATTCTCCCTCGCCCCGAAAAACACGGTAAACCATTACGGTGGCGGCCGCTGCCATGGCGGCCTGAACGGGGTGAGCAAGCCATAATAGCAGAGCGATGATCCGTCCGGCCATGAGCCAGCTTGGCATCATCCGCTAAAACGGCCCCATGCCCTCGGTCATGAAGCGCATTTGATGGGGTAAGGTGGAGTCCAGGTATCGCCACCGTACATCAACACCGAGGCGCCAAGGAATAAACCCGCGGTCAGGCTGGCCGCCATGATGGCCCGCCAATTCCCCATCGCCAGCAGGGCGATGGGTATCATGATGCCCAGATGCGGCTTGAAAGTCAGTAGGCCAAACATTACGCCCGCTAGAATGGACCGCCGGGGCAGTAGCGTGAATCCCGACAGGGCCAGGGCGGCAGTAAAAAACCCGTTTTGGCCCAGAAAAACATTCACGAAACTGGACGGCGCCAGCAACAGCAGCCAGGGCGAGAATTTGTCCGGCTAGAAATTTCGTACCACATAAAACATCAGGCCCATGCCGCAAAGGGTCCATATTACGAACGCGCCACGATAGGGCAGGCTGGACAGCTGCTCGCTCAGCACCAGGGCATGGGGTGGATAGGACCAGAAATGAAAAGGAACTTCTTCTCCCATATACTGGCGCCGGGCGGCGGCAAATTTGTCCTAATCGAAAATATCGCCCGTGTGGTCCGCTCCGACCAATCGCGAAGCGGTCCACATGTTGATGAGACCTCGGCCCACCGCATGGTTCAAGCCGTCATGATCGCCGCGCCACAACGAGACATAGGCAATGGACACGGCCAGACAGGCTAGTGCCACGCCCATGGTCAGGGCGATGACCAAGCCGCGTTTCATGGGCCCGTCTGGCGACGTCCTACTCCACCGAATAGGTGCGGACGAAATCCCGGTCGATGGTCAGGCCCAGGCCAGGCCGGTCGGGAATATCGATACGACCGCCCTTCACGGGGAAAGTTTCCGCCACCAGGTCATGCATCAGGGGATTATGGCCCAATGAATACTCGACGGTGAAGGCCGCCGGCGCCGTGGCGCAGATCTGCAGTCCGGCGGCGAACATGATCGCCCCGCCCCACATGTGCGGCGCCAGGCGGATCTGATGCGCCGTGGCCAGGGCTGCGATGCGCATAGCTTCAGTAATGCCGCCGCAGATCGCCAAATCGGGTTGAAAAATATCCACCGCCCGCGCCAAGGCCAGATCGCGGAAATCAAAGCGGGTGAAAACACTTTCTCCCGCCGCGATGGGGATATCGGTGCTGGCGCGGATCTCCGCACAGCCGGGAATATCATCCGCCGTCACCGGCTCCTCAAACCAGGCCAAATCATAATCCGCCACCAGACGGCAGAACCGTTTGGCCTCGGCACAATCAAAGGTGCCATGGGCATCCGCCATGATNCCGACACCGTCACCCAGATACTTACGCGCGGCAGCGACCCGGACGGCGGAGGTCTTGGCATCGCCATCGGCGGAACCAACCCGCATTTTCACGGCGCCAAAACCGCCGCCCTCTATATAACCAGCCAGTTGCTCGCCAATGCTTTCCGCCGGCGCCCAGCCGCCGGAGGCATAGGCGGCCAGATCATCCCGACACTTGCCACCCAGCAGTTGCCAGACCGGCACGCCCAGTGACTGCCCCAGCAGATCCCACAAGGCGATGTCGATGCCGGAGATAGCCGAGATGGTCAGGCCGCGCCGGCCCAGGGCGGGGAAGACATGGCCGCGTTCGGCCGCGAAATGGTTGCGGCTACCGTTGTACATCTCCTCCCAATGGCCAGCGATGCGGCGGGCGTCCCGGCCCACCAGCTGTGCCCCCAACTCATCATGGATCAAGGCAACCAAGGCCTTGCCGTCACCAAGATTGCCGACCCCGGCCTTGGCCTCGCCATGACCGACCAGGCCATCCTCAGTCTCGATACGCACCAACACCGTGTTGAACGAACGCATGCGCCCAAAGTCGGAGGTATGCTGCTTGTCCTCCGGTATTGGCACTTCCAGCCAGGTTGCCTGCACCGATCTGATCTTCATGAAGGGGATATCCTTTTTACATTTGTTACGCTGACGCCCGGTACCGCACTAGTGTAGCTCGACGATCATTTCCACTTCCACCGGGATTTGCATCGGCAGCGAGGTCATGCCGACAGCCGAGCGGGCATGGCGTCCGGCCTCGCCAAAAACCTCGAACATCAAATCCGAGAAACCATTGATGACCTTGGGGTGCTGCGTGAAGTCCGGCGTGGCGTTGACCATGCCAAGCACCTTGACGATCTGCTTGACCTGATCCAGGTCGCCGATTTCAGCCCGCAGCGTCGCCAAGGCATTCAAACCGACCTTGCGGGCGGCGGCTTGGGCGTCCTCGATGCTCATGCCATCGGTGCCGACCTTGCCGGTGATGGAGCTGCCGTCGGGATTGCGTGGTCCCTGGCCGGAAATATAGACCAGACCACCCATGCGTTTGGCGCCCACATAGCTGCCCATGGGGGTTGGCGGGTTTGGCAGTTCGATGCCCAGGTTCTTCATTGTTGCTTCCGCGCTCATGGCTCTCTCCTTGTTTGTTGGTGTCTCTAACCTATCATCGTCACCACGGAATAGGGAAACGTGGAGTGCGGCTCAGGCGTCAGTTTGGGATCAGCCAGCCGGTGTCGTGGCACATTTCCTGGCAGCAGCCGTTGTCGATATGGAATTTGCCGATGGCCCGTTCTGCATCGACGGCATGGATCTGCATGCCGCCTGGGAGGAGAAATGCGTTAGAGGATGATCCGGCCCCAAAAATCAGCTGGCATGGCGTCAAACCGGGTGGAAGTCAGAACCCGATTGATGCTTTCGCTATCGTCTGACAATGGCAGGTTCAGGCGGTACGAGGCGGATGACCGCGACGGATTGTCATAGGAAATTTCCACGCGGTAAACCGACGGCTCACCGAGCTCAACAGTGTCGCGAAGTTGTTCAAAAATACATTTTGCCAGTTCCGCCGGCTGGTAATCCCGAACACTGCGCCTGGTCAGATCCTGGCGCAGAAAGTCAGCTATGCCGCTGCCGAACAAGCTAAAAACGAAATCGAGGGGCTGGTCGAGGACCTCGGGAATGCAGAGATAACCCAGATAGGCGCGCAATTTCACAGGATCGACATCATTTCGGGCGGTTGCTTTTCGCGTGCCGCGCAACTCTTGCCAATGCGCCTGCAAGGTCACTATATCGTCAGGTGCATCGGAGAACGCGCACAACGAAGATTTAACTGTTACAGCCATTACGCTACCCAAAGCACGGAATGCAAGATCAGTTGACAATTCCCTGAAGTAAGAGGCCGGCCCTGGCGGCAATTGCCTCGGGCACCACAGCAGGAGGATCTTGTTACTTTCATTTGCATCCCGAACTTCAATGCGTTTTCCGGCATTGATATTATGGATGCCCTCGATAGCTATTGTTTATCCGTCGACTGGGTTAACAAATCCGTAACATCACCCAAGTTTGCTGTAATATTACGCCCTGGACGGAGCGCCGGGAATTGCCTATATCCGGCTTATGACTGGAACCAAGGAACAGGCGTTTTTGAAAATGCATGGCGCGGGCAACGACTTTGTTATGCTCGATCTGCGCCAGCTGTCCTTGCGCATGGACGCGGCCCTGGCCCGCGCNCTGGCGGACCGGCGGACGGGAGTGGGGTGCGATCAGGTTATCTCGCTGGAGCCGTCCGAACGGGGCGATGTCTTCATGCGCATCCACAATCCCGACGGCAGCGAGGCGCAGGCCTGCGGCAACGCAACGCGCTGTGTCGCCAGCCTAATTTTCGTGGAAAACGGACAGGATCATGCGGTTGTCGAGACCGTGGCCGGCCTGTTGCGAAGCCGCATGGTGGAGAATGGCTGGATCCAGGTCGATATGGGACCGGCCCATTTGGAGTGGCGGGATATTCCGCTGGCCCATGAAATGGATACACTGTCGCTGGATTTATCTCTTGAACCGGCGGCGGGCCCGCGCCTGACTGAACCTTGCGCCGTCGGCATGGGNAACCCGCACGCGGTGTTCTTTGTCGATGACATGGATACCATTGATATCCCGGCTGTTGGCCCTGTATTGGAACATCATGCTCTGTTTCCCGAGCGCGCCAATATCGGTTTCGTGCAAATGATGGGCGCGGACGAATTCCGCCTTCGCGTCTGGGAACGCGGTGCCGGCTTGACACTGGCCTGCGGCTCAGGCGCCTGTGCTGCCCTGGTCGCCGCGCACCGGCGAGGCAAGTGCGGCCGCCGGGCCCGTTTGACCCTGGATGGTGGCGAGCTAATTATCGAATGGCGGGCCGAGGATGGCCATGTCCTGATGTCGGGGCCCGTGGCGACATCATACGCTGGCGTTCTGGACGAGAGCCTGCTGGCCGCGGGGCAGGATCAACGGCAGTCCGTGGCATGAATGGCGGCCAGGATAGTCCGGCGGACAATAGGATCATTAATTTTGGCTGCCGCCTGAATGCCTATGAGGCGGAAGTGATGCGCGATCAGGCCCATGATGCCGGCCTGCAAGACGCAGTCATCATCAACACCTGCGCCGTCACATCCGAAGCGGTGCGCCAGGCTCGGCAGGCCATCCGCAAGGCACGGCGGCAACAACCCCGCGCCACCATCGTGGTAACCGGTTGCGCGGCGCAGTTGGAGCCGGGCGCATTCGCCGCCATGGACGAGGTGGATAGGGTTCTGGGCAACCGGGAAAAGCTGCACGGGGCCAACTTCGTGACGCCCATGGATGGCAAGATCCTGGTTGACGACATCATGTCGGTGCAACAGTTGGCGGGCCATCTGGTGCCGGGNTTNGACGGCCGCAGCCGGGCCTTTGTCCNGGTGCAACAGGGCTGTGACCACCGCTGTACATTTTGCATTATCCCTTTCGCACGCGGCCCCTCGCGCTCGGTTTCGATGGGCGCCATTGTTCAACAGATCAGAACCTTGGTAGCCAATGGCTACAGTGAAGTTGTGTTGACTGGCGTTGATATTACCGCCTATGGCNGTGATCTGCCGGGCCGGCCCAGCCTGGGGCAGCTGCTGCGCCGGCTGTTGCGGGCAGTACCCGAATTGCCCCGGTTGCGCCTGTCATCCCTGGATGCGGTGGAGATCGATGGAGAATTGGAGCAGCTACTGTTGGGCGAAGAACGCCTGATGCCCCATCTTCATCTCAGCCTGCAGGCGGGTGACGATCTGATCCTGAAGCGCATGGCCCGCCGCCACAGCCGGTCCCAGGCGATTGAGCTGTGCCAGCGCCTGCGCGCCGGGCGGCCCGACATGGTCTTTGGGGCGGATCTAATCGCCGGCTTCCCGACAGAGACGGAAGCACAATTCCAGAATTCCCTAGCCTTGATCGATGACTGCGGCCTGACCTATTTGCACGTCTTTCCATATTCCGAAAGGCCAGGCACGCCGGCCACGCAGATGCCGCAAGTACCTGGTGATGAACGCCGCCGCCGCGCTGCCTTGCTGCGGGAAAAAGGCGCGGCCGCATTGGCTGGATTTCTGGCCGGTCAGGTTGGCAATTCCAACCGCGTGCTGCTGGAACGGCCCGGACACGGACGCAGCGAGCAATTCGCCTTGATCCAATTGGATCAGCCAGCCGCCGCACCAGAGAATGGTATTGTCACGGTCGATATTATCGAGGCGGCGAAAAATCACCTGATTGGACGTTTAGCCGCATGAGCACTTGTAAACCCGGACTGTTTTCCCGCCTAAAGGCAGGGTTGAGCCGGACGGCTGGTAATTTCACCTCTGGCGTGACGGCGGTCTTCACCAAACGCAAGCTCGACGCCGCCGCGCTGGAAGAACTGGAAGATCTGTTGATCGCCGCCGACCTGGGTCCGGCGGTCGCCAACCGGGTCAGCGGCAAATTGGCAGCGGACCGCTTCGACAGGGAGGTTGAGGAAAGCGAAATCAAGGCCGCTCTGGCGGACGTTGTGACCGAGATACTCAAGCCAGTGGCGAAACCATTGGTCATTGATGGAGCAAAACGTCCGCATGTGATTTTGGTGGTCGGTGTGAATGGCACCGGCAAAACCACGACTATTGGCAAGATCGCGCATAACCTGGCGGCGGAAGGCATGACCGTCGTCCTGGCCGCCGCCGATACCTTCCGTGCCGCCGCCATTGAACAACTGGAAATTTGGGGCCAGCGGACGGGCGCGACGGTGGTGCGCCGCGATGTTGGCGTCGACCCGGCCGCTGTCGCCTACGAAGGCCTGCTTCAGGCCCAGGCCGAGGGCGCCGATGTGTTGTTGGTGGACACCGCCGGACGTTTGCAGAACAAGAGCAATCTGATGGACGAACTGGCCAAGGTCGTGCGGGTGCTGGGAAAATTGGACGAACACGCGCCTCACGATTGTTTGCTGGTACTGGACGCCACTACGGGGCAAAATGCCCTACGTCAGGTGGAGGTTTTCTCCGAGGTTTGCAATGTAACCGGGTTGGCCATGACCAAGTTGGACGGCACCGCACGCGGCGGCGTCCTGGTTGCCTTGGCGGAACGCTTCGCCCTGCCGGTACATTTTATTGGGATCGGCGAAGGTATTGATGATTTGCAACCCTTTGAGGCGGAGGATTTTGCCCGCGCCATCGCTGGATCAGCCGATTGACACTGGACGCATAAAAAAAGAGACGTCCAAAAAGTTAATTTCAAGCTCACCTGCGGCGCCATTTGTAACATTTAGAAAACTGAAGTAGATTACGTGCACTCCTGCTGGAGCGATGCCCATACCTTTTGGCACATCCAGTAACGATAATGATAAGTCGAGACGTAAGATGCTGGGACGAATTCTAATTGTCGATGATGACCCTGATATGCGACTGGTGTTGCGTGAGCACCTGGAGCCCGAGAGGTTTGAAGTCTTGGATGCCGGCAACGGCGCCGAAATGCGTGTCTTGATTGAGCAGAAAGAGGTCGATCTGGTCATTCTAGATGTGCAGTTGCCTGATGAGGATGGCTTGAATTTAGCCAAGGTGCTGCGCGAAAAGACCGATGCGGGCATTATCATGCTAAGCGGCAAGGGCACGTCGGTTGATATGGTTGTGGGCTTGGAGGTCGGCGCCGATGATTATGTGGCAAAGCCCTTCAAGGCGCGAGAATTGCTGGCCCGCATCCGCAGCGTATTGCGCCGGACAAAACAGGCACGTGGCGCCAGGCCGGGGACGGGCGGCACGGTCGTGCGCTTCGATGGCTGGCGTTTTGACAGTGCCTTTCAACGTTTGACCGACCCTCAAGGCAAATATTCCGTTTTGACGGCCGGGGAATCCAGATTGCTACAAACCTTGATCGACAATTTGGGCCAGCCCGTGGCCCGCAAAACCCTGCACCGCGAGGCGTTAGGCTACGACATGCAAAGCAGCAGCCGCAACATTGATGTGCTGGTCGGGCGTCTGCGGCGCAAGCTGGATTCCGGTGACGGCAAGGAAAACCTGATCAAGTCGGTCCGCGGCATCGGCTATGAATTCACCGGCGCCATCGAACAGGGTTAGCTTTTATCGCGGCTACTGATTGCTGCTTGCGCGGCGGCAAGCCGTGCTATGGGCACCCGGAAGGGTGAGCACGAGACATAGTCCAAACCGACGGACTGACAAAAAGCGATCGAGGCTGGATCGCCGCCGTGTTCACCGCAGATCCCCAGTTTAAGATCACTTCGGCTGCCACGCCCCCGCTCCACCGCCAGCGCCACTAGTTCACCGACACCGTCCCGGTCCAGGGTCGCGAACGGATCGCCCTCGAGAATACCCTTATCGTGGTAGTCCTCCAGGAAACCAGCCGAATCGTCACGGCTGATGCCAAATACAGTCTGGGTCAAATCGTTGGTGCCAAACGAGAAAAAATCAGCCTCTTCCGCGATTTCACCCGCCCGCAAGGCGGCGCGGGGCAGTTCGATCATGGTGCCGATCAAATACTCCAGCTTTCCTCCGTGTTCCGCCGAGACCTGGCCCGCAACAGCAGCGATACGCTCCTGCAGGAAGACAAACTCCGCCTTGCTGGCAATGAGCGGGATCATGACTTCCGGCACCACGGTCTTGCCTTGCCCGACGCTGACAATGGCGGCGGCCTCGAATATGGCGCGGGCCTGCATCTCGTAAATTTCCGGGTAGGAAATGCCAAGACGGCAGCCGCGATGGCCTAGCATGGGATTATATTCATGCAGTTGATTAGCGCGGAAACGCAGATCCTCGGCGGCGGCGCCGGTGACACTGGCCAGTTGCGCCAATTCGTCATCGGATTTTGGCAGAAACTCGTGTAACGGCGGGTCCAAAAGCCGAATCGTCACGGGCAGGCCAGTCATGATCGTGAATAGATCGACGAAATCTTGGCGCTGCATGGGCAAAATTTTGGCCAAGGCGGCCTGCCGGCCTGCCAGGTCCTCGGCCAGGATCATCTCGCGCACCGCCAGAATGCGGTTGGTATCAAAGAACATATGCTCAGTTCGACACAGCCCAATACCTTCGGCACCGAATTCGATTGCCGCCTTTGCTTCCGCCGGGGTCTCGGCATTGGTGCGGATGCCAAGTTGGCGAATCTCATCGGCCCAGCCCATCAGGGTGGCGAAACCACCTGATAACTTGGGCTGTATGGTTGCCACCTCGCCCAGCATGACCTCGCCGCTGCTGCCATCAATCGTAATGACGTCACCAGCGGCAATGGCGATATCGCCGACCTGCATGGTTTGGCTCTTGTAATCGATGCGCAGTTGCCCCGCGCCCGAGACACAGGGCCGGCCCATGCCGCGCGCAACCACCGCCGCATGGCTGGTCATGCCGCCGCGTGATGTGAGGATGCCACGGGCGGCGTGCATGCCGTGGATGTCCTCCGGCGAGGTTTCTATCCGCACCAGCAGAATACTCTCGCCCTGGGCGGCCAGGCTTTCAGCCTGATCGGCGGAAAATGCCACCTTGCCCGTGGCGGCACCGGGCGAGGCTGGCAAGCCGTGACCGATGACCTGCCGTTCGGCCTTTGGATCCAGGGTCGGGTGCAGCAATTGGTCCAAACTATCCGGTGCCACGCGCAGAATAGCTTCTTCCCGGCTCAACAGGCCTTCGTTGGTCATTTCCACGGCAATCTTGATAGCGGCCTCGGCAGTGCGTTTGCCCGATCGGGTCTGCAGCATGTACAACGTGCCGCGCTGCACCGTGAACTCGATATCCTGCATATCCCGGTAATGGGCTTCCAGGCGTTGATAGATCGCTTCCAGCTCGATGAAAATCGCCGGCATCACTTCTTCCAGGGACGGCTTGTCATCCCCGGCCTCCGTGCGCGCGGCCTTGGTCAGATGCTGGGGCGTGCGGATGCCGGCGACCACGTCCTCGCCCTGGGCATTGATCAGATATTCGCCAAAGAAGTGCTTGTCGCCAGTGGAGGGATCGCGGGTAAAGGCAACGCCGGTGGCCGAATCCTCACCCATGTTGCCGAAGACCATGGCCTGAATATTGACGGCGGTGCCCCAGGAGGCAGGGATATCGTGCAGGCGGCGATAGGTGACGGCGCGGGCGTTCTGCCAGGAGCCGAAGACGGCACCAATAGCGCCCCAAAGCTGAGCCGTCACATCCTGGGGAAAAGCCACGCCAATGGCGCTTTCCACTTCGGCCTTGAAGTGATCAACCAGTTCACGCAGATCATCCGACGAAAGATCCGTATCCAGGCGCAGATCCTTTTCTTCCTTCAGATCTTCAAGCAACCCTTCGAATTTATAATGATCAATGCCCAGAACCACATCGGAATACATCTGAATGAAACGTCGATAACTGTCCCAGGCAAAACGTTCGTTGCCGCTACTCCGGGCCAGGGCCTGAACGGTGTTGTCATTCAGGCCCAGGTTCAGAACCGTATCCATCATGCCCGGCATCGAGGCCCGGGCGCCCGAGCGGACGGAAACTAATAGCGGGTTTTCCTGATCGCCAAACTTGGCGCCGGCGGCTTTTTCCATGTCTCCCATGGCAGCCGTGACCTGATCAGCCAAATCATTGGGATAGTTTTCGCCGTTGTCATAATAGGCGGTACAGACCTCCGTCGTCAGGGTAAACCCTGGCGGCACCGGCATCCCCAGTCCGGACATCTCCGCTAGGTTGGCGCCCTTGCCGCCGAGGAGGTTTTTATCCTCCGCACCACCGTCGGCCCGCCCGCCGCCAAAGCTGTAAACCCATTTCGTCATGGCAGTACCCTTCGGTGTCTTATTGTTCAGCCTTCGATCTCACTGAAATCGGCAACCTTGTGCAAGGTACCGCGAATTTGCGACAATAGCCGCAGGCGATTGCCGCGCAAGGCGCCATCGTCGGCGTTCACCGTCACGGCATCAAAGAACTGATCAACCGGCTGCCGCAGGCCGGCCATGGCCGCCATGGCACCGGCGAAATCCTCGCCCTTCAATGCGCCATTGATCTCTTGGACCGCCTGATCTAGGGCGCCAACCAGAGCAGTTTCCTGATCCTGTTGCAACAGACGGGCGTCCACGGCACCGTCATGCACCGCACCGTCCTTCTTTTCCTCGATACGCAGAATGTTGGCGGCGCGGCGGTAGGCCACCAGCAGGTTGGCGCCGTCCTCGCCGCCCAGGAAGCTATCCAGTGCTGTGACCCGGGCGATCAGGCGCACTAGATCGTCTTCATCGCCCAGGGCAAAGACCGCCTGGACAAGATCGTGGCGCACGCCCTGTTCGCGCAAATGTACTTTCAGGCGGTCAGCGAAGAAATCCAACAAGCTGCCGTCGCGACCTGCTTCGAACTCATAACCCGCTAGCGCGATGGCAAAAGCTTCTTGCAGTGGCAGCCGCAGCCCGCTCTCCAAGACCATGCGGATCACGCCAAGCGCGGCCCGACGCAGGGCAAAGGGGTCGCGGGAGCCTGTGGGCTTTTCATCAATGGCCCAGAACCCAACCAGAATATCCAGCTTGTCCGCCAGGGCGACACACATGGCGGTTGGCGCCGTGGGGCAATCGTCGGACGGCCCGGCCGGGGAATAGTGCTGCATGATCGCCTGCGCCACGTCCTCGTCCTCGCCATCATTCAGGGCGTAATAGCGGCCCATGACGCCCTGAACCTCGGGAAATTCATAGACCATGTCGCTGACCAGGTCGGCCTTGCACAAATGTGCCGCGCGGCGCGCCTTATCGGCATCGGCGCCGAGTACGAATTGCGCCAGGGCGGCAGATAATTTTTCCAGACGGGTGATTTTTTGACCCAAACTGCCCAGCTTGGCGTGAAAGACCATCTCGTCCAGCGCCGGCAGGCGGCTTTCCAGGGTTTTCTTCCTGTCCTGGGTCCAGAAGAATTCAGCATCCGCCAAACGGGCGGTCAGGACGTATTCATTGCCGGCGATGATCTGCTTGCCGCCATCCTGGGCCTCCAAGTTCGCCACGGTAATGAAGTTTGGCGCGAGCTTGCCATCGCCATCACGCAGTGAAAGATATTTCTGGTTCACCTTCATAGTGGTCACCAAAACCTCCGCCGGAACATCCAGGAAACGGCGGTCGAAATTACCCAACACGGGCACCGGCCATTCCACTAGGCCGGCGATCTCTGCGACCAGGCCGTCATCGGCGATCAGGCTCAAACCGGCACTTTGGGCCAGCCGCGCCGCGCCGTCCGCAATCCGTTCTCCGCGCTCGGCAGCATCAATCAGAACCTTGGCCGCGGCCAGCTGGCCGCGATAGTCGGCGAAATCCATGACCGCAAAGGCTTCTGGGGCATGAAAGCGGTGGCCGTGGGTTTGATCGCCACTGTCGATGCCGGCATACGACAGCGGCACCACCGCACCGTCAAACAATGCAATGATAGAATGCAGCGGGCGCACCCAGCGGGTGCTGCCGGCGCCCCAGCGCATGGATTTCGGCCATGGCAGATCGGCGAATGCGGCGGGCAGGATTTCGGCCAAGACTTCCGCCGTGGGCCGGCCTAGACGTTTGATAATGGCAAAGAGAAAGACACCCTTGGGCAGTTCCCGCTCTTCACATTGCTCACGCGTGACGCCATTGCCGCGCAGAAAGCCTTCGATGGCCTTTTCCGGCGCATCGACCTTGGGGCCGCGCTTTTCCTCGCGCACATCCGGCTGAGCTAGGGGCAGACCGGTAATATGCAGGACCAGACGCCGGGGCGTGACGTACGCTTTGGCGATCTCGAACGGCAGCTCCGCCGCTTTCAGGCCGGCCGAGACCAGGCGTTTCAAATCATCACCCGCGCGGGCCTGCATGCGGGCGGGGATTTCCTCACCAAACAACTCTAGCAACAAATCCGCCATTCTAGGCCGCCCCCCCCATTACACCGTCAGGGGCCAATTCGCCCTCGGCAATCAGATATGCCGTGGCACAGGCCTTGGCCAACTCCCTCACCCGGCCAATATAGGCGGCCCGCTGAGTCACCGAAATCGCCCCGCGCGCATCCAGCAGATTGAACAGGTGTGAGGCCTTGATGCACTGGTCATAGGCAGGCAGGGGCAGCGTCGCTTCGACCAGCGCAGCGCATTCCGTTTCCGCATCTGCAAAATGACGGAACAGCATCTCGGTATTGGCATAGTCGAAATTGTAAGCGGAGAATTGCTGCTCCGCCGCCAAATAGACATCGGCATAGGTTTTCGACCGTTCCGTATCCGGTTCATTCCAGGCCAGCTGCTGAAAATGGTCAACACCCTGTACATACATGGCCAGGCGCTCCAGGCCATATGTCAGCTCGCCCGAGACCGGGTTGCAGTCAAAGCCGCCGACCTGCTGAAAATACGTAAACTGGCTTACCTCCATGCCATCGCACCAGACTTCCCAGCCCAGGCCCCAGGCACCCAGGGTGGGGCTTTCCCAGTCATCCTCGACAAACCGGATGTCATGATTCGATGCATCCAGACCGATCGCCGCCAGACTACCCAGATAGAGTTCCTGCAAATCAGGGGGCGACGGCTTCATGATTACCTGGAACTGGTAATAATGCTGCAGCCGGTTCGGGTTTTCGCCATAGCGGCCATCAGTAGGCCGGCGCGAAGGCTGCACGTACGCCGCGTTCCAGCTCTTGCTGCCCAAGGTGCGCAAGGTGGTGGCCCAATGAAAGGTGCCGGCGCCCACCTCCATGTCATAGGGCTGCAAAATGACGCAGCCTTGTTCCGACCAATAGTGTTGCAAAGCCAGGATCAGACCTTGAAAGGTCTTGGTATTGAATTGCGGGGTGCCTGTCATGGCAATGGTCTATCCGTGAAACTGTGAAGGTGGATTAAAGATTTGCCGCAACCTAGTCGCGGCTTCCGCCAATGGCAATGGCCAGTTCCTTCAACTGTTCCATCAATTCGCCAAGGGACAATTGGCGCGCTCGCAACCACGGCTGTCCGGGGCCACAAAATTATCGCAAACGGCGCATTGGCTTAGATCCAAGGCTTGGTTCTTTTGCCCAGTCTCCGCATCCTCCGCATTCTCATCGTCCCTACCGGCTCGGCCCCGAAAGGATTTGGACAGCAGCGCCACCACCGCGATGACGGCGAGAACCAATAGTATTTTTGGCAGGCTAAGCATGGTGGCGCAGCTTACGGCACGGATTGCCACCCCTCAACATCTAACGATCATCCTGAATGATCATTTCAGCTGCTTTTTCCGCGATCATCACCACGGGCGAGTTGGTATTACCCGACGTTATGATGGGCATGATCGAGGCATCCACGACACGCAGACCCGCAATACCGTGCACCCTGAGGCGGTCATCGACCACCGCCAGATTATCATCGCCCATGCGGCAGGTGCTGACGGGATGGAAGATCGTCGTCGCCAGATCGCCCGCCGCCCTGGCCAGGCCTTCGTCGCCGTCGCCAACCTCCGGTCCAGGGCGGAATTCCTCTGGGCTGTACGGCGCCAGCGCATCGGTGGCACAGATCCGCCGCGTCAGACGGATGGCATCGGCGGCGACCTTTCGGTCGGCCTCCGCCGAGAGATAGTTGGGCCGGATGGACGGCTGTTGCATGGGGTCGGGGGAGGAAATATGGATGCTACCCCGGCTTTCCGGGCGCAGATTGCAGACCGAGGCGGTAAAGGCCTCGAACGGGTGCAGATCCTCGCCCAGTTTATCCGTGCTCAACGGCTGAATATGATACTGAATATTGGCGGTTTCCTTGCTGGGATCGCTCTTGGCAAAGGCGCCAAGCTGGCTCGGCGACATGGCCAGGGGCCCGGTGCGGAATAACGCATATTCTAGGCCCATGGCGGTTTTCCCCAACAGGTTGTTGGCGCGCAGGTTTAAAGTTCTAGTATTGGCTACCTTGTATACTAGGCGAACCTGCAAATGGTCCTGCAGGTTTTCGCCCACGCCGGGCAACTCGTGCCGCACCTCGATAGCGTGCTGTTGCAACAACCCGCCTTGCCCAATACCAGACAGTTCCAACAATTGCGGCGAGTTGACGGAGCCGCTCGACAAAATCACCGCGGCCCGCGCATGGGCTGATG
This sequence comes from Rhodospirillaceae bacterium, assembly GCA_002731375.1. Taxonomy (GTDB): domain Bacteria; phylum Pseudomonadota; class Alphaproteobacteria. Next base: position 8,115 of record PCBT01000079.1, on the reverse strand, counting down.
AAGGCTGGCCCTCATGGCGGAATTCCAGGCTCGTGGCGCGGCCATCCTCGATAATGATCCGACTAGCCTGGGCATGGGTCAGAATCTTTAGGTTGGGCCGCTGCATGGCCGGTTTCAGAAACGCCGTGGCGGCACTCCAACGCCGGCCCCGGCGCTGGTTGACCTGAAAATAGCCGCAACCTTCGTTGTCGCCACGGTTGAAATCATTGGTATTGGGAATGCCGGCCTCCGCCGCCGCCTCGCGGAAGGCGGCCAGGATCTCCCACGATAGGCGCTGTTCCTCGACCCGCCATTCGCCGCCGGCCCCATGCATTTCATCGACGCCGGCATAGTGGTCCTCGGTCTTGCGGAAATAGGGCAGCACATCGTCCCAGGACCAGCCAACGTTACCCATCTGCCGCCATTGGTCATAGTCGCGGGACTGACCCCGCATATAGATCATGCCGTTGATGGAGGAGCAGCCACCCAGAACCTTGCCGCGGGCATAGTCAATAGCGCGCCCGTTCAAGCCAGCCTCGACCTCCGTCTTGAAGCACCAATCGGTGCGTGGATTGCCCAGGGTAAAAAGATAGCCGACGGGAATATGAATCCAGTGGTAATTGTCCTTGCCCCCGGCCTCCAACAGCAGCACGGAAGTTTTCGGATCAGCCGATAGGCGATTGGCGAGTACGCAGCCAGCAGTGCCGGCGCCGACGATAATGTAATCAAAACTGTCGATGGTCATGTTCCAGCCTTTTTGTTTGTCGGGTGTTCTTAATGTCATTCCGACTGCCGTCGGATCGCTGGTCCGGTCCACTCCCTCTCCCGGCCACCCACAGGATCATACTCATTGGCTGACGGGGAGAGGGAATGGGCGGCCCGGCACTTCCGTCTCAAACGGAAAGACCCTAAAGCACTTTCGGGCTATTGTCCCTCCCGGTTCGCGGGATCGTTTAAATCCCGGCCTTGCCCCGGCTGGACATCCCGGCCAGGGCCAAGGCTGCGCCAAAGCTTATCAAGCAAATTCTCGCTGGGCCGGGCCGTGGGCGGCTTGCCGCCAGGACGGCTTAGCGTTTTGACCGGCAATCCCTTATGGGCCGCCTTCATGAAATCCCGCCACAGCCGCGCCGGCGCACCGCCACCCGTGACCCGGTTCATGGGCGCGCCGTTATCATTACCCAGCCAGACGCCGGCGGCCAATTGATTGGTATAGCCAAGGAACCAGGCATCCCGGTAATCCTGGCTGGTTCCNGTCTTGCCGGCAGCGGGCCGGCCAATCCTGGCATTTCGTCCCGTGCCACGTTGAATGGTAATCTCCAGCATGCGGCTCATTTCCGCCACATGCCAGGGCCGGGCCACCTCGCCCCGGCCCGAACCGCGGCGGCGATAGAGTATATTGCCCTTGCCATCGCGCACTTCCAAAATGCCATGGGGCAGGACGCCGTATCCCTGGTTGGCAAAGGTGGCGTAAGCAGCTGTAAGCCGTAGCAGGCTGGTCTCCCCCGCACCTAGGGCCATGGAAGGATGGCGGGGATTGGCGGAGGTCAAACCAAGGCGCCGCGCCGTGGCGGCGACTTCATTCCGGCCTACCTTTTCCTGCACCTGCACGGCAATGGAGTTGGAGGAATAGGCCAGGGCATCCGTATAACTGACCTTGCCACGATACTTACCGGCATAGTTTTTCGGCGACCAGCCGTCGACGGTTATGGGTTTGTCCATGAACATGGCGTCGGGACGGATGCCGGCTTCCAGGCCGGTTAGGAAGACCACCGGCTTGAAGGCAGAGCCCGGCTGCCGGCGCGCTTGCGTGGCACGGTTATACTGGCTTTTGCCATAGTTCTTGCCACCGGTCATGGCCCGCACCGCGCCTCTGGGCGTCATCGCCAGCAAAGCGCCTTGACCAATTTTCTGTTTGCGCGCGGACGGCCCCCCGATCCGCTGCATAGCAACTTCCGCCGCCGCCTGCATATCCCGGTCCAAGGTCGTCCTGATCACCAGATTGCGTTCCGTCGGGCCCAGATAATCGGTCAGGCGATCCATCACCCAATCGGCGAAATAGCGCGCGGGTTGTCTACTCACACCCACCGGTCCACGGCGCAGACCAGCTGGCTTCGCTTTGGCGCCCTTGGCCGTCCCTTCGTCGATATAGCCGGCGGCGACCATGTTGTTCAATACCACTGCTGCCCGTGTCCGTGCGGCCTTGAGGTTACGGGTCGGGGCCAGGCGCGAGGGCGCTTTCAGCAACCCGGCCAGCATGGCGGCCTCGGCCAAATTGACCTTCGCCGCCGGTTTGTTGAAATAGCGCCGGGCAGCGGCGTCCACGCCATAGGCGCCGGCGCCAAGATAAACCCGGTTCAGATACAGGGTCAGGATTTGATCCTTGGAGAAATTTGCCTCCAGCCACAAGGCCAGGAGAAACTCCTGAACCTTGCGTTTCAAGGTTCGTTGATGGGTCAGAAAAACGTTCTTGGCCAGTTGCTGGCTGATGGTGCTGCCGCCCTGCACAATACGCCCGGCAAACAGGTTGGTCAGCATGGCCCGGCTGAGGCCAATGGGATCGACGCCGAAATGACTGTAAAAGCGCCTATCTTCGGTGGCGACAACCGCATGAGGCAAATGCTTCGGAAGGCGGTTGACTTGTACCGGCTCGCCATAGACGTCGCCAAAGCGGGCGATTTCTCGGCCCTTATAGTCCAACAATGTCAGGGATGGTTTGCGCTGGATCGCGGATAGCTTGTCCACTGGGGGCAGATCATAGGCGTACCAGACGATCACACCCATGATGGCGATCACTCCCCACACGGCCAGAACGATCAGCCAATAGAGCAAGCGGGCGATCCAGCCGCGCCGGGCCGGCTCTTGCCATGCCCGCCCGTCGCCGGCGGCCTTGTTCACGGCCTAGATATCCAGGTTGACCACGTTCAAGGCATTGGACTGGATGAAGTCCCTGCGCGGCTCCACCACATCGCCCATCAGGGTCGAGAAAACCTCGTCCGCGTCGTCCAGTTCCTTGACCTGCACCTGCAACAGAGTGCGGGCGTACGGGTCCAGGGTGGTTTCCCATAATTGTTCGGGATTCATTTCACCCAAACCTTTATAGCGCTGTACCGAGAGGCCCTTTTGTCCCAGTTTCAGGACCGTGGCCAGCAGATCCATGGGGCCATCGATACGGATGCTGTCGTCCTTGCGGTTGAAGGTCGCCGGGCGCTCGTAATTTTCCTGCAATTCCTTGGCCATGGCATCCAATTGCCGGGCTTCGGCGCTACGGATCAAGGTGGTGTCGATAACGTGGGTCTCGGCCACGCCGCGGGTACTGCGTTGCAGGGCATAGCCACCGTCCGCCGCAGCAGCACCGGTCCAGCCGCGTTCCTCTTCGGCCTCCAAACCATCCAGGCGAGCAGCCAAATATTCGACAATCTGGCCCGCCTGCGCCCCATCCGCGATAACATCTGGGTTCAAGACCCCCAGGATGGCCGCCTGTTCGACGATTTTCTGATTGTAGCGCCTCCCGATCGCCGCCAGCAAAGCTGCGGCGCGGCGGGCATGATCGACCAAGGCGCGCAGATCAGGTCCGGCACGCTGGCTGCCGTCATGCAGGGACAGGACTGCATCCTTCACTCCTTCATCGATTAAATAGTCTTCCAGGTCGTGGTCATCCTTTAGATACCGGCCCGCGCCAGAGGTGCCGCGCCAGACTTTGTACAGCGGTGGCTGCGCGATATAGAGATGCCCTCGTTCGACGATCTGAGGCATCTGGCGATAGAAAAACGTCAACAACAAGGTACGGATATGGGCCCCGTCCACATCGGCGTCGGTCATGATGATAATCTTGTGATAGCGCAATTTTTCGATATTGAAATCATCCCGGCCAATACCCGTGCCCATAGCCGTGATCAAAGTGCCGATTTCCGTCGATGACAGCATTTTGTCAAAGCGGGCACGCTCCACATTGAGGATCTTGCCGCGCAGAGGCAGCACCGCCTGATTGGCCCGCGCCCGGCCCTGCTTGGCGGAGCCGCCGGCGCTGTCACCCTCGACCAGGAACAATTCGGACTTGGCCGGATCGCGCTCCTGACAATCAGCCAACTTGCCCGGCAGCGAGGAAATATCCAGGGCGCCCTTGCGCCGGGTCAGGTCCCTAGCCTTGCGGGCGGCCTCGCGGGCGATGGCGGCATCCACGGCCTTGCCGACGATATTCTTGGCATCGGCTGGATGCTCCTCGAACCACTGGGCCAGTTTTTCCGAGAGCAGACTTTCGACGACGGGCCGCACCTCGGACGAGACCAGCTTGTCCTTGGTTTGGGAACTGAACTTCGGGTCGGGCAACTGCACGGACAGAATGCAGGTCAAACCCTCGCGCGCGTCATCGCCGCTAAGAGATACTTTTTCCTTTTTCGCGATACCCGATGAATTGGCATAGCCGTTGACGGTCCGGGTCAGGGCGGCGCGGAAACCCGCCAGGTGGGCACCGCCGTCACGCTGCGGGATGTTGTTGGTATAGCAAAGGACATTTTCGTGATAGCTGTCGTTCCATTGCAGGGCGCAGTCCACGCGAATGCCGTCACGTTCGCCCAGAACGGCGATCGCGGGGCTATGCACCGCCGATTTATTGCGGTCGAGATATTCGACGAAGGCGGAAATCCCCCCCTCGAACTGGAAAACATCCTCCTGTGCCTCGACGCCGCGTTCGTCGCGCAACACCACCAGCACGCCAGAATTCAGAAAGGCCAGTTCCCGCAACCGATGCGTCAGGGTGCCGTAATCGAATTCTGTCTTGGTAAAGGTCTCGGTTGATGGCGTGAAGGTTACTTCGGTGCCTGTCCGCTCCCCCGCATCGCCGACCACTTCCAGGGGCACCTCCGGATCGCCGTCGTGGAAGCACATGTGGAACTCTTCACCGCCGCGCCAGATACGCAATTCCAATGTCGATGACAAGGCATTAACGACCGAGATGCCGACCCCGTGCAGACCGCCCGAGACCTTGTAGGAGTTCTGGTCGAACTTACCGCCCGCATGCAACTCTGTCATGATGACCTGAGCGGCGGAGACGCCTTCTTCCTCGTGAATTTCGGTCGGAATGCCGCGCCCGTTATCACTGATTGTCGCCGAACCATCTGGGTTCAACACGACTTGAACCTTATCCGCATGACCGGCCAGTGCCTCGTCAATGGCATTGTCCACGGCTTCATAGATCATATGGTGCAGGCCAGAGCCGTCATCGGTGTCGCCAATGTACATGCCCGGACGCTTGCGCACCGCGTCCAGACCGTGCAGCACCTTGATCGATGAGGCATCGTAGTCGGCCCCGTCTTTGCCGGGGATCATGTCTGGATCTTCAAATACCGGATCACTCAACGCATTCTACCCTTCAGTTTTCACTTGCCCGCGGTCCACCGTCACGAATTGTGCCTGTCCGCCCAAAGGTTCGAACAGGTTACGGTCGGTACCGCTTAACCAAGCCTGGCCGCCAAGGGCCAATATCTCCGCGAACAAGGCTTCCCGCCGTTCGCTATCCAAATGTGCCGCGACCTCGTCCAACAACAGGATCGGCGCCGCGCCCCGGCGTTCCGCCTCCGCCTTGGCATTTGCCAGCATCACAGCAATCAACAATGCCTTTTGTTCGCCGGTCGAACATTGTGCCGCCGGCATATCCCTGTCCAGATGGCGCACCACCAGATCAGAGCGGTGCGGCCCCTCCGCCGTGCCATTTGCCGCGTCTTCATGCTGGCGGTTGCTGGCCAGCATCTCGGCGAAACGGCTTTCCACCTCGACCGCCGGGTGGTCGTCCAGCCAGCTTTCGATCCGGCCTTCGATGGCCAGGCCGGCCTTAGGGAATTGTCCGACTGCCGCCGTTAGAAACCGTTGCAGCCGCGCCAGGGCCTCGCGCCGGGCCGCCGCCACGGCAACGCCGCTGGCCGCCATGCGCGCCTCCAGCGCCGATAGCCAAGCCGGATCACCACCACCATCACGCGACAGTTTGGCCCGCTCCCGCAAGCTGCGTTCATAGGCGCCGACCCGGCGGCCATGGTCCGGGTCCAGGCCAAGTACCAGGCGGTCCAGGAACCGGCGCCGCGACGATGGCCCCTCCAGGAACAGCCGATCCATCTGCGGCGTCAGCCATTGCACACCGATTACCCGAGACAGAGATGACGGCGATACCGTCTGGCCATCCATGCGGGCACTGCGCTTATCCCTGCCCCGTTCCGTTCGGCCCAGGCTACTGCCCAGCTTGACCGGACCGTCCGGCCCCCGCACCGTCGCCGCCACAGCCCAGCTTTCCGCTCCCTCCGCGGCACCCTGACGCACGACATCGCGCAGGCGGGCCCGGCGCAGACCGCGCCCGGGCGAGAGAAACGAGACCGCCTCCAGCAAATTGGTCTTGCCCGCACCGTTGGCACCGGTCAGCACCATCACCTGAGCGGCGGGATCAAGCGCCAGGCTGTCGTAGTTGCGAAAATTGCTCAGGCGCAGACGCTCCACCGCACAGACGGCCGCAGTACCGACGGCGCCAACCGGCAGCGGGGAAACCGGGCTTTGCGCGCCTGCTTCAGGCATAATGTTTTGGCGTGCGGCCAGCAAAGGCCCTCTCAAACCCGCATGGGCATCAGGACATAAAGCGCGCCCTGATCAGCGGCATCTCTGATGATGGTCGGCGAGGCGCCGTCGGAAAGATCAAAGCAGGCGTTCTCGCCATCGATCTGCCCGGCAATATCGAGCAGGTATTTGGCATTGAAGCCGATTTCCAACAGCTCATCGCCACTGTAGTTCACCGGCACTTCATCGGTGCCGCTGCCCTGGTCAGGGCTATTGGCCGACAAGGTCACTGCGCTGCCGTTGACGGCCAATTTCACCGCCCTGGATTTTTCCGAACTGATTGTGGCGACCCGGTCCACGGCCGCGGCAAAGCTTTTGCAATCAACCTCCATCAGCTTGTCATTGCCGGACGGGATCACCCGCTGATAGTCCGGAAAGGTGCCATCGATCAGTTTCGAGGTCAGCACGATGTCGCCAAGGGCAAAGCGGATCTTGCTATCACTCAAGGCGATTTCGACCACGCTTTCGCCGTCCTCAATCAACTTGTGCACTTCCAGGGCCGCCTTGCGCGGCATAATCACGCCGGGCATACCGGCGGCACCCTGAGGTAGGGGAATTTCGATATGGGCCAGGCGATGGCCGTCGGTAGCGACGCCGCGCAGCACCGGAGCTTCCTCTGGCGCATGCAGATAAATACCGTTCAGGTAATAACGGGTTTCCTCCGTCGAGATGGCAAACCGGGTCTTCTCGATCAGGCGGCTCAGGTCAGGCGCCGGCAGTACGAATTGATGCGGCAGATCGCCATCAGCCATGACCGGGAAATCTTCCCTTGGCAGGCAGGAGAGGGTGAATTTCGAACGCGCCGCACGGACCACCAGGCGGCCATCATCGGCACCGTAATCCAGCTCCACCTGGGCACCGTCGGGCAGTTTGCGAACAATGTCATGCAAGATATGCGCCGGTGCCGTGGTGCCACCAGGGGTTTGCACTTCCGCCGGCACGGTTTCGACAATGGCCAGATCCAGATCCGTCGCGGTCAGGCTCAACCCCGCCTCGTCCGCGACCAGTTGCACATTTGAAAGAATGGGAATGGTATTACGCCGCTCGACAACATTTTGGACATGGCCGAGGGCCCGTAAAAGGGCAGAACGTTCAATGGTTAGCTTCATGATTTCTTCGTTTCAAAGTAATTATCACGTGGAAAAAAATACAGCCCCGCCATGGCAAAGACGCAAGAGAATCACGGCCCACCCTGTCGGGGTATAAACATAGCAGAAAGCGCAGAGAATCGCACCCTATTTGGCCCTAAAATCGAGCTAATCGAGGCCGAGCAACGGCATCCTGCGGTAGCTACTACGCGAGCTTCTACACCAATTTTTTCAAAGCCCTGGCAATGGCTTTTTGTTGCCGGGCGGAGGCGGCGGGCATGGGGGCCCTGGGCAGGCCACCCGGCACCCCTTGCTCGGACAGGGCGAACTTCACCGCAGCCGGCAGATTGTCGTCAATCATGGCGTTCCAAAGCACCAGCAGCATTTCGTGCAGGCGCCGGGCGGGCAGGTTCACACCGTAAACCATCACATGCTTGCCGCCGGGCTTGAATTC
>PCBT01000078.1 GCA_002731375.1 Rhodospirillaceae bacterium | reverse complement strand
CTGCTCGATGAGGATCATCGATCCGTCCAGGCGACCATCGACCGCTCGAACTCGCTTAATTCCGGACACCGAGCCTGCCAGGGCTGCGGCGAAGCGCTCGGGGCGCGGTTCGCTATCGACGCGGCGATGCGGGCCACCAACAACCAGTTGATCGCCGCCAACGCCACCGGCTGCCTGGAAGTCTTTACCACCCCCTACCCCGAGACCGCCTGGTCCATCCCTTGGGTCCATTCCCTGTTCGGCAACGCCGCGGCCGTGGCAGCCGGCATTTCGGCGGCCTTAAAAGCCAAGGGTCGTGAGGACGTACGGGTCATCGCCCAGGGCGGAGATGGCGGCACTACCGACATCGGCTTCGGCTGCCTGTCAGGGATGTTCGACCGGAACGACGATGTTCTCTACATCTGCTATAACAACGAAGCCTACATGAACACCGGGGTGCAACGCTCAAGCTCGACCCCGGGCGCCGCGCGCACTGCGACCACCATGCCAGTGGGGAGCCAGCCGGGTAACGCTTTCAGCACCGGCAAGAACGTGCCGCTGATCGCCATGGCGCACGAAATTCCTTACGTCGCCACGGCTTCGGTGCACGATCTCCATGATCTGGAGCACAAGGTTTCGAAGGCAATGTCGTTCCACGGTGCGCGCTACATCGAAATTCATGTCCCCTGTCCTTTGGGCTGGGGATCGAAGCCGGGTGACACGATCAAGATCGCGCGTCTTGCCGTGGAAAGTGGCATGTTCCCTCTCTTCGAAGCAGAAGACGGCGAGGTGACGGGCGTTACGAAAATCCGACGTAAACAGCCGGTTACCGAGTACCTGAAGCTACAGCGGCGTTTTGCACATGTATTCAAGAAAGGCAACGAAGCCCAACTAGAGGCGCTACAAGGCATCGCCGATAGGCATATCAGGCGGTTCAACCTTTTGTCCCCGGAAGGCGATGAGGCATGAAGCCCGAGCCCGTTTCGCAATCTAAGCCGTTCGCCATAAGCCTTGATGTCGGCAGCAGCCTGCTCAACAAGACGGGCACCTGGCGCACCGCACGTCCGGTTTATTTGGACCGTTTGCCGCCGTGCAATCATGCCTGCCCGGCTGGCGAGAACGTCCAAGCTTGGCTTGGGCATGCCGAAGAGGGAGATTACGAGGCGGCCTGGCGACAGATCATGGAAGAGAATCCCTTGCCCGCCACCATGGGGCGCGTTTGCTATCACCCCTGCGAGGGCGCCTGTAACCGCGCCGGTCTAGATGAAGTCGTGGGCATCAACTCGGTCGAACGTTTTCTAGGAGATCAAGGCAATAAATACGGCTGGACGGTGCCCGCCGGGGAGCCTACCGGCAAGCATGTCATGGTGGTTGGCGCAGGTCCCGGAGGGCTCTCGGCCGCCTATCACCTAAGACGATTTGGTCACGAGGTGACCATCTTCGAATCTTTGCCCAAGGCCGGTGGGATGCTGCGCTGGGGTATTCCAAAATACCGTTTGCCACGCGAAAAACTCAACGCCGAGATCGCCCGCATCGAGGAGATGGGGGTCAAAATAGTGCTCGACACGAAGGTAGAAAATGTTGAGGCTTCCATGAAGGAGGGAGGGTTCGACGCTGCGTTTCTGGCCGTCGGCGCACATACAGCCAACGACCTAGAAATTCCCATCACCGGCGAGATGCCGGTGATTGAAGGGATCACCGTACTGCGAAATTTGGAGCTGGATCAGCCAACCCAGCTTCAGGGCCAAGTGGTGATCTACGGTGGCGGTAACACTGCTATGGATGTCGCCCGCACGGCGGTCCGCCTCTCGGGCTTCGAGCCGAAGGTAATCGTACGCAGGGACCGGGACCGGATGGCTGCCCACGCATTTGAAGTGGACGAGGCCCTGTTAGAAAAGGTGGAACTCCTCAACCTTCGCACCATTAAGCAGGTGGACGGACGCACCATCACTTTGGAGAAAATGGTCGCCGGGAAGGATGGCCGGCCACAAGTCACTGGACAGCAAGAGACTATTGAAGGCGACGTATTGGTACTGGCGCTCGGTCAGGACGTGGACTTCGGGCTTCTTGATGGCTGCCCAGAAGTCAATATCATTGAGGGGGCCGTTCTGGTCGATCCGGAAATGATGACCGATCGGCCCGGCATCTTCGCCGGCGGAGACATGGTGCCGTCTGAACGTACGGTGACCACGGCTATCGGGCACGGCAAGAAAGCGGCGCGCAGCATCAATGCCTATCTGCACCAGGAGGCTTACGCACCCGCCGAAGAGCGCGAGATTGCCACCGAGAACTTGCTGAATACCTGGTATTACTCCGACGCTGATCGTACGGTGCAGCCCACTCTCGAGATTATCCGTCGGCAGACAGGCTTCGCGGAGGTGGTGGGGGATCTCGACGAGGGCAATGCCCTATTCGAGGCGCGGCGCTGCATGTCGTGCGGCAACTGCTTCGAGTGCGACAATTGCTACGCGGTATGTCCGGATAACGCCATCACTAAGCTCGGGCCGGGCGAGCGTTTTGAATTCAAATACGACTACTGCAAGGGTTGCGCCATGTGCGCAACGGAATGTCCCTGTGGTGCCATCAAGATGGTGCCGGAAGATATCTGATGCTGACCATTAGCCTGTGTGTCGGTGGTAAGATGTATGCAACCACCATTTGTTATCGGGAGGTAGTCATTGATGAGCTCTGACGCCGTCGTTCAGTCCAAGCCGTTTGCCATCACCCTCGATGTAGGCAGTAGCCTGCTCAATAAGACGGGCAGCTGGCGCACCGAACGTCCCGTGTATTTGGACCGTTTGCCGCCGTGCAATAATGCCTGCCCAGCCGGTGAAAACATCCAGGCCTGGCTCGGTTATGCCGAAGAGGGAGATTACGAGGCGGCTTGGCGACAGATCATGGAAGACAATCCGTTGCCCGCTATCATGGGGCGCGTCTGCTATCACCCCTGCGAGGGCGCTTGCAACCGTGAGGGTCTAGATGAAGCCGTAGGCATCAACTCGGTCGAACGTTTTCTAGGAGACCAGGCCTTGAAGTACGGCTGGCAAGTCGAGCCCGGAACGGCCACCGGCCAACGCGTAATGATCGTCGGCGCCGGCCCTGCGGGGCTGTCGGCGGCCTATCATCTGCGTCGCTTCGGCCATGCAGTGACGATTTTTGATGCCAATCCGCAGGCCGGCGGCATGCTGCGCTACGGCATTCCCAAATACCGAATGCCCCGGGAGAAACTACGGGCCGAGATTGCACGTATCGAAGCTATGGGTGTCGAGATTCAGCTCGACACCCAAATTGATGATGTCCTCTCGACCAAGCAGGCGGGTCGGTTCGACGCCGTGTTTCTATGTATTGGCGCCCAATTGCCGCGACGCCTCGAGATCGTCTCGGACGAAAAAATTCAAATGCTCGATGCGGTGGTGGTGTTGCGTGATACTGAGCTCGACAACCCCAGCAAGCTTAAGGGCCATGTGGTGGTCTATGGTGGTGGTAATACGGCGGTCGACGTAGCGCGAACAGCAATTCGCATGGGTGCGATATCGACGACCCTCATCGTGTTCGAGGCCCGCGAGCACATGCCGGCCCATGCGTTCGAAATTGAAGAGGCCTTGGAAGAGGGTGTCATACTGAAGTGTCTCCGATCCATTAAGCAGGTGGACGGCGGTTCCGTCACGCTCGAGAGGATGAGGGCCACCAACGAACGCTGGCCCGAGCCGACCGGTGAGTTCGAAAGCATCAAGGGCGATGTAATCGTCCAAGCCATTGGGCAGGATACCGACGTGGGTTTTTTGCAAAACCTCTCCGGTGTGGAGACCAGGGACGGCATCGCTCAGGTAAACAGTGCCATGCGTACCGGCGCTGAAGGGATATACGCCGGTGGTGATATGGTGCCGTCGATCCGGACGGTAACCGCTGCCATCGGGCACGGCAAAAAGGCGGCACGCAATATCGATGCGTATCTCCGCGGAGAAAAATACATTCCGCTGGAGAAGCACGAGGTAGTTGGCTTCGATATGTTGAACACCTGGTACTACACCGACGCCCCGCGAACCGTACGCCCGATGCTGGACGTGGTGCGCCGAAAGACCGGGTTCGCGGAAGTCGTCGGGGACCTCGACGCGGACAATGCAGCCTTTGAGGCGCGGCGCTGCATGTCCTGCGGCAACTGCTTCGAGTGCGACAACTGCTACGGCGTATGCCCGGACAACGCCATCACTAAGCTCGGGCCGGGCAAACGTTTTGAATTCAAATACGACTACTGCAAGGGCTGTTCCATTTGCACGACGGAATGTCCTTGCGGCGCGATCAAGATGGTGCCGGAAGATATCTAACTTTCGGCATGGTTCTGCGGGACTGCTGGGCAATTGATCGAAGGAAACCTGCAGCTCCGTGTTCTCAAGTTTGCAGTGACTGGATACAGCAACCAAGACAATGGAGGAAATTATGACACCGCAGGAAAAATTCATCGCTGAGACCCAAAGACAGATCGAAGATTGGCAAGCCCAGATGGCTGAGTACAAAAAGGGGCTGGAAGCGGCAGAAGTAGGGGCTAAAGCCGCTTATGAAGAGCTTGCCGGGCAATTGGAAGAGTCCATTTCAAATGCTCAGACCTTGGTTAAGCAAGCTAAAGCCACCAACGAAAAGGCCTGGAGCGATATGGGGTCGGCGACCCAGAAAGCCCTGGATCAGCTTCAAGAGGGCTGGCAGAAGGCTATGTCCCGCTACTCGTAAACGGCTCCACTCACGGTGTGAGACAAGAGATGGAAGGGCGCGAACCTGTTCTCGGTACGGTTCGAACCACGGATAGAAACATTGAGTGAAAAAAGGGAGCAAACCTTGACGAACGGACACTCCAAGCCACGCGTAGGGTTATTCGTTACTTGTTTAGCGGATCTCTACCGTCCGTCGGTCGCCTTTGCGACCGTGAAATTGCTGGAAGATGCCGGTGTTACCGTGGAAGTGCCTCGCGCTCAGACCTGTTGCGGTCAACCCGCCTTCAACAATGGCGATCTCGGTCATGCGCGAAAATTGGCGATGCAGGTCATCAAGGCATTCGCTGATTTCGATTACATCGTAGCGCCGTCCGGATCTTGCATGGGAACCATCAAGACCCATTATGTCGAGCTTTTTGAAGACGACCCAAACGGATTGGAGATGGCTCGGGATCTGGCAGAGCGAAGCCATGAACTTATCAGCTTTCTGACTGAAGTGATGGGTGTCTCGGGCGTCAAAACCGATTTCGACGGCTCTGTGACCTATCATGATTCCTGTGCCGGTCTGCGTGAGCTCAACATACATGATCAGCCCCGAGAATTGCTCAGCAGCGTCCAGGGATTAACGCTCAATGAACTAGAGGACAATAACGTCTGTTGCGGTTTTGGCGGTACGTTCTGCGTCAAATATCCAGAAATCTCCGGCCGTATGGTTGACGACAAATGTTCTCGGATCGAAGAAAGTGGCGCAGGTACCTTATTGGGAGGTGACCTTGGTTGTCTGCTCAACATTGCAGGCCGTTTGCGGCGCAAGGGAAAAACCACTCAGGTCTTCCACATTGCCGAAGTTCTGGCGGGATTGGCTGACGGCCCAGGTATCGCAGACGCGGAGGGTTAACCATGGAACCGATTTCGCATGAATTCAAGGCGCGCTCCCGACAGTCGCTCGACGACCCTGTTCTTCAGTCGGCACTGAAAAATTTGGCCACGGGCTTTGTTGATTCCCGGAGAAAATGTGCTGAGGCTCTTCCCGAATTTGAAGCGTTGCGGGACCTCGGAACAGAGATTTGCGATCATGCTCTAGCCAATCTAGATTTTTATCTGCGTCGCTATGAGGAACAGGTAACGGCGTCCGGGGGGCACGTTCATTGGGCGAGTACCTCCCATGATGCGTGTCGCATTGCTACCGACATATGCCGTCGGGCTAATGCCAAGAAGATTATCCGTGGCAAGTCGATGATCGGCGAAGAAGTCGGGATTAACGATGCATTGGAGGAAGCCGGTTTCGAAACCGTCGAGACGGACCTCGGTGAGTACATACTGCAGCTCGCAAAGGAACCTCCGAGCCATATCGTCGCCCCCGCCATTCACAAATCCAAGGATGAAATCTCTGATCTTTTCCAAAAGCATCATGCGGCTCACGGTCTCACCGAACGCCAAACAGAACGCCGCGCCCTGGTGCAAGAAGCACGCCAGGTTCTGCGTCAGGCATTCGTTTCGGCGGACGTCGGCATCACCGGTGCCAATTTCCTGATCGCTGATACCGGTTCTAACATCATCGTCACCAACGAGGGCAACGGCGATCTCACATGCACTTTGCCCCGGGTGCATATCGTCACTGCCGCTATCGACAAGGTCATTCCGTCGGTCGAGGACGCGATGGTTCTGCTCCGCCTTCTGGGTCGTAGCGCCACTGGCCAGGAGATCACGGCATACACAACCTTCACCACTGGGCCGAAACGCGATAACGACAGCGACGGACCCGAGGAATATCATGTCATTCTCGTTGACAACGGGCGCAGCACAATGCTCGGGAACGAATTCCGTGAAATGCTGCGTTGTATCCGTTGTGGGGCCTGTATGAACCATTGTCCGGTTTATGGAAGCATTGGCGGCCACGCCTATGGGTGGGTCTACCCGGGGCCCATGGGTTCGGTGCTGACACCAATGATGGCAGGGCTGGATAAAGCGATAGACCTGCCCAACGCCTGTACGCTGAATGGTCGTTGTCAAGAGGTTTGCCCGGTCCGCATTCCGCTACCAAAACTCTTACGGGTTCATCGGACTCGGCAGTACGAGCAGAGAATAGGCTCCGGTGTGTTCCGGTTTGGCCTCGGGATTTGGGCGTTTTTCGCCGCTCACCCAGCCGTGTATCACTTCGGGACCCGCGTTATCATGGCTGTGATGGGCGCATTGGGCCGCCGAAAAGGCGTCTTTAGACGCATGCCCCTGGCCGGCGGTTGGACCCAAGCCCGCGACCTTCCAGCGCCACAGGGAAAGACCTTCCAGGCGGCCTGGCGGGAACGACAAAGGGAGAAGGAGTAATGACGTCAGCGCGAGATGAAATTTTGGCCCGTGTCGGCAAGGCCATCGGCCGTGAAGAAATCGATCCTGAGACCGAGGCGTGTTTGGCGAAGAGGCTCCGTCATCTCCCGGATCAAATCAGGCCGCAATGGGGTGATGATCCGATCGAGAGATTCATCTCGAAACTCCGCGCGGTCGCCGCAACCGTCGATGTCGTGGAAACAGACGCCGACGTTGCCACCTCCGTCAGCGCCTTCATACAGAAAAACGACATGCCACTAGCGGTGGCGATGGCCCCCGATAGCCGGCTAGACTGCTTTCCCTTGCCCGATGACTTGAAGATATCCCGGCGAAACGCGGTCGCAGACGATGTCACGAGTATCACGGCAGCCGAAGCCGGTGTCATTGAGACGGGAAGCCTGGTGTTGCGCTCGGGTCCGAAAGGCCCGACGGGTATGAATTTCCTGCCCGAGAACCACATCGTGATCGTACGCCAAGAACAGTTGGTGAACCATCTGGAGGACGGATGGCGATGTGCCCAGGAGACATCGAACAGGGTTCCGAGAACGGTGAACTTCATCACCGGACCATCCAAGACCGCGGATATTGAGCAGACCCTTGAGTATGGCGCACATGGCCCTAAACGCTTACACGTAATTCTGGTCGAGGCCCAAAAGGCGCCAGACAGGTAGAAGAAGAGGAAAGAAAAATGACAGAAGATGTTGTAATTGCGAGCGCGGCGCGGACGGCGGTCGGGGCCTTTGGCGGAGGTCTGTCGAGCATTCCTGCTGCGCAGTTGGGCAGCAATGCCATCAACGCCGCACTGGCAAGAAGTGATGTTGCAGCCGAGGATGTTTCTGAAACAATACTTGGCCAGGTTTTGACGGCGGGGTGCGGCCAGAACCCGGCGCGCCAGGCGGCCATCGACGCCGGAATTCCTGAAAGTAGTACGGCGGTTACGATCAACCAGGTTTGTGGCTCTGGCGTCCGGACGATCGCCATGGGTTGTCAGGCCATCAAAGCCGGTGACAGCACCATTGTTGTTGCCGGGGGTCAAGAAAACATGAGCCTGTCGCCGCACTGCCAGCATCTGCGCAACGGTGTCAAGATGGGCGATTACCAGATGATTGATACAATGATTAGGGATGGTTTGTGGGACGCCTTCAACGGCTATCATATGGGAATGACCGCCGAAAATGTTGCTAATCACTGGCAAATCACCCGTGACGATCAGGATCAGTTGGCGCTTTCCTCACAACAAAAGGCGGCAGATGCAATAAGCACGGGACGGTTTGATGATGAAATCGCGCCGGTAACTGTCAAGACACGCAAAGGCAGCGTCGTCATTGAAATCGACGAACATCCAAAGGCCAATACCACCGAAGAAGGACTGGCAGGTTTGAGGCCGGCGTTTCAAAAGGATGGTACGGTCACCGCTGGAAACGCTTCGGGGATTAACGACGGCGCAGCTGCGGTGGTGCTGATGACGGCGGATGAAGCAAGCCGGCGTGGCATAGCGCCGTTGGCGCGTATTGCATCCTGGGCTACTGTTGGCGTCGACCCTGCTTTGATGGGCTCGGGCCCGATCCCGGCAAGCTTGGCGGCGCTCGAAAAAGCCGGCTGGAAGACGGATGACCTTGATCTGATCGAAGCCAACGAAGCCTTTGCTGCACAGGCTTGCGCGGTCAACAAGGAACTGGGCTGGGATGTCGCAAAAGTCAACGTCAACGGCGGTGCTATTGCGATGGGGCACCCGATCGGCGCTTCGGGCACACGCATCGTTGTAACACTCCTGCACGAGATGAAAAAACGAAACGCTAGCAAGGGGCTGGCAACGTTGTGCATTGGTGGTGGTATGGGGATCGCCATGTGCGTCGAGCGTTGAATGGGGTAAAAGAGTAAATCAGAAAGAAGTGCCCGGACTTAAACGTCCAATCTTGGGCAACTGCATGGTTCGTATCCTGTCGAGGCCGTTATGGAAATTGGCTGGGCGAGACGCCGGGCCGGGCTGGATAATAACGAAAACAGCATTCGCCAAGCGTTGGCTCGAATACGTAACGGTCACTAAAACCAACCCCACCGTGGGCCGCTCGTATGAAACATAATTTGCAGACCCCAAAAATTGATTATGTCGATAGCCAAGACACAAAGTATGGCTCAAGCTTCTGAAATGGAAAACACCGCCGCTTCAACTTCCGTCAGAGGTAACTTCGTCCAGGGTTTCTCCATGGGATAAATTTTTTTGAGCGACGGCTTTGGCCTACATGGCGATGCGGCCGCGCCGCCATGTCGCCACCTGTTGCAGCAGAACCGGCAGCGCCAGTACCACCGCATATGTGTCACTAGTCGCACCAGGTGCCACCATGAAGATGGCCGCCACTCCAATGAGTATTCTGAACAGCACCGGCATGGGAGCAATGAAGTACGCGCTGACGGCCGTTGCCATCATGGTAACTCCAATGGCGCAAGTCAATGTCGTCTCTAGGAACGAGCCCCAAGTAAAGTAGTCGTCGAGCACGATCAACATCGCGGGCGAATAGACGAAGACCATTGGCACCATGAGCTTGCCGATACCCAACGTGAAAGCCGAAACGCCGGTCCTGAATGGATTAGCGCCGGCAATCCCTGCTGCCGCGTAGGCCGAAGCGCAAACTGGCGGGGGGATTTCCGAGATAACGCCATAATAAAGCACGAACAGATGGGATGCCAGCGGCGGAATACCCAGGTTGGCGAGCGCCGGCTGAGCAACTGTGGCAAGCATGATGTAAAGCGCCGTCGTCGGCAAACCGGCGCCCATCAAGATGCAGGTGATTGCGATCAGGATCAGCGAAACGAACAGCGTCATCCCCTGGAGCGAAATGTCCATCAGGGGAACCCACGAAGTCAGGGCAAGAATATTTTCCGCAATGGAATAGGCGCCATCGGCGACCATGAAGCCGAGCCGGAAACCGAGGCCCGTCGAATTTACGACGCCAACGACAATACCGATGGCAGCGCAGACAGCCCCGACTGCGAGCGCGTATTTGACGCCCGTGATGCAGGCGTCGATGATGTCGCTAAAAGCGATCCGGTGCATGGGGTTGAAAAGCCCAACTGCGAGCGCCGTGGTTATGCCCCAAAAGGCTGCCATGTGGGGTGAATAACCACTGAACAGCACGTAAATGAGCGCGACCAGCGGAAGCGCCGTAGGCCAGCCTCTCTTAATGACCGTAAAAAGACGTGGTATTTCCTCTTCCGGCACACCTTTCAGTCCGAGCCGCTTAGCCTGAAAATGGACGATACAGAGTACGCCGATATAGTGCATGGCGGCGGGGATGGCAGCTGCAATGATAATAGTGGTGTAAGGAACTTCCAGGAACTCGGCCATGATAAAAGCCGCCGCGCCCATGATCGGCGGCGTGATCTGGCCGCCGGCGCTTGCCGCAGCTTCGACTCCGCCGGCGAGATGGCCGGGATAGCCCATACGTTTCATGTTGGGGATGGTTAGCGAGCCGGTCGAAACCGTATTTGCTATGGAGGATCCCGAAATTGTACCGAAAAAGGCGGACGATACGACGCTGACCTTGGCCAAGCCGCCGGTGTAGCGGCCCGCGATTACCGTCGCCATGTCTACAAAGAATTGTCCCAACCCCATTCGCTGTGCCAGCACACCGAATAGTACAAAGTGGAAAACCACGGTGGACACGATCCATAGCGTAATGCCGAAAATGCCCTCGGCCGGGAAGTACATATTGTTGATGTATTGGGCCCAGTTGATCCCCGGATGCTTAAGAACTTGAAGAGGCATATACTTGCCGAAGACCGCGAACACCGTGAATGAGATGATGATGATCGGCACGACGATACCAAGCGTCCGGCGCACGGCTTCAAGCAACACGAGGATCAGCACGGTGCCAAAGACAACATCAATGGCGGCGGGGTCGCCTTGACGTAACACTTGTTCGGCCAGATGGAAGCGCTGGCCCAGAAACGTGAAATCAATTTCGTACCAGGTGATGCCGATATAGAGAGAGGCGGAAATACCGGCAAGGATGAGCATCCAGTCCCAGATCGGCACATTTGCGTAACGCCACCACTTGTTGGGTTGCAGTTCCCAGGCGTGGTCGCCCTTGATCATGGGGAAACCGATAAAGACCAATAGGATTACCCCCGACATATGGATGCCCATGTGCCAATAGTCGATGGGTACGCCGATGCCGGCGGTAATATAGTGATAGGCGGCGAAGATGACCGAAAACGCCAATGTAAACCGCAATATCCATGGTCCGAGGGCGCGGGTATGAAGGCCGGAATCGTACTTCTCTTCCAGCTCTTCCGCTTTCTTGGCATCAAACTCAGCCATGACCGCCCCTCGCTCTGCAGCATTGGCGCCACAGGGTATTAATATGAACTAAGATATTGGCTGGTTCCTGCGTGACGCCGGAAGCGCGACGTCATGGCCGCGCTTCCGGTTGTGCACGGTGTGGGCTTACTTAATCATGCCCTTCTCTTTGTAGAATTTTTCGGCGCCTGGGTGCAGCGGGATCAGCACGCCTTTGAGTGCCGTCTCGAGGCGAATGGCCTTGCCCTTGGCATGGCCTTTATCAAGCAGGCCGCGGGTTTTCTTGCTCCATAAAGCCTTGGTGATGCCATAGACGAGGTCTGTAGGCTGGTCGATACTGGTTACCAACTGACCGTTTACCGCTATTGTTGGCGTATCGGTCTTGATGTTCTCGTAAGTGCCAGCCGCTATGTTGGAATCGACATAGTAGGGAATGATGCCGTTGATTGCCTTACGCTCGGCGTCCGAGAACTTATAGAGATTGAAGCCTTTGGTGGAACCCAGCTGAATGAGCGCCGCGAAAGGCGTGCCTCCGGCGTAGAAGAAAGCATCTATCTGACCATCAGCTATTCGTTGCACGCTCTGCCCCAGGTTCAGCTCGTGTTCTTTGGCCTTGATGCCGTAGTGCTTAAGGATCATCCGCACGGAAACCTGCGTGCCGGAGCCAGCCGCGGCGACACCGACGCGCTTGCCATTCAAGTCCTGCAGGCTCTGCAGTTGTACACCTTTCGGCAGCACAAGATGCATGTCCTCAGGATAGAGGTTGGCGATGACGCGAACCTTGTCCTTCTTGTTACCGACGAATTTACCCTGGCCGTTGTAGCCCTGCGTGACACTCTGCGCACCGGCTAGGCCGGCATCGAGCTGACCCGCATGGATTGCGTTCATATTGGCGACCGAAGCGTTGGTCGAAACGGCGATGGCCACGAGACCAGGCACGCCGCAGGTACCTCCCTTGGCACAGGAACGCGAGCCCGGCGGGCTTGAGATGGCATTGGCGATCAAGCCGCCGATGGGGAAGTAGGTACCGCCGGCGCCGCCCGTTCCAATGCGCCAGAACTTCATTTCCTGAGCCTGGACGCCACTACTCAAGGCGACCATCCCGGCGACAGCCGCGATTGCAAGTTTGCTACGGAATTTCATGCTGTTTCTCCTCTCCTGCATAATATGTTGATTTGTTTGTTTCATCAGTTCCCAAGGTCGTATCCCCAGTCTGGGGCCAGTCCAGCTCGATGCTCGAATTCAGGTGCATCTATGCATCTAAACTGAAAATACGACATCGGCGGAAACCAATAAACGATCGCACTCTTTTGGCAAGAGTTTTCTCGGCGGGCGCGGCAGCGAGAAGGTGGCTTCGGTCTGTTGCGCTATCCACCCAACTACGTGAAGCGTGAGGACTGGATGTCTTAAATCTATTTGATTGCTTGTATGATCTGTTTGAATGATCGCCGACAAATCTTTATTGGGTGGACGATGGATGCTCGTCAGGACGAAATGATGACACGGTTCTTTTTTGAAAACGCATTATTGCCTGATGGTTGGGCCAAGAACGTCCTCACGGAAACTGATGGTAGCGGTTGGATTACGTCAGTGATGGTGAACAGCATCCTTGATCGACCTGACCACCGTGCTGCAATTGCGGTGCCGGGCGTACCGAATTGCCATAGCCATGCCTTTCAACGGGCAATGGCGGGTCTGGCCGAATTCAGAAGTCAATCCGTTGACAGTTTTTGGACATGGCGGGACTTGATGTACCGTTTTGTTGACAAACTGACGCCTGAGGATCTAGCGGCGATCGCGGCACAGGCTTACATGGAAATGCTTGAGGCCGGGTTCACTGCGGTAGCAGAATTTCATTACCTGCATCACGCGCCTGATCGACGTCCTTTCGATGACGTCGGCGAAATGTCTGGAGGGATCATTCAGGCTGTACAACAAACAGGCATTGGTCTGACGTTGTTGCCAGTATTTTATGAATGTTCTGGATTTGGAAGTATGGTGCCAGACCCTGCTCAGGGCCGCTTCGTCAACACACTTCACAGATATGGGCAGCTGATCGAACGGACCTTGTCCATGATGAAGGATTTGCCGGACGCAGTCATGGGTCTGGCGCCGCATTCCTTGCGTGCGGTAACACCAGAAGGCCTTAATGGAATGCTTTCCCTACCTTGTGCGGGGGCCATACACATCCACATTGCAGAGCAGGTGCGCGAAGTCGATGAATGCTTGGCATGGTACGGCGCACGGCCCGTTGCTTGGTTGCTTGACAATTTTCCGGTCGATGAGCGCTGGTGCCTGGTGCATGCGACCCATCTGGACAGGATGGAAATCAGGCAATTGGCAAACAGTGGCGCGGTCGTCGGACTTTGCCCGATTACCGAAGCGAACCTTGGTGACGGTATCTTCGAGGCTGTTTCGTTCTTTGATCAGGGCGGGTTGATCGGCATTGGATCCGACAGCAATATCGCTATCGGTGTTGCTGATGAACTTCGCCTGCTGGAATATTCGCAAAGGCTGCGAGACCATGGCCGGAATAGGCTAGCCGCAGAAGGTCAATCCAGTGGCCGTACTCTATTTGACCATGCGTTAAAGGGAGGGGCAAAAGCGGGAGACCGTAGAAGTGGTCGGATCGAAGTCGGGTACCGGGCTGATTTTGTTTCACTAGATCAGGATCATCCGGACCTATTGTCCAGGCAAGGGGATGCGTGGCTCGACGGTTGGATATTTGCCGGCGGCAACAACGTTGTGAAGGATGTATGGGTCGGAGGGCGGCATGTTGTACGGGATGGCCTTCACTTCGCACGAAATGGCATTGCCCTAGAATATGCGAAGATATTGTCGCGGATTGTGACCTCATGACATAATCGCAGCCAAAGGTGCTATTCGTTTTTTCACTAAAACAGCAATGCTGCAATATACTAAAAAAAACATACGTGTGAACTTGCCCTATCCAGTCTGTGCAATGCCCCCTCACCGCGGAGCAGTTTAAAGGTCTGGCACTAAACGAGGGGTGAATTGACAAAACACCGATGGGTCGTCTCTAAACTGCTGAAGATATAGCAAACGGAGTACTCTTTTTGTCCTCTGACGGTTCATTTTGGATGACTGGCGCGGAATTGGTCGTTGATGGCGGTATGACCACCCAGCAAAAAATAGTTGGTTAACGCGGGTGTTATCTATTTAGCGCGCGACTACGAAGCAATTCGAGCGAGAAAACTAGCAAAATCGCCTCCTTAAACATCGTAGCTACCAATAGCACGCGTCTAAATTTTCCAGCTTTTCGGGAAAAGATATAGCCGATCCGGTGGAATTCGAAACTAGAACCCTCTAATCCTTAGAAGGACAACCGTCGCTCGGGTCCCGGCGACGCCTGAACCCGGTTGTCGGCGGTCTTTTGCGCACTGCAAAATAAATTTATGTTGCAGTGCACAATTTATGTTGACAACTCAATTTGAATCACTATGTTAACACTATGTTGCAGTGCAGCATAACCAGTTTTTACCGGGTCCTGGTGGCCCGACCAAACAATTCAAGAGAGAGAGATCCGATCATGACTGCCAAGAGAACCAAACAAGCTAAAGCGACAGAGACCATCGTTGCGGCTGGCCAAGAGGGCCTACGTAACTTCGCCAAAGCCGGTACCGAAAGCTACGAAAAGGCCTTCGCTGGCGTGCGCGACAAGGCCGAGGAATTATTCCAGGGCTATGATGAGTTTGCCAAAAACGGCAAGCAGCAGATAGAGGCCTGGAGCGCCGCTGGCACCACCTATGGCAAGGGTGTCGAGGCGATTGGCGGCGAGTGTGTGAATTTCGCCAAGCAGGCGCTGGACAACAACGTGCAGGTGACCAAGGCTATCCTGGGCGCCAAGAGCCTGAACGAAGTCATGGACCTACAGACTGATTATGCCCGTAACAGCTTCGAAGGTTTGCTGGCGCGGACTACCAAGGTTGGCGAAATGGCCACCAAGGTAGCGCAGGAAACGGCCGCACCGATCAACGCCCAAGTCACCGCCACCGTAGAGAAATTGCGCAAGACCACTGCCTAAATACCATATAGCGGTTCTTCCCAAGGGGCACGGGGAGACGCTGTGGACAAGGGTCCGGTTCTTCTCCCTCCGGACCTTTGTTCTATAGCCAAGGGAAGGTTTGGCACTCCGCCGAGCCGCAGTCTTCGTTATCGAAAAGTTATATTGATTGCAAAATAACGAGTAATATCTTGCGAACGTAATCTCCATTTTAGAACGTCGCCAGTCATTCTACGATGCAGATCGGGTGGATTTTAGCTTAAGATACGTTGAATTCTACAATAAATAACCAGAAGGAAATGGAACATTGGCCTTTACAATTGATATCAATAAATTTCGCTTCGGGGCGGATGCCACGGCTTTCGCCGGCAAGAATGTTCTCATCACCGGGTCCGGCCGAGATCGCGGCTTGGGCCAGGCGTTGGTTTTAGCGGCAGGCCTTAATGGTGCTGCCAATGTCGGCGTTCATTTTCACCGCAGCTATCGCGACGGCTTCGATTTGGTGGATGCCTTGCGCGAGGCAGGCGTCAACGCCTTTGCCTTGCAGGCGGATGTCACCAACAACGCCGATCTATGGTCATCGCGCACCTATGTGGTAGAACAGATGGGTGGCCGCAGCCCCGACATCGTGATCTGTAACTCCGGCTTGACGGAGCAGGGCTACCGTTTCGGTCGTTCGCTGCCGGAGATCGAGGGAGAGCCTCGCGGCGAACGTCGCGCCCGTGTTCGGCGCGCTTATCTCGAGAACCTGGAAGAATCCCGCGCCGTCCTGAACACTAAGATCGATGGCTTCGTTGCAATGACCCATCTGTGGGCGGCAGAAGCGGTGTACCATCAAACGCCTGTCCAACTCGTATATGTGTCATCGAAACAGGCCTTGGAACCCGGCCCCTCGGTTCCTGGCTATGCGATCGCCAATTGGGCCGTGTTGCAATTGCCGCAGGTGCTGCGCGTCAACCTTGGGCGGGCCGCTGATATGGCTAGCGCCTATTGCTTGATGTTGCCGTTCATCAAGACCAGTATGACCGAAGAATATTCCGAGAACGAAAAAGTCTTCGGGCGTTGGCAACCGCGCATGCTGGAAACCCATGAGGCCGCAGCTTCCATAACCCAACTGATGTCGCAGGCGCCAGAGAGTCTCGATCAAGGTCTGTTCGAACTGAATGTCAGCGGCACGGTGGAAAAGACCGAACTGGAATGGTTGCATCGGGCGATCGAAGTCCGCGATGAAGGCACCCGAGGCAAGATGGTACTCACCTAAGTTTGAACCACCTCGAACTTTTCCCTTTTCGGAGTCTAGTCGAAAGTATTTGCGCCGGCGCTCACCACGCAGATGGAGTTTTGAGGATGCCCCAGAAGCTAATCATTCAAACCTCACCTCGGGCCGTCGCCGCGATGCGGCGCCCGATTGCTGCCCTGTTTTGCCTGACCTGCCTGCTCGTGGCCTCACCATCCTGGGCCGAAACTGAAATCGGTGACGTCCGGTCGGTGAAAGTCTGGGCCTACGGCACGCCGAGCGGCGGCAAACGTGGCGATCTGTATGAATCGGATGCTGTCTATGCTGACGAAACCGTCGAGACGGCAAATGAGGGCGCGCTGCACGTGGTCTTCCGGGACGACACTGACTTTCGCTTGGGCTCGGCCAGTCGCGCTGTGCTGGACCGGTTCGTCTATAACGCCGACAGCCATGCCGGCGTGCTGTCCCTGTCGTTGTTAAAAGGGGTTTTCCGCTACACATCCGGCAAACTCGCCAAGCGGGGCGTCAAGATCGCCACGCCGGTCGCCCTGATCGGTATACGTGGCACCGATTTCACGGTCAGCGTGGCCGACGACGGCGCCACCGAAGTGGCGGTCGCCGAAGGTGAAGTGGAAATTACCCCGTCGGGCGGTGGCGCGGCGGCGAATGTGAGCGCCGGCCAGGTTGCGGCGGTCGCCAATCCTGCGGCCGATGCGACGGTCAACACCGGAACAGCGGCAAGCGATCCGGGTTTGCAGGACCAGTCCGATACTGACGCGGGAGAAGCGGACGGTGACGGTGGTGACGGTGACGGTGGCGGTGGTCACTAAGCTGAAGTAGTTTCGATCTGATCTGACACAGTTCCTTGAAGGGGACGAGGGTTACCGGTTTTGATGGTGGCGCCTCATCAAGGTTAGCCGGCGACAATATTTCGAATTCGGCGAGCATGTTATAGTCCCATTTCTCTTAGTTTCGCGCGGTAGTACATCTGACTCGATCGCAACAGGTCACCAGCCGCTAAACGTCCCAACCGCCATCGACGGTGATTTCTTGTCCGGTCATGTTGCGGCTTTCCTCGCTCGCCATGAAAAGCACGGCATCGGCGACGTCCTGCGGCTCGGTGACGCTGCGCAGAGCCATTTCCTGAACGTATTCATCGTAGACCTGATCAAAGGTCCAGCCACGTTTCCTGGCTTTTTCCTCGCACAGTTTATCCATTCGCGGTGTATGCACGATGCCGGGACAGACGACATTGACGTTGATGCCGTATTCACCGGCATCCAAGGCGACGGTGCGCGTCAATCCACGGACCCCCCATTTAGATGAACTGTAGGCTGCCCGGTATTTGTAACCGCGCAGGCCGGAGGTACCGCCAATGTTGACGATCTTACCGCTTTTTTGGCTTATCATCGTGGGGATCACATATTTAATTGGCAAAAATGTGCCCAGCACATTGGTTCGCAAGACTTCGTTGAAGTCATCGGGATCGATTTCCCAGGCCGGCGTTTCAATCGGCCCGGTCATGCCGGCGACGTTGACGAGAATATCGATCTTGCCGGAGAAAAATTCCCGTGCCGCGGCCGCCATGGCGGCGACATCCGAATCCACGGCGACATCGGTTTTGACCACTTCGACGCGCCGCCCGAGATCGCGGGCTTGTTGCGCCACCTCCTCCAAAGGTGGCACATCGCGGGCGGCCAACAGCAGATCGGCGCCCTCGCGAGCCAAGGTCAAGGTAATTGCTGCACCCATGCCCTTGGCGGCACCCGTAACGACCGCGTTCTTGCCTTCGACTCTCCCCGTAGCACTCATGGTATTCTCCTTCGACTAAATCGTTTGTTTTTCCTAATTTGAACCGTCATTGGTGGGTCCATAGCCACCACCGCCGCAGCTCTCGAGGATGACCAGGTCGCCTCGGTTGAGCGTGACGTTGGCCTTGCCCGGCAATTGATATGTCTCGCCCGCCGTGGTGATGATGTTCACTTGAAAAGCCGATCCCGCTTGACCGCCCTGCAACCCATAGGGTGGAATTTTTGCTCTTTCGAACATGCTGGTCAGCGAAATGTCATCTTCGGTTATCAGATATTCGCGGTGCAGTCCGTCGCCGCCTCGATGTTCGCCGCGGCCGCCGGATCCGCGGCGCAGCTTTTGGTATGCGATCTTAACCGGATATTCCGCTTCGATGACTTCCGCCGGCGTATTCATGACATTNGACATGTGTACCCTTAGNACNGGCATGCCNTCACGGTCGTGNCGGGNGCCTTCGNCGCCGCCAACGATGAGGGTATCTACGTTTTCAATCGACATTTCCGGGCCCTCTTCTGGCATTTCGAGATTTAGTATGAACCCAACGACCAGCTTGCCTGTATTTCAGCAATATCCATGGTGCATGCCAGAAGAACAGCCATAATCGGTCGCAACGATTAATGCCGGCTTGAAACACACAGTCGAATTAGTTGGCAGCAATTAATCATACAGCCGGATCAGAAATCCGAAACCGCTTAGGCCAGTGTTACTAATCGTCATACTGCGCGAATTGATCACGCCGCCATTTGAGGGCGGCGGGCAATCCGTCGCGTTGTCTAATTTCGGTGAACTGGACACCGACGTCAGTCTTCGCCGCGTAGAGTGGCGCCACAACGTCGAGACCGGCCTGCATCGCGTTGGTGAAGCCGGCGGCATCGGCACCACGATTGATGGACAGTTTTGTGAATTCCAGTGCCTCGGGCGAGATCAGGGCCAGGCGTTTGGCGTATCTGAGGGTTTTTTCTTCCAGTTCATCTAACGGAACAATCCGGTTGATCATGCCCAGATCAAGCGCCGTTGGTGCATCGATAAAATCACCAAAATACAGCAGTTCACGCGCCTTTTTGTAGCCGATCATCCATGGCATGACGATGCCCGGTCCGGCGTTGGAGAAATGGATTTCCGGTTCGCCGAAGATGGCATTGTCGGCCGCGATCGTAAGGTCGCAATACATCGCCAGTTCGCAGCCGCCGCCAAGCGAGTGGCCCTGGACGGAAGCGATCACTGGCTTGCGCATTCTCCAGGGGATCATCTCGAAGCGTAAATCTTCGGTCAATGACCCATGCCACTTCAACGCGTCGTAACGCCGTTCCGCCCGTTCCGGACTATCGTTATCGATGTCATAGCCGACGCAAAAGCTCCGTCCTGCGGCGCGCAGAATGGCGACACTCACTGATTCGTCATCATCGGCGCGCAACAGCGCCTCGCTGACGCCGCTTCGCAGCTCGTGACTGATCGCGTTCAGTTTCTCCGGCCGGTTCATCGTGATGATGGCGATATTGTCATCGGTTTCGTATAGGACTATTTCTTCGGTCATGTCTTGTTCTCCTCTTCACAATTTGACGTGTTGAGTGCGTCGACGATGATACATCGAAGTATTCGACCGCAACGATTGGGGACAATGATCATCATAACGGTGCAAATAACCAGACTAATTGAAGGTGCCTAAATCGCTCCGCTCTTTTGGAAACCGGCGATGGCGTCATTGCTAAAGCCAAGTTCCCCAAGAATGTCATCATTGTGCTGGCCGACTGTTGGGGGCGGGGCCGCGACGCCTGGCCCGCCGTGGCCTAATTTGAAACCCAAATTCACGGCATGAAAATCGCCTGCTATTCCCGGAGGTGGCGGTAGGGGTAGAAACATCTCGCGATGTGTGAGTTGCGCATCATCGCGCAGTTCTCGCACTTGCTTGTTCTTACTGGCTGGAATCCCCACTGCATTCAGCCGTCGCCCCCAATTTTCCGCGGTATCGTTGACGAAAGCCTCTGTCATCAAGCGCCGAAATTCGTCTGCATGTTCAATACGCGCCTCAATGGTTGTGAAGCGTTCGTCTTCAGCCAGATCACCCCGGCCAACTTCACGCGCCCAGGCTGCAAACTGAGCCGGCGTGACTGCAGAGACTGTCACGGTGCCATCGGCAGTGGAAAACACCGTAGACGGCCCCCCCGAGCCAGGTACGCCGTTTCCCGTAATTGGCGGATCCACGTCGTAGTTAATCGGTAGTGCTGCTAGCGGGCTCATCAATGAGACCGCCGTGTCCAACATGGAAACATCCACATAGTCTCCCTGCCCTGTTTGCGTACGCCTAAAGAGCGCACTGGCGACCGCGAACGCGGCGTTCATACCCGTCGTCATGTCGCACATCCAAAAGCCAACTTTCGTTGGTCCCGTCTCCGGGGAACCGGTAACCGACATGATTCCAGAGGCCGCTTGAATAACCGGGTCATAGGCAGCCGCTTGCGAACGGGGTCCACTTTGCCCGAAACCGGAGATGGAACAATAGACGAGCTGGGGGTTTAGCGCGCGAAGGCGTTCTTGCCCGAAACCGAGTTTGTCCATGGCGCCCGCTTTGAAATTTTCCACGAGAACATCGGCGCGTTCGACCAGGCGATCGACGATCGCACGTGAGGCTTCGTGTTTAAGATCCAAACTCAAGCTTCGTTTACCGGAGTTGACGGCCGAGGCGAGCGCTGACATGCCAGCGGCCGTGCTTTCAGGCGTCGGCGCCAACAACCTGCGCCCTTGGTCCCCGCCACTGGGATGTTCAACTTTGATTACTTCGGCGCCGAGTAGCGCCATCTGATACGTTGAATAAGGCCCTGCAAGGACCTGAGTGAAATCGACCACGCGGATGCCAGCAAATGGTTTAGCCATGCAACGTCTCCAGTAATGCAGCCTTTGATACGGGTAAAATTGACGAGATATACAACTTAACAGAGGCGACTGACGAAGCCAATCAAGCGCCCGCTCTTCGGGAACACGAAAGGACATCCGGCTTGCACAATGTCATCGAGCTTTATCATGAAATGCACAATATCGTCTTACCGGTGGATGCAGCCTGGTGGTCGGTTGGATGGACGCAGTGGCCGAAGCGATCCCGTTAAATTGGTTGCGAGGCGGATCGACGGCCATTATCGAGCCACCGCCATCGCGTCCAATACCCCAGGTGGACAGCGGCACAAAGGTACTATCGTCAAACATCCGGGTAGGCGTCGGAAACGGCTACGTAGACAATCGCGATCCCGGCTAAAAACAACAAAAATGACCCAGGACAATTGACAACAGAGATGGAATTCGACCACCACATCGCAATGTGGTATTAGCCGGTTCCAGCCTTTTCCATATTCCCAAAATTTTCTTTTCCAAGGTTTTTGTAATGCGCGATCTGCAACTTCCCGGCCGTTCCACCGTCCATTCTGCCAATGGCATGGCGGCGACCTCCCATCCCTTGAGCACGCTTGCTGCGTTGGAAGTCCTGCGTCGGGGTGGCAACGCGGTTGATGCCGCCGTCACTGCTTGTGCCGTGCAATGCGTGGTGGAGCCCATGTCAACGGGTATCGGCGGTGATTGCTTCGCTCTGCTGGCCCCTGACGGCGGGCCGGAAGTTATTGGCCTGAATGCATCCGGCTGGGCGCCCAAGACCCTGACGGCGGAACATTTGCTGGATCAGGGTGTTTCCGCTATCCCCATTCAGTCGCCCCATGCGGTCTCGGTGCCCGGAGCCATTGACGGCTGGCACATGCTGCTGCGCGACCATGGCACGATTGATCTGGACCAGGCCCTGCAACCGGCTATCGGTTATGCTGAGGACGGATTCGCCATCACGCCCAGGGTTGGTGTTGATTGGGACCGCAACGTGGCCAAGTTATCGGCGGATGCCTCTGCAGCGGCTAAATATCTGAACAATGGCCGCGCGCCCAAGGCGGGGGAGATCTGGCGTCTGCCGGAACTGGCGGAAACCATGCGGACCGTCGCCAAGGAGGGCCGGGATGGCTTCTATAAGGGCCGGGTGGCCGAGGACATGGTGGAATACCTCGCCAGCCTGGGTGGCTGCCATGCCATGGATGACTTCACCGAGTTCGCCGGTGAATACGTGACGCCGATTTCGACGGATTACAGGGGCCACACCATGTGGCAGATCCCGCCCAACGGCCAGGGCATCACCGCCTTGATGATGTTGAATATTCTCGGTGATTACGATCTGACCAAGATGGATCCGAATAGTGTCGAGCGTCTGCACCTGGAAACCGAGGCCTCGCGCATGGCTTATGCGGCCCGCGACCGTTTCGTCGCCGATCAGCGCCAGGCGGATGTTCCCGTCGAACACATGCTGTCGGCGGAATTCGCCGCCGAGATGCGCGCGCAGATCAAGATGGACAGCGCCATCGAAGCACCGGAGGCCACGGGCCCGGTCTACCGCGACACCATTTACATGTCCGTGGTCGACAAGGACCGTAACGCCTGTTCCTTCATCAACTCGCTCTATATGCCGTTCGGCTCCGGCCTGGCCTCGCCGAAAACCGGCGTGATGCTGCAGAACCGTGCCGCCGGCTTCGTGGTCGAGCCGGACCATCCCAACAACGTGGCCCCGCGCAAGCGGCCCCTGCACACCATTATTCCCGGCATGTGCACCATGGATGGCAAGGTCGCCTATTGCTATGGCGTCATGGGCGGTGGTTATCAGCCGGTGGGCCACGCCCACGTGCTGACCAATCTGATCGACTATGGCATGGACCCACAAGAAAGCATGGACAGCCCCCGGGTATTCCATGTCGCCGGACGGCTGGATGTGGAGCGCGGCTTGAGCGAGGATGTCATGGCCGGCTTGTCAGCCCTGGGCCATGAAGTGGGTCGGCCCGACATGCCCTGGGGCGGTGGCCAGATCATCGCCGTGGATTGGGAGAACGGCACCCTGGCCGGCGGCTCCGATCCGCGCAAGGACGGTCTGGCCCTGGGCTATTAGTGGAGCAAGAGATGGCGGAGCAGTCGCAGCCTAAACGCGTCGCCCTGTGCGGGGTGATCCTGGAAAGTAACGCCTTTTCACCGGTCGCGGAGGAAGCTGATTTTCGCGAGGCTTTCTATCTGGAGGGCGCCGAGATTGTTACCCAGGCGCGCAGCCCGGTCTCGTCCCTGCCGCGGGAAATGGCGGCGTTCGTACAAACCATGGACGCGACTGGACCCTGGACGCCGGTACCTTTGATCCTGACCGGCTGTCCGCCCTGGGGACCTGTCGANGGNAATTTCTTTACTGCCACGGTGGCGCGGATCGTCGCCGGCCTGAAGGCCGCCGGGCCGCTGGATGCAGTCTATATCGCCAATCATGGCGCCATGGTGGCGACGGATGACGGCGACCCTGACGGCACCCTTATGACAGCGATCCGCGATGTGGTGGGCGGGGATACGGCTGTGATCGCGACCTTGGATCTACACGGCAATATTTCCGAGGCCATGGCTACGGCTACTGATGCCATCATCGGCTATCAGACGAACCCGCATGTGGATCAAGTCCAACGCGGCGAAGAAGCCGCTTTGCTGATGCGCCAGATGTTTGCTGGTATGGCGCCGCGGCAGGTCCTAATCCGTCTGCCCCTGGTGCCGCCCTCGACCACGCTGCTGACGGCGGCGGGCCCCTATGGCGATTTGATCGACTATGGCCAGCGCCGATCGCGTGAGGAGGCGGGCGAGATCGTCAATGTTTCTGTGTTCGGTAATTTCGCTTTTTCGGATTCCCCCAAGAACGGCCTTGCAGTTGTCGTCACGGCGCGCAGCGATGAAACCAAAGCTGCCAGCCTGGCCAGTGAAATCGCCAGCCGCGCCTGGGGTAACCGGGCCGCCTTTACCCGCGAGATGATGTCCGTCGAAGACGGCGTCACCCTGGCGAATGTGGTGGCGCAAAACCCGGACCGCGCCTCGGTGATATTCTCCGATGCAGGCGACAATCCCGGCGGCGGCGGCGAAGGCCGGACGACTTGGCTGCTCTCGGCGCTGGTGGCTGGCGGCGCCCGTGGCGTCTATTACGGCTCGTTCTTTGATAAGGACCTAGCGGCGGAGGCGCATGCTCTGGGGATTGGTGCCGAATTCGACGCGGTCTTTAATCGCGGTAACGAGACCGAATTTTCCAAACGCTTCGAGGTCAAGGCCAAGGTCGTGAAGCTGCACGACGGCAACATGGTTGGCCGGCTGGGCGTTTACAAGAACCGCCAGCTACGGCTTGGCTCCAGCGCGGTACTTGAGATTGGCGGCGCGGGTGGCATTCTGGTCGTGGTGATCAGCTCCCGCCATCAGACGGCGGATCCGATGTTTTTCGAGATGTTCGGCCTGGATATTGCCGATGCGCGTACGGTCTGCGTCAAGTCGCGGGGCCATTTCAGGGCCGGCTTCATCCCCTGGTTCCCGTCCGAACAGGTCATGGAAATCGATACGGCGGGCCTGACCTCACCGGTGCTGAGCCGATTCAATTGGCAAAACCTGCCGCGCCCAGTCTATCCCATGGATCCCGAAACCACCTGGACGCCACTGGATAGTTAAGCCACCCATTCGCTGACCGGCGCGTTCGCCTCCTGCAGGGGTTGGCAGATCACATCCACTAGCGAAGGGCCAGGGCAGTTCAGGGCGGTGGCCATTTTACTTTTCAACTCGTCCGGGTCTTCCACCCGCCAGCTTTGCAGGCCATAAGCGTCCGCCACTTTTGCGTGATCAGTGGTAGAGAAATCGACCGAGAAATAACGTTCGTCAAAGCCAGTCTTTTGCCCCGCCTTGATCCAGCCAAAGACACTATTGGAAACCACCACGAATGTAATCGGCAGGCCCAACCGCGCCACGGTCTCCAACTCGCCGCCGTTGAAACCGAAGCTGCCATCCCCCATCACCGCTACCACCTTGGCGCCGGGCCGGCCGTGATAGGCGCCGATGGCCGCGGGCAGGGAATAGCCCAGGGCGCCGTGGGCTCGGTTGGAAAAGAACTGCCGCCCCGTGCGTCTGACCGGGTAATAGGCCGACAGATACGGACAGGGCGTGCCCGGATCGGCTATCACCACCGCGTCATCATCCAGCAGCTTGGACAAAGTAGCAACCAGGCGCTCAGGGCGGATGGGCCGCTCGTCGCTCGTGGCCAATTGTTGAAAGGCCGTGAACTTGGCCGCCTTGGCCTCGGCCACCGCCGCCGCGTTCAAATCGCGGGCCGGTGCCGCCGGGCTGCCGATAGCTGCATTCAGGGCGGCGAGTGCGAGATGGGCATCGCCGACCATGGCAGCTTCAGTTGGGTAGTTGGCGCCGATCACACCGGGGTCACTGTCGATATGGGCCACCTGACAGGCGCCGGGCGCGGGGAAGCGCCAGCGTTCTGTGGTCACCGAGCCGGCCCGGCAGCCGATCAATAGCAACAGATCCGCCGCCTCCATGAAGCGGCGGGTTTCCATGACGCCGCCGTTGCTGCCGACCACGCCGACGGCCAGAGGATGATCTTCGCTGATCGAGCCCTTGCCGCTAATCGTCGTGGCTACGGGGATAGCCAGTTGTTCGGCCAATCGGCCCAATTCCNTCTCGGCTCCAGCTAGAACCACNCCGCCNCCGCAGACGATTACCGGGTTGCGTGCCGCCATTAGCGCCTGGGCCAGGCGAGACACGGCGGCCGGGTCGGGGCCCGTGGGCCAGGCCGGATAGTGGCCCAGCTCTGGATCGCACCAGATATCAGCGGCATCAACAGCGCCTTTTTGCACATCGAACGGCAACGCCAGATGGGCCGCGCCAGGGCGTCCTGTGGTCATCTCGCGAAACGCGGTGCGCAGCAGTTTGGGTACATCCTTGGCCCGGTCAATGACGCCGTTCCATTTGGTCAAGGGGCGGAACAGGGCGGATTGGTCCAGCTCCGTCAGGGCATAGCGTCCGCGGGCGCCGACGGAAATATCCGTGGTGATGGCCAGGATGGGAATGGAGCTTTCGTTCGCCTCGATCAGGCCCGGCGCGATATAGGTGGCACCGCCCCCCGACGGCCCCTCGCAGACGCCAACCTTGCCCGAAACCCGGGCATAGCCATCCGCCATATAGGCCGCCGAACGCTCGTCACGGCTGAGAACATGCGTCATGCCGTGATTCAGGCGATGCAGCGCATCATAGAACGGCAGCGATGTGTCGCCGCAGAGACCAAAAATATAGTCCACGCCATGGCCCTGCAGCATATGCACCAAGGCCTCCGCGCCGCTCAACTGGTTCATCTTCATTCCCTCGGGTTACCTGGCTG
Organism: Rhodospirillaceae bacterium; assembly: GCA_002731375.1. GTDB lineage: Bacteria > Pseudomonadota > Alphaproteobacteria. The sequence goes on along the minus strand of PCBT01000078.1, from coordinate 4,641 downwards.
ATGCAACAATAATAAAGGGCCCGCGACGGAGTCGCGAGCCCTCTATTTCGTCAGACGTAAATTGGGTGTGGACGGTCGCGCCCAATAGCCTTTTTAGCAGCCGGCGGCTCTTTTCAGCTGCGCGGCAGGTTTGAACTTCAGAACCTTGGAAGCCTTGATCTTGATCGGCTCGCCGGTCTGCGGGTTGCGACCTTTGCGGGCGGCCCGCTTGGTGACCGAGAAACTACCGAAAGTACCAATGGTGTACTTGCCTTCTTTCTTGGCGGCTTTCAGGCCGGCCTGAATTTCGCCCATGACGAGGTCGACCGTGCGGCCGGCTTCTGCTTTTGAGAGTTTGCCTTTTTTGGCAACGCGCTCAACGAGTGCTGCTTTGCTCATATCTATGTTCCCACTGATGCCAGAAGTTGGTGATTCGTTTCATCTAGCAGAGCGACTCCTTCATGACAAGCACGACCCTTCGGATTCGCCTAGCCAGCCTGGACTTTAGGGTAATTGCGGGGTTTTTCACCAGTATTCGCGAGGTGTTGCGCCACGCGGCGATTCCAAAAAACCGTCCAAATAGGTGATTCGCACGACTTGCCAATTCACTAATTCACTGCCTTGACAAGTCTTCGGCCGTCTTCCGCCTAGTATGAGCGCGGCATGTCAAGGACATGCTGGCCAATGAAGTTCAGGATCATCTCGCGGCTGACCGGCGCGATGCGGGCGATAAAGGCCTCCCGCATATACCGCTCCACATGGAACTCCTTGGCATAGCCCATACCGCCATGGGTCATCACGGCGGTCTCGCAGGCGGTAAAACAGGCTTCCGCCGCCAGATATTTCGCGGCATTGGCTTCCGCCCCGCAAGGCTTGCCCGCGTCGTACAGGGCGGCGGCTTTCCAGACCACGGCGTCGGCGGCTTCCAGATGGGCCCAGGCCGCCGCAAGCGGATGCTGGATCGCCTGATTCTGGCCGATGGGCCGGTCAAAGACCACACGCTCCTTGGCGTAATCCACTGCCTTGCGCAGGGCCGCCCGGCCCAGGCCGACCGCTTCCGCCGCCACCAGAATGCGTTCGGGATTGATGCCGTCGATTAGGTAATAGAAACCCTTGCCTTCCTCGCCGATGCGGTCGGTCTCGGGCACTGGCAGGTTGTCATAAAAGGTCGCATTGGAATCGACCGCCTTGCGGCCCATTTTCTCGATCACCTGGGCTTCGCAATAGTCCCGGTCGAAATCGGTGTAGAACATGGTGATGCCGTCCATAGGCTTGGCGCTGTCCTCGCGCGCCGCCGTGCGAGCAAGCAGAAGTATCTTGTTGGCGGTTTGCGCGGTCGAAGTCCACATCTTGCGGCCATTGACGATGTATTTCTCGCCGTCCCAGACCGCCTTGGTCTCGATCCGGGTGGTATCCAGGCCCGCATTGGGCTCGGTCACACCGAAGCAGGTGCGGTCCTTACCCGCGATCAGGGGTGGCAGCAGGCGCTCTTTTTGTTCATCCGTGCCATGCACTACAATCGGATTGGGGCCGAAGATATTGATATGCACGGCGGAGCAGCCAGAAAATCCCGCCCCCGTTTCGGCGATGGTCTGCATCATCAACGAAGCCTCGATCACGCCCAGGCCCGAGCCGCCGTATTCTTCCGGCATGGCGATGCCCAGCCAGCCGCCATCCGCCAGATCCTTGACGAAGTCCTCCGGAAATTTGCCATCCGTATCGCGGGCCAGCCAATAGGCATCGTCATATTTTTCGCATAATTTGGCGATGGTATCGCGCACTGCGACCTGGTCGTCGGTAAAGGAAAGATCCATGATACATCCGGACGATGCCGGCCCCTGAATTTGCTACATTTGTGCCCTTTATAGCGGAACCGGGGGCGCTTGGCATAGGGGTGCATTGACGGTAAGTCCATGTGCCACGAGAATGCGGGCGAATTTTGTTTAAGTTTAAGGAGGTGCCGCCATGAAGGACGGCGTGATCAAGACCGGCGAAAACCGCTATCGGGAGACTTTTGGCCGCTATTACGAGGATTTCACTGTTGGCGATATCTACGAACACCGCCCCGGCCGGACCATCACGGAAGCCGACAATACCTGGTTCACCCTGCTGACCATGAACCAGCACCCGCTGCATTTCGACGCCGAATACGCCAAGCATTCGGAATTCGGCAAGCCCATCGTTAATTCTGCCCTGACCGTGGCCATCGTCGCAGGGATGAGCGTCTCGGACGTCAGCCAGAAAGCCATCGCCAATCTGGGTTGGACTGATATCGTCATGCCGGCGCCGGTTTTCAATGGCGATACCCTGTATGCGGAATCGGAGGTGCTGGGTAAAAAGGAGTCCAAATCCCGCCCCACCCAGGGCATTGTCGATGTCACAACACGGGCACATAAAGGCGACGGCACCCTGGTCATGAGCTTTAGGCGCACGGTCCTGGTGCCGAAACGCGGGCACAGCGTGGATGACAAAATTCTGGCCGCTCAAGAATAAGAGAGATTTAAGATGACTGAGACCCTGACAAACCGCGCGGGCGAGAGCATTACCCGCGAGGACGAGAGGCAATTGCTGGATACGGTGCAAAAGTGGCTGGAGCGGGATGTCCGCGACAAGGTTCTGAAACTGGAACATGCCGACGAATATCCCCACGAGATGGTCGAACAAATGAAGGAGCTGGGCCTGTTTGGGGCCACCATCGGCCAGGAATACGGCGGCCTGGGCTTGCCCGCCGGCACCTATGCCAAGATAGTCACGGCGGTGACCGAGGTCTGGATGTCGCTAAGTGGCATATTCAACTCACACCTGATCATGTCGGCGGCGGTAGAACGCTTTGGCACGGAAGCCCAGAAGCGTCATTACCTGCCGCGCTTCGCCACCGGCGAGTTGCGTGGCGCCCTGGCCTTGACCGAGCCCAATTGCGGTACCGATCTGCAGGCCATCCGCACCCGTGCTGTCCGCGATGGTGATGATTACGTGATCAACGGCACCAAGACCTGGATTTCCAACGGTATCGAGGGTGGTTGCGTTGCCCTGCTGGTTAAGACCGACCCGGATATGGAGCCACGGCATAAGGGCACATCATTGTTTGTCGCCGAAAAAGGCCCTGGCTTCAGCGTCGGGCGCAAGCTGGAAAAGCTTGGCTATAAAGGCATAGATTCAGCCGAACTGGTGTTCGAGGACTACCGCATCCCCGCCGACCAGCTGATTGGCGGCGAGGAAGGCTCCGGCTTCCGCCATGCGGTCGGCGGCCTTGAGCTGGGCCGCATCAACGTTGCGGCCCGTGGCGTTGGTCTCGCAAATGCGGCGCTACAGGCGGCCACCGCCTATTCCCAGGTGCGGGAAACCATGGGCAAGCCGATCTGTCAGCATCAGGCGATCCAGCTGAAGCTGGGCGATATGGCGACCCGGTGCGAGGCCTCGCGGCTGTTGGTGGAGGCGGCGGCAACGGCCTATGATAAGGGCCAGCGCTGCGATATGGAGGCGGGCATGGCCAAGCTGTTCGCCTCGGAATCCGCATTGGAGAACGCCACGGAATGCATGCGCATCCACGGCGCCTATGGCTATTCAAAGGAATTCCACGTGGAACGCTATTTCCGCGACGCACCCTTGATGTGCATTGGCGAGGGCACCAACGAGATGCAGCGCATCATCATCGCCCGGCAACTGGTTGAGAGGAATCCGGTGTGAGCTTACCGTTAGCTGGATTGCGTATCATCGCGGTCGAACATTATGGCGCGGGCCCCTACGGTACCGGTTTTCTGGCCGATCTGGGCGCCGATCTGATCAAGATCGAGAACCGCCGGATGGGTGGCGATATGTCCCGTGGCGTCGGCCCGCATTATCTCGGGGAGGACGACAGCCAGTTTTTTCAGGCCTTCAACCGCAACAAACGTTCTCTGTCTCTGGATCTGAAGCATCTGGACGGCAAGGAGGTGCTGCACAGGTTGGCCGCGGCATCTGACGGTCTGGTCAATAATCTGCGTGGTGATCAACCGGCTAAACTGGGTCTGCGCCATGTGGATCTGGTGGCCCACAATCCAGGCCTAGTCTGCGCCCATATTTCGGCCTATGGCAATGATGGGGAGCGGGCCGGCTGGCCCGGCTATGATTTTCTGATGCAGGCCGAGGCCGGTTTCATGTACATGAGTGGCGAGCCCGACGGCCCGCCCGCGCGCATGGGCCTGTCTATTGTCGACTACATGACCGGCATCACGACGGCATTCTCCTTGTTGGCCGGCATCCTGGCGGCCAGGGAAAGCGGCAAGGGCCGGGATCTCGAGGTTTCACTGTACGATGTGGCCATGCATCAATTGAGCTATCCCGGCGTGTGGTACCTGAACGAAGGCGATGTCTCCACCAGAAGACCGCGCTCGGGCCACCCCTTTATTGTGCCTTCGCAATTGTACCGCACCAAGGACGGCTGGATCTTCATCATGGCGCAGCACCAGCGCTTTTGGGAAAACCTGTGCGACAAGATGAACAAGCCGGAATGGAAGACCGACCCGCGTTTTCTCGATTACGAAGGCCGCCACGAACACCGGGACGACCTGACCCTGATGATCGATGCCCAGTTGATCAAGCAGACCACGGCCCATTGGATCGAATTTTTTGCCGGCGACGTTCCCGCCGGCCCGGTCAATGATCTGGCCCAGGCTTTGGACA
>PCBT01000077.1 GCA_002731375.1 Rhodospirillaceae bacterium | reverse complement strand
GGATACTCTAAAAGTCCATATGCACGAAAAAAGTTTGGAAATAGGAGAACGAAACCCCAGAAATCGAGACTTTTCAATAATATCAATGGGTTAGTAATAATATTAGTCAGATTTCAAGTTCTCTCCTTCTAAATTCACCCTTCATGGCGCTCCCTTGGTCTCCAGGGTCTGGGTGGTGCGCAACTGAGCAACAAACTGCGGCATCTGAGGTGAGAGATCGGTGAGGTAGAACTTCTCCAGCATCAGCACCGAGGTTCTGGCGTTCTTTGCCAATCCAAACAGATCCCTGCCCTCGGTCTTCAGGATCTGGTAGCACAGGGCAGAGTGACGCAGGGAATAGGTTGTGTGCTTTTGCCCATACCGGTCCCTTTCAAGGTTTGCCCTCTCGACCACGAACTTGAACATGCTGGACATTCTGTCGCCGGCATAATCACGGTCTTTGATCTCATTGAGAAACAGATAGTCGTTTGCTCCGTCATTCCTCATGAGGAGTCTGTTGCGATAAACCTCCGCTGCAATCTCCGTGGAGGTACTGTCGATGTGCCCCCCTGCCCTCAGGGTCTTGGGGTTGGGAACCGAGATCACCAGTTGCTCTATCCCGTCTTGCTGCAGAAACCGGATGTGTTTGTTCTGCAGCATCTTCCATTCACTGGGTCGGAGGAAGGTGTGGATCATGAAAACGATGAAGTCATACATCTCTGCAAAATCGAACTGGTACCTGGGAGGTGGATTATCTCTTAACTCACGGCAGGCATTGAGTACCTGTTGATACTCTTCAGGTGAGAACCAGGGTCGAGGGGTGTCGTTGCGTTTAACGGTGGGTAGAGAGGGAATGTGGTCGAGTACACCCTCACGTTCTGCTTCCTTCATCACCTTGCGAATGAGCACTACGTATTTCTTCAAGGTGGATTGGGCGAGGTCTCTGTCGTTCTTCAGATCATCGATAAACTCATCCACGGATTTGTAGTCGATCTTGGCGATATGGGTTGTACCGAAACGAGGCAGGACATCCCTGTCCAAGCGTTGCTTGTCATACGCCGCCATCTCAGGAACCAGTTCACCTCTGGAGATTTGTCGTTTTTGTGTTTCCTGTAACCTGGCGGCAAACACCGCAAAGGACTGTGAACCGATTGCTTTGTGTTGCTTCTTCTCCAGTAGGCGGTCTTCGTACCAGGAAATGGCAAATTCCCTGGCATCGCTGAGTTTCTCACATCGGGTGGATTTCTTAACGATGCCCCTGCCGTAGATGAACATCCGCACGTACCAGAATTTGGATGCCGGCATGCGGAACAGTTTCAGGGTATCGGGGTAACCACGGATGGTGGTCAGGTCCTCGGGATTATGTCGAGTTTTTGAAGTGCTTACTCTTGGCATGGCGCCATATTGTTGGTAACCTGTTGGTAAGTCAATTCATTGTGTAATATATTGTATATTCAATGACTTAACAACTATTTACCAGTTTTCAAGACCGGTCGATTCAACCACTCTCGCACCCATCCTCTGCCAATACCAAACGCATTTAGCAAATCAGCCGCGTCCTGGAAAGCGCAATCATGGCGACTTTACAGGTTGCAAAGTTAATTATGGCTTTCCAACAGGCGCCGAGCGATGACCTGCGCCTGAATTTCGCCCGCGCCCTCAAAAATATTCAAGATGCGGGCATCGCACAGAACGCGGGAGATGGGGAATTCCAATGAAAAACCATTACCGCCATGGATCTGCACCGCATTGTCGGCGGACGACCAGGCAACCCGGGCCGCTAACAGCTTCGCCATGCCCGCCTCCAGATCACAGCGCCGGCCCCGATCCTTTTGCCGGGCCGCATAATAGGTTAATTGCCGTGACAGCATAATCTCCACCGCCATCCAGGCCAGCTTGCCAGCAACCCGGGGGAAGCGCACGATAGCACCGCCGAACTGCTGGCGCTCGATGCCGTAGTTCAAGCCCAGCTCAAAAGCATTCTGGGCCACGCCCACGGCCCGCGCCGCTGTTTGGATACGGGCGGATTCAAAAGTTGCCATCAGCTGCTTGAAGCCATTGCCCTCTTCCCCGCCCAGCAAGTTATCGGCCCCGACCTCGAAGCCATCGAAGGCAATCTCGTATTCCTTCATGCCGCGATAGCCCAGCACCTCGATCTCGCCGCCCGACATGCCCTGCGCTGGGAACGGCTCCTCCACCGTACCCCTCGGTTTCTCGGCCAGGAACATGGACAGGCCGCGATAACCACGCTGCTCGGGATTGCTGCGCGCCAGCAGGGTCATCATGTCGGCGCGGGCAGCATGGGTGATCCAGGTCTTGTTGCCCTGGATCTTGTAAACATCACCGCAAAGGATGGCGCGGGTGCCGACGCTGCCCAGGTCCGAGCCCACGTTCGGTTCGGTAAAGACGGCGGTGGGCAGGATCTCGCCCGAGGCGATCTTGGGTAGCCAATGCTGCCGCTGATCCTCCGTCCCGCCATGCAGGATCAACTCGGCGGCGATTTCGGAACGGGTGCCGAGAGAGCCGACGCCGATATAGCCCCGGCTAAGTTCTTCCGAGACCACGCACATGGCGGTCTTGCCCATGCCGTGGCCGCCATATTGTTCAGGAATGGTCAGGCCGAACACGCCCATCTCGCTCATCCCGTCGACCACATCCATGGGGATCAACTCGTCGCGCATGTGCCAGCCATGGGCATCGGGGGTTACGTTCGCCTCGGTAAAACGGCGGAATTGCTGGCGCACCATCGATAGGGTCTCGTCCAGACCCAATTCGCCGAACTCAGCGCCGCCGGCAGCCTCGACCAACAGCAGGGCAAGCTGGTCGCGTCCGGCCTGGGTGTTGCCCTGGGCGATCAGCCGCTCCACCGCATCGGTGCGAAAGGCCGCCATGTCCTCATCGTCAAGCCCAAGGTCGAGCGGGCGCACCACTTCGATCTGGCTCATGGCGATGCCGTTGGCCATTTCCGTCAAATAGCCGCCAAAACCCAATTGCAGAAGCAATCGCTCCAAGCCGCCGAACTTGCCATCCCCCGCCAATTGTTTGGCCCAGGCCAAGCTTTGCCGCAGGGCCTCGTTATAGGTCGCCAGCCAGGCCAGGCCATGCACGGCGAACTGCTGCTGTTCAATCAGCCCGGCATCGATTGCGCCATCTTTCGAGACCATGGCACGGACGCCTTGGCGGGCCCGCGCCAACAAATCATCCGCCGCCCCCAGGGCCGCGCCGCAAAGCGGCAATAATTCCTCGACAGCGATAACCTGGTCCCGGGCGTAAGCAGCCTGCATGATAATCCTCATTTAGTCCTGGTCAGATAACCCCGGCGGCGGCGGCGAAAGCGGCTAACGGTGACTGGGGTCACTCGCCAAATTCACCAATGGGGCCATCTGCAAATGGCACACAACTTATAGGCCCTGTGATTAACGGCTCAGGGGCCCGATGTCGAGTACCCCTCCCCGCCGACATCGATGGCCAAGTTTTGACCCGCCTCTGTACCTGACGGTGGCCGATAAATACGCCGGTCGCCGTTGCTCTTTCCTTCGGGTAAGCCTTCATGCGGCGGGATATTTCAGGCCCAAGTGTGATGGCCGAGGGAAGCGGTGTTGAGCTAGATGCCAAGAAAGCTGTGGAATTTTTCCGCAAGGCCATCCGGCAAGGCAACGTGCCGGCAATGTTTCACCTACTCAAAATGACAATGCGGGGGTCGGCACGGACGAGGACAGGATCGAAGCCCGCGCCCTCTTCAGCTTGGACACAAGCATCGGCAACAAAGGGCAAGGTCATTCTGGCGGCGCATATGTACATGAGCAAGCAAGTGGAGAAGGAGCGGGATTTACCAGTTGCCGTCGAGGATGGGAATGCGGGTGCCGTGGAAGAATTCCTGGATTCCGACGTAGATGCCAATGCGATTGATGATGATGGCCGAACCAACATGATCATCCCGGCTTGGCGGGCCATTTTCGCTTACTCCGCCCTTGCTGGATGTCGGGGTGGATATCAATGCGGCGGATAATCTAGGCCGCACGGCACTATCCTGGCCACCATCAATAGCTATCGGGATATCGCCCACACACTGTTGTGCAAAGCCGCCTTGGTCGATGTGCTGGGCGAAGGCGGTTTGACGCCTTTGATACAGACCGCCTGGAATAGCCATGAAGAGATTGTCGCGGCCCTGATCAACGGCAAGGCGGATGCCAATATCACCGACAACAATAGTTTCAATGCCCTGCACCGCGCTAAGGCGCAAAAGAGGTGCGCATCATCGCCATGCTCCGCGCGGCCGGCGCCCGATAAGTCTTGGCCTAGTCGTCTTTTGTCTTGGCTATCAAACCCTATGCCAATCCGCGACCGCCTGGCTGATCGCGTCTGGGTTATCGGAATTCTCCAACTCCATAATGATCGCGGATATCTCCGCCGGCGGCGCGGTTAATTCAATGGTCGGCACGCTAAGCTCGTAAACCGAGCCAACGGTGGGATAAAGCGTATCGACATGCAATATCCGGCAGTTGCGATGTTGCAGCAGGTGCGCAAACAAACGCTCATAGGTCAGTGCATCATAACTGGCCCCGGCGGCCGGTCGCGCCTCTGGTACAAGGCCAAGCATGGCGGCGGCGGTACTGGCATCACGCCAGATCTGGCGCAGCACGTTGATCGGCGCATCGCGGCTTTCGTTGGCATGTTTTGGGTTGGCGATCGATGCCTGGCGCTTGCCTTCGATTTCGGCCCTGATCTCCGCCGATGGCACGGGAACAAAGAAAATCGCTCCCGCTCCAGCCAACAGCGGCTCCACCGGATCGTCATGCCGCTGCACCAGTTCGACAAATCTGTTGCCGATAATCGGCACCTCGCCAATCAGCAGGTGCCGTGGATCGACGAATGATTCATCCCATTGCCGCACCGCGCGCCGGGCCCACAGGCCAGCTGCCTTGCGGATAAGGGGATGGGTGAACCCATCAACCTCCGGGTACTTCGCCAAAATGGCCTCGGTCTCGAAAGCCGCCCTGGCGATATCCCATTGCAGCAGATGCACCCGCCGGCCAGCCCGCACCGCCATCTGGGTCTGTTGCTGGAGGAACAGAGACTTTCCCACGCCCGGAAGGCCCGTATAAAAAATAGACCGCGCCGTTGCCGCTGCCGTGGCCATTTCCGCGCCAATCTTGGTATCCGGCTGTAGCACCGTGGCTTCAGGCATGCGATCTCCCTTTCTAAAATTTCACCACTCAAGCTCGAGGGTTCGACGCAGCGCTGTCGGGTCTTGGCCTTCATCGCGCAATTGCGCCAGGCTGACGGCCCCATGGCGCTTGGCCAAACGGGTACCTCCGTCATCGCGCAACAGGCGGTGATGGTCATAGGCCGGCGTTGGCAGGCTCAGCAATGCCTGCAAAAGCCGATGCACATGGGTGGCCGCGAACAGATCGGCGCCACGGGTAACTTTGGTGATGCCTTGCAAGGCATCATCAACCACCACCGCCAAATGATAGGATGTGGGCGTATCCTTGCGGGCCAGAACCACATCGCCATGCATTTTTGGTTGCAGCTCCTGCACGCCTTGTTGTTCGTCCCGCCAGTGCAGATCGGGGCCGGCCCGTTGGGCGGCGAGATTGCTATCAAGGCGAATGGCATAGGGGGCGCCGGCGGCGATCCGGTCTTCGCGCTCCGCTTGGCCGAGCTGCCGGCAGGTACCGGGATAGAGGACGCCGTCAGGGCCATGAGGAGCTGTGGGCGCGGCGGCGATTTCCCGGACAATTTCCTTGCGAGTGCAAAAGCAGGGATAACTCAGACCCGCATCCGCCAGGGTTTCAAGCGCCGTGGCATAGTCAGCCATATGCTCGGATTGACGGCGCACCGGTTCCTCCCATGTCAGTCCCAGCCAGGCAAGATCCGCCAACATGGCGGCCTCGTGATCGGGCCTGCAGCGAGTTTGATCAATATCCTCCACCCGCAATAAAAAGCGCCCGCCCAAACGCCACGCCGCCGCAAAGCTGTACAGGGCCGAAAATCCATTACCCAAATGTAACGGCCCGGTGGGGCTGGGGGCGAATCTTAGAACGTCGGTCGGTGACAAGGGCGGGCCTATTGGGTTATCAGGGAACAACAAACGATTTAGGGAGACTAGCATGTCGGATAGCACGATTGCGGTATTGGTTGCTGGTTCGGGCGTCATGGGAAAAGGCATCGCGCTTTCGTTCGCGCGGGCCGGCCTGAAGACCGCTATTCTAAGCCGCAACCCGAATGTGGTCAGCGGCGTTGAACCAGGCATTGATATCCTGGGCGTCCTGCCCAGCGAGGCGCCGGAGCTGATTGTCGAGACCATTCCGGAAGTGATGGGTCTGAAGCTGGAGCTGAATGCCCAGATCGAGGAAGTCTATCAGGGCGACTCGATCATTGCCTCCAACACCTCGTCCTTGTCCTTGCAAAAACTGGCGAATGCCTTGCGCTTTCCGGCGAAATTCTGCGGTATGCACTATTTCCATCCCGCCGACGTGACACCCATCGTAGAAGTCGCGGCCGTGGCGCAGAGCGATGATGCGACCATTCAAAAGACCCTGACGATGTTGCGCCAGGCCGGCAAGCAACCCATCGCGCTGTCAGAGCCGGTGGATGGGCTGTTGATCAACCGGCTGCAACAAGCCATCTATCACGAGGCCTACAGCCTGATTGACCGGGGCATTTGCAGCGCCGAGGATATCGACCTGGCCGCCAAGCAGTTGTTGGGCCCGCGTATGAGCGTGACTGGCATGATCGAGCAAAAGGATCTCTCGGGCCTGGACACCCATGCCCTGGCGCAGCGGGAGTTGATCCCAATCCTGCATTTGAGCCGGGAGCCCAGCCCGGTGGTGCAGCGCAAATACGCCGCCGGTCATTTCGGCACCAAGACGGGTACCGGGTTCTATGACTGGCGCGAGATGGACGTGCCCGCCTACCGCCAGAAAACCGACGCCCTGTTGACCAAGATGCTGCAACTACTCGACGACAACCGTCCCCCCGCACCTCCCGCTGCTGATGGCGACTAAATTGATAGAGGACGGTTTCCATCAGGTCGGACTGTTAGAGCCGCGTTTCGCCGAGGTTTTGCGCTGCCATGGCGAACCGCCCTCGCGCAAGCGGCCGGGTGGTTTCGAGACGATGTTAAAAATCATCGTGCAGCAACAGGTCTCCATCGCCTCCGCCGATGCCATCTGGGGCCGACTGCGCCGTGGTTTGGGCACGGTCAACCCTGGCGCCGTCCTGGCCCTTGACGACGATGCCTTGCGGGCGTTCGGTCTGTCCCGGCAAAAGGCCGCCTATGCCCGTAGCCTAGCCGAGGCGGTGGCATCGGGCAGCCTGAATTTCCGTAGGCTGCATAGCATGGCGGATGAAGCAGTGATCGATGATCTGGTCCAGATCAAGGGCATCGGCCGCTGGACGGCCGAGATCTATTTGCTTGGCGTCTTGCAGCGGCCCGACATCTGGCCCGCCGCCGACGTCGCCTTGATGGAAGGTTCGCGCGACCTGCTTGGCCTGCCTGAGCGGCCCACGATCAAGAAGATGGGCCCCCTGGCCGAGCCCTGGCGCCCCTACCGCACCTATGCCGCACGCCTGTTATGGCTGCACTATCGCCACATCAGCCGGCGCGAGACGGCGGGCTAAAACACGACAGTGGGTATGTTCTCCATACCTTAGCCCAGCATTTGGTAATTCGCACTGGCATAATCGCCGTCAAATTGCGAGAATTACTTGAGTCGGAAATTTGTCGCGTATTAATACTGACGAAGGCAGGAAGGAAATGGAGGCCTCACTTGAACGTTGCCCCGCCCTGGTACTCAACGCTGACTATCAGCCGTTGAGCTATTACCCCTTGTCCCTGTGGTCCTGGCAGGAAGTAGTGAAGGCAGTGTTTCTAGAACGTGTGCAGGTGCTCTCGGCCTATGACCGGATCATCCGCTCGCCTGGCTTCGCCATGGAATTGCCGTCGGTCGTTGCCTTGAAGCGCTACATCCAGCCGGCTAAATATCCAGCATTTACGCGCTTTAATCTGTTCTTGCGCGATCGTTTCGTCTGCCAGTATTGCGGCGCCAGCCATGATCTGACCTTTGACCATGTCATTCCGCGCAGCCGGGGTGGCCGCACCACCTGGGAAAACGTCGTCGCCGCCTGCGCGCCGTGCAACCTGCGCAAGGGTGGACGCATGTCCAGGGCGTGCGATATGCATCCGCGCATCGCGCCGCATCAACCCACCGTGCGGCAGCTGCACGACAAGGGCCGGGCCTTTCCGCCCAACTATCTGCACGAGTCCTGGAGCGATTTTCTCTACTGGGATACGGAGCTGGAAGCCTAAGACCAGCCTACCATGAAACGCCGGCTGCTAATTATAACGCATGCGCCTTCGCCGAACACAAAACGGCTGTTCGATGCCGTGCTTGAAGGCGCCAGCGAGAGCAGCGAAATCGAAATCGCCGCGCGCGACCCGTTTGAGGCGGGACCCGATGATGTACTGGCCGCCGATGGCATCATCCTCGGCACCACGGAAAACCTTGGCTATATGAGTGGCGCCTTGAAGGATTTTTTCGACCGCAGTTATTACCCCTGCCTGGAAGAAACTCAGGGCCGACCCTATTGCCTGTTCATCCGTGCCGGCCACGATGGCACGGGAACCAAGCGCGGCGTCGAGAGCATCGTCACCGGCCTGCGCTGGCGAGCCGTGCAGGAACCCATGATCCTACGCGGGGAGTGGCGGGAAGACTTTGTCGAACAATGCCGCGAGCTCGGCGCCGCCATGGCCGCCGGCCTGGAAGCCGGAATTTTTTGACTATTTGCCGCTGAAATTTGGCGCGCGTTTATCCTTCCAGGCGGCGATACCTTCCTTGAAATCCTCGGACGTATGCGCTGCTTCCATCTCCGCAAGGCAGTTTTCCATGGCCTTATCAAAACCCTGGTCCAGGCCTTGATAGACCATTTCCTTGACCACGCGAGTGGAACGGGGGGAGACCCCCTCGGCAATCTCGCGGGCATAATCCATCACCGCGGCCTGCAGTTCGTTAGTCGGGTAGACTCGGTCCACCAGGCCCATATCCAGAGCTTCGTCCGCATCTACCAACCTGGCGCTGTACATCAGGTCGAACGCCTTTGACGGCGCGATCAGGCGCGGCAGCAACCAGCCCAGGCCGTATTCAGGCACCAAGCCGCGTTTTGTAAAGGCCGTGCCGAACTTAGCGGTATCGGAGGCGAAGCGGATATCGGCGAACATCGGCAACACCATGCCCACGCCCACCGCCGCTCCATTGACGGCGGCGATCACCGGCTTTGGCACCGCCGCGATCCAGGCGTATTTGGCTGCGAAGGCCTCGGGCAGTTCCAACCCACCCTCGATAGTACCAGTAAACGGCAGCGGCTCTTCCTCTTCCACCGTCTTGCCGGCGGCCCGGCCCTGCAGGCGCGCGGCATCGGCGCCGGCACAAAAACCACGGCCCGCCCCGGTTAGGACGATCACCCGCACATTGTCATCGTCCGTGGCCTCCTGCATAGCAGCGCGAATTTCGCCGGCCATGGTCAAGGTCATGGCATTGAGCCGATCCGGGCGGTTCAGAGTGACAACGGCGACCGCGTCTTCAATGTGATAGATAACTTCCTTGTAAGACATGGCACTCCCTCGATTTATTATTAGGCATCGGGGCGTTGGCCCTGAATGGTGACCCGATGCATCAGGCGGCGCTGGCCGTGATAGTCGTTCAGCGCGAAATGCTGGGTGCAACGGTTGTCCCAAAATGCTAGCGAGCCAGGCCGCCACTGAAAACGATGAGTGAACTCGGGCCGGGCCGCATGCTGCAACAGAAACTGCAATAGCGGCGCGCTTTCTTCCTCGGTCATATTGGCGAAGCGGGTGGTAAAACCGCCGTTGACATAGAGATGCTTACGCCCCGAATCCGCATGTGTGCAGACCACGGGGTGCTCCACTTCCTTCAAGGCTACATCCGACAGCCTGAATTTCGCGGAGCGGTTTTCTTCATTGGCACGAGACTTGGTGCTAAATGCGCGCGCACCGCTATGTACCGCCTTCATGCTAGCGAGCAATTCCTTCATGCCCGGCGACAGAGCCTCGTAGGCGGCATACATGGAGGCGAACATGGTATCACCGCCCCTTTCGGGCAATTCCCTGGCATAGAGCATGGAGCCCATGGCCGGGTCTTCATCATAGCTGTGATCCGTATGCCAGCCGCCGCCAATATTGGCGGTATCACTGGGCTCCTTGCGAACCTGGGCGATTTCCGGATAACCATCGACCGGTTCAAAGAACTTGTTGACATCGATACCACCAAACCGGCGGGCAAACGTCAGATGCTGCTCTGGCGTCAAATCCTGGTTCATGAAAAACACCACGCCATGTTCGAAAAAAACCTCGCGAACTGCGGCCATGGTGCTGTTGTCCAGTTCAGCGCCCAGATCCACACCATGGATCTCTACCCCCAACGCGCCGGATACCGGCCTGGCGTCTATTCTTTGACCCATGTCTCCCCTGCCCCTTTTACGCCGCCTTGCCGTAAAACCCCTCGCCCTTGGCTACCATGTCACGCAGCAGTTTCGGCGGGCTGAACCGGGCGCCGTGAGCCTGCGCTAGCCTATCACACTCGGCCACAAAGTCCTCGATGCCGATGGTATCCACCAGGGAGAGCACGCCGCCACGGAAGGGCGGGAAGCCCCAGCCCATGATCGAGCCTACATCCGCATCGCGCTTTTCGGTAACCACGCCCTCTTCCATGCAGCGGGCCGTCTCGATGGACTGGATGTACATCAGGCGTTTCTTGACGTCCTCCACGTTTGGCTGCTCGGCCGCCGGCGGGCACAGATCGGCTAGGCCCGGCCACAGACGCTTGTCGCCCTTCTCTGGATAGTCGTAGAAGCCCTTGGAGGATTTGCGCCCCAGGCGGCCCAGATCATCGACCATCTGGCGCACCAGATCGTCGCCGGGCACCGCGATATAGTCATCGCCCATGTCTTCCTGGGTCTGCTTGCCGATCTTGTACATCAGATCAATGGAGACCTCATCCGCCATGGCCAAGGGGCCGACAGGCATGCCGGCCATTTTGCCGGCGTTCTCGATCAGCGCCGGCGCCACGCCGTCCGCCAACAAGGCCAGGCCCTCGCGCACATAGGTGCCGAACACGCGGGAGGTATAGAAGCCACGGGAGTCATTGACCACGATGGGCGTCTTGCGGATCGCCTTGACATAGTCGATGGCCAGGGCCAGAGCCTCCTCCCCCGTTTCCTTGCCCATGATGATTTCGACCAGGGGCATGCGGTCCACTGGCGAGAAGAAATGGAGGCCAATGAAATTGCCGGGCCGGGATGATGCCTTCGCCAGGCCAGTAATCGGCAGGGTCGATGTGTTGGAGGCAAAGGTAATGCCGTCGCCGGTTACTGCGAGCGTCTTCTGGGTGACATCGGCCTTGATGGCGCGGTCCTCGAACACGGCTTCGATGACCAGATCACAGCCTGCCAGATCGGCGAAATCTGTGGTTGCATGAATACGCGCCAACGTGGCCTCACCTTTGTCCTTGTCCATGCGGCGGCGCGAAACACGTTTTTTTATCAAATCCTCGGCATGGGCCTTGCCCTTGTCGGCACCGGCCTGCTCCATATCCAACAGAACCACTTCCAGGCCAGCCATGGCAGTAACATAGGCGATGCCCGCGCCCATCATGCCGGCGCCCAGAACACCGACCTTGCTCAACGTGACGGGCGGAATATCCTTGGGCCGCCCGGCGCCTTTGCTGGCCTCGGTCATGGCAAAGAACAGCCGAATCATGTTCTTGCATTCCGGCGTCGTGGCGGTAGCGATCAGATAGCGGATTTCAATCGTCAGGCCAGTATCGATATCGACCTGGCAGCCTTCAAATACCGAGGACATAATGTTGCGCTGCGCCGGATAATTACCATAGGTGCGCTGGTGCAGCATGGCGTTGCCGGCGGCGAAGGCCTGCTGACCCATGGGTGATTGCACGGCGCCGCCGGGCATCTTGAAACTTTTCTTGTCCCAGGGCTGAACCTTGGTCTTTTGCCCATCGCCCAAGACCCAGGTCTTGGCTGCGGCCAGCAGTTCGCCAGCGGGCACCATTTCATCGACCATGCCCATGTTCAAGGCGGCCTTCGGCGCCAGCTCCCGGCCCTCCAGCATCAACGGCAGGGCCTGTTGCATGCCGATCATGCGGGGCAGACGCTGGGTGCCGCCGCCGCCCGGCAACAGGCCGATCTTGGCCTCGGGCAGGCCGATCTTGATCTTCCGATCTTCGGCGGCGATACGGTGGTGACAGGCCAGACAGATCTCGTAACCACCACCCAGGGCATGGCCGTTGATCGCGGCCACGAAGGGCTTGCCGCCGGTTTCCATACGCCGAAAGATGCCATGCAGGACGCGCATGAACTCTTCCAGCATGGCGACATCGCCATCGCCCATGACGGAGAGATCGGCTCCAACGAGAAATTCCTTGTGGGCCGAGGCGATAATCACGCCCTTGACGTTCTCGTCGGCGACGGCCTTTTCCACACACTCCGCGTAGGCCGTCATGGTCTCCACGTTCATGACGTTCATGGGGCGGTTGGAAACATTCCAGGTGATGGTGGCAACGCCGTCGCCATCCACATTGTAATCCATCATGGTCTTTATCCCTGCGTCTGGTCTCTTGGTCTGGCGCTACAGGCGCTCAATAATCGTTGCCGTACCCATGCCGGCGCCGACGCACAAAGTGGCCAGCGCCGTGCTCTTGCCCGTACGCTCCAACTCGTCCAGCACCGTGCCTAGGATCATCGCGCCGGTCGCACCCAGGGGATGCCCCATGGCGATGGCGCCGCCACAGACGTTGATCTCGTCATGATCAATATCAAGCGCCTGCATGAAGCGCAGGACCACGGCGGCGAAAGCCTCGTTCAGCTCCCACAGTTCGATATCGCCTTTTTCCATGCCAGCGCGGTTAAGAGCCTTTTCCGCCGCCAATGAAGGCCCAGTCAGCATGATCGTCGGCTCGGAACCGATGGAGGCGAAGCTACGGATACGGGCGCGGGGTTTCAGGCCCAGCTTTTCGCCCATTTCCTTGGTCCCCAGCAACATAGCCGATGCACCATCAACGATGCCGGAAGAATTGCCCGCATGATGCACATGCTCAATCTTCTCGATCTCCGGATAGCGTTGAATGGCGACCGAGTTGAAGCCGAACTGCTCACCATGATTGATGAACGATGGCTCCAAAGAGGCCAGGGACTGCATGTCGGTCTCCGGCCGCATATGTTCGTCATGGCCCAGAACAGTGGTACCGTTGATATCCACCACGGGCACGACGGCGTCCTTGAAGCGTCCTTCATCCCAGGAACGCTGGGCCCGTTTCTGGCTCTCCACCGCATAGCTGTCCACATCATCGCGGGAGAAGCCGTACTTGGTCGCGACCAGATCAGCCGAGATGCCCTGGGGAACGAAATAGCTGCGGAAGGCGACCGCCGGGTCGGTCGGCCAAGCGCCGCCGTCGGAGCCCATGGGCACCCGGCTCATACTTTCCACGCCGCCGCCGATGGCCATTTCCGATTGGCCCGACATGATCTGTCCGGCGGCGATATTGACAGCCTCCAAACCCGAGGCACAGAAGCGGTTGACCTGGGCCCCAGCGGTGCTTTCGGCATAGTCGGAATTGATCACCGCGACGCGGGCGATGTCGGCGCCCTGTTCACCTACTGGCGCGACACAGCCCATCATCACGTCCTCGACATTGGCGGTATCGAGATCATTGCGGTCGCGGATCGCCCGCAACGCGGTCGAGGCCAGTTCGATCGGCGTCACCGAGTGCAGCGCGCCCGAAGCGCGCCCCTTTCCACGTGGTGTACGCACGTGATCAAAAATATAGGCATCCGCCATGTCGATAATCCTTCCTATCTCGCCGAAACCGTCCTGCCTTTTGGGTCAGGACGGATCCAAGTCATCAAAGCGCTTTTCCATATTAAATTGGCTTAACGCATAAACAGTCCAAATCGCTGCCAATCATAAAAAACAAAAAACACGGCAATAACAGTGCGATAAAAAGACGCATATCACACCATCCCCAAAAATTCGGCGGCCAAAAAATTGGCGCGGAGCAACCAGCGCGGCCCCGCGCGCACTACATCTTTAACCGTACCAGGTTCGATATTCAGCCCTGTTTCCCGGGCGTAGCAATATCATCAGCCAATATACAGTGCGAATGTGTGCTACGTCACTCCAAACCTTTGATAATCGCACCCTCAGGCAGGTCGCGCCAATCCTCCACCAGACGGCGTGAAATGGAATCCTCCGGCGGCAGAATGATTTCATCCGCCGCCAACGCCCGCTCGATATCGCCGCGCGTGAACCATGCGGCTTCGCCAATTTCCTCGCCATCAACCTTAATCGCAGAAGAAGTGGCTCGGGCCCAAAAACCCATCATCAACGAGGATGGAAACGGCCAGGGCTGCGAGGCGCGGTACATTACCGAACCGGTTAGAACGCCAACCTCTTCCGCCACTTCTCGGCGCACCGCGTCTTCCAGGGTTTCGCCTGGCTCGACAAATCCAGCAACGGTCGAGAAGCGCGGAATATCGATGGTGGCGCGGCGCGCCAGCAAACAACGCTCGCCATCAATGACCAAAGTGATGACGGCGGGATCGGTACGGGGAAAATGCAGCCGTCCGCAGGTCTTGGCCAAACAGCGCCGGGCATGGCCGGCGCGCTCGGCCTGGGTTGGACCGCCGCAATGGCCGCAATGTTGATGATCCGCGTGCCAGACCGACATGCCTCGGCCAAACGCCAGCATGGCCGCCATCCGGTCGGACAGGTTCATGGCAACATCGCGCAGATCATGGGCCGTGCCCGCGATGGCCGCAGCCAGTCCGTCCTCGGACAGGCCGGAAATATCGATGGTAAAATACGCCGTATCATCAATCACACCCAACAGCACCGATTGTGCCAATTCGGCCAATTGTCCCGCCGCCGTCGGGGCCAAGGCCACGGGGATGTGCTTCTCCTCGAACAGAAAATGGTGGCGCCAGATCGGATAAACTTTGGAGGCGCCGTGCGCCAGGCGTGCGGCCAGCCATGCGGGGTCCTCACGGCATTCCGCCGCACGGTCGAAATCGCCATCCGCATAGCGCATACTATTGGTCATGTGAAATTTTTTCCTGCTTTCGATGACATCGCACTGTTCTTCTAGCATGGCCCGCCACCGCCACTGCAGGGAAAAACTTCCAAACCCTGTCACATTCAGCCTATATAGGCGGAAAGCAGTCCATAGCCATCGCAGCAACAGAAACGTGAGTGTGTGTCATGAAAACCAGAATTACCGAACTATTCGGCATCGAACATCCCATAGTCCAAGGCGGCATGCAGTGGGTTGGCAAGGGTGAACTGGTCGCGGCGGTAGCCAATGCTGGCGCGCTGGGTTTCATCACCGCCCTGACCCAGCCGACACCGGAGGATCTGAGCAAGGAAATCGCCCGCACCCGGGGGATGACGGACAAGCCCTTTGGCGTCAACCTGACCATTCTGCCGACCTTGAAGCCCGTGCCTTATCAGGAATATGTCGATGCCATCGCCGACAGTGGCGTCAAGATCGTCGAGACCGCCGGGCGCAGTCCCGAACCTTATATGCCCACCTTCAAGGCCGCCGGCATCAAAGTGATCCATAAATGCACCTCCGTGC
This sequence comes from Rhodospirillaceae bacterium, assembly GCA_002731375.1. Classification (GTDB taxonomy): domain Bacteria; phylum Pseudomonadota; class Alphaproteobacteria. The sequence continues at coordinate 44,198 of PCBT01000077.1, read as the reverse complement.
GTCATTCCGTAAAGGCCGAAGCCGTGGGCTGCGACGCGGTCAGCGTCGATGGTTTCGAATGCGCCGGCCATCCCGGCGAGGACGATATTCCCTGCCTGATCCTTCTACCTTGCGCCGCCAACAAGCTGAGCATTCCGTTCATTGGCTCCGGCGGCTTTGGTGATGCCCGCGGCCTGGTCGCCGCCCTGGCCTTGGGCGCCGACGGCATCAACATGGGCAGCCGCTTCATGTGCACCCAAGAAGCGCCGGTCCATAACAACGTCAAGCAGGCCATGGTCGACGCAGACGAGTTGAACACCCAGCTGATGAACCGCACCCTGCGCAATACCTCGCGCGTATTCAAGAACGAGGTCGCGGGACAGGTGGTCGCGGTCGAGCGCGAAAAGGGCACCGATTTAAAGATCGAGGATTTGGCGCCATTTCTTTCCGGTCAGCGCGGAAAAGTGGTGTTCGAGGACGGTGACGTGGACCATGGTGTCTGGTCTGCCGGCATGGTCGTCGGCCTGATCAACGACATCCCCACCTGCGCCGAATTAGTCAGCCGTATCGTAAGCGAGGCCGAGACCATCATTGCCGAACGTCTCGCCGGCTTTGCCGCATAGCCGGCGAAAACACCAAACCTAGGAGTCTATCCAAAATGCAAGTTCAAGACGCTATCATGAGCCGCCGCTCGGTCCGAAAATTCCTGCCCAAACCGGTGCCCATGGATAGCTTGCGCCGCATCATCGAAGGCGCGGGCATGGCGCCCAGCGGCAACAACATCCAGCCCTGGAAGCTGTACGTGGTCGGCGGCGCGAAAAAAGATGCGATCTCCGCCGATATTCTGGATGCCATCACCAATGGCAACCGGGATGACTACCAGCCGGAGTTTCCCTACTATCCAACCAAGTGGTTCGAGCCGTTTAAGAGCCGACGCCAGGAAACCGGTTTCGGGCTGTACGACAAGCTGGGCATTGCGCGGGACGACCGGGCCGCCCGCAACGCCCAGATGAACCGCAATTATGAATTCTTCGATGCCCCCATAGGCCTGTTCGTTGCCTTTCATCGCGATCTGGCGACTGGCACCTACATCGACATCGGCATGTTCATCGAAAACATCCTGATCGGGGCCCGTGGCGAAGGCTTGCACACCTGCGGCCAGGCTGCCTTTACCTGGTTCCATTCCGTGGTCCGCAAGCATCTCGAAATGCCCAAGGAGGAACTGCTTGCCTGCGGCATCTCAATGGGCTTCGAGGATGAAGGGGCGCTGGAGAATGAATTCCGGGTCTCCAAGTTAGCGATCGAGGAATTCACCACCTTCCTGGACGTGGAATAAGTAATGGCGGCGCTGACGGGCGGGTGCGCCTGCGGGCGGGTGCGCTATCGGCTGAACGAGGCACCGCTGTTCACTTACGCCTGCCATTGCACCGACTGCCAGCGCACAACGGGCAGTGCCTTCGTGATCCACAGCACAGTCGCAAGGCAGGACTTCGAAATCGAGGGTGAAACCCGGTCGGTGATGTTACCCACGGACAGCGGTGCCGGCTACGACATCCATTTCTGCGCCAATTGCAGTACCTATATCTGGTGCATCTATCATATGCGCTCGGATCCGGTGCTTATCATCCGCGCCGGCACATTCGACGATGCGGCCAAAATCAAGCCGGGCGCGCACATCTTTACCGACAGTATGCAGCCCTGGTTCAGGCTGCCCGAAGACGTGCCCTCGTTTCAGGCGGCATTTGACCGTAATCTGACCTGGCCCGTCGAAAGCCTCGACAAACTGGCTGGTCTGATTGCCCGCGCGTGAAGGAAGCGAAAGATTCCCCCTGCTGCCGCACGAACTGGTTGCCTTGGATACCCGGAGCACGCCGTAACTTGATCTAACCAGACAGGGCGATATCCCGCGCAGTTCGCTCGCGCAGGGTAGCCTTGACCACCTTGCCGTTGACGTTGCGCGGCAAATCATCGAGCAGGAAAAGATACTTCGGCTTTTTGTAACCGGAGATATAATCGCGACAATGGGCGATCAGTTCCCCCGCCGTGGTTGCCTGTCCTTGTTTCAGGGCCACATAGGCGACCACGCATTCTCCAAACTCCGCATCCGGGCCGGCGACCACGGCGACCTCGCGCACCGCCGGCGCCGTCTCCAGGGCCTGCTCCACCTCGCGAGAATAGACGTTCAGGCCGCCCGAGAGGATCATGTCCTTGACCCGGTCCACCAGATATAAATAGCCGTCTTCATCAAATCGGCCCACATCGCCAGTGCGGAACCAGCCGTCCTTGTAGGCCACGGCATTGGCTTCCGCCCGATTGAAATATTCCCGCGCGATCATAGCCCGGCCCGGCGCGCCGCTGCGCAGTTGCACCTCGCCCGACTGTCCGGTCTCGACCGGGCCGCCCGCCTCGTCCGTCAATCGGATTTCCACGCCTGGCATGGGCCGGCCCACAGAGGTGGGTTTCAAGGTTTGTTCTTCCGGGCGCAGTACCGCCGGGATGCCACCCTCGGTCATGCCGTAAAAGACCCAAAGGCCCACGTTGGGCAGCGCCGCCGCCAGGCGTTCCTTCAGGCTGACGGGAAAGGCCTCGCCGGTGGCGGTCATGGTGCGAAGGCTGGGACAAGCGGCGGCGGTGGCCTCGATATGTTCCAGCAGCAACCGCGCCACGGTGGGCACCAGAGAGATGATGGAGATTTGATATTTATCGATCAGCGCGATGGCCGCTGCCGCCTCAAACCGGGGCATCACCACGACGGAAGCGCCAAGGGTAAAACAAGTCACCAGCCGCGCCATGCCGACCCGGTGCGCGATCGGCGTCATGATCATGAAAATATCGCCGCCGCCTTGCTGGCAGAAGGTGGAGACTAGCAATTGCGCCGTGATTAAATTCGCATGGGTCATGATCGAGCCTTTTGGCTGACCCGTCGTGCCCGAGGTATAGCCAATCATGGCATCATCGGGTTGGGGGGGCAGGTGCGGCGGCGGGACCTGGTCCCCGGCCTCGATCAATGCCTTCAGGTCCAGGGCATGCTCCGACGGTACGGTCATGATGTGCAGCACATCGGCGGGCAGTTCGGCAGCCCGCACCTCTTCGATCTGTTCCGGTCCATAGAGCACGGCGAACGGTTTCGAGTCCGAGACCAGAAAAGCCAACTCCCGGCCCACGGTCCATGTGGTAATGGGGATCGGCAAAGCGCCTGCCTTCCACAGGGCCGCCACGGCAACGACGAGCTCCAATGAATTGCCCACGTAAAGAATAACCCGGTCGCCCTGGTGCAGCCCTTTGGCCAGAAGGGCGTTAGCCATGCGGTTGCTTTGCCGGTCCAGTTCGCCAAAGCTCAGAACATCATCGCCATAAATGACCGCCGCCTTATCCGGCGTCCGGCCCGCATGCTGGCTCAACAGGCCCGCGATTTTCATAACGCCTCCCTTCCGGCTTTCGCAGCAATCATGCCTGAAATCCGGCCACGGTCAAAGCGGGCGATGAAGCAGGGTCTAATCGTCCAAGGTTGGGTTAATCAGAAATTTCTCGCCTGTGGCCCGTTTGTTGTAGACGGCGATGGCATCCAGGTTCAGCAGATCGGCCAGGGAGACCTCCCTCGTGTAGGTGGAGGCAAAGGTGGTCTTAATCTCGTCCGCCACGCGCTGGCGCATGCGGCTGTCGACCTCCCGGCCCGCCTTCTGCAGGAATGGTGTCAACAACCAGCCGCCCACCCCCCACATCATGCCGAAACCACGGTTGAACACTGTCGGGCCGATGTCCAGGCCGCCGTAGATATAGACCTGTTTATGCGTTGTGGAGCCATATCGGCTGTATTCCGTTGCCGTGCGGTTCAGGGCCGCTTCCATGCAGGTCAGGATATGCCCCGCCAACTTGCCGCCGCCGATGGCGTCAAAGGCAATGGTGGCGCCGGTCTCGGCCAGGGCATCGATCAACTCGTCCATAAAATTTTCCGAAGACATATCGCAGATATACCTGGCGCCCATGTCTTTCAGAATCGCTGCCTGCTCTGGTTTGCGCACGATATTGACCAGATCAACGCCGTCGGCCAGGCAGATCTTGTTCAGCATCTGGCCTAGGTTGGAGGCGGCTGCCGTATGCACCAGGGCGCTGTGGCCTTCCATGCGCATGGTTTCCACCATGCCCTGGGCGGTCATGGGATTGACGAACCACGACGCCGCCTCGGCGGCCGTCACGCCATCCGCCATCTCCAGGCATTGGTTGGCGCGGCAAACCTTATATTGCGCATAGGCCGCCCCGCCGATGACCGAGACCATTTTACCCATCAAGGCCTGGGCACGCTCAGATGAGCCCGCGGCAACCACGACACCAGCGCCTTCATTGCCCACAGGCAGGGATTGATCCAGACGCCCGGCCATGGCCCGCATCATGGCTTCAGGCACATCAGCTGTAAGCACGGGGCTGTTGGCGGCACCGGATATTTTTGCCGTACTCATATCGGCGGCACCGAACAACAGGCCAAGGTCAGATGGATTGACCGGCGTTGCCTCGACCTGAACCACGACCTCGTTCTCGCCAGGTTCGGGCATGGGCACATCCGCCAGAACGATTTCAAGGGTGCCGCCGGTTTTGATGGTGGAGCGAAGTTGAAGTGCCATTGTCCTACTTCCGTTCTGCTGCTTAGACTGATCGAATTGACTGAACATGCTCTATATCATGAGCATCAACGAGCGGGAGAAAGAAATGCCAGAAACCAAAACCGTCAAATTCGGCACCACCCTGCGTGCGCCCCACGATATCGAGGCGCTGTCGCGGCAAATAGAAGGCCTGGGCTATGATGTCTTGGGCTGCGGCGAGCATGTCAGCTTTCACGGCGATACCGCGAACGGCCTGATCTCTTTATCTGTGGCAGCGGGTGCGACGACGAAAATTCAGTTGATGAGCGCCATAACCCTGGTGCCGCTGTATCCCGCCGCCCTGTTGGCCAAGATGGGCGCGGCGCTGGATGTGGCCTCGAATGGGCGCTTTTCCCTGGGCGTGGGCGTGGGCGGTGAGTTCCCGAATGAGTTCGCGGCCTGCGGCGTGCCGGTGAACGAGCGCGGCGCCCGCACCGACGATGCGCTGGAGGTCATCACCCGCACCTGGTCGGGCACCGATGTGACCTATGATGGCCGTTTTACCAAGTTGGAGAATTTCAGCCTGAAACCTTTGCCGATCCAGAAACCGCGCCCGCCAATCTGGGTTTCGGGACGGTCGGAGGCCGCCATGCAGCGGGCGGCGAAATACGCCGACGGCTGGCTACCCTATATGTATACGCCCGAACAGCTGGCCGAGAGCATCACGAAAATCCGCGGCTATGGCGAAGATCTAGGTCGGGATATGTCGGACTTTACATTTGGCCTTTATATCTTTACCGCCATCCATGAAGATCACGAACTGGCGGTGCAATACGCCGCCGACCGCCTGAGCACGCAGTACGCCCAGGACTTCTCCAAGCTGGTGTATAAATTCGCCCTGGCTGGCGATCCCAACCGTTACAAGGCACGTTTGCAGGAATATGTTGATGCGGGCGCCAGCCTGATATTGGTCTCCTCCGCCTGTCCCGATGATTATATCGACACCAACGTGGCGATGATCGCGGACCAGGTTCTCCCCGCCTTTCGGCCTGAGAGGTGAAACGAACGTCGCCTTGCCGTAGTATGATTTGAACAAACAGCCAATTTCGAATGATGGAGCAATTTCCCAATGAGTAAGCGGAACTATCGAATCGCGTTGATACCAGGTGATGGCATCGGCCACGAAGTAGTGCCGGCGGCGGCAACCGTGCTGGAAAAAGTGGGGAGAAAACAAGGCTTTAGCTTTGAATGGACCGAGTTCGACTGGAGCTGCGAACGTTATTCTAAGGTGGGCGCGATGATGCCCGACGACGGGCCGGAACAGCTGGCCGCCTTTGACGGCATCTTCCTCGGAGCCGTTGGTTATCCCGGCGTACCGGATCATATCTCACTGTGGGGACTGTTGATCCCGATCCGGCGTGCCTTTGACCAATACGCTAATGTACGGCCCTTGAAACTGTTCGAGGGCGTCGAAAGTCCCCTGGCAGGCCGGGGAGCCGGCGATATCGACATGGTCATCGTGCGCGAAAACGCAGAAGGCGAATATTCCCAGATGGGCGGGCGCATCTATGCCGGCACCGAGCGTGAGACCGTGATCCAAGAGGCCGTCTTCACCCGTCATGGCGTCGACCGTATCCTGCGCCACGCATTCGAGCTGGCGACAAAACGCGCGGCGGAGCGCAGCAAGCAGGGCCGGGTGACCTCGGCCACCAAATCGAACGGCATCATCCATACCATGCCGTATTGGGACGAACGCTTTGAATTGATGGCGGCGGACTACCCCGACATCATCACGGATCAGTTCCACATCGACATTCTCTCGGCGCATTTTGTTCAGCATCCCGACTGGTTCGACGTGGTCGTCGGCTCCAACCTGTTCGGCGATATTCTCTCCGACCTGGGCGCCGCCGTGGTCGGCGGCATGGGCCTGGCACCCGCCGCGAATTTAAATCCCGAAAGCGAGCATCCCTCCATGTTCGAACCGGTGCATGGTTCCGCACCCGATATCATGGGTAAGGGCATCGCCAATCCGATTGCGCAGATCTGGACCGGAGCGATGATGCTGGACCATCTGGGCGAGGGCGACGGCGCCCGCGCCATCGAAGCCGCCATCGCCGCCGTGCTGGCCGATGGCTCGGTGCGCACGCCGGACCTGGACGGCCTAGCCGACACCAATACCCTGGCCCAGGCCATCGCCGATGCCTTGTAGTGATGTGCCGTAGAGGTTTTCAGGACATGTGATGAGCATCGTTGGCGCTACCCCCACCGCCGACGGCGCCGCGCTGCGCCAACGCTTTGGGCCGGTCTATGTCTGGCTGGTGACCCTGACCGTGATGTCGGGGGGCATCGCCATGGGCCTGGCCTCGTCCATGGTCAATGTCGCCGTGCCCTCGGTTGTCGGCGCCTTCGGCGTTGGCCTGGACCAGGCGCAATGGATGGCGACCGGCTTTCTGGCCACCATGTCTGTCTCGATGCTGGTCAGTTCATGGCTAATCGAGGTGCTGGGCCAGCGCATTACGTTTATCGCCATCCTAACCATATTCGGCGTCGGCTCTTTCATGAGCGCGGTGGCACCCAACATCGATATTCTGATCGTTGGGCGTGTCTTGCAGGGCGCGGCCAATGGCGTCGGACAGCCCTTGGCCATGTTCACCATGTTCTCGGTCTTTCCGCCAGAGAAGCGTGGCCTGGCGATCGGCATTCAGGGCCTAGTCAGCGTGCTATCGCCCACCTTTGGCCCGATCGTCGGCGGCATCGCCATCGATAGTATTTCATGGCGCTATTTATTTTTCCTGCCCCTGCCATTTTGCCTGCCAGCCATGATGATGGGGCTGGTCTTCATGCCGACCAAGAAACTGGCGCGGCGCCTGCCACCCTTTGACTGGATTGGCCTGGCGCTGATCCTGGTCATCGTCGTCAGCGCCTTCAGCGCCATTTCCAATGGCCCACGGGTGGGCTGGGACGCAGATTCCGTGGTCTACCGTCTGTGGGGTAGCGCCGGAGGCTTGCTCGTCTTCATTCTGTGGGAACTGCGCGCGCCCTATCCTCTGCTGGATTTGAGCCTGTTCCGCAACCCGCAGTTCGCGCTGACCATGATGGCGGGCTTCGTTTTTGGTGCGGGGCTGTTCGCATCGGGTTATTTCATCCCGATTTTCGTGCAGACTATCCAAAACTACAGCGCCACCCGCGCCGGGCTGTTGCTGGCCACGGGGGGCGTGGTGATGATGATTTTCTTCCCGCTCTCGGGCCGCATCACGGACTCCATTCCGGCCCATATCCCCATCGCCTCCGGCTTGTTGATTTTTAGTATTGGCTTTTTTATGATCCGGGCAGTCGATGTAAACACCACATTCTGGGTCATGGCAGCCTATACCGCCGTCAACCGGGTTGGCCTTTCCCTGGCCATTCCTTCGCTCAGCGTGGCGGCGTTGCGGGCGGTGTCGGCGGACAAGCTGGCGCGCGCGGCATCCGTCGGGACCTTTTTCCGCAATTTTGGCGGCGGTCTGGGCATAACTTTATTGACGGCGCTTTTCCTGCAACGCAGCCAGTATCATGGTGAAGCCTTCACCGACACCCAGACTTGGGCCAACGCCACCACCGTAGAGTTGCTGGGCAATATCCGCCACCTGCTGGCTGGCACCGGTCTGCCGGAAGTCATCCAGAAGGCCGGCGCACTGAACTATCTCGGCGAAGTGGTCTTAGCGCAAGCCAGCACCCTGGCCTTCAAGGATACCTTCCTGGCTATTTCCCTCGTAGGTTTTCTGGCCGTGGGCCCAGCCTGGATGATCGGGCACATCGGCAAGCCTCGCTAGCTTAATTCCGGTCTACCGGTTAACTATATCCAGCTTTGAAAGATCGATGGCCTTGACCGTTGCACGCTCGAAATCCGACGTAAACGGAAATGGCCGCGTGGCGTCAAAACCGACCTTGGTGCCAAGATAATCGGGGAATGTCGGATTGAGGCCGTGGCCGAAGACGTCTTCGACCTTCAAGATTCCTGTGGCAGCATCCAGCCGGGTGATCATGGCCCATTCGACGTCCGATGGATCGTGGATATCCACGTCGTCATCGACCACAGTCACCATTTTCAAGGGCGCGAAGGCGGCGAAGGCGGCCATGATGGCCTGCTTGCCCCAGCCAGCCCGGACTTGTTTGATCTGCACCACGGCGTGATAAAAGCCGCAGCCACCGTGAGTGAAATAGACATCCCGCACGCCGGGCACCTGTTTGCGCAGCAGGCTCAGGACATTGGCTTCACCCAACAGGCCGACGGAATTGTAGACCTCCGCCCCCGACAGGATGGAATGAAAGATCGGTTTTTTGCGCCGATGCACCTTCAGCACACGGACCTTGGGGCGCTTGTCCTTGCGCGCGTAATAGCCGGTAACTTCGGCGAAAGGGCCTTCGTTGATGGTTTCGCCCGGCGTGATTTCGCATTCCAGGGCATACATAGCGTTAGCCACCATCTCGACGTCGGACTTAACACCACGCACCAGTTCCAACGGCGCACCGTGAATTTCACTGGCGATGCCCAGCTCGTCCCGGTCCGCCGGCGCCGCCTCAGCCGGCGCGGCGCCGGCGAAATGCAGGCCCGGCCCCACGCCCACGTTGAGAGTCAGGGGCAGCGACTGGCCGAGTTTAGCGGCTTTTTCCAGATACAGTTCCAAATGCCGCCCGGCATCAATGTTGATCGCCAGGGTATTCTTGTTGACCACCTGAAAGCGCTGGATGGAGGCGTTGCGCACGCCGGTTTCGGGATCCTTGGCGATGACCACGGCGGCATCGAAATACGGCCCCGCATCCTTCAGAGCATGAGTCGGCACGGGCAGCTTTTTCAAGTTCACCGTGCGCTCGGTAACATCAAGCACCGGTCCGCTTTTGACCACCACCGGGTCAGCCGGATTGGCCTGCCAATTGCCGATACAATCCGAGATATATTGCGGCAGATCGTCCACATCCCGCGAAAATATATGGCCCAACAGCTCCCGCGACCAATAAAGCCCCATGAAGACGGGATGATCGTAGCCTTTGACGTTTTCGAACAACACTGCCTTAGGGCTGCCTTCATATTTCGCCGCAATGCCCGCCAGATCAAACCTGGGATCGACCTCGGAGCGTACCCGGACCAGCCGGCCCTTTTTATCAAGCTCCTCGATGATGGCGCCGAGATCGGCGATCAGAGCGGGACTGTTCTTGGACCTGGCCATGGCGGGCTTACCTCAACTGTTCGGATATCGCGTTGGATGCGAATACTAGCCCCATCGAGGGGCTACGGAAATATTTCATCGCAACAATGCGCCTCGCCGCATAAGTTGAGCGATTGCCAAATGTGGGCGATCCTGGATAATGGCAGGCAAATATAATTGGGGGAATTTACATGTCTGATGATCTGCCGCGTTTCGATGGCGCCTGGAGCGGTCCTGAACTGGCGCGGACGCCGGAGAGGTGGACGATTGAGCTGACGCCGGATGAAATCGATGATCTGGACCGAGCCATCACGGAACTGGAAAAAACGGCGATCGTGGACATCACCAAGGCTGATGCGCCGTTGCCGTATTTGGCATCCCGGCTGGCGGAAATGCGCGAGACTATTTTGCATGGCCAGGGCTTCATGTTGATCACGGGTTTCCCTATCGAACGCTATTCCTTGGAACAGGCCGCGCGGGCTTTCTGGGCCGTGGGTGCGCACGTCGGAGTTGCCGTATCGCAGAACGCCAAGGGGCATGCCCTGGGTCATGTCCGGGATCTGGGCTTTGACCCTAATGTGCCCAGCGCGCGTGGCTATTAATCCAACGCCCGGCTGCCCTATCATTGCGATTCCGGCGATATCGTAGCGCTGTTGTCGGTCCGGACGTCAAAGTCGGGCGGACTGTCCAGCCTTGTTTCCTCCCTCGCCTTGTACAATGCCATGGCCGAACGGCGGCCGGATCTGGCCCGTATCCTGATGCAACCATCATACCGGGACCGCCGGGACGAAATTCCGCAAGGCCGCAAGCCCTGGTTTCCCATGCCCGTCTTTAATCCCCATGAAGGGCGTTTGTTCACCAATTTCGTCCGCAGCGGCATCCGCAAGGCGCAAAGGTTTGACGAAGTGCCCCGGATCACCGAACAACAGGAAGAGGCGTTCGACTACCTCGACGCCCTGGCCGATGACCCGGAGTTCCACCTTGATATTACGTTCGGTCCCGGCGACATGCAGTTCGTCAGCAATCACAGCATCCTGCATAGCCGCACCGCGTTTGAAGATTGGGGTGAGCCGGAAAAGAGCCGCCATCTGCTACGGCTTTGGCTCGCCTGCGCCGGAGGGCCGGCATTACCGGCGGTCTATGAGGAACAACAGGGCCTGAATGCTGACGGACGTCCCCTGGGCATCCATTGTCCGGGCGTGGTCCTAAACGCCGACCTAAAGGTCATGGACGGCGGCGCCGGCGCCTCGGAAACGCGGCTGAAACAGCCCGCCTGACGAGTACCCTTTCTGAAATTCAGACACAACTGTATTGAACCAATGGCGACCGACTAAGCCCAAGACACCTCGGACTTTACCCACCGCAGGCGGGCGGGTTAGCACCGTATTGCCATTCGTGCCTTTCAGATCATCTTCCTGCTGCACATTTATCCGGCCTGGCTCCTGCTACCCGACCTGCCAGTGGCTGGCGAATTGCAAATCCTGGGCGGCATGGGGCTGATCTTGTCATCCCTGCTGATCCCGTTCGGAACCCTTTCGAGGGTCTTTTTCGTCAACCAGAGCGTGATCGACCGCCTTATCTGAGCCGGCGGCCTGACCATGGGCTGGGCCTCATCGCTTCTGGTTTTCACGATCATGCGTGATGCCGCCATGCCGCTGCCGAACATAGCAAGCTGGCAAAAGGAAAGCGCCGTTGCGGTTCCGGGGTTTGCCACCGCCCAGATTTCCAACCTGCATATCGGCTCCACGATCAAGCGCGACTATGTCCAAGTCGTCGTCGGACGGGTGAACGGGCTGAATCCGGACGTAATCGCAATGACCGCGATATCGTTGATAAGGCGATTTATTTCCCCCAGAGGCTTGGGTATTCTGTTTCGCAGCAAGCCAAACGCATCACAAGAGTTTAACGTTCCTCGTATGCAATTATGGTAGCGAGCGATTACCAAGATATTAAAATGCTATAATTTCGATCATCATTTTTTAGATGTTTTCATATGATCGAAATTAGCCTCGACTACTCTATTAAATTATCCATATAACTAATTATATTTAAAGTATTTTTGTATATTTACAGCTTTTATTCATTTCTATTTTTTCCCGTAAGTACGGAGATGTCTTTTGATCAGTTCATTATGGAAATTATATTATGCAATGTATTATTTCTCTAAATTGCCCTCTCATGACACAATATGAATAGATTAAGTGCCGGTTCGGAAAACCTCCTCTGACCGCCAAGTGTCTTTTTCTAGCCCCATAATTCCGCTATGCATTTGCGATGAATTTGTTTCGCGCCTTCGCCACCGTGGGCGGCTACACCATGGTGAGCCGCATACTTGGCTTTGCACGCGACATCCTGATCGCGGGCATCCTGGGCACGGGGCTCGTGGCGGATGCTTTTTTCGTCGCCTTCAAGCTGCCGAATTTTTTCCGCCGCCTATTCGCCGAGGGCGCCTTCAACGCGGGTTTCGTGCCGCTTTTTTCGGGTTTATTGACGAACCATGGGCCCGCGCGGGCCCAGGCCTTCGCCGAGCAGGCATTGAGTTTCCTGTTACTAACCTTGTTTCTCTTCGTCACCCTGGCACAGCTCACCATGCCGTGGCTAATGCAAGTATTGGCGCCGGGCTTCGTGGACGATCCCGAACGTTTTGATCTGGCCGTAGCCTTCACCCGCATCACCTTCCCCTATCTGCTGTTCATCTCGCTGGTCTCGCTCATGGGCGGCGTGCTGAATTCTCTGCAGCGTTTCGCCGCCGTGGCCGCAACGCCAGTGTTGTTGAATATCTGCCTGATCGCGGCCATCACCCTGCTCTCCCCCCACCTGCCCAGTCCGGGGCATGCCCTGGCCTGGGGCGTCGCCGTGGCGGGAGTGGTGCAACTCGTCTGGCTATCCGTGGCTTGCCAGCGGGCCGGCATGAACCTGCGCCTGCCGCGCCCACGTCTGACACCCAAGATACGCGAGTTGTTGCATCTGATGCTGCCGGCGGCACTTGGCGCCGGCGTGGTGCAGATCAACCTGGTGATTGATATTATCCTGGCATCGTTGCTGCCCAAGGGCTCGGTCTCATTCCTGTTTTATGCCGACCGCCTGAACCAACTACCCATCGGCGTGGTCGGCGTGGCGGTAGGCACGGCCATCCTGCCCCTGCTGTCCCGCCTAGTGGCGCAAAACGACCAACCCGGCGCGCTTCAGGCACTGAACAGGGCTATTGAATTGACGCTGTTTCTGGCCCTGCCGGCGATGTTCGCGTTCTTCTTGACGGCGGACGAGTTGATCTTGACCCTGTTTCAGCGCGGCCAGTTCGACGCAGCTGCCGCCCGCGCCACGGCCTTTGCCTTGACCGCCTATGCCGTGGGACTGCCAGCCTATGTTCTGGTCAAGGTGCTGGGGCCGGCCTTTTTCGCCCGCCGCGACACCCGCACACCGGTTCTGGTCGGTATCGCGGCCATGCTGGTCAACGTGATCGGGAACCTGATCCTGATGCAGTTTCTGGCCCACGCCGGCCTAGCGCTGGCCACCGCCATCGCGGCCTGGCTAAATGTGGGCCTTTTATCCTGGATCCTGTACCGTCGGGGCGATCTGGTTCCCGACACACGGTTGATACAGCGTCTGGGGCGGGCCCTGAGCGCGGCCCTGATCATGGCGCTAGTTCTATGGTGGCTGAAGGATCTTTTGGCGGCGCCGTTCCTTGTGGGCGGCGAAATGCAACGCATTCCAGCCCTGGCTGCTCTGGTGGTGGCAGGCATGCTCAGCTATGCCCTGGCCGCCGTGATCCTGCGTGCCGTGCGATGGGACGAGATCAAGGCCCTATTGGCACGACGGCGCTAGACCGCTATGGATAATTAAACCCTGAAGCATTTTAACGGATGATGAAATGACCGACCGTAAACCGCTTTCTGGCATCAAGGTATTCGATGCAACCCAAGGCGTGGCGGGACCCCATGCCACCATGTTGCTGGCCCAACATGGCGCCGATGTCACCAAGGTGGAACCCTTGGACGGTGATTGGGGCCGCTCGCTGGGCAAGATGTATGGCGATCTATGCGCCCATGCGGTGACCTTCAACCGGGGCAAACGCTCCATCGCCCTGGATCTGAAGTCCGAAGATGGCCGTGCGGTGGCTCAGAAACTGGCGGCGGAGGCGGATATCGTGGTGGAAAGCTTCCGCCCCGGCGTGATGGCGCGCTTTGGCTTGGGCTACGAGGATATAAAGGTGAAGCGGGAGGATGTGATCTATCTTTCCGTTACCGGTTTTGGCCAGGAAGGGCCCTATAGCGATCAGCCAGTCACGGATTCGGTGATCCAGGCCTTTTCCGGCTGGATGTCGATCAACCGCGATGCCGAAGGCACGCCGCAACGGATCGGCATGATCGCCGTCGACGTGATGACCGGCCTGTATGCCTACCAGGCCATATCCTCGGCCCTGATCGGACGCATGCGTTTTGGCGAAGGCGCCTATATTGATTGCTCCCTGATGCAATCCGCCGCCGCCTTCCAGGGTGCCAAGGTGTTGGAATACTTCATCGAGGAGGGCGCACCCCAGGTTCTGTACGTTCCAGTCGGTACCATGAAGACAGCCGATAGCCATATCAACATCACCGCCATGCGCGACCGCCACTATGTCTCGTTGTGTGAGGTCTTGGGCCTGGAGGAATTGATCGACGACCCGCGCTTCAATACCAGGGACAAGCGGGTGGAACGCGAGGCCGAATTGATGCCCATGATCCGGGCCGAGTTTCTGAAGAAAACCACCGCCGAATGGTGTGATCTACTGACCGAGGCGGAAGTCATGAATTCAGCCATCTCCGATTATGGCGACTATCTCAAGGACGAGCATGTGGCGGCGGTGAATGGCGTCGCCTGGGTCGAACATCCCGAGATGGGCCGCATACCCATCGTCAATATTCCAGGCATGCCCAAGATCGACAGCGCCGACGAATTGACCGAATGCGCCCATATCGGCCAGCACACCAACACTATCCTAGCCGAGGCCGGCTATGGCGCGGACGAGATCGCCTCCCTTCTGGCGAGTAACGCCGTTGGGAAGAACAATGCCTGATCCAGATCAGTTGGAGGGTTTACCGCGCCTGGTCTTTGACGTCGTATCGGCACTGATCAAACCACTGTTCGCCTTCAACCAGCATGATTCCTTTTTATACTGGCCGTTTCTGGCGGCGGCCTTGGTTCTGGCCATGGTGGTCTTTCTGCGCAACCGCGAAGACGGCGCAACCAACTTTTTCGGGCGTTATTTCAGCCGTGAAATCTGGGGCCATGTCTCGGCCAAGGCCGACTACAAATTCTATTACATCAACGGCGTGCTGTTTCCCGCCATCTTCGCACCATTGATTCTATCGGGCGCCTGGGTGGGCACGTTGGCAGAAAGCGGGCTAGCCGCGCTGCTTGGCGCCAGCTCTAAACAAGGCACCGGCACAGGTACAACACTGCTCTACACGGTAGTGTTTTTCCTGGCTTACGATTTTGGCCGCTATATGGCGCATTACGTCCAGCACCGCTTTGACGTGCTGTGGCATTTTCACAAGGTGCATCATTCGGCTGAAGTCCTAACCCCGTTCACTGCTTATCGGGTGCATCCGGTGGATTTAATCCTGATGTCGTCTTTCCCCGCTTTCGCCACCGGCCTGGTCAACGGCGCCTTCAACTACTGGTCTGGGGGAGCAGCGGGCTTCTATCTGTTCTTTGGCCTGCACGCGTTGATTTTCATCTACAACTTGATCGGCAACCTGCGTCACAGCCATGTTTGGCTTAGCTTTGGACCGGTTCTAAACCAAATCTTTATCTCGCCGGCCCAGCATCAGATCCATCACAGCGTCGAAGAACGCCACTGGGGCCAAAACATCGGCTTTGGCCTTGCCTTTTGGGACCGTTTGTTCGGCACTTTGTATGTGCCAAGGGAACACGAACATTTCGCCATGGGCCTGGGTGACGGTACCGAAGGCCTTTATCACAGCGTCAAGGGCATGTACTGGCAGCCGTTTCGCGATCTTTTTGGCCAAAGCGGCGATGTCGGCAAGGACAGTCACGGCCTTTGACAAAGCGGCGGTTGACCCTCACGCTCAGCTGGGCAATAACCTGCCATCCATCTTTTAGGGTCAGAAAACCATGAAGCGAATTTTTTCCGGGGTGCAGCCCACGGGTAACCTGCATTTGGGCAACTACCTGGGCGCTATCCGTAATTTCGCGCGCCTGCAGGACGATTATGAGTGCATCTACTGCGTCGTCGACATGCACGCCATCACGGTCTGGCAGGACCCAGGCGAGCTACTGGCCAACACCCGTGAAGTCACCTCCACCTTTCTGGCCGCCGGGATCGATCCAGCGCGCCATATCATCTTTAATCAGAGCCAGGTGCCGGCGCATGCCGAACTGGCCTGGATTTTCAATTGCGTGGCGCGCCTGGGCTGGTTGAACCGGATGACACAATTCAAGGAAAAGGCCGGCAAGCACCGGGAGAACGCCTCCGCCGGCCTCTACGTTTACCCCGTGCTCATGGCCGCAGACATCTTGGTCTACAAGGCCACGCATGTGCCCGTGGGCGAGGATCAGAAACAGCACTTGGAATTGACCCGGGACGTGGCACAAAAGTTCAACAACGATTTCGGCAAAGAGGTCTTTCCCATTGTCGAGCCATTGATCTTTGGCGAAGCCACCCGCGTGATGAGCCTGCGCGATGGCGCCAAGAAAATGTCCAAATCCGATCCATCGGATTATTCCCGCATCACCATGACCGACGGCCCGGACGAGATCGCTCAGAAAATCCGCAAGGCCAAGACCGATCCCCAACCCCTGCCCGAAAGCGTCGAAGGTTTCGAAGGCCGGCCCGAGGCCGCTAACCTGATCACCATTTACGCCGCCCTGGCCGATATCACGCCAGAAGATGTATTGGCGGAATACGGCGGCAAGCAATTCGCAGATTTCAAGAAGGCCCTGACGGATGTGGCGGTGGAGAAGCTTGGCCCCGTGGGTTCCGAGATGCGGCGCCTGATGGCCGACCCCGAGCATGTGGATGGGGTTCTAAGGAATGGTGCCGAACGGGCCGAAGCCCTGGCCCGCCCGGTCCTACGCGAGGTTTACGATGCGGTTGGATTCCTAAACGTTCGTTAAGACACGTTAACCACAATTTCATCATTGCATATTATCAGTCTAGCCTGCCCGCGCTCCCTATTTGATCCTGCGCCGGGTGAGAAAGGCTTTGAATGATGGGCAACGGAAAAAGCACGGGCGAAAAGATCGCGGACGAAATTTTACGAGCTTCGCTGAATGATGATGAACAGCGCGCACCCAAGCTTGAAAAGCCTGAAAATACCCATTTCCAAAAAAGGCTACGAGGCCAACCAGAAGATATTCGACGAAAACGATGTTGCGGACACAGCCTACATTTTGCGCAGCGGGGCGATGGATATCCGCACCGGCACCTTCGGCGACAGCCCCAGCGTGCTGACCACGATCAAGGCCATGACAGCACTCTCCACTTATCAAGTTCCATTAACATATGGATTTTCCAGACTTTATAGAGGTTTACATTTAAGAATTTTCTAAACATTACTACGGTGAGTACATGCCGCCTGGCATCAAACTACCTCATGACTTGACGCGGGGCCGTCCACAATCAAACATGGCTTGGAACAGGGAGGGGCATCATGGCATTCGTCAAAACCGCCGAGGAAATCGCCGCCATCGAAAAAGTTTTAGCAACGCCGCGCTTCACCGGCGCGCGACGGGCGCATCTGAGTTTTCTAACCACGCCGGAATTTGTCGAACAGGTCCTGCCGCCGGGGCTGGCCCCGGGCGCGCAACCCATGGTCGCGGTAACGATTGGCGAGTTCGGCTCCAACTGCGTCGGTGACTTTTCCGGGGCAACCATTTCCATGCCGGCGCGGTATGGCGCGGTGGAAGCGGCATACGTACTGACCATGTTCATGAGCACCGATCACGCCATCGTCTTTGGCCGGGATCTGTTTGGCGAGCCGAAAAAGCAAGCCGTTATCGAACTGAAGATAACCGGCAATCAGTTGCACGGCACCGTGGACCGTATGGGCGTACGCTTGATGGATCTGTCGCTTGGTCTGGGCGAGGACACTGGGCCCGCGCGGAACCAGGGCGCCACCTTCAATATCAAGGCGCAACCGTCCGTGGATGGCCATGGCCTGGAGGCGGATGCGGTTTTGACCATCGCGGAATTCGACAATGATTTACGCCTAAACCGCACGGCCCAGGGCACCTTGATCCTGGCCGGCACGGTGCATGATCCGCTGCACGAAATTCCGATACAGGAGGTGGTCGCGGCAAGCTATATCGAAGGCGACCTGAATGCCCGCGCCCGCGCCATTGGCACCATTCCCGCGGCCGATTTTTTGCCATACGCCCATGGCCGCATGGACTATTGGCCGGCGCTTGATACGTCGGGCGATACCTTCGGACAAAGGGCCGGCAAGGCCGCCGCAGCCGAATAGCCGAATCGAATTTTCAAATCGACTAAGCTACCCCGTAAAACTTGCGAAGCGATGTGCTTTAGCACATTGGCGTGAGCGAAAAAAATTCAGGCAGCCCGGGCCCGATCCATGCGGTCACGCAGGGCGTAATAGCCCGAGACGATGGGCAGGAACCATGCGTGCCCGGTGTAGCCGGGCCGGCTATGGAAAGGCAGCTCGTCAAAGGCACAGGGCCGGTTCGCCTTGTCCAGGATCTTCAATGCCGTTTGGGTGCCTAGATAAGTCATCATGGCGACGCCCGCGCCGTTACAACCCGCCATGTAGTGGACCCCATTGTGCCNCCCCATGTGCGGCAGAAAATCAAAGGTGAACGCAATACCCCCGGTCCAGCAATGGGTGACTTTGATGCCTTCCAATTGCGGCCAGACATCCAACATTTGGCGGTGCAAGATAGGCGCGCATTCGCGGGGATCGCCCAGGGCCAGACGCGCCCGGCCACCGAACAGAACCCGCCTGCCCCCCGGTGCCAAGCGGTAATAGTTCAAGACACGTTTGGAATCGGCCAAGGTGCAGTTGTTCGGGACCAGGGCCCGGATCTCGTCTGCATCCCGCTCTTCGGTGGCTATCATGTAAGAGGCGGCGGGGATCAGACGGCGGCGCAACCAGCCGGTGGCCTTGCCTGTATATCCGTTGGTGCCAACCACTACTTCCCGCGCCTTGATGATGCCGGCGGAAGTAGCCACCAGATGCCCACCCTCACCATTGATCCCGTCAGGAGAGATCGCCTGCATGGTGGTATTGGCGCACAAGATGACGCCCTGTTCGATACAGCGGTCCAGCAGGGCCATTTGCAACATGGCCGGATGCACGCTGCCCGACCCTGCGACGGTCATGCCGCCAAAATAGAAATCCGTGGCGATTTCCCGGCGTTGTTCGGAGCGCGGCAACAGGGCGGCGCCAAAATCACCGGACGAATTCAGGTGTGCTACCTTCTCCGCCATGGAGTCGTAATGGGCCGGCGTATAGGCGCCAACGAAGCGGCCGCATCGGACATAGTGACATTCCAGGGCCTCCCGCCCGATCATGGCTTCCAGGTTGCTCATGGCCTCGGCCCCACCCAGCAGCAATTCGTGCATGCGCTCCTTGCCCAAGGCGCGCTCCACCGGCGAGATCGAGCCGGCCGTCGGGCCCTTGCCCACGTTTGAGCCACTAACTCCGCCGCCATTGCGGGAAGAAGCGCCATGGCCGAATTCCTCGGCCTCCAAGACCACCGCCTTGGTGCCGTTGCGGGCCAGTTCCAACGCCGTGGACAGACCGGCAAAGCCACCACCCACAATCACCACGTCCGCTGTCTCCGGCAACGGGTCATTGATCTTTCGTGGCGCGGCGGCCTCCCACCAATAGGGCGTGACCTTGAAATTCTCGGTAAACAGTTCGGTATTCAAGACGGCAAACTCCCTGTTCGGACTGTGTTCACGCAATACTACATGGCACAGAGCCTTCGCAATATTCGCCACGGAACGCGCCCTCTTGCGATAGCAGTTAGTTTCACTAGGCTATCAACCTTACAGCAAATTATTGACAAATTATTGACAAATTATTGATAACAAGAAGAAATTCTGCCTCTTTGCCGCACCAGGGCCAGCACCGTGTCAATGTTTGGCGTCGGCATCTCCGTCAGGCGCCCCAATTCGACCACCGCACCAACCAGGGCATCGATCTCCATGGCCCGGCCCCGCTCCAAATCCTGCAGCATCGATGTCTTATGCGCGCCCACCGCCGCCGCGCCAGCGATGCGCCGGTCCACATCGACAGGAAAGCGCACGCCCAGGCGTTCGCCAATGGCCTGTGCCTCCACCATCATGGCGCGGGCTAGAGCACGGGTATCGAGATCTGCGCAGATCTGCTCCAGCGTCGCACCAGTCAGGGCAGAAATCGGATTGAAACATAAATTACCCCACAGCTTAACCCAGATTTCATCGCGGATGCGCGGCCGGATCGGCGCCTTCAGACCGGCCTTGCGCAAGGCTTCCGCCAAGGCCGTCAAGCGCCCACTTTTCTCGCCGCTAGGCTCACCAATGCTAAAACGGTCACCATCGATATGTTCGATCACGCCGGGTTCAGCCACTTCACAAGCGGGATAAACGACACAGCCAATAGCACGGCGCGGCTCGATCAAGGTCCATTGCCGGCCACCGGGATCAACACTTTCCATGGTTTGATCNCGATGCGGACCGTCCAGGCCGTAAAAATACCACCACGGCACGCCGTTCACCGCCATCACGACCGCCGTGTCGTCATGAAATAGCTTAGGCAGTTGATCTACCACCGCCGGCACAGAATGAGCCTTCAGGGTCACGATAACGTAGTCCTGTGGCCCCAGTTCGCCGGGGTTGTCGGTGCAGCGAATGGCCTGGGTAAAACTTTCCCCTGCCATCCTGAGGGTCAAGCCATTGGCCTGGATCGCCGCCATGTGGGGTCCGCGGGCAACCAGGGAGACCTCGTAGCCCGCCCGCGCCAGACAGGCCCCCATATAGCCCCCGATGGCGCCGGCACCATAGATACAAATCCGCATTGCTCTCTCAATCCTTATCCGATGCGCTCGTCACGCAGGGCGCGGCGGCGCACCTTGCCGGCATCATCACGCAACGGTTCGTCAACGAACTCAATGGTCCTGGGTACTTTATAGCGCACCAATTGCTGATTCAGATGGACCAACAGAGCCTCGGTATCCAAATCCCGATCAGGCGCATCGACAATAGCATGCACCAGATTGCCCATGTCCTCGTCGGGCAGGCCAATCACGGCGGACGACCGTACGCCGGGATAGAGATCAATCGCCGCCTCCACTTCCGCCGGGTAGATGTTAGCGCCACCCGATAGGATCATATCGCTGCGTCGGTCCGTCAGATAGAGATAGCCGTCGGCGTCCAGATAGCCCATGTCGCCCAAGGATTCCCAGCCGTCCTTCGTCGCCTTGGCCTCGTCTCCGATATAAAAGTAGCTGGAACCCTGGCCTTCATCGGGCAGCAAGAAGACCTCGCCAACTTCACCAGGGGGCAGAATCTTGCCGTCATCGTCGATAATCTTGATTTGAAATCCTTCCTGGATCCTGCCGACCGAACCACAATGGGACAGCCATTCAGTACCCGACAGCACGGTGAAGCCCGTGGCCTCGGTACCGCCATACAGCTCCATCAGCACATCGCCGCCAAACCAATCGATGAAGACGTCCTTCAACCAGGGGGGACAGGGCGCGGCCAAATGCCAGGCCATTTCAAGCGAGCCAATGTCATAAGAATCCCGCTGTTCCTCGGGCAGGTTCCACATGCGCTGCATCATCGTCGGCACCAGGTAGAGGACCTGAACCTTGTATTGTTGGATCAATTCCAACGTTTGCGTAGCATCGAAACGCGCAGTGATAATCAGATGATGCCCTCTCTGCAAGGCGATCATGCCGAAGAGAAACGGCCCGTTGTGATACAGCGGGCCGGGAGCTAGCATTGTTTTCTCGGGCGCGATACCGATTTTCACCTCCAACGGATCGACGCTGGCGGGGTCTTTCGAGACGATCAACTTCGGCCTGCCGGTGGAGCCACCGGACGTCATCGCCTTCCAATAGGCGCAAGTCACTTCCGGCAACGGCGCATCGGACAAGTTTGGATCGGGGCTGTAATCCACCGGCAGGCAGGTGGTGCCAGGATGGGCATCGCTGGGTGCGCCCACCACCAGACTTGGGCCCGCCAATTCGATTATGGCGCTGCGCTCGGTGTCGGGCAGGCGATATGATACCGGCTGCGGTATCGCGCCCAGCTTCCAAACAGCGAACGCGGCTTCGATGAATTCGATGCCGTTGGGCAGCGCGATGGTGACGAAATCATCCGCCTTCACACCAAGACCCTGATATG
The DNA here is from genome assembly GCA_002731375.1 of Rhodospirillaceae bacterium. GTDB lineage: Bacteria > Pseudomonadota > Alphaproteobacteria. Next base: position 22,101 of record PCBT01000077.1, on the reverse strand, counting down.
CCCGCGCTAGCCGATTGCTCCGCGCCTCCAGATCAGCCCGGCTCAAGGTGGTGCCTTCATAGGTCAGCATCGGTGCGTCTGGGTCCCTGTCGGCCCAATAGGCCAGTACGCGGGAAAGGGAAATCTCACTCATCAACAGTCTCCGGACATTCAGGCGCCAAGTATTCCAGGATGCTATTGCTAGCAAGCGCCCGGTTTATTGTATAGTGAAGCAAACGACCATCAGCCTCAACGACCATGTATATGGGGTCTCCGCCATGACGAAGAATGCCAAGACGCGTTCCGGTATACCGCTAAAGGCCTTTTATGAAGCGGAAGGCAGTGATAATGGCGACCTGGGCGCGCCCGGTACCTATCCCTACACGCGGGGACGCTATGCCCGCACGCGGTCGGGCGGTAGTTGGATCCAACGTGAGCTGTCCGGCGAAGGCAGCCCGACGGAATCCAACGAGCTGATGCGCTATCTGCTGGAGATCGGCCAAACTGGCGTCGATATTATCGGCGATGCCCCGACCATGAGCATGATGGACCCGGATCATCCGCTCTCGGTACCAACGGCGGGCACCCAGGGGGTTTCGGCCTGTTGCAAACAGGACTATCTGGAATTGCTGGACGGCATCCCCATTACGGAGACATCGGTCTCCTCCTCCATTCCGGCGGTTTTTACCATCGCCGGCCTGGTGCATGCGGCGAAACATACGAATTCCGCGCCCGAAAAACTGCGCGGCTCCACCATCCAGGTGCCGCTGTATCAGGAAGATTGTAGCTACCGCATCCACCTGCCGGTGAACTTCCGCAGCCGCCTCTCGGCCGATTGCGTCGAATATTGCGCCGATAAACTGCCGCGCTTTCATGTCTTCCTCGAAGACACCTATTATTTCAGTGAATCCGGCCTCAACGGGGTCGAGGAAATGGCCCTGGGCTTTGTTGAAATCCGACACCTGATGCGCTTGTTGATCAGCCGAGGCGTTGATGTGGATACCTTTGCCCCGCGCATCGCCATTCTGCTCAACTGTTCCATGGATTTCTTCGAGGAAATCGCTAAGATCCGCGCCACCCGACGACTGTTCGCCCGCATGATGCGCGATGAATTCGGCGCCAAGGACGAGCGCTCGCAATCCGTAGTAATCACTTCGCATACCTCCGGCCTGGCCATGACGGCGCAGCAGCCGGTCAACAATATCGTGCGTGGCTCGTTGCAATCCCTGTCCCTGGTTTTGGCCGGGGTGCAGGCCATCGAAATTTCCGCCTTTGATGAAGCGCTACGCACACCAAGCCGGGAATCCCACCTGGTCAGCCTGCGCACCCAGCAGATCATCGACTTGGAAAGCGGCGTCACCAAGGTCGCCGACCCTCTTGGCGGCTCCTATTACGTCGAGGCTTTGACNGACGACATCGAAAAACGCATCTGGGACATGGTCCAGGATATTGAGAGAAAGGGCGATATCGAGGATCTGGTCGATCAGGGCTATTTCAAGGAGATCTTCCACGGCGTCATGGAGCGGCAGAGCCAGAACGTGGCATCAGGTGAAGAACAGGTGGTGGGCGTCAACGTGCACCAGATGCCGGCGGAGGAAGACACTATGTTGCGGGATCTGACCGACAGCAAGTTCCCGCCCTGCAAAGACCACATCGAGCGCATCAAGGCCTATAAGGAAAGTCGGGACCAAGGCCACTTGCAAGCCGGTCTCAAGCCCATTCTCGAAGCTTCCAAAACTGGGTCAGGCAACCTTCTGGCCCTGACCGTGGATGCTTTCGAGGCGGGTGCGACCGCCGGCGAGGTATCCGGCACCTTCCGCCAAGGCTGCGGCGGCGTCTATGATCCTTTCGGGCAAATAGAAGCGATAATCTGAGGCGTACGATGGCACAGGCAAAAATCATCATCGGCGTTATGGGTGTCGATCAACATGAAAACGGCGCTGTCGCGGTCATGCGCTTTCTGAAAGAGGCGCAAATGGATGTCTCCTATGCCGGTCTGTTCAATACCTCCGAGACGCTGCTCGAAAAAGCCATGGCCGAGGACGTGGATGTCATCGGCATCTCGTGTCATTCTTGGGAGTATATTCACTATCTGCCNGATCTAATGGAACGGCTAAAAGCCGCAGACCGGGAAGTGCCCGTGGTCGTCGGCGGCTCGGTCCTGACCGCAAGGGACCATCACGAGTTGACGAAACTGGGCGTCGCCGGCGTGTTCCCGGCGGGCTCCCAACCCGACGACATGATCAACGCGATCCGTGACCTCGCCGCCGGGCGGGTGCGCGAACGGACCGAGGCGGCATTGGCCAACTAAGTCTAATATTTGCCTTCGCCCGGCGCCGGTTTCGTCCGGCCCACCCGTGTGTAGTATTCCGTCGGAATATCTTCGGCGCGTTTGTAGAATTTCCAGGTGCAGGGTTTTTGCGGATCGGCCTCATAGTCAGTGACCCACAAAGGATGCTCACCCCATTCCATGGGCAGCACTTCGTTCATCACGCAATGCACACAATAGTATGGCACCCCGGCTTGTCCCCACGACCAGACACGGGCCTCTTTCGTGGCCCCGAAATTGTACGGCGAGCCCTGGCGCGACGGCGTACCGTCAACCGGATCGCCCCGCCGCATGCGCCCGCCCGAACCGCAAGGGTCCATGCGAATGGCGTAATGGTCACCTTCATCGGCGATATCCAGAGTGCCATCCTGATCAGGACCGCAATGATGGGCCCGCATCATCTCGGCCGTCAGATAGACGCGGTCCTCCACCCGCATCTTCAGGAAACCAAGCCAGGAGCGTTTCATCATCCAACCTCCCTGGGTCAGACGCAGCATCTGGTGCATTTCCTCCTCGCCATGACGTTCCGCGATCTGGGTGAACAGATCCCACAGCCAATCGCAAAAAGTATCGTGCAACGCCTTGCTTTCAGGAATGGTATAATTGCTCAAAGCCTTGGCATCCTCAGCCCGGCCTTCGTCAATAGCTTCGGTAATGGCGCCCTGGGTCGGTTTGCCCAGTTCGTCCCAATCATCCTGGCGCACCTTACGGCCGGCCATGGCCATCTCACTCAATTTCAACATCGCGTCCTCCTGTTCCTGATAGGTTAGCGTTGAAACGTCAGACATGGGTGCAAAAACTGACAATGCCCCTATGATGCCGTCCGACCATTCATTGAAATCAAGAGGGCTCGCCCATGGCCGGAAACCAACCCTATCAGGCAGGCCGCCATTTTCTGCAAATCCCCGGCCCCACCAATGTGCCCGACCGCATCCTGCGTGCCATGGACAGCCCGACCATCGATCATCGCGGCCCGGCCTTCGAAAGCCTGGCGCTGCGGGTGCTGGATGGTGTCAGAGGCATCTTTCAGACCAAAGACCCGGTGGTGATCTATCCCGCCTCCGGCACCGGCGCGTGGGAGGCCGCACTGGTCAATACCCTTTCAACCGGCGACCGGGTCCTGATGGCCGAGACCGGACAGTTCGCTACCCTGTGGCGCGCCCTGGCGGATCGCCTAGGCCTGGATGTGGTGTTCCTGCCCGGCGATTGGCGCCATGGGGTTAAGGCCGACGAGATCGCCGCCGCCCTGGCTGATGACAAGGACCGCATAATCAAGGCGGTCTGTTGCGTGCATAACGAAACCTCCACCGGCGTCGCCTCGGACATCGCCGCCGTGCGCCGGGCAATGGATGCCGCCGGGCACCCGGCCCTGCTGATGGTGGATACCATCTCGTCGCTGGCTTCGATCGATTACCGCCATGACGAATGGGGCGTCGATGTCACCATCGGCGGCTCTCAAAAGGGTCTGATGCTGCCGCCGGGGTTAAGCTTCAACGCAGTCGGCGAAAAAGCGCTGGCGGCGCACGAAACCGGCGGCATGACGCGGTCGTATTGGGACTGGTCCGCCATGCTGGAGGCCAACAAGGGCGGCGCCTTTCCTTACACGCCGGCGACCAATCTGCTGTACGGCCTGGAAGAAGCCATATCGATCCTGAACGAGGAAGGTTTGCCGCAAGTCTTCCAACGCCACGCCCGCCTGGCCGAGGCCACCCGCCGGGCCGTCGCCGCCTGGGGCCTGGAGACAGTGGCTCAGATTGAAAGCGAACGCTCCAACAGCCTGACCGCCGTTCTATTGCCCGAAGGGTATGATGCGGATGCCTTCCGGGGCGTGGTACTGCAACGCTTCAACATGTCTCTGGGCAACGGCCTGGGCCGCCTGGCGGGCAAGGCATTCCGTATCGGCCACTTGGGCGATTTCAACGATTTGATGCTGGCCGGAACCCTGTGTGGGGTTGAAATGGGCCTGGCAGCCGCCTGGATTCCGCACAACAAGGGAGGCGTTCAGACAGCCCTGGATTTCCTCTCCGAAATCTAGCGCGTTTCAGGAATCACCAGAGTGGGGCCGACAAGCTGCTCGGGCGCCATTTTTCCACTGGCCAGATCGATCCAGAGCCCTTGTGCGCGCGATGGCGCGGATGGCGGCATGGCCGGGCCGATGTCAGTTGCAGGCAACAGCAACGCACCTTCGGGCGTATGCAGCTCGATCACCCGGTCATCTGCGTCTTCAATTACCGTACCAATTTGACATCCAGCCGGCAAAGCGGCGTGCATATGGCGGACGATGTGTGCTCCTACAGCTGGATTGTAAAGCCGGTCAACCAAGCCGCCGCTGAAATAGTAGCCACGATCAATACCGGTGAAGTTATCGAGAAAGACGGCGAGTTCATCGTAGGCCAGGGCACCGGCCACGGCCTCCGCGGTACGGTTGGCATCGTAATGTTCGGCTTCATCCTGTTCCCGCGGCCTGCGGTAAGCGAACTGCACATGGACCGCCGCCATGACCCCCAGCCCGGCGACACTGTCACGAGCCGCCATCATGGCTGGCAGCGGCGCTTCCCGCCAATGAATGCCAAAGATCAGCCCGTCGATGGCTTGCCTCGCCCCGTCCAGGGCGAGCAGCGCTTCAACCGTGCCGCGCTCGTCGGCGGCCAGGCCATGACTGGCACTGAAGGTCTTCGCACCCGCCCGATACGCGTTGAAGAAAACTGGCGTTCTGCCCTTTAGGGCAGCGATGTCACCAAGCAATTCAGGCGCACTGGTGGTTGGCGCGATAACTTCCCAGGCGGTCAGGATTTGGCCATAATCGTTTAGGGCCTGCCGCGCTGCACCCTTGGGTAGACCGTAGGTATAAGCGGTGAAGCGGTGGCCAAGCGCAGCCAGCTCACTCATGCGGTCCCGCGTCTCCGCATCGGCCAGATCGTCGAGCGGCACCCGCAGGTCGCGCACCCCCATCTCCCATAAGGCCAACAGCGGATAGTCGTTGCGGATCCGCTTGCGTCTGAAGACATCTAGCCCCCAGGGTGTGGGTATGTTGGCACTGTCGCACCAAGGTTGGCGCAGATCGAGGCCGATAGCGGCTCGATCCCGTGCTAGACCGTGAACCAGCGGCAGAGGATCAATCTCCCCGGCCCGATCATCCTTATAATCCGAGGTGCGGCCATGGGTGCGGATGATGTGATTAAGGTGTCCCTCGTTCTGGACCTGGACAACGGCATAGCCAAGTTTGGCGCCGTCGTGCCGCCCCTGTTTCATTCCCGGTGCGGCGCGAAACAGCTCATGGTAATCATGACGCAGGAAACAGACCGACGGCAGCACGTAACAACTGGTCGCGACATGGCGGTTGAAGAAAAAGTTATGCACATGTCCGGCGTAAAAAGCTTCGACCTTGTGGCGCTCCAATACCCCCAGCAGCCATGACCGGCCCGGCTCGTCCGTGGCATCATAGTGGCCTATCTCGTCTGGGCGGGACAGGTAGGGCGGGTAATGGGAAAACATGAAGACGCGCCGGCCCTGGTTTTCCGCGAGCAGCGCTTCCAGCCACTGGCGCTGTTGCGCTTCGCAATCCAGGCCCGAGTTGACGATCATGCCGTTTATGATCACGAACAAGCAGTCCCGGTGTTCAAAGGAATGGTACTGGGCCTGAAACTGCCGCTCGTACTCAGCGATCATGTCATCGTTGACGGTACGCTGCTGTTGCTGAAGAGGAAGGGGCTCGCCAGCAAAAGCCTTCTCACCGATATCGTGATTGCCGGCCACCAGATAAAGCGGGCATTCGAGCCCTTCATAGACCGAGTGAAAACGTTCTGCCGAATCCTCGTAGGCCGGCGTGCCCGGTTCGGGATGGGTGATGTCGCCAAGATGAACCACGAAATCGGGCGCCAGTCGATTAAGCTCACCGACCACATAGGCAGATCGCGCCGCCCCCAGCTTTACCGTGTCCACATCATAGCCACCGATAGCCGAGGCTTCTTCCTCGGTAACATGGGTATCGGCAATGACGACGAAGGTGAAAAGATGGCCGTCGCCTGCATTGCTGGGCATTCTCGTTACTCTCTTATATCTACCGTTTCCCAGGCCTCCCTGAAGGCTATAACGCGCCAAATGCTGGGTCGAGACATATTTGCCTGGGTGAATTATAAACTCTGACTTGAGCTGTCCGGCCCGCGCAAGTGTCCGCTATGCCCTCAACCATCGTATGGCCTGCAACGGATCCTTCTCATCGATTGCGACAAGGCGCGAATAATCAACAATATCGGCAGCGACAATCGCAGCCAATTTTCGTTACTTGCTTTCCACGAAAGAACTCTCCCTCCGACATGGGGGAAGTCTACCCGAAGGTGTTCTCGGAATCTATGTGTGAAAGCCCGACGGCAGCTGTCTGAAAGTGGCATATCTTGAGCGTCGGAAGGCAAGCAGATCATTTCTGCTCTGCCCCCGATACCGTTCTCTAATTCAGGGCCTTGATGTCAAGCTCTCCTTTGCGTACCTGCCGGGTCATTGTTCTTGACAAAAGAACAAACCGTGAATATATTGCGTTTATCAAACCCGGCATACGGTCGGCGTTGCGGCAAGTGGCCCCGTCCCTGCCCCGGCAGCCAGATCCTATAGCCGGGTTTCGTTTTTCTGGCGGTTGAGAAATTAACCACCCGGCCCGCACATAGTTTGGTAATGCCGGCGTGACTATATATCCTTTGTATTGATTCGTTCGGTCAGCCGGACGCGCGTATTTTATTTGGGGCGATAGATCGAGTGCCATGAACGACCTGTTCACACAATCTGGTAAGTTAAATTTTGCCGGTAAGCCAGAGAAGAGCGGCAAATCCGCCTCCCGCGGCAACAAGGCGAACACCTATACCGCCAAGGATATCGAGGTTCTGGAGGGCTTGGAGCCGGTGCGCCGCCGTCCCGGCATGTATATCGGTGGTACCGACGAACGCGCCCTGCATCATCTGGCGGCGGAGGTTCTGGACAATGCCATGGACGAGGCCGTAGCCGGCCATGCCGACCGGATCGAGGTGGCGCTGAGCGCCGAGGGTATTCTGAGTGTGGTCGACAACGGTCGGGGCATTCCCACCGATCCGCATCCAAAGTACAAACCAAAATCTGCGTTGGAGGTCATTCTTACGACCCTGCATTCGGGTGGCAAATTTTCCGACAAGGTCTATCAGAACGCGGGCGGCCTGCACGGTGTTGGCATCTCGGTGGTCAACGCATTGTCGGACTCCCTGGTGGTGGAAGTCGCCCGCGACCGCCAGCTTTGGCGTCAGGAATACAGCCGGGGTGAAGCGAAAACGAAACTGCAGGATATGGGCAAGGTCGCCAACCGGCGCGGCACCACGATTGCCTGCCATCCAGATCCGGAAATATTCGGCGCCAGTGCGCACTTTCTACCCAGCCGCCTGTACCGCATGGCGCGTTCCAAGGCCTATCTTTTTCGTGGCGTGAGAATCCACTGGCGCTGCGCGGAAAGCCTGATCACGGGCAAGGATCAGACACCAAGCGAAGAGGTGCTGCATTTCCCCAACGGCCTGGCTGATTTTCTGGCTGCCTCCCTGGGCGACGGCCCCACGGTTACGCCGCAGCCGTTCAGCGGCCGCGCCGATCTGACCGAGGCCAAGGGCGAGGTTGAATGGGCCATGCATTGGCCGGTGGAAAGCGATGGTTTTCTCCATTCCTATTGCAATACGGTGCCAACCACGGAGGGAGGCAGCCATGAAGCCGGCCTGCGCACGGCCCTGACCAAGGGCCTGAAGGCCTATGGCGAGATGGTTGGCGTGCGCAAGGCCTCGCAGCTGACCGGCGACGATATTCTGGGGCCGTCGGCAGCCATGCTGTCAGTCTTTATTCCCGAACCGCAGTTCAGCGGCCAAACCAAGGAAAAGCTTTCCAGCCCCGAGGCGACCCGTTGGGTTGAGACGATTGTCCGCGACCATTTCGACCATTGGCTATCGGGCGATCCGGAAAACGCCAACCGGCTTCTGGCCTGGGGAATTGAGCGGGCCGACGAACGCCGCCGCCGCCGGGACGAGCGCGATATCAAGCGCAAGACCGCTTCACGCCGGGTCCGGCTACCGGGCAAGCTATCGGATTGTTCGCAAAATTCGGCGCAAGGCAGCGAGATCTTCATTGTCGAGGGCGACAGTGCCGGCGGTTCCGCGAAACAGGCCCGCAACCGCACCAATCAGGCCATTCTGCCCTTGCGGGGCAAAATCCTGAACGTCGCCTCGGCCAGCGCGGAAAAGCTGAAGGCCAATCAAGAATTGAGCGATCTGTTGCAGGCCCTGGGCTGCGGCACCAGGCTGCGCTACCGTGAGGATGATCTTCGCTATGACCGGGTCATCATCATGACGGATGCGGACGTGGATGGCGCCCATATCGCCTCGTTGTTGATGACATTTTTCTTCCGCGAACTACCCGATCTAGTCCGCCAGGGGCATCTTTATCTAGCCCTGCCGCCTTTGTACCGGATCAGCCAGAGCGGCAAGACCCTATATGCCCGTGACGAGGCGCACCGCGAGGAATTGCTGCAAGCGGAGTTCCAGGGCCGTACCAAGGTGGAAATCTCCCGCTTCAAGGGTCTGGGCGAAATGCCGCCCAAACAATTGAAGGAAACCACCATGGACCCAAAGAACCGCACTTTACTGCGGGTGGTCCTGCCCGAAGACGATGGCGAAACCGGCCAATTGGTGGAACAGTTGATGGGCCGTAAGGCGGACACACGATATCAGTACATCCAGGACAATGCCCGTTTCGTCACAGACCTGGACGTTTAAGCCGCAAGAACCTAATCTAAATAGTGCCGGACGGCCATTTTGATGGGAGCTTCAAATGACAAAGTCCTTGAGCCTTAAAATCTCCATCGGCGCCTGTACGTTCGCGATGCTTTGTCTTGGCCAAAGTGTTGGCGCCGCGACGATCTACAGCGACGATTTAGGTGGCTTTTACGAGCCCAGCCTAGTGCAGTATGTGGCTTCCAAGGGTAGTTTTCCAACCGTTGTTATCGCCAACCCGTTTGGCGCGGAAACCAATGATGCGCTTTTGGCGAATATGTCATTGCCCGCCAATTATCCATCCGTACCCTTGACGGCAACCACTACCAAGGCCCGCGATGATGGCCATTTGGTTCTGATTTTCAACCCCGTGCCCACATCGAACGGTGATACGGCCTGCGCCGCGCCGGCCAGCCAGAGCGCTTCCGGAACAGCCGGCGGCGCGGATGTTCTGCGCCTGCTGGCGGCCTTTTGCTATGACGATGAAATGGCCAGCGAAGCCATCATGGAGATGCCCCGCCCCAGTGGCATTGACGACCAGTCCCTTGATCAGGCCATGGCGGAGTTGATGGATGCGTTATTGCCGATAAATAGCCGTCATCTGATTGGCGGCTGCGTATCCGCCATAGCTTGCTAAGAAAATTTCTGGCCAGGGGTCAGGCCGGCCTCGGCGGCAAATTCGGCGGCGGCCACCTTGGCGCCCTCTCCACGTACCCGTTTGAGCAGGATTTGGCCGTCACCGGCGGCGACCGCGATGCCGTCACCGTTGATCGCAATGACCTCGCCTGGCGTGCTGCCTGACACGCCTTCTAGGCGGGCGCAGTCGAATATTTGCAGGCGTTTTCCCTTGTATGTGGTCCACGCGCCTGGTTGGGGATCAGCGCCGCGGATCAGATTGTGCACCTTCGCCGATGATTGGCTCCAGTCCACGGAGACATCATCGGCCGTGCACCAGCTTTCGTAGGTCGCATCCGCTTCGTTCTGGACGATCCTCGGCGCCTTGCCGACCTTGACCAAGTCGACCCCCTCGACCATCGCAGCGACACCCAAGGGGAACAGCTGATTGAAGTAAATGCTGCCGAGGGTGTCGTCGGCTCCGATTTCAACTTCCTTCTGCAACAGGACCGGACCGGTATCGAGGCCGTTGTCGGGCCAGAAGATCGTCAAACCGGTTTTCGCCGCGCCCTGGATAATCGGCCAGTTGATCGAACTTGGACCGCGATGTCTTGGCAATAACGAGGGATGATATTGAATGGTGCCATAGCTGGGAATGTTGAGGAATTCTTCCGGTACGATCTTGGTGACATAGGCCATGACACAAAGGTCGGGCTTCAAGGCCTCGAACTCGGCCCAAACCTCGGGTTTCTTGAACGAGGCCGGCTGAAAAATTGGCAATCCGTGCTCCAGCGCCGCCGCCTTGATGGGATCGGGCCGACCACCTTCGCGGTCCGGTTCGCAATAGACCGCGATGACATCGTCACCCCGCTCCAACAAGGCATCAAGAACGCTTTTGCCGAAGGCCTGCTGGCCGTTAATCGCAATTCTCATCGCATTATTCCTCGCACCTGTTTGCTTACCGTCCAATACTACATTACGATTTAAGCCAGTCGCGCATGGCCTGATTGACCGCTTCGGGCCGTTCCATGGTGGGCAGATGGCCGCTATCCTCGATCATCCTTAGTTCCGCGTTCGGGATTGCCGCATACATTTCCTCGTGTACCTCCAGCGGCGTCAGCACATCCTGACGGCCAACCAGTACAAGGGCCGGGCAATCAATATCGGCCAGATCACGGCGGCTATCCGGGCGGCCAATGATCGCTGTTTGCTGACGGATGAAGCCATCGCGGCCCACGCTCAACGCCATGTTCTTGACCGCATCGGTCAGCGTCGCATCGCCCAGCCGGTCGGGATGAATAAAATTTGGCAGCAATTTGTCCGTGACGCCGAGGAAGCGGCCGACCTGCGCCTGTTCGATCAGATCGCGGCGCAGCTTTCGCCGCTCCTCCGGGTCCGGACGCGCGGTCGTGTCCAACAACGCCAACCTGTCCACCCGATGCGGCGCCCGGCGCATGATTTCAAAGGCGATATAGCCGCCGAATGAAAGCCCGGCCAAGGCGAATCTTGACGGCGCCGAGGCCAAGATAGCAGCCGCAATGGCGCCGATATCGGTATGACGGGTGTGCTCAGCCGTAACCGTAACCCGCGCGACATCCCCCAGGCCATCCACTTGCGCTTGCCATAGCGCGTCGGTGCAAAGTAGTCCGGGAACCAGGATCAGCGGAATTTTCTCGGCAATCATATGACACTCGTGCATTGTCTGGGAAACGTTGCACAGATTTAGCACGCCGCTGCCGGCCTGGCGAGGTTTCGCCCAGACTGGCGCGAACTTCCACCGCGGGTCCTAGGGTCTATTGACAGCGGCCAGGTAAGCAACTATGCCGCATTGCGGCAATCCGGGAAATGCCATATATACGCCGAGACCATGGCGTTTGCGCATTGTGCTCTTTTCACTCAATGCACCAAACTTAGAATAAAAAGCTCAGCACATCCTGAATTATTGTACGTACGGAATTTCATGCCCTTCGAAGAACTTGGCCTTAGCACTCCCATCCTACAAGCCGTCGATGACGCTGGTTACAGCGAACCGACGCCGATCCAACAGCGCGCCATTCCATATGTCCTGCAAGGGCGGGACGTCCTGGGCTGCGCGCAAACGGGCACGGGCAAAACCGCCGGCTTTACCTTGCCGATGATCGACATCCTGTCTCAGGGCCGGGCACGGGCGCGCATGCCACGATCCTTGATCCTGGAGCCCACACGGGAATTGGCCGCGCAAGTGGCGGAGAATTTCGATGTCTATGGCAAATATCACAAGCTTAACATGGCGCTGTTGATCGGCGGCGTCTCGTTTGTTGATCAAAGCCGGATCATTGACCGTGGGGCCGATGTGCTGATCGCTACGCCGGGACGGCTGCTCGATCATTTTGAGCGCGGCGGCCTGCTTCTGCGCGGGGTTGATGTACTGGTCATCGATGAAGCCGACCGGATGCTGGATATGGGCTTCATCCCGGATGTGGAACGCATCGTGCAGCTGTGTAATCCAAAACGGCAGACGCTGTTTTTTTCCGCCACCATGCCACCGGAAATTCGACGCCTGGCGGATATTTTCCTCAATGATCCAATGGAAATCTCGGTCGCCCCGCCCGCCTCACCGGCGGAGACCGTGGATCAAACTCTGACCATGGTCCAGACCAGGGCCAAGGACCGAGTTTTGCAATCACTGCTGCGTTCACAACCGGTGAAAAACGCCTTGATATTCTGCAACCGCAAGCGGGACGTGGACGCGGTTAGCAAGATGCTAAAAAGCAAAGGCTTTGATGCCCTGGCCCTGCATGGCGACATGCAACAGAGCTATCGCATGCAGACGCTAGAAAAATTAAAGAATGACGAAGTCAAGATCCTGGTCTGCAGCGACGTTGCCGCCCGAGGTCTCGATATTCAAGGTCTCAGCCATGTCTTCCTTTACGATGTGCCGATCCACGCCGATGACTATGTGCACCGCATCGGACGCACCGGCCGGGCCGGCATGCCGGGCCGGGCCCTGACCCTGGCAACGCCCGAGGACGGCAAGTTCCTGGCGGCGGTGGAAAAACTGATCGGCAAGCCGATCCCCCGCTTCGATCCCGATAATCCAGACAAAGGAAGCGCCGAGACGGCGCCGGCGCCAAGCCAGGACGAAGATGTCGCCCAAACCGCTGCCGAGGCGGTTGCCAAAACAGAGCTGGGAACGACCTCCGAGACTGTTACTGAAACCACACCGGAAGCGGTGTCCGCCGCGGCGGACGAAGCAGCGGCGTCGGCTGACACGGATGAAAAGCCGCAGCGTGAAGGCCGGGAACGGAGCCGGGGTGGCCGTAGCCGTGACCGTGGCAACGACAAAAAGGCCGCGGACGCTTCCGAAACGGCGGAAGAAACCAAAGCTGATGGTGGCAAGACTGGCGGCAAAGAACGCTCCACACGCGGCCGGGGCCGTGGAGGACGCAAGCAAGGCGAAGGCCGTGCCGAAAATAGCCGAGGCAACAGACGGGGCGGCGGACGCAACAACAACCGCGATGATGGCGACAAACCCGTCGTCGGTCTGGGCGATCATATGCCCTCCTTTCTTACCCGTGGCACGGGACGCAAGAAGAAGACAGATAAGTAACGACACATAGGGAAAAGGCTGGATGCAAACCATTTTCGTAATGGCCAAGTGCGCGTTGGGCGAAACCTATAATGTCGCCTCGGCTGCGGTCGAGGGCACCGACCTGATTTCCGAGGTTCACTCCATTTCCGGTCAATACGACCTAATGATGAAATGCTATCTGGAAGACGGCGCTGATATCGGCCATTTCGTCACGGAAACGGTCCAAACTCTGCCTGGCGTCAAGGACACCTTCACGCTGATCACTTTCAAGACCTTTAGCTAGGCTTGCATAACCGGAAGAGCACAAGAACAGAAGAGGATGGCCCCCATGAGCATGCCCGCCACCGCCAACACCGACATCACCTCGGCCATCGCGGAGGCGCAGGCGCGCTTCACCGCCGCCAATCCCAAAAGCCAGGCGCAACTGGAAAAAGCCGCCAAGGTGCTGCCCGGCGGCAACACCCGCACGGTACTGTTCTACCCCCCCTTTCCCCTGACCATGACCAAAGCTGAAGGTTGCCAGTTGTGGGATTTGGACGGCCATCAATATGTTGATTTCCTGGGCGAATATACCGCCGGGCTATACGGTCATTCCAACCCCATCATCCGTGCCGCCATCGACAACGCCCTGGATAATGGCATCGTCATGGGTGGCCAAAACCTGGCCGAGGCCGACTTAGGGGCCGCTATCGTTGACCGCTTTCCGGCTATCGAGCGCGTCCGTTTCACCAACTCTGGCACCGAAGCCAACCTGATGGCCGTCTCCGCCGCCCGCGCCTTTACCGAACGACCTAATGTCATGGTGATGGAGGGGGGCTATCATGGCGGGGTGTTCTATTTCGCGCCGGGCGGCTCCCCCTTGAACGCTCCGTTTCCGTTTGTCATGGGCATCTACAACGATGTTGAGACCTGCCGTGCCCTGATCCGCGAACAAGGAACGGATCTGGCCTGTGTCATTGTCGAACCCATGCAGGGCGGCGGCGGCTGTATACAGGCCACATCGGAATTCCTGACCATGCTGCGTGAGGAGACCGAGAGCAGCGGTTCCTTGTTGATCTTTGACGAAGTCATGACCTCGCGCCTTGCTCCGGGCGGCCTGCAGGGCCTGACCGGCATCATGCCGGACCTGACATCACTGGGAAAATATGTCGGCGGGGGGATGTCCTTTGGCGCCTTTGGCGGGCGCGCGGATATCATCGACCGCTTCGATCCCCGCCGCGAAGGGGCCTGGCCCCATGCCGGTACGTTCAACAATAACGTCCTGACCATGAACGCCGGCCTGACCGGCATGACCAAAATCTACACGGCGGACGTGGCCGAAAGCTTCAACGCTCGTGGCGATATGTTACGGCAGACATTGAATGGCCTGGCTGACAAACACGGCGCAGCCCTGCAATTCACCGGGCGCGGCAGTATGATGGCGGTGCATTTCCGCCGTGGCGAGATTCGCAACGTCGCGGACGCCATGGAGGGTCGGAACGAGTTGCGCCCCCTATTACACATGGATCTGGTCTCTCAGGGCATCTATCCCGCCGCCCGCGGCATGTTCACCCTATCGCTGGCGCACACGGAAGACTCCTTCGCTGCCCTCGAAGCGGCGGTGGAGGAATTCCTGGTCAGCCGGAGCAGTCTGCTCGGCGCATAGCACCGCACCAGAATTACTTTAAGCGTAATTGGGAGAGCGAACAGTGCCAGTCGATGCTGATATTCAAAAAATTCTTGATCTGATCAAACAGGCCGGACGGCCACCCTATCGGGAGCAGACCTTGGCCGAGGCACGGGCCGGCTATCAGGTCATGGTCAACCTGATGGATCCGAACGAAGAACCCATCCACCGCACCCAGGAGCGCGCCATTCCCGGACCGGCTGGCGAAATTCCTGCGCGCGTCTATTGGCCCCGCGAGGCGGAAGCAGGCGAAACCCTGGGCGTATTCATCTACCTGCACGGCGGCGGCTTCGTCATCGGCGATCTCGACACTCACGATCCATTGTGCCGTCGCCTGTGTAACCGGGGTGATTGCATCGTAGTCTCGGTCGATTACCGTCTTGCACCGGAGCATCCCTTTCCGGCCAGCGGCGAGGACTGCATCGCAGCCATGAATTGGTGTGCCGCCAACACCGCCGTGCTGGGTGGCGATGCCAACCGCCTGGCCATCGGCGGCGACAGTGCGGGGGGCAATCTATCCGCCGTATGCGCCAGGGCTGCGCGGGATGCGGGCGGGCCTGATTTACGCCTGCAATTGTTGATTTACCCCGCCCTAGCACCGCGCCGGGACAGCGAAAGCCATTCCGCATTTGGCGAAGGCTACGTCCTGACCCGCGACAATATTGAATGGTTCATGGAGCAATATACCGGCGGCAGCGAACCCGTGAACGACCCGCATTTCGCCCCTCCATTGCCACCAATCACGGCGGCCAGGCCAGAGCGGAAATCATCGTTGCCGGCTATGATCCTCTGCGGGACGAGGGCATGGCCTATGCCCAGGCCCTCTCAGACGCCGGAGTGCCAACAAACCTGGTCAACTATGAAGGCGCGGTGCATGCCTTCATACAGTATTACGGTACCTCCGCCGCCTGCCGGGAGGCCGTGGAACATTGCGGTGCGGTTTTGAAGGAAGCCCTCGCCTAACCTAGGGCATGCCGCGGCAGCGTCACTTCATGTCGTCATAGTATGCCCGCAGGACATTGAGTACTTCCGGACGGCTGAACTCTACGGGTATCTGCTCTCCATTCGCGAACATCTCGCGCAGCCTGGTGCCTGATATATTGAGCCGGTCTTCTTCCCCATGCGGACAGGTTCGGGCGGTCGCCATGCCGCCGCATTTGAAGCAGTGAAACGTGATGTCAATTTTCAGCGGCTGAATTTCCATACTGCCCTTGTCGATCTGATCGAAGATGTGATGCGCGTCGAGCGGTCCGTAGTAGTCGCCAAGCCCAGCATGGTCGCGCCCGACCACCAGATGTGAACAGCCGAAATTCTGCCGGAATACCGCGTGCAGCAAGGCCTCACGCGGCCCGGCGTAGCGCATTTCTATGGGATATCCGGCCTGGATAACGGTGCCGGGAACGAAATAGTTCGCGACCAGGGCATCGATCGAGGCGACCCGGACATCCGCCGGAATGTCGCCAGACTTTAACGCGCCAAGGACCTGATGGATCAACAACCCGTCGCAGATCTCGACGGCGATCTTGGCCAAGTATTCATGGCTGCGGTGCATGGGATTACGGGTCTGGAAGGCGGCGACCGTGCTCCAGCCCTGAGCCTGGAACAGGGCCCGGGTGTCTTCTGGGCGATAGTATAGTACGGGATAGGATTCGGCGTAATGGCCTTCGTTCAGCGCAGTCACCGGACCGGCCAGGTTGACGGCGCCCTGCCGCATCACCTTCTCAACCCCCGCATGAGCGATGTCGGTAGTGCGGTAAACGTGAGTGCATTCAAAAGCCTTTTCGATGGCGTATTTTTCCGCCACTTCGAGAATGCCGAAAACCGTCCCGGCCTCATCCACGAGGGCCACCTCTTCACCGACGGTAATGCCGTCGGCTAGATCACTGTCGCATGAAAGCGTAATCGGGATTGGCCAGAACAGACCGTCGGCGGTCTTCATGTCCAGACAACAGCCGCGCCAGTCGGCCTCTCCCATGAAGCCGGTAAGCGGCGTATAGGCACCCATCGCCAGCATCAGCAGGTCCGAGACCTCGCGGCTGGACATCGGAACCTGCCGCAACGCCCCCGCGCGTTGCAAAGCGCCTTGCCGCTCGGCCTCGGGCGCAAGCAGTGGATTGAGCGGGCCGTTTCCATGTGGCGGTGTGAGCTTCGACATCTTGCTTGTCTCTCCCTTGGTATCAATTCTCTAGCGTCTATTTTCAAGGAACACTGCATCGCGAGTCCGCTCCGAAACCAACCAAGCGGGTCTCGGAAGCAAAGCCCCAAGCCGCCACCAATCTGTGCACCTGATAGACCGGCTGCTCCGCCATTCTAGGTGCATAGTGGCCGTAGCGCTTGTCGACAGCGACCGAGGGGACGGTACTGGCGGCAACGCCGCCCACCATCGCCATCCAAGGGCGGTGCATATGACCAGTAAAGATTCGGACCATCTGGCGATGCCGCGAGATCAACGCCGCGAGATCGGCCACCGCCTCGCGGCGCTGGTAGGCAAACGGGTCAGGCGCGGCGGGTACATCAAAGGGTGGATGATGCATGAACAAGGCGGTTGGCCGGTCCGGTGCCTCACTCAGGGTGGCGTCGAGCGCCGCCAAGCGGTGATGGCAAAAGTCTCCTTTGGCATCATCGTCAGACAAGGAGTCAACCGCGATTAGCCTTATTGGATGGTCCTCGACAGCATAATGTATGAAACTACAATCGGACGACACGTATCCTTCGTCCGCAAAGGCCTGCATCATGCCTTCCCGGCCATCACGGTTGCCGGGGGTAACGTAGAGAGGCGCCTGCAGCGCCGCGAGGAGTGACCCAGCGTGGGCGAATTCCTCCGCCTGGCCGTTTTGGGTCACATCGCCCGTGTGGATGACGACGTCAGGCGGTGGGTCGAGGCCATTGATATCCGCAATGCAGGCGCGAAGATCCTCCGTCCGCGCCTGGAACATCGGGTCCACCGCGCTGTCGGCCACTAAGTGGGTATCGGCGATCTGAGCAATGATCATTGCCCCGGCCACCGACAGAGGGTTCTCGCTACATCAAAGGGTTCTACGGCGGGCTTCCTTTAATCGACGATGTGATAGACGGGGGCCTTCTCCATTTCCCACCTTCCAGTGTCCCGGTCGTATTGGGACAGGGTAAAGCAGTGCCAATCATCATCATCCAGTTTCGGATGATCGGCCCGGTAATAGTACCCCGGCCAGCGCGTTTCCTTCCTGAACATTGTGTGCTGGGTCACGCACTCCGAAGCCAGGACCCGGTGGCGAAGCTCCCACGAGCGCTGCAGCTGATGTAGGTCTTCGGCACCAAGGTATTCAAGGTCTTCCCGCAACATGTCCAGCAGTTCAATCCCGCGGGTGAGCAGCGGCTCGTTCGTCGTGTAGTGGGAACTGATACCACCAACGTATTCATCCATGATCTTCTCCAGACGCTGAAGGCCTTGGATAGGCAGCAGATAACTTGGCGAAACGGTTCCCGCGACGATCTCGCTGCGGCCGAGTTGATAATTCTCCAAAGGCTGGAAGATAACATTCTTGAGATCTTCGTACTCCGCTTCGCTCACTTCCGGCGTCTCATTGCGCATATCGTTGACATAGTTGACCGCCGCCTTGCCAGCGATTCGGCCTTCCGTGAAGGATCCCGACGAGAACTTGTGCGCGGTGCCGCCGATGGTGTCGCCTGCGCCAAACAGCCCGTCGACGGTCATCATCCGGTTATAGCCCCATTGGTAATCCGAGGGAGCGTAATCCGCCGGTCCACTGGCCCAGGCGCCAGAACAGGTAGCATGAGAGCCCATGACATAAGGCTCCGACGAAGTCAGTTCGGGATTGATATGCTTGGGATCAATGTTCTGCGATGCCCAGACAACCGCCTGTCCAATCGTCATGCCGAGAAAGTTCTCCCAGCCGACCTGTTCTTTATGCGGATCCTGGAAGGCCTCTTTCGTCACCATACGGATGGGGCCGCGGCCAGCCTTGACCTCCTCCAAAAATGCGTGGTTACGCAAACAGGTCGGCACCGGGTGCCGATCGACATAGTCTCCCACTAATTCCTTGGTGTGTTCGTACCAGTTAGACTCGTACTCATTGCCATAGGCATTTTCGGTATAGGTCTTGAGGTGCAGGAAATAGGCACCGACTGGGCCATAGCCATCCTTGAAACGGGTCAGAACGATCCGGTTCTCCATCTGCGTCATCTTGGCGCCGGCGAGGATTGGCAATGCATAAGCGGACGCGCTGCTCCATGGTGCGTACCAAGTTCGGCCCATGCCTTCACCGGTCGCACGGGGCTTGAAGATATGCGAGGCACCACCGGCCGCGACGATGACGGCCTTGGCGCGGAAGACATAGAAATCCCCGGTACGGACGTTGAAGCCGACGGCGCCCGCGACCCGGTTCGGGTTCGTCTTGTCCTTCAGCAGGTGGGTTACCATGATCCGGTTGTAGACCTCGGTGGCTGCCTTGCGCGCGGCCTCGGCGACGATCGGCTTGTAGCTTTCGCCATGGATCATGATCTGCCATTGGCCTTCGCGCAGATAGCGCCCGGTCTCTGGGTCCTTCATAATGGGCAGACCCCACTCTTCGAACTTGTGCACCGTGGAGTCCACATGCCGGGCGATATCGTAACCCAGATCCTCGCGCACCAAGCCCATTAGGTCGTTACGGGCATAGCGGACATGATCTTCGGGCTGGTTTTCGTCCCACTGCATGCCCATATAACAATTGATCGCATACAGGCCTTGCGCGACAGCGCCGCTGCGCTCGATATTCGCCTTCTCGACACAGACAACCTTTAAGTCGCGTCCCCAATATCTGGATTCATACGTTGCTCCACAGCCGGCCATGCCGCCGCCGATGACGAGAATATCCGAATCCACCAAAACTGTTTTTCTACGATTGAACAAACTCATTATACCAATCCTTGCTTGAGCTTATCTGGAGTCAACGCGGGCAGTTTTTCTATGTTGAGCGCGTCCGGTTCGTGGGAAAGTTCCTCCCCCTTGAGAGCTTCCTGGGTTGGCGCTTCGTAATCGGATGGCGCCTTGATCGATCCCCACGGCGTTGTTCTGATCGGGGAAACGAAATTCTTTTCGCGTCCGTCCCGGAACTTGATTTTCCAGGAAATCGTGCCCTTCTCCTCTTCCCGAAGCGCCCGAACGCTGTGCCCCAAGGGCGCAAAGTCGGCGTAGCCACGGCAATCGATCGCGTTTTGCGGACACATCTTTACACAGGAGTAACATTCCCAACACATGTTGGGTTCGATATTAACCGCACGGCGATAGGTGGTATCGATGTGCATGATGTCGGACGGGCAGATATCGACGCAATGTCCGCAGCCGTCGCAGCGAGTCATATAGACAAATGTCGGCATGATGGTCCGTTATCTCCTGAATCTACGGGCAATAATGAGCTGATCAATAATGTCGCGGCAACCGGCGGGGATTGCCAAGAGTTTCCGGTTTGTCGGCTGGGGCCGGCAGGTTGCTCCTCGAACCGTTGGCGTTTTCCACCCGTTTCTGCAAGGCCGCCGCGGGTTTGAAAAACATATGTGAAAATTTGGACCACGGAACCGATCCGAAGAGCACCGTCGTGGTGATCAGGTACAAACCAAGGAACACACTTGTCCATGAGCTGCTCATCGCCTGCAGATAGGCCCAGATCAGGCCCAGTGTCACGCTGGCAAGAAGCGAGAGGATGAACAGGTCGGCACGCACGATGCGGAACGGTGAATTACCCTCGGCCGCGACGTCGACCCGAATGAAAAACCAAAACCAGTAACCGCCAAGGCAAACCAACAGAGCCCCGATACTCCATGATTGTGGCAGGATGGCCGGCGTGGGGGTGGCAGGCGTTGGGTACCCGAAAACCATGATGACGGTCGTTAGCACGTAAATCAAAAAGCCATACATTGTCAGAAGATGCGCAATCCGGCGCCGCGCATTGCAGAATTCACCGGATGTCAAACCATCCAGCACGGCGGTTTGAACCGCCAGTGAGACCATTTCCCCACCACTGACTTGCCGCGTCCCTTTATTTTTCGCTTTTCGCCAATTGTTGAAGAAATACTTGGCGCTCTTCTTGTGAATGGTGTCATACAGCGTGCCGCCCACGACCAAGATAATCATGACGACGATGTACGTCTGCATGACGCAAGGCGCTATGGACGCCGAAAGTGCGGCGAAGGGATTACTGGTAAACATCAAATTACCTCAATATTGGTCCGTTATTTTCAACGCAGGGGGCGCGGATTGTCCCGGCGTCCTATGCAAGTCACACTTGCTTCGTTCCCGAAGGTCGGCATCTCACCGGTCCCACCCCATTCCGCGCTTGTTTTTTTTGGTTCCGAGTGCATGGCGCGACTCAGTCCGTCAATTTCGAAGGTGACAAGTTTACGACAAACTAGCAATATCTAAAATTAGAAATCCGTCGCTTTCCCCGTATTTCTCGAATGTGGCGCGGCTTTCCCTGCCAAGTTGTCGTAGGAACCTGATGACGGTTTTTGGGCACTGGGGCATCGGGCGTTATTGGATCAAGACTGGGGGTTCAGCGTCAAGTGTTTGGCCCAGAGGCGCCCACAGTGGTCGTGGTTGCCCGATTGGACCTCAGCATCACCACATATGGATTATCCGACGTTCGTTCGTCCCAAAAGCTCGACGATGCGTTCCCAATACGCGCCGCGTTCGGGAATAATGATACCCGGCGACGCCAAAGGCTATTGGTATGGTGAGGTCAAACGACAATGACTCATCCTGACAAGGACGCGTCGGATATGTCGTGCTTGGCCATTTCCACGAAATTTCATGTATGTTATGTATAAGGCTGAGTACAAATGACAGATCTGGGATTCTCGCGATGAAGGCTATTGTAGTTCTCTTTGCCCTGACAGTGCTAATGTTGTTTGCCGCCATCAACGCGAACGCAGCAATCCATCCGTTAAGTACCCATCAAGAAATGATGGCAAGCGATCAGAACGGCAGCCAGACTGATAATATTATCGTTGCGCAAGCCAAGCCTAAAGAAGACGAAGATGACGAGGATGAGGATGAGGATTTAGACGAAGAAAATTGCTGACCCGCCTGCCATCGACTACCCTGGAGCAAGTTCATTAGTTTCCAACGATCCGAAGATAATCAAACCTCAATGCAAGAAAACCATCGGGTAACAACAAAGGGAAGGACAGAGAA
>PCBT01000076.1 GCA_002731375.1 Rhodospirillaceae bacterium | reverse complement strand
GCCAGACGGAAGGCATTGGGCGAAACTTCATAAACACCCTCAGAAATGCCCCTGGGAGTCCCTAGGAGAGTCGTCAGGGCCTGACTTGATAGCGGGATGACTCTGGGGTGCCCATTCTTGGTTATGGGTATCCTGAGGGTCCTCTGGGACTCGTTAATGTCACCCCATCGGATGGCCAAGATTTCCCCGCGACGCATTGCCGTTTCCAGGGCCAGTGTGATGATCGGTTTGAGGTAGGTCACGGATGATTTGCTACAGCCATCGAACAGGAGCTGCTCTTCGTCAGGTTCAAGCCTTCTGTTTCGCACCCGCGGTCTGCCGGGCCGATGGACATTTTTGATCGGGTTATCTTGAAAGGGAAAACCCCACTGCAATTTGGCTGTTTCGATAATGTGATGCAGCAGACCGACTTCCAGCGCAACCGTAGCAGGGCAAACTTTCTCGATCCTGCCTTCAACGTATCCATTTACCGTAGCGGTTTTGAGATCGATCAATCGGCATGAGGCTAGGCGATGTCTCTTGATCTTCTTAAGCCGTAGACTTTCTGGGCCATGTCCTCTTTTCTTGGGCGTCACCTGTTCCAGATACCGGTTTATCAAATCACTTAGAGTATGACGCTTCAAAATGTTTGTATCTGGCAACAGCCCCTCTACATCCAACTTCGATTCAAGCATCCTGCTCCAGCGCTCGGCATCGGACTTCTGGATGAAAGACTTGCTCAAGGAAGGTTGGTTGGTTCGTCTAATCTGAACCTGCCATTTGCCATTTCGTCTTCGTATACTGGCCATGTGAATTCTCCCGCTGTGACCTAACTGTGACGGGTGGAATTCGTAGAGTTTTTGCAAGAACTGTAATTTCTATAACATATTGTTTTTGTTGCAGAAAAATGGTGGGCGCACCTGGATTCGAACCAGGGACCTCTGCGATGTGAACACAGCGCTCTAACCAACTGAGCTATGCGCCCCGAGCCGGTAATTAGTTCGAACCGGGCGGCTTGGATTTAGTCTGCCCCTGCGCTGCTGTCAAGCGAGACTGGAAAGCGCGGGCAGCAATTGATCGAAATGATCAATCAAGGCATTGGCATCCAGCTCTTGTACAGGCACCGTTGTGTAGCCGAAGGTAACCAGAACCACCGGGATTCCGGCATTGCGAGCGGCGTTCAAATCGTTAGCGCTGTCGCCGATCATCACCGCGCGATCAGGGGCGACGCCAATGGCATCCAAAGTGCCTAGGATATGGCCGGCGTCGGGTTTGCGCACGGCCAGGCTATCGCCCCCCAGGACGGCGCCGAAATGGTGATCGATGGCCAGCTTCTCGAACAGGCGGTTGGACATGGCCACGGGCTTGTTTGTGCAGACCGCCAACTTTAGACCCGCCGCCGCCATTGTCTCCAACGCCACCAGGGCGCCGGGAAAGACGAAACTTTCATCCGCCACATGGTCCCAATAATAGTCCAGCAGGACATGGAACCATTTTTCGATTTCTTCGTCGCTGGGTTCCTGACCAGTGGCTTCAAGGCCCAGGCGCAACATGGTACGGGCGCCGTCGCCGATCATGTGGCGGACCTGATCCAGTTGCACGCCATCACGGCCCGCCTGCCCCAAGGTATGGTTGAGGGCGGAGCAGAGATCAGGCGCGGTCTCGATCAAGGTGCCGTCGAGGTCGAACAGAACGGCGTCAAAACGCTTACGGTAGGGCATGTATCTAAATCCAAATCAACATAATCAAGGGAACCGATACGGCGACNATCANCACTTCCAAGGGCAGGCCNACCCGCCAGTAGTCGGAAAACCGATANCCGCCCGGACCCANNACCAAAGTATTGCACTGATGGCCAATGGGGGTGAGGAANGCGCATGATGCCCCGATCGCCACCGCCATCAAAAAACCGTCGGGGCTAGCGNCCAGGCCCTTGGCGATACCAACAGAGATCGGCGCCATGACCACTGCCGTGGCGGCGTTGTTCATGACATCAGATAGTGTCATGGTCAGGATCAGCACGAAGGCCAACACCGCCCAAACAGGCAACGATCCGGCCAGGCCGACCAGACCATTGGCAAGCAGGGCGGCGGTGCCTGTGCTCTCCAGCGCGCCACCGACGGGGATCATGCCGCCCAACAGCACGATCACCGGCCAATCGACGGCTTCATACATCTCGCGCAAAGTCAGGAAATCGAACAACACCATGGCCACTGCGGCCGCCGTCAGCGCCACCGCCGCCGGCAACAGGCCAAAGCCGGAGGCCGCCAGGGCGGCGACGAAGATGCCCAGTCCCGCCAACACGCGCGGTTCCTGGCCCAGGCGCAGACCCCGGCGCATTAGCGGCAGACAACCCAGCCGTGACAGTGTATCGGGTATGGCACCGCTGTCCCCCTGCAACAACAGGACATCGCCCGCCCGCATCACCACCCGGTCCAGTCGCGTCCGCACCCGCTGCCCCTGACGGGCGATGGCCAGGAGATTTAAGCCGTGGCGGTGGCGCAGGTTGGCGGTGCGCGCGCTGCGCCCAGTCAGATTGGATTGCGTGGTGATCACCGCCTCAATCAAGGCGACCTCGTCGGAGGCCAGGTGTTCAGGCGACAGCTCCTCGTCGCCTACTAGTTCCAAGCCAGCGGCCTCGATAAAGCCCTTCAGGTCCGTCGGATCGGCGCGCAGCACCAGGACATCGCCGATTTGCAGTTTGGTTCGCCGGCTGGGCGCGGGCCGGCGTTCCTCCCCCCGGATCAGGGCCGTTACCAGAACATCGAGATCATCCAATTCCGGCAATGCGGCAATGGAGGCGCCGACCAGAGCCGAGCCCTCGTTCAGGCGCGCCTCGGNCATGTAGTCGCGGATCTGGAAAATCTCGTCCGCGCGGCCCTGGCCCTGGCGGCTGCGCGGGATCAGACGCCAGCCGAACAGGATCAAATAGGCCACACCCAGCAGCGCAATGATGCCGCCCACGGGACTGAAATCGAACATTTTGAAAGGCGCATCAAAAGCATCGGCCCGGTATTGCGCGATGATGACGTTCGGCGGCGTGCCGATCATGGTGCTCAAACCGCCCAGAATCGCCCCAAAACTCAGCGGCATCAGCATGGCAGCGGGGGAGCGGTTCTGCTTACCGGCAGATTCCAGTGCCACCGGCATCAGGATAGCCAGGGCGCCCACGTTATTCATGAAAGCGGAGCAGAAACCACAGGTCGCCGTCAGCGCCGCCAGATGCATTTGCGGGCGGTCAATCAGTGGCGACAGCCAGCCGGCGATCACATCCACCACGCCAGCATTGCTCAAACCCCGGCTGACGATCAATACCGCCACCACGGTGATTACCGCCGGGTGGCCAAAACCGGCGAAAATCCGCTCCCCCGGCAGCAAACCAAGGATCGCAGTGGCCAACAAGGCCAGCAGCGCGACCAGATCATAGCGCGGCCGGCCCCAGATAAACAGGACAACCGCGCCAAGCAGAATGGCGGTAATGCCTATTTGCGCATGACTCATTCCAATTTCTGCCCTTTTTCGCCATTTTAGTGATCTTGAACACAGTATTGAAAGACACTGTAAAGGAAATTGAATTGGTCTGCTGATTACCTTGTGGCAATCTAGCGTTCTGGATTAGATGAAGAATTCTCTAACGATACAAAGACTTGCAAACATGAGTAAAGACCCGATCGCAGCTGTGGTGCTGGCCGCCGGCCAGGGCACACGCATGAAATCGCAACTGCCGAAAGTTCTCCACCCGCTTGCCGGGCGTTCCATGCTGGCGCAATTGCTGGCAACCATCGATGCTCTAGGCTCGGAACAGCGCGCTGAAAAGCGTATTGTCGTCGCCTCGCCCGCAAACCGCAACGCCATTGACGCCGCGATACCCGGCCTGGATTTGGCCATTCAGGACCCGCCCCTGGGTACGGGCCATGCCATGATGGCGGCACGGGAGAAGCTATCGGGATTTTCCGGCGATGTGCTGATGCTGTTTGCGGATTCGCCTCTGATCTCAGTCGAGACCCTGCAGAACATGCTGTCAGCCCGGCGGGGGAAGGATGACCCCGCCGTCGTGGTCATGGGCTTCCGGCCTGGGGACACGGCGGAATATGGCCGTCTGATCGTCGATGATGGCGGCAACCTGGAACGCATCGTCGAGCACCACGACACCAGCGCGGCGGAACGGCAGACCGATTTATGCAATTCCGGCTTCATGGCCATCGACGGCTCGGTTTTGGGGCAGTTGCTGGACGAGCTTGGCAACGACAACGCTAAAGGCGAATATTATTTGACCGATATTGTCGAGATCGCAAACTGCCTAGGTCGCCGCTGCGCCGTGGTCGAAGCCAACGAGATCGAGGCCCATGGCATCAATTCACGGGATCAACTGGCACAAGCCGAAGCGGTGATGCAAAATCGCCTGCGCCATGCAGCGATGGCTGCGGGCGTCACGCTGTTGGATCCCGCCAGTGTCTATTTCAGCCATGACAGCGTTATTGGCCAGGACGTCACCATACAGCCGCATGTCTACTTCGGCCCCGGCGTCACCATTGCCGACAACGTCACCATTAATGCCTTCAGCCATCTTGAAGGCTGCACCGTCGCATCCGGCGCCTCCATTGGGCCGTTCGCGCGCTTGCGTCCAGAAGCCGAGATCGGAGGAAACGCGCGGATCGGTAATTTCGTCGAGGTCAAGAAGGCCAGTATCGAAACCGGCGCCAAGGTCAATCATCTGGCCTATATCGGCGATGCCCGCGTGGGCGCGGGCGCCAATATTGGAGCCGGCACCATTACCTGTAATTATGACGGTTTCCTGAAATCCTTCACCGACATCGGCAAGGGTGCCTTTATCGGTTCCAACACCGCGCTGGTAGCTCCGGTCAAGGTGGGCGATGGCGCCATCGTCGGCGCCGGGAGCACAGTCAGCCACAGGGTCAGCGCCGACGCGCTTGCCGTGGAGCGTTCGGAGCAACGGGAAAAGGCCGGCTGGGCCGCTTCCTTCCGAAAACGCAAGGCGGCGGAGAAAGCCGCGCAAAAGAAATAAAGGATCGCAAATATGTGCGGCATCATTGGCATCATCGGCAAAGTAGGCGAAGNCAANGTGGCNGCGCGGGTGGCGGACGGCCTGAAACGGCTGGAATACCGGGGCTATGANAGTGCCGGCATCGCCACCTTGGTGAATGGCCATATCGACCGCCGCCGGGCCGAGGGCAAGCTGATCAACCTGACCAACCGCCTGGCCGACGAGCCGTTGGCTGGCGATGTCGGTATCGGGCACACCCGATGGGCCACCCATGGCATCCCGAACGAGGTCAATGCCCATCCCCATGCCACCTCCAACGTCGCCCTGGTGCACAACGGCATTATCGAGAATTTCAAGGAGCTGAAGGCGGAGTTGCAGGACCGCGGCGCCAATTTCGCCTCCGAAACCGATACGGAGGTCGTCGTGCACATGATCTCGCAGCATCTGAACGACGGCATGACGCCGGTAGAAGCCGCCCGCACCACTCTGCAGCAGCTGGAGGGGGCCTTTGCCCTGGCGGTGATATTCTCAGGCGAGCATGACCTGATGGTTGGCGCACGGCGCGGCAGTCCCCTGGTGGTGGGTTTCGGCGAGGATGAGATGTTCCTGGGCTCGGACGCTATCGCGCTGGCGCCCTGGACCAATCAAATCTGTTACCTGGACGAAGGCGATTGGGTAGTGGTACGCCGGGATAGCGCCGAGATCCGCGATGCCGCCGGCGCCGTAGTGGAGCGCGAGATCAAGCTGACCGCAGCCTCCCTGGGTGATATTTCCAAAGGTAACTATCGCCACTACATGCTGAAGGAAATCTACGAACAACCGACCGTGATCGGCGATACTATTCANTCCTTCTTCAACCCCGAGGAACGCACGATCAANCTGCCNGATCTGCCGTTCAATTTCGCCGANGTGCCAAAGCTGACCCTGATTGCCTGCGGCACCTCATGNTATGCCANCATGGTGGCNAAATACTGGTTCGAGAGCATGGCCCGCATTCCAGTGGAGATTGATGTCGCCTCGGAATTCCGCTATCGCGACTCGCCCCTACCCGAAGGAGGCGTGGCAGTCTTCCTCTCCCAATCAGGCGAGACCATGGATACTCTGGAGGCGTTGAAACTCTGCAAACAACAGGGCCAGCGCATTCTATCCATCGTTAACGTGCCCGACAGCTCGGTCGCGCGGGAGAGCGATGTGGTGCTGCAAACCCTGGCCGGACCGGAAATCGGCGTCGCCTCAACCAAAGCCTTCACGACGCAATTGGTTGTGCTGGCCTGTCTGGCCATCACGGCGGCCAAACAATGCGGCAAATTGGATGCCCAGACCGAGGCTATCCTGGGTCAAGCGATCACGGAGGTCCCTTCACGGGCGGTCGAGGTGCTGCATCACGACGATCATATCCACGCCCTGGCCCAGGATATGTTCAAGGCGCGGGACGCCCTCTATCTGGGCCGGGGCACGGGCTACCCCATCGCCATGGAAGGGGCTCTGAAACTAAAGGAAATCTCCTACATCCATGCGGAAGGTTATCCCGCCGGCGAGATGAAGCACGGCCCCATCGCCCTGATCGACGAACAAGTACCCGTCATCGTCGTGGCGCCTAAGGATCAATGGTTCGAAAAAGTCGTCTCNAACATGCAGGAAGTGGCGGCACGCGGCGGCAAGGTGGTGCTGATTTCCGATCATGAAGGCATCGACCACGTAGGCGAGATGGCCTGGGCCTCCATCAAACTGCCCAGCGTGCATCCTTTCGTGGCGCCGATCCTCTATTCCATTCCCGTGCAGCTATTGGCCTACCATATCGCCGTCCTAAAAGGTACCGACGTG
The DNA here is from genome assembly GCA_002731375.1 of Rhodospirillaceae bacterium. Classification (GTDB taxonomy): domain Bacteria; phylum Pseudomonadota; class Alphaproteobacteria. Next base: position 2,982 of record PCBT01000076.1, on the reverse strand, counting down.
GACCAGCCGCGCAACTTGGCGAAATCGGTTACCGTAGAGTAGCAGGCCTTCCCCTCGGTCGCCCACTTGCCCCCTGTCGGCTTTTCGCCGTATGTAGACCGGCGCGGCAACCCATCCCCGAGACGAGGCTACCCACATCATGTACCCAGGCGTACCAGAAGGCTTCGAACCCTTTCCGATGGATCAGGGCTTTACTAATCATATCGGCCCACTGTTTTGGCGAATTGACAAGGGCGTCGGCGTCATGGGTTTCGTGGTTTTAGATGTTCACCTGAACCCGGCGGATATCTGCCACGGCGGCATGATGATGACCCTGATGGACATGGCGGTAGGCATGAATGTGCAATTGGCCGCCAAGACCGAGGTTTTCTCGCCAACCATCCAGATGAGCTATGATTTTCTGCAGCCTGCCTACAAAGGGCAATGGCTGGTCAGCGAGATCGACTTTCGCCACACCACCCGGCGGCTTGGTTTTGCCTCCGGCTTGATGATCGGCCCTGATGGCCCGGTCCTGCGTTGCAACGGCATCGCAAAATTGCCGAGCGCCAATGATCCTAGATTTGCCCGCGCTGAAGGCGCGGCGGCGTTTGTGAAGTCTGTGGATTAGCGTGTTTCCGGGCGGCGGACTATAGTCGTGGGCATGACCACGGAGCATCGAAATATCATCATCGCCGGCGCCGGTCTCGGCGGCCTGACCCTGGCGCTATGCCTGGTTCGTGCCGGCTTCACGGTCACCGTGCTGGAACAGGCACGGACGCTGGGTGAGGTCGGTGCGGGTGTGCAGATCAGCGCCAATGGCGCCAGAGTGCTGTATCATCTTGGCCTGGCCGACGCTCTCAAAGCGGTGGCGTTTACCCCCGAACGGGGCGAGCTGCGCCATTGGCAAAGCGGCGAAACCTTAAGCTCCCGCCCCTTGGGCAAGGAGAGCGAGGCGACATTCGGGTTCCCCTACTTTCATCTCCACCGGGCGGATTTCCACCAGGTTCTGGCCGATGCCGTGACAGCCGCGGCCCCTGGCGCCATCCACCTGGGCGCCAAAGTCGCCAGGTTCGATCAATCGGACGACGGCGTAACGGTCCGCACGCAGGATGGCCGAGCTTTTCAGGGCGATATTCTGGTCGGCTGCGACGGCATCCACTCCACCGTTCGAGGACAGCTGTTCGGGCCGGACGCGCCGCGCTTCACGGGTTGCGTCGCCTGGCGCGCCATCTTGCCCGTCGCTCCTCTGCCGCCCAGCCATGTGCGCCCGGTGGCATCGAACTGGATCGGCCTGGGCGGCCACTTCGTGCACTATTATGTGCGCCGTGGAGAATTGGTGAATTGCGTCGGCGTCATGGAACAGGATGAATGGCAGGCCGAATCCTGGTCAACGGAGGGCGCCAAGGCCGAATTCCTGAAAGATTTCGGGGACTGGCACGAAGACTTGAAAATTCTCATCCGCAACGCCGAAACCTGTTTTCGCTGGGGCCTGTTCGACCGCGATCCCATGCCGCGCTGGGGGATGGGCCGGGTCACTCTATTGGGCGATGCCTGCCACGCCATGCTGCCCTTCATGGCCCAGGGCGCGGTCATGGCGATTGAGGACGCATATACCCTGTCGCAATGCCTGGCCGTGGCAACGAATGGCCCGGCCGCCATGCGGCGCTATGAAGATCTGCGCCGGCAGCGCACGGCAACGGTGCAACAGATGTCCCGCAACAACATCCAGTTCTTTCACCACGCCGATATTCGCAATCTGGCCGAACGCATGGGCAAGCATCGCGCGGCGCACCTATGGCTCTATGGCTTTGACGTTACTGACCAGGAGTTCACCACCTAATCCGCTTGGTAGATGCGCAGATACTCGGCAATGGCGACATGGTCCACGGGCAGGTCCAATCGATCGACTTCATCAAAGCGCAGCCATAGCAGGGCCTCGGCCTCGTGCTTCTCGATGTCGCCGGACCAGTCCCACACGGCGTAGTAATGCAGTTTGCAAAACTCTTCCGAACGATGCAGCAAGGTGCAGACATAATCAGCTCGGCCCGCCGTCACGGCCAGCTCCTCGGCCAACTCGCGATGCAGCGCTTCGATCGGGCTCTCGCCGTCCTCCAGATGCCCGCCCGGTATAGCAACGGCACCGGGGTCCAGCGGCTTGTCCAGCCGGCGCCGCTCAACCAGGAAACTGTTATCCTCGACGAGAATAAAGCTCACGCATTCCAGTATTTCCATGTTGGCTCAAGTCCTAGCCGACCGAAACAGTCCGTCCGCCGTCGATAACCAAGCTGGTACCCGTCACATAGCCGCTGGCATCCGAACTCAGATACAGCACTGCGTAACCGATTTCCCTGGGATCACCCAAACGACCCACGGGTGTCTGGCTGATCGCCCGTTGTTTCTGCTCGGGCGTGAAGGCATCCGCCAGGGTGGTGTCAAACAGGCCGGGCAGGATGTTATTGACGCGAACGCCGCGTTCGCCGAATTCCAAGGCAAACGAGCGCGTCATGCCATCTAGCGATGCCTTAAAGGTGGAATAGAGCCCCAGCATGACCGTTGAATGGCGGGCGGCGGTGGAGGAGATATTGATGATGCTGCCACCGCCGTTTTCACCCATCAACTTCACAGCCCCCACCGACATCTGCCAATAGCCGCCGATATTGACATCCAGCGCCTTGCGTAACAGGCCAGGATCAGTATCAAGGATCGTATACCAGGGGCTCAGCACGGCGTTGTTGACCAGGATATCCAGGCGGCCGTGCTTTTCACTCAGATGCACGAACATGGCATCTATATCGTCGTCATGGCCGATATTGCAAGCCTTGCCCTCGGCACTCAGGCCCAGCCCGCGAAACTCGGCGGCAACTGCATCGCAGGCATCCTGCTTACGGCTCGAAATCACTACATGGGCGCCATGTTCAGCCAAAACCTGCGCCGTGGCCCGGCCCAGTCCCATGGACGAGCCAGTCACCAAAGCCACCCGGCCCGTTAAGTCAAAGAGCTTGC
>PCBT01000075.1 GCA_002731375.1 Rhodospirillaceae bacterium | reverse complement strand
ATTGGCCACGATGCGAGGCAGGCCGGGGCTGAGGAATTCGAACACCATCATGCCATATACGCTCTCACCGGCGGAGAGTTTTGTCTTCATAGGATTGGGGCGCATGCTGGGTTACTCCACGAATTCAAGGACGGTGTCGTATTCAGGCACCCGGACCACGACGCGATTGGCTTCATCAATAATGTTTAACGCTGCGGCGCGTATCTTGTCCAGATTGTCCGTACGGAATACCAGGGCACCGAAGATTGATGAACGCCCGGCCATGGGCGAAGCCAGGGCGCCGTAGCGCGCGGCGTAAGCAGTGGGCGTCATGACGGTGATCTGGGCATCCGTGATGGCAACGCCAAGACTGTCACCCGAGCCTGTGACTTCTGAATGCAGCAACTTGGCGAAATTCTTGGCCTCTTGCGCATGTTCATTGGAGGCAACGACGAACTCCGGTATCGCCTGGGCGCCGTTGCCATGGCTTTGCCATTCCGGGCGCCAGACGAGCTCCGGCGTGTGGTGTTCGCAAAAATAGACCCTGCCGCCGGGAAAGACGCCGGGGCGTACGGTGACGGTTCGGAAGGCGGCGTCCTTTTCGCCCTCGGGCAACTTCACGGGGCGGGAGAATGATTTCGGTGGATCGCCGGCGATACCCACCGCCTGCATATGGGCGAATGTCGCATCCGCATCCGTGGTCTTGAAAACCAGGCCATTGATGCCCACCGGCGCCTCTGCAATATCCTTGCGCGGGTTCTCTGAACCGGGCGGCAGGCCGAGCAGCTCCAGATAGTCGGTCCCGAACATCATCAGATGATTGATCGAGCCCAAGGTGTGATAGCCCCGATCAGTGAGAAAAAAACCTAGATCGCCAAACAGGACCTGGGCCTTGTCCATCTCGAACTGTACATTGACGACCGTGTGGTCCAGCCGCGCACGCTCCACCATAATCTGTCCTCCCGAATTTCGTGGTTTATGTCCTCAACCGGTTTGTGGCGAATAGGTGCCCCGCCCCATGGCAACCAGCGAGTTCTTTTCATTCAGGACATCGATATCAACCACCGCTACCGAACGCCCGTGCCGCCGCACCCGTGCCACCCCCACTAGGGCGTCGCCCACGGCGGGCTTTAGATAATCGATGCGAATATTGATCGTCGGCACGCCGCCGCCCACCATCATTCCGATGGCGAAGTCGCCCACCACATCCACGAAGGACGCGATTGGNCCGCCATGAAACTGCTTGGTGCCGGCGCGTCGTTCCATGGACGGCTGCATGGGCATTTTGACGGAGATTTCCTGGGCCGTCGGATCGGACGACAGGACTTCCAATTTCAGGCTACCGATAAAGGGCGAGCGGTCAAAGAATCCCTGGATCTCTTCGGCGTTCAAAAATTTTGGTTCTTCACTCATCATAGAATTCCTCAGATCGTCAGTACGACTTTGCCGAAGACCACTCTGTCTTCCAGCAGACGGAAGGCTTCGTTGACCTCCTCCAACGGCAAGGTTTTGTCCATAACCGGTTTTAGCGAGCCATCGCTAAGCAGTTCTAGCAATGTGGTCAGATCCTCGCGCAACCAGCCGTTGGCACCCAGCACCTTCAATTCGTAGGACCATATAAAACGCAGATCCTCAGCCGGGTCATAGCCCGCTGTTGCACCGCAGGTCANCACCTTGCCGCCCCGGTGCAGCACCCGTAGGCCCGGCACCCAGGTATCGCCGCCGGTGAAATTGACCACCACATCGACACCGTCCTCGTAACGGCGCCGGTGCGGTTTGCCGAACTTGGTCCAGACCGCCTTCATAAAGTCTTCTTCGACATAGTTGATCAGATGATCGGCGCCGATNCCGGCCAGGCGGTCCAGCTTGTCCTGGTTCGAGGCGCAGGCGATGACTTCGCAGCCAACCCGCTTGGCCAACTGCACGGCGCAGGTGCCGACCCCGCCCGAGGCGCCCAGGATCAAAACCTTGTCGCCTTTTTTCACATCGCCGATGGTGTACATCATCCTCAAGGCGGTGCCGTAGGCCACGGGTAGGCAGGAGGCTGCCTCGTAGGAAACATTGTCGGGCAGATGCACTAGATGATGGCTGGGTACCTTGCAATATTCCGCCAGGCCGCCGTGCCACATCTCGCCGATCAGGCCGCCGGGGCCGACCCGGTCGACGGGGTCAATCATTACCCTTTGGCCAACCTTCCAATCCGTGATGCCCGAGCCGACCTCGACGATCTCGCCACTGAAATCCAGGCCCATGATACAGGGCATGGGCACCTTGATGCCGGGCATGCCCTTGCGGGTGAAGATGTCATGGTAATTTAGCGACGTCGCGCCAACCTTGACGATGACATCTTCCGGACCCGGTTGCGGGTCAGGAAAATTATTGTCGATCTGGATCGAGCCTGGACCGCCGTGTTCAGTTATAACTGCAGCTTTCACGATTTCGCCTCATTTTCTTGCCAAATTCCCCGGCCACGGACTCCCAGCCCTTTTCGGTCGATTTTGCCCGGGCCGGCCAGGGGCAATTCGTCCATGAATATCACCATGCGGGGATGCTGAAACGCTGGCGCATTGGCCAGGGCGTGCTGTTTGACCTCATCTTCGCTGACGTTGGAGCCATGACTACGCACGACAAAAGCGATAGGCTTTTCGCCCTTGATATCATCGGGCACNGGGACGACGCAGGATTGTTCCACGCCTTCGTGGCTGACCAGTATACCTTCCACCTGGCCCGGATAGATGTTCTCGCCGCCACATACGAACATATCGTCGTCCCGGCCCACGAAGTAGTAATTACCCTCCCCATCGCGGCGAAAGACATCGCCTGAATCGTACCAGCCATCCGCCGTGATCACCTCGGCCGATTTTTCTGGCAGGTTCAGATAGCCAAGGGTATTGGCTGGCGTACGCTGCCAGCAGACGCCTTGGTNGGCCTCGTTGCCATTCTTGTCGATCAGTTTGACGTCGACCTCGGCGACCTTGCGGCCCACGGACATGGGTGGTACAGGCTTGCCGCCCGTGGCGCCAAAGACCATGGGCCCTGCTTCTGTGGTGCCGTAGCCGTTCATGATGTTGGCGCCGGGGAAAATCTCCTCCACCCTGGCCCACAGTTTGGGTGAGACCGGGGCCGAACCCATGCGCACGGTGACAACCGAGGACAGATCCAGACTGCTCACCAGATCCTCCTCCATGAAGGCCATGGCCAGCATGGTGGGGACAGAGGTGATCCAGGTGCATTTGAAGCGTGCGATGGCTTCCAGATATTTGCGGGAATCAAATTCTGGCAGCAGCACGGTTGACGTGGACGCCGCATGGCCGAACAAACAGGATAACAGGGCGTTCATGTGATACAGCGGCGCGGCGATCAACAGGCGGTGATGGTTCAGGGGCAAATTTACNATGCGTCCACGCAAGGCCCATAGATGCCCGTGNTGTGTCAGCGGCACCCCCTTGGGACGACCGGAGGAGCCGGAGGTGTATAGCACCATGGCCACGTCCGTGTCATCGGAGCGCACGGTTTCGAATGGGCCGGGATCAAGCAATGCTTCGTAATCCGCGTCATCGAAATTTATCACTGGCAGATCGGCGCTGAAGGCGTCCCGGTGCAGGCTGTCGCAAAACAGGTGCTTGACCGAACTATCGCTCAGCACGAAATCGATTAATTCGTTGGGGAAGCGATAGCTGATCGGCACGGCGGTCATGCCGGCGCGCAAAATACCTAGATAGGCAATTAGATATTCGGCTCGGTTGGCGGATAGAATGCCGACCGCATCGCCTCGGACCAAACCCCGGCNCACCAGGCCACGGGCACAGGCATTTCCAAGATCATCGAGTTCCCGGTGGCTGTATTCGCGCGGGTTCTCCCAGTCGTGACAATCGATCAAGGCAAGGTTGTCGCCGCCCAATTTTGGATCAAACAGGGCACCTAGATTATACGCTGAAATCATTTTTTTCATTGAAGCCATTGCATGCGGGGCTCCAAACTCTAATGCCAAATCGTGCGGATAGGAACCCGTTGTGACATCGCGGGGTAGACTCTGTGCCGGGGCCGCGCGAAAGGGCGGTTAGAGGATCGAGTATCAACTTGACATTACTTCATCTGCGCTCAATCATCCGCACCTGACAAAGGGTCATGATTTAGTTCTCAGTTCCCAATTCTTAGTAATCAGTATCCAGTCNCGGTANATCAGTTCCCTGATCTGGGCCTTGCTGTTNGTTTCNATCGTGGGACCGGGACTTTTTGCCGGTGTCATCGCNNTTTCNCTACGCTCCATCGGCTTCGTGGCCAAGCTGTTGTACGAGGCGATCGAGGAGGACGATGAAGATCAGGTAGAGGCGATCACCGTAACAGGCACCAGCTGGGCGCAGGTTATCGCCTGTGGCATCGTGCCGCCGATCATGCACGTCTTTGCCGGTATTACCGTCTTTCGCTGGGATATTAACATCNGCGAATCTACGGTGCTGGGTCTGGTGGGGGCAGGGGGTATCGGCCCGCGNTTGCAGAGCNCATTGAATATCCTGGCCTGGTCCCAGGTGACCTTGANCCTGATTGTCATCCTGATCTCGGTGGTTGCCAGNGAACTGGTCAGTGCCAAGGCCCGCAAGGCGATCATTTAGTTCCCTCGCGTGATTATAGGAGATACGGCATGCAGTTCGGTTGGTTGACCTTGGCGCTGTCCCCCTCGGCGGACGAAGACGCCGCCCGTATCGACCAACAGATCGAACAGGTTTGTTATGCCGAGGAATTGGGCTTTTCCGATGTTTGGTTGACCGAGCATTATTTCACCGGCGAAAGCGTTTACAATGATGCGGTGCTGTTCGCCGCCGCCCTGGCCATGCGCACGGAACGCATCCGCCTGGGTTTCGCCGTGGTGCAGATGCCGTTTCATCACCCCGTACGTTTGGCCACACAACTGGCGCTACTGGATAATCTGTCCAAGGGCCGGGTCGATGTGGGGGTGGGCAAGGGTACGGTCTATAACGAGTACGAATTTGTCGGCCACGGCCTGCGCAGCGGCGATAGCCGCGAACGTATGGAAGAGGCGGTGGATATTCTGCAACAGGCCTGGAGCGCTGCCTGGAGCGAGCAACCCNTGCGTTATGACGGCAAGTTCCACCAAATCGAGATTCCCGGCCTGCGACCCCGTCCCGTGCAACAGCCTGGTCCGCCCCTGTGGCGCAGTGTCATCTCGCCCGCGTCCTTTACCGAATGCGGCCGTCTGGGCATTCCCATCCTGACTGCTCGCCTGGGCGTGGAAAAAATCAAGGAACGCTGGGCGACGTACGCTGCNGGCCTGGAGGAAGGCGGCCACGACAAGGCGACCCGCGACCGTCTGATGGCGCAAATCGCCCTTTGGCGGAATGTTTATGTGGCCGAAAGTGATGCCCAGGCCGAGGACGAGCTGTCACAGCTGATCCTGGATACCCGCCATCACATGATCCATGTGCGCGAGACCCATAATCCCGACGATTTCGTTGTCGACCCCATGATGCTGAATCCCTGGACCGATCCGGCGGTCAGCGACAGCGACGCTTTGCCCTACGTCCTGGAAACCGGCTGTCTGTTCGGCTCCTCCGAGAAGGTCCGTGACCAGGTGGCCGAACTGTGCGATGTAGGCGTGCGGCATCTGCTCTGCCAGACCGGTTTCGGCGACATGAGCCAGGAACAGAACCTCGCCTCTATGCGCCGCTTTGGCGAAGGCGTGATGCCGGCCTTCAGCGACTAGACGAATGACTATCTACCGCCGGCCACCGCCAAGGTATGGCCGGTGATATAGGACGCCTCATCGCTCAGCAGGAACAGAATGGCATCGGCGATCTCCTTTGGCAGGCCCAGGCGGCCCAGGGGCGTCAGGGTCATGGGCCCCAATGTCATGCTGTCTTCCAGCTTGTTCAGTAGGGGGCCGACCCGTTCCGTATCGATGGGACCAGGGGCGACCGCGTTGACCCGGATATTGTACTCTGCCAGTTCCATGGCCACATCGCGGATAAAGCCATGCACGCCGGCTTTGGATACGGAATAGGCCGCGCCCCCGGTGCTTAGCGCAGTCCAGGGCGTGCCCTCGCGGGCNCCCGACGACAGGCAAACGATACCGCCACTTTTCCGCTTCATCATGTGAGGGACGGCGTAACGGGTACAGAGAAAGGTGCCGCGCAGATTAAGGCGCAGGGTGTAATCCCAGTCCTCGATGGACATCTCCCAGATCTTGGCATTGCGGGAGCCGCCCATGTTGTTGACCAGGCCGCCGATCTGACCATGTTGCGATATCGCCGTTTCGATCAGAGCCTCCGCCGTTTCCGGTTCNGTCAGATCACCCACTACCGTATGAACCGGGCGGTCCAATGCCGTGATTTTGGCGGCGGTGCCGGCGAGCGCCTCTCCGTCGATATCGCCTATGACCAAGCTGGCGCCTTCCTCCGCCAGACGTATGGCCGTGGCCTGGCCCAAACCGTTCGCGGCACCCGTTACCACAACAACTCGATCCTGCATGCGTTTCATTGTTCTAACTCCTTATGCTCTCAACCAGGCGGGTGATCTTGTCCAGGCGGAACAGAACATCATCGCTGGGCGCCGCCTTGATGCCAAAAATACAGCGGGTAACGCCGGCTTTCGCCAGCTTTTCGATTGCCATGGGATCACGTGGCGTGCCGAATGTGGTAATGGGGTAGGGTGCCCGGCCCGCATTCCTGGCCAGGGCGGCAAGCTCCGCCATGCGTTCTTCCTTGAGGTCGAATTTGCTGTCCACTGTCGCCAGCATGGGGATCCAGCCTTCGCCATACCTTTGCAGGCGCTTGAAAGTTCCCGCTGCGTCGCCGCCAATGAAGATCGGCGGATAAGGTTTCTGAACTGGTTTGGGCCAGGATTGGATACGGTTGAAATTGACGAACTCGCCCTCGTAACTGGCTTCATCCTGGGTCCAGATCGCCTGCATGGCCTCGATCCGTTCCCGCGCCACCTTCCAGCGCCGCGCCCAAGGGACACCATGATTTTCCAGCTCCTCCTGGTTCCAGCCCCAGCCGATACCGAAATCAACCCGCCCGCCCGAGATATGATCCAGGCTGGCGACCTCCTTGGCGGTAATNATCGGGTCCCGTTCGGTGACCAGGCAGATACCGGTGCCCAGGCGGATGTGTTTGGTCACCGCCGCCGCCGCCGTCAGGCTCAGGAACATATCNACGTTGTGGGAATAATCAGGCGGCAGGTCACCACCAAGGGTGAAGCTGGTGCCGCGGCTGGCCGGAATATGAGTGTGATCGGGTACGAACAGGGCGTTCAGGCCGCGTTCTTCCACCGCNATTCCCAGGTCCGCCGCCTGCATGGAATAGTCCGTTGGGAACATGCAGATGCCGAAATCCATAATCACCTCCATACGCTGCTTACCCAAGCGATGCCGTAGCATGGATCATTTTTNCCCAATGCTCTAGTCTTGCGCCAAATCGGGCAAACCAACGGTTAGGGAAAATTTCATGGTACTAGAACATCCAATTCTTTTGACGGGCGGTGCCTCGGGCGTGGGTGAGGCGACGGCAAAGCTGTTGCTGGAGCGTGGCCACCAGGTGACCTCGCTGGATATCAAGCCGTCCAGCAACGACGGTGTAACCCATCACCATTGCGATTTAAGTGATACCGCCAGCATTGATGCGGCGGTGGCGGAGCTGCCGGGAGCCTTTTCTTCCCTTTTAAACGTAGCCGGGGTGCCGGGCACCGTGGGTGGCGATCTGACTTTCGCCGTCAATTTTCTTGGTCTGCGCTATTTGACCGAAAAAATTTGGGACCGTATCGNGGATAACGGTACCGTCGTCAGCGTTTCGTCCATCGCCGGTAACAACTGGCGCAAGCGGCGCGGCGAGCTGGCCGAGGCCCTGGCCACTGAGACTTTCGCGGAAGGCCAAACCTGGTGGCGAGCCAATGCCGATACGGTCGGTACCGATGCCTATACCTTTTCTAAGGAAGCGGTGGTGCTCTACACCATGGTCCTGGCGGGGCGTGGCCTGGCCCGTGGTATCCGGGTCAACGATGTGGGGCCGGGCCCCATCGATACGCCGATCCTGCCCGATTTCACCACCGAGGTCGGCGCGGACACTATGAAGACCATGATTGACATGGTTGGCCGCTCCGCTCAACCCCATGATATCGCCGAGGCCGTGGTNCAATTGGCGGAAGGTCATATCGGCTGGTTGAATGGCCAGCATATTATCGTCGACGGNGGCATGATGGCNGGTTTTTCCAGCGGTTGGAACAAGTAAAGCGCCATGAGCGCCGCATCGGAAAACAGAGCCGTTGATTTATCNANCGACTTGAGTTTCAAGGATGGCTTTCCCCATGCCTTCTTTACTTGGTTGCGGGAGAACGATCCGGTGCATTGGCATAACCCAACGCCGGTCACGCCCGACGGCGAAGGTTTCTGGGTGGTCAGCCGCTACGACGACGTGATGGAGGTTCTACGCCAGCCGGAGATTTTTTCCTCTGACACGGGCGGCGACCGGCGGGGCGGCGGCACCACCCTGAAGGACGAACGCGCCGCCGGTAAAATCCTGAACTATACCGACGATCCCCACCACCGGGTGCTGCGTAGTCTGGTCAACAAGGGTTTTACGGCCCAGGCCGTGNGCCGGTTGGAGGGCGAGTTGCGCCGCCGGGCCAACCTGTTGATTGATGCGTTTCCCGTTGGCCGACCTTTTGATTTCGTTGCGCATTTCTCGCGCGAATTGCCAGTGCAGGCTATTTGTATCGTCCTCGGCGTACCGCAAGAAGACCGGCTGCAGCTTTGTGAATTGATNGACAAGGGCCTGGAGGCCGAGGCGCAAACCATTCTGGCCAAGGAGTTTTTCCTGCAAATCCTTGACTATGCCCGCGGCATCATTGCCGAGAAACGGCAAAATCCCCAGGACGATATCCTCTCGACCATCGTGTCGGCACGCCTGGACGATGAGGNCGGACGGGTCTTGACGGACGAGGAACTGGTGAATTTCTTTGTCTTGCTGTTTCCCGCCGGCGCCGAAACCACGCGTAGTGCCATCGGCGGCGGCCTGCGTGCCTTGATTGAGCATCCCGAACAGCTGCAGGCCCTGCGCGATGAACCGGACCTGGTGAAAAGCGCNGGGGAGGAATTCGTCCGCTGGATGANACCGTCGATCTACAAACGGCGTACCGTTACACAGCATACCCAACTGGCTGGCCAAGCGTTGAAACGCGGTGACAAGGTGACGGTTTGGGAGATGTCGGCCAACCGTGACGCCACCGTGTTCGAGGATCCATTCAAGTTCGACATCACCCGCCGGCCCAACCGGCACGTGGGCTTTGGTTTTGGCACCCATGTTTGTCTCGGTGNNGGCCTGGCGCGGCTCGAGATCAAGATTGCCNTCGAGGAATTGCTGCGCCGTGTCGAACGCTTCGAACTGGCCGGGCCCGCGCAATGGGTGCCCAATAACCGCTTGCTGGGTCTGCGCAATCTGCAATTAGGCGTCACCATGAAGGAGTAAACAGATGAACGATCCCGAGAAGCGAGAAAAGGGNAAGGCCATGGCNCGCACTATCCTGNAGGGCACGCNGCCGGGNCCACGGGTGCCAAAAAAGTTTGTCGACTATAATCTGGAGCATCTGTTCGGCGAAGTCTGGCAGGGTGAGGAACTGGCTATNNAGGAACGCTCGCTCGTCACCTGCACCATTCTAGTTGCCCTCAACNGCGAGGCCGAACAACATATCCATTTCCGGGCTGCTAGAAATTTCGGCCTGCCACGGGAGCGCATCGAAGGTATGATCATGCACGCCGCGCACTATGCCGGCTGGCCTGTTGCCGCCTCCGCCTTCCGGGTCTTGGCCGAGGTCTGGCCTGAAGAGGACGACTAAGCGTCGTTTCTACCCAGGAGGCGATTAACCCAGGTGAACTGGCAACCTANTTGGCCAATGTGGTATAAGNGATCTGAAGAGCAGCAGGAGTTAGNTTATGCCCGAACTGGAAATCCTCAATCTTGGCGCCGANCCGCACGAGCGTGGCCTGGTGCACGGNCGCCATTTTTCAACCGAGATCCAGGAGAATATCGAAATCTATTTGAGCCGGTTCGAGCTCGCCGGTAGTGTCCGGGACGCGGTCCTTCAAGGTGGCCACGACTGGGTCCGCCGCATCAAGGCCTTCGATGAGGAATATTTTACCGAAATGGCCGGCGTGGCGGAAGGCGCGGAGCTGCCCCTGGAACAGATCGCCGTGCTGAATGCCCGTTACGAGCTAGCGTATCTGTCATCCATGAGCGAGACCCAGGCCGGTCTTACGGCAGAGGATCAGACGGATGGCTGCACAGCCTTCGCCGCCCTGCCGGAGGTAACCCACGACGGCGGCACCCTGTTGGGGCAGAACTGGGACTGGATAGCGGATATCCGTGGCCGTTGCTTTGTGATGCGGGTTGACCGGCCGGATCGTCCGAATTTCATCTGCATGACCCAGGCCGGCATTGTCGGCGGCATGATTGGCCTGAACGAAAGCGGCCTTGGCCTCTGCGTCAACGGCCTGATTTCAGACGAGGACGGCAAGAACCTGCAGCAACGCCCGTTCCATATGCGGGTGCGCGACATCATGAATTCTGAGAACATGAACCAAGCGTTAAAGGCCGTACTGTCATCGGACCGGAATACCTCGGGCAATTTCCTGATCGGCCATGCTGACGGTGAGGCCATCGACCTGGAAACCGCGCCGCAAAAGGCCAATCATATTCTGCCCACCGACGGCATCCTGACCCACGCCAATCATTTCGAGGTCTGGAACGGCATTAATTCGGTATTGGAGCTGGGCGGCCCGTCGACCCTGTACCGCAGCCAGCGCCTGCGCCGTTTGTTGGAACAGCGCAACGGCCCCGTCGATGTGGACCTGGCCAAGCGCCTGTTCACCGATCACTTCGGCCACCCCTACGCGATCTGCCGCCACGAAGGCGATGACGAGCCGGAAGGCAACAAGAAACTAACCGTGGCCTCCGTGATCCTAAGCTTGAACGACCGCGTCATGTACGCCTCCAACGGCCCACCGTGCGAGAACGACTACCAGCGGATCACATTGGCGGCTTAGATCATCGCGATGTGGTAAGAGCTAGCCTGGTTTTTCGGGCAACGAAACAGTGGTCATGTCCCGGCCTATGGTGAGGGCCCCCAAATAGGTCTCGCGCACCTCGGCCTCCAATGCCGCAAGATCCGCTTCGGACTTTGGCCTTAGATGTGTTAGCACCAGATGGCCAATGGCGCATTCCTTGGCGATCGTTGCCGCCTGGGCCGCATCGGCAAGGGTGAAGGTGGCCACGTCGTTCAAATGGGAATTACCCCGAGTCTCGGCGCTGGATGCAAAGCAGCACTGCACCAGGATATCGGCGCCTTCGGCCATGCTACGCAGGCCGGCGCAATCGACCGTGTCGCCGCTAACGCAGATCACTTTGCCCTTCGCCTCGAAGCGATAGCTGAGGCATTTCCAGTTGTTCTTGAATTCCTTGCTAAAATTCAAGCCGTGGCCATGTACCGCATAGGCGCAGCTGACCCGCCAGTTCGCCGTTTCGACAGCGTCGCCCGGCACAATGTCCTTTGCCTGCACCGGTTTCCAGCCGCCGAAGGCCGGCTCGCCCACGGAACGCCATTCGATGTCCTTGGCATAGACCTTGTTGACCAGGGTATCGACGATCTCCTCCGTACCCGGCGGGCCGTATATCAGCAGATCTGCCGTGCGCCCGCGCAGCCACGTGGTGATCATCACATCCGCTAGGTCGGAAATATGATCAAGGTGGTGATGGGTGATGAAGACCGGATTGACCTGGGCCGGTTCCTCGCCGGCCTCGACCAGCCGAATGCCGACGCCGCGCCCGGTGTCAAACAGCAACCGCTCATCACCGTGGCGGATCAGGGTGCTGGGTCCGAAACGCTCTGCGCTGACCCACGGGCCGCCGGTGCCCAGCAGCAGAACGGAGGTATCGTCCCGGCTCATGCCCGTGCCTAGCCTGGCTTGAACATGGTGTCGGCGAAACTGGCCTGCTCACCGCAGCGCTTGGCCAGGGCAGACAGGGCCGGATAGGGGTCGTTCTTCATAAGATAAGGCTCGGCGGTGCAGACAAAGTCGTGGGCCACGACGGCGTTGACGTCCGCCAGGGTCAGGTGGTCGCCATGAAGGAAGTCACTATTCGAGGCCGCCTCGTTCAGGGCCGCTAGGCCGCTCTCGACCTGGCCCTCGACCTGTTTGACCCAGCCGTCGTAGATGAATTCCTTGGGCCGCCGGCCCCTCTCGTATGCGGACGATACGGCCTTCTCCATGATCCCGTGGCCGATCCCAGCCAGGCGCAGAACAGTGCGCCGATCCGCACCGGAGGCCGGTAGAAGGCGGTGTTCGGGATCGCCAACTTCCAGCAGGTGATCGATAATGGCGTTACTGTCGAGCAGGGTTTCGCCGCCGTCCAGGACCATGGAGGGCACCCGGATGACCGGGTTGATCTTGGCGATCTTATCCGTGTCTTCGGCGGTAGGCAGTTCGACCTGTTCGTAATCCAGGCCCAGAAGCTTCAATGCGATTGAGGTGCGGCGCACGAAAGGCGACATGTTACGGCCGATGAGTTGCATGGATTTACTCAGTTAATATGTTGGTTTGGTGTTGGATTTCTGTTGGTTTTGTTGTTGCGGTAGCCCAGGCGCACGGCGGCGATGGCCTGCGCCACGGCAGCCTGGCTGGGGTCGATCACGGGCACGCCGAGGCTGTCTTCCAGGCGCCCGCGATAGCGCGCCATGCCGGCGCAGCCCATGATCAGGACATCGGCGCCGTCCTCCTCGATCAACCGCCGTCCCACGGAGGTCATGCGGCCCTCGACCTCGTCCTCGTCGCCCAGACCGGTGACGCCGATGCCAATGGGCCTGTCTCCCGCCATGCGGCCCTCCAGACCCATTTGCCGGATATAGCGTTGGTGGCGCGCCACGCCGGCAGGCAATATGGCGATAATGCCAAAGCGCTCGCCCAGGGTCAGGGCGGTGGTGATGCCGCTTTCGGAAATGCCCATGACAGGGCGCGCGGTCGCCTCCCGCGCTGAGTGAAGACCAGGGTCGGAGAAACAGGCGACGACAAATGCATCCGCGCCATTATCCTCGCGCTCAATCAGCTCGCACAGTGGCCCGACCACGCCATCCACATGGCGCTGGGTTTCGATGCCTGGCGGGCCTTCGGCCAGGGTCAGGCAATCGATCACCGGACCGTCGGCAAAGCGTAACGGCGCCATGGCCGCATCAATGCCCGCTGTGACATCGACCGACGAGTTGGGATTGATAACGACGATACGTTCCGACATCTGTTCTCACTCCGGCGGCGTGATAGCCTCGTTTCGTTCAGTGATCAGGCCGTAGTTTTCGATCCGCCGATGCTGGCCGAAATTAAACACGGTGTCGCGGATATAGCGGCCCCGGTCCAGATCGCATTCGGCCACGATGACCTCGTCCTCCGATGTCGTGGCCAGCGCCACGATCTCTCCGGTCGGTGCGATGATGCAGCTACCCGCCATCATGTCGACGCCACCCTCCATGCCCGCCTTGGCGGTACCCACGGCCCAGGTGCCGTTTTGATAGGCGCCGGCCTGCATGGAGACATGGTTGTGGAACATGCGCAGATGCGGGCTTTCCGCCGCTACGGAATTGTACACTGGCGTGTTGTAACCCAGCATCACCAGGTCCACGTCCTGCATGCCCATGACGCGCCAGGTTTCGGGCCAGCGCCGGTCGTTGCACAGGCACATGCCCATCACACCACCCATGGTGCGAAAGACCGGAAAGCCCAGATCGCCAACCTCGAAATAACCCTTTTCCAGATGCTGCCAGGGCCGTTCCGGTTCATACGTCGAATGGCCAGGCAGATGCACCTTGCGGTACTTGCCGACGATTTCGGCTTGCTGGTTGACCAGGATGGCGGTGTTGAAGCGCCGCTTCTTGCCGTCGTCATCAAAAAACATCTCGGAATAACCAAGATAAAAGCCAACGCCAAGTTCCTTGGACAGATCGAACAGACTCTGGGTCTCCGCCGAGGGCATCTCGGTCTCGTAAAAGGCGTCCAGCTCCGCCTCGTCCTCGATATGCCAGCGCGGAAAAAACGTCGTCAGCGCCATTTCTGGATAAACCACGAGACGGGCGCCCCGGCCATGAGCATGGTGCATCATATCGGTCATGCGTTTGATAACGCTGGTTTTGCTCTCCTCCCGTTCGATGGGGCCTAGCTGGGCGGATGCGACGATGATCAAGCGTGACATATTAACTCCTGCGATTGCGTGCTGGCTTGGTATCGGAATTGCGTGCAGTCTATTATAGAACCTTTGGCCGAAACGAGGGCTATTCCTTGGCAATTCTTTTTCACTGCCCCTGGGACAATGCGGACCAGTGGCTGGCCGCGTTACAGTCGGCATTACCCAACGATGAATTCCGCATCTGGCCGGACGTGGGCGATCCCGGTGAGATCGATTTTGCCATGGTCTGGCGTATTCCGCCGGGCGCCCTGGCGGGCTTTCCCAAGCTGTTGGCGATATCCTCGCTTGGCGCGGGTGTTGATGCCCTGATCGCGGATCCGGAGCTGCCCCGCAATATTCCCATCGCCCGCCTGATTGATCCCTTGATGGCCGACCGCATGGCGGAATATGTCTGCGCCACGGTGTTGCACTATCACCTGGGCCTGGACCGCTATGATGGGCAGCAGGCCCGGAAGCATTGGCAACGCCACCCTACAACGGATGCCAAGGACCGCACGGTCGCCCTGTTGGGCCTGGGGCAGATGGGCCAGCGTTGCGCCCAGCACTTGAGCGCCCTGGGCTTCAATCTGCTGGGTTGGAGCCGCTCCGCCAAGGAAATCAATGGCGTGCGCTGCAGCCATGGCGCCGAGAGTCTCCAGGGCGTCTTGCAACAGGCTAGCATAACGGTATTGCTGCTGCCCCTGACGGCACGGACCGAAAACCTGATGGACATGGCGGCCTTTGACGCCATGCCGGAGGGTAGCTATCTGATCAATTGTTCACGCGGCGAAATCGTGGTGCGTGACGACTTGCTCGCGGTCCTGGAAAACGGCCGCTTGGCCGGTGCCACGCTGGATGCCTTCGTCGAAGAACCGCTGCCAGGCGATGGCCCTTTTTGGGTGCACCCGAAAGTCCGCGTCACGCCGCATATCGCGGCCCTGTCGGCGCCCGATACCGCTGCACTGGTTCTGGCCGATCAGGTGCGCCGGGCCCGCAACGGCCAGTGCCTGGCCGAGCAGGTCGATGTGGATCACGGCTATTAGGGGCGCCTATTGATGAAGAAGATTGCCATCCTACGGTTCTGGTACGAGGGCAACAGCTTTTCCCCCGCCCCGGCCATGTTGGCAGATTTTCAACGACGCGAATGGTTGGCGGGCGCGGAGGCCGCCACGTTTTATGCCGGCAAGGGCGTGGAAACCGGCGCCGCCGTGGACTTCCTGCAAGCTCATGACGATATCGAAGGCCATTTTCTGCGCTGCGCGGCGGCCTACCCCGCCGGCGAGGTCGAGGCGGGCTTGTTTCCAGGTTTTATCGACGAAGTTGTTGATCGCCTACGCGGCCAGCAATGGGATGGGGTCTATGCCTCCCTGCATGGCGCCACGGTGGCGGCTGATCTGATAGGTTGCGAGACCCGTCTGCTGGAAAAGATCCGGGCCGCCGTGGGGCAGGTGCCGATCGCGGCGTCGTTNGATATCCACGGCAATCTTGACCCAGCTATTGCCGATCTGGCCGACATCGTTGTTGGCTACAAGACCCATCCGCATGTGGACATGTACGATACGGGCTGGAAAGCCATGACGCTCTTACACCGTGCCATAACCGGCGAGATCCTACCCGCCGCCATCATCAGGCCTGTTGAATTCGCTCCGANCAGCCATAACATGCGGACCGCGGCGGGACCGATGGCGGACATGGTNGCCTTGGCGGCNAAANCGGAAGCGCGCCNAGGTCTTTTCGATGTNAGCGTTTTTGGCGGTTTTCCCTATGCGGANAGNCCTTTCACAGGTGCCAGTATTTCCGTNTGCCATGACGGCACGGGCGAAGATCTGGCGGCCATGTTGGATGAATTAGGCACGGNGTATCGGGGACAGTCGGATCGTTTTAATATGCTGCTGCCCGATCCGGGCGCCGTTATCTCCGCCGCGCGCCTGGGGCGGTATGGTGCGCGGGNCGCNGTTTTGGAGCCGTCGGACAATGTTTTTTCCGGTGGCACCGGCGATACGCCGGGTTTGCTGCGGGCAGTTTTGGAAACNGCGGCGGACACAGATGCCGTCTTCGCCTTTTTCTGGGATCCTGGNATTGCGGCCCGTGCCCATGCAGCCGGTTTGGGGGCTAGCCTGGATTGTGCCTTTGGCGGACGCCTAAGCGACCGGTTCGGCGAACCTGTTCAGGCCGCCGGCGTGGTCGAGACCCTGACCCAGGGCCGCCTTGAAAATCACGGTCCCATGGAAAAGGGCCTGGCGGTNGAGCTTGGCCCGACCGCCGTTATCAGGGTCGGCAGCATTCGGATTATCGTCACCTCGCGCTGTGTTCCTGCCAACGATCCGGCCTACTTNGAACTGCACCAAATCGACCTTGCGGACTATCCCTTGTTTTACGTGAAGGGAAAGAACCATTTCCATGCTGCNTTTGGCGACAAGTTCAACGCCATTATTGATGTGGAAACGAAGGGTCCGGCACCCTNGGACATTTCCACGCTATCGTACAAACACGCGGCCCTTNANCGGCTTCGCTTTGGCCGGACGTGGAACGATAAACCGTGATGGCCCGGACTTGAACCGGGCATCCAAGGTGCGGTTTGGCGAAACCCTAAGTGCGTTCGATCAGTTGGTACATCACGCCGTGGCCGTCGCGGGGATGCACGAAAACCTGGGTGCCGGCTTCA
The DNA here is from genome assembly GCA_002731375.1 of Rhodospirillaceae bacterium. GTDB lineage: Bacteria > Pseudomonadota > Alphaproteobacteria. Next base: position 2,823 of record PCBT01000075.1, on the reverse strand, counting down.
ATGATCCGGGCGCCGTTGGCCTGCATTTCGGCCTTTGCCTCGGCCAGATTGTCCACGGCGAGCGCAACCAGATGCACCCCTTCGCCGTACCTTTCCAATGCGCCGCCGATCGCCCCGTCTTCACCCAGAGGCTCGGCCAATTCGATAAAGCGGCCCTCGTCGCCCAGGGGCAGAATCGCCCGAGTCATGCCCATCTCGGGGATGGCGTCCGGGCCCTTGCTGGCTTTCATGCCCAGCTTGTTCTCGTAGTTCTCCAACGCCTCGTTGATGTCCTTAACGCGGACCACGATGTGATCGATCCATTTCGGCATGACGTTTCCTCCCAGATTTNAGATTTCNGACTGATCTTTGCACAGTTCGCCGCACCATGTCTCTANCTCGAAATCGCNAGCTGGTTTAAGCTGTTGAAACAGGATGTGATTNGATGCAACNAAGTTTNGCCGNCACCGTGACCGATCAATGGACGTAACNCAGCTCTCGATCGTGGCCATCGCGTTCCTGACTGCNGGCGTGATCAAAGGCGCCATAGGCGTGGGCTTGCCGACAACGGCCATCGCCATCCTGGGNCTTGCCCTTGGCCTGCGNGATGCGGTTGTCATTCTTATCGTACCGTCACTGATCGCCAACATTTGGCAAATCGCCCGTGGGGGTGAACTAATCTCTCTGTTCTGGCGCTTCTGGCTAATGAATGCAACTGCTTGTCTGGGCATTTGGCTTGGCACTGTGATCTTTTTCCAAATCGATCCNGCGGTGTTTTCAGGCTTGCTGGGAATAGTGATCGGCGGATATGCGGTGATAAATTTGTTGGCGTATCGGCCAACGGTGCCGAACGGGCGGGAGTTCGCATGGTCGCCTTTTGTCGGTTTTNCCGCAGGTTTGCTGACCGGCACGACCGGCTCNTTATTGATGCCCGTCGTCGTCTACCTCCAGGCGCTGGNACTGGATAAGGACCGTTTCGTGCAGGCGGCCGGTCTGTCGCTGCTAATAGGCACCGTGGCCTGGGCCGCCGCGCTGTACGAGCAGGGCGCCATTGACCACGCGGCGGTGCTGCTTTCTAGCTTTGCGCTGATCCCCACGGTTCTTGGCATGCTGGCCGGGATCTGGCTACGGGATCGGATATCACAGGACCTGTTCCGCCGCTTCGTGGCGTTGTTCTTCCTGATCCTGGGCGGCAATCTGATCTATGCGAACTGGCTTTAAGGCAGCCTGCTAAAGTTTGGCCGAGGGTCGGGAGGAGACGGCCTCATACCAACGGTGGGCGTTGCCAGCATCCTCGGGCAGGCCCATCTTTAGCCAGCCGGCGAAGTCGATCATGATCATCAGATCGATATCGGCGACGGAATAATTGTCGCCCGCCACGAAGGGATTATCGCCGATCATCGCGTCAACCCGATCCAGGAACAGCTTGACCCGTGCCTTGCCCCGCTCCGCCAATTCCGGGATCTGTTCGAAATTATCAGGTCCCGGCAGGGCGCGGCCCTTCATGGGCGCCGCCGAATTACGCAACGCCTCGGCCATGGCCAGCATTCCGCTGAATTCAATCTTCCACCGTACATCTGCGATTTGGCCTTTTTCAAGTGCCGTAGCGCCCATCAAGGTCGGTTCCGGGTGCAGGTCTTCCAGATAGGCCCAAATGCCGGCGGTGGTCTGCAAAATATTGCCGTCGTCCAAAACCAGGGCCGGCACGGTGCAATTGGGGTTGATGGCGCGGTATTCTTCGCTCATCTGTTCGCCCTTGCGCATGTCAATATCAACGGTCTCGATATCCAGGCCCTTTTCGGCGATGAAAATGCGCACGCGGCGGGGCGAAGGGGCGGTCTTGCAATCATAGAATTTCATGGCACTCGGCTCCTCGTTNCTGGTAGGGCATAAGATGCTGTTACCTAAATCCTAGACCAGATNCTGNCGTATTAACAGACGGCGGCTTGGGACTNGGCTGATCGGGACAGATCNGCGGTGTGCAGCCAGGCGCCGGCCTCGGCCACACGTCTGGCTGGATCGTGAGATATATTGGCCAACAACCATTCGATATCCGCCCAGGTGCCCCGNGGCCCATTCAGGCGGCGTGGCGGAATGGCTTGGCCGGCGCCCGCGCNATGGCGGGCAATGGCGTACTGGAAGGCATAGTGCGGCGTCAGGCCCATGCGCAAATCGGAAACCACGATGTTATCTCCGCGCCGGTCCAGGCGGTANTAGCCGCGACTGAACCAGGCGAGTTTTTCCAGGTTGGGGTTGCCTTCCAGGCAGGAGGCCAGGGCCCGGCCCCGAGGGTGTTCATAGACGGTTGTGTGCGCCGCGCTGCCAAGGACCGGCATATAGAGGTTCAGATAGCGTTCGCCGTCCATCACGACAACCCGCCAGAGATAGCTGTTGAAGGGCGTTGGAATAGCCAGCATTTTTTCCGGCCTGATGCCCGCCTGTTCCAGCATCGCATCGGCTCGCGCGCTGACGATTTGCTGGGCCGCGAGGCACCAGACCTGATAGGTGGCGGACAAAATTAGCACGGTGGTAGTGACCGTGCCTATGCGCCGGGACCATTTCGCCAGACACAGGGCCCAGATCATTGCTACCAGCAAGGGCAGGGTGTACAGCGCATCGATGATGAAGACCGAGCCTACCGCATAGGGTTCCATCGACAGCGGCCACAACAGCTTGGTGCCATAAATAGTCAAGCCGTCCAGCAGGGCGTGGGTCGCCAGGCACAGATAGACCGCCAGATATGCTAGCGGGCGTTGTTGTCGCAGCACCTTGATGAAGCGCACCATGGCCTCGCCTAGCAACGGCGTGACGGCAGCCTGCACCAGCAGTGAATGGCTGAAACCG
>PCBT01000074.1 GCA_002731375.1 Rhodospirillaceae bacterium | reverse complement strand
ACTCAGCGGGGGAAGACCACTGAAATGTATCCCCCCTAGCCCCTTGGGATGAGGACAACAAGAAACTGGTGAGTTTTGCGGAGGCCAGATAACGACGCCGCATAACGATGGCGCCAATCGCAGGAATTCCTGCCCGGCACAGGTTGCACTCAGCCGGCGACGCCTTTCGGATCGGCCAGGAACGCCTTGAAGCGATCAGCTACCTCCCTTGGGGACAGCGTCGGTCTGCCGAGGTTATCCAGGGAGCCGGGACGAATACGTACATGAATGAGGTGGGGCCCTGGGTTTGCCAGTGCTACCGCGAAGGCCTTTTCGAAGCCATCGGAATCGTCGGTGAGGGCGGCGCCGGCATAGCCACAGGACAGGGCGACGCCGGCGAAATTGACGCTTGGCGATACCGTCGGCTGGCCCCCCGTCGAGTCATGGATGCCGTTGTCGAGAATGATATGGACCAGATTATCTGGACCCATCGCCCCGATCGTGGCAAAGGCGCCAAGCTTCATCAGGGCGGCGCCGTCGCCGTCGAGCACAATTACGGGCCGGGTGGTATTCAACGCCACACCCAAGCCCATCGGCCCCGCGCAGCCCATGGAGCCGACCTGATAGAGGTGCTGTGGCCGATCGGCGAGGGTGAACAATTCGCGCCCGCACTTGCCGGTGCTCGCCACTATCGCTGCACTTTCTGGGACGGCGGCGAGCAAGCGTTGCAAGATCGCGTAGCGGGTCGACAGCTCCGCCGAGACGCGATGATCAGCGTGCGCGCCGCTCGATCGCGTGGTTGGAGTGGTTTCGCTCAAGCCGTCGTCGTGAACGCTACCCTTTTCCATGATGAAGGCGAAGGGCAGGCGGGTTTCGCGCAAGCTCGACGACATCGCCGCGATCGCCGGGCCGATCTTGTCGATCGTGGCCGGAAAGGCCATATGCGGTATGCGCAGGGTGTCGAGCAAGGCCGGTGTGATCTGACCCATTAGCTCGTGCTGGGGTTCATCCGCCAGACCTGGTTGGCCGCGCCAAGTGACCACCAGCAAGGTTGGAATTTGAAATGGCACGTTGAGGGAGGTGAGCGGGTTCACCGCGTTGCCGAGACCAGAGTTTTGACACATCACCACGGTCTGCCGGCCGGCCAGCCAGGCGCCCGCCGCGATGCCAACCGCCTCGCCCTCGCTTGCGGCCCCGACATAACGGTTGGCCGGATCGTTGATTACCCGATTTATCAACGGCGTTAGGTAGGAGCAGGGCACGCCGGTATAAAAATCGAAACCTTCGTCTCGCGCAGGCTCAAGAAAATCGTCGGCACTGATCATGTTTGATCTCCGCTAAAGTGAACAAGATCATTCATTGAAATTTCCCGCCACAATCAGATCCTGCACCGTATCAATATCGAGCCAATGCCCCGTAGTGTATATGACACGGACAATATTGCCGTCCTCTATCAACATGTTGATGAGGTCCGGCATCTTGAATTGTTGTTGCTCCGGGTTTGACAATAATTCATCCAAAGCGGTTTTGACGATCGCAAGCCCTTTCGCCGAAACCTTCAAGAAACCCATCCATTCGCCGTGAATACTGGCTTCCTGAACATCGTCGCCGAGGCGCTTCAAACTGACATGCGTGGAAAAGGTATCCCTTGAGTTTGAATGGCTGCAGACAGCCCAATCGGCCTCTCGTTCGGCGTTGCGGCTATTGACCCAATCCGCATCCACGGTAACGACAAACTCTTCCCCCGGTTCTTCCAACAGATACAGAATGTATTTGTTAAAGAGCACATCCCCATAAGAAACAACCATATCCGTACCCGGATCGCCAAGATGATCAAGGGCATGTTTTAGCGAGACGAGTTCGCCCGTACTTTCATGGCGATCATTGTCCACGTAGTCTAGGCCCGGCACATCGACTGCATGTTTCATATAACCACGCACGACGACAAGCTTTTTGATGCCGACCTGATTGTAGGTTTCAGCTATATGGGACAGCAATGGCTTGCCGGATACTTCGATCATGACCTTGGGCTTGTCTTCCGTGAGCGCGCCCAGTTCCTTACCTCTGGAAGCAGCAAGGATCACTGCACAGGGCGCTATTTCCGCCCCCGGCAGATAGCGTTTTTCAGCTTCCTTGAGCTCTTGCGCACCTTGGAGGCGGAAAACCTCGTTAACACCGGCGACGTTGTCCTCGATCGACAGCAAGTTTTGCTCGGCGTGAATTTGCTCGGCCGTACGTTGCATTGCCGTAATGGACGCACGCAGCAAATGATTGGCCCAAATAACCAACGAGAAACCGGCATCCTCGAAAACTTCCGTGGCGGTGGCATAATATTTGGTCGGCACGATGACAACCGGGCAGCGGTCCGCCCATTCTTTCTTGAAGGCCAGCACTTCGTCCGCTACTGCCAGGGCGCTATGGATCAAAATCGCATCGGCGCCGGCCTCATAATAAGCCTCGGCCCGGCGGAGAGCTTCCCCAAGACCCCAGCCGGCGATAAAGGCCTCGACACGCGCGACAATGGAAAAATCATCGTCAAGTTGGGCATCCTTGCCGGCCTTGATCTTGCCGCAAAATTCGTGGATGTCGGCCAGCGGCTGTGTGTCACCCGAAATAAAGCTGTTTGTTTTCGGAAAAATCTTGTCTTCAATACAAACCGCCGCAACACCTCGTTGCTCGAGTTTATGGATCAATCGGCGAAAATTATTGAAGCTGCCATAGCCGGTATCACCATCCAGCATGATGGGTCCGCGGGTAGCGTCCGCCATAAACTCCAGTGTTTCCAGTACCTGCGTCCAAGAGGTCTCATTGTTGTCGCGTACGCCGTACTGCGCTGAAATTGTCAGACCGCTGCCCCAGATCCCCTTGAAGCCCGCTTCCTCGACAATTTTTGCGCTCAATCCATTGTGCGCCTCACAAATAAATTCAAGCTCTCCCGAGGTTAGGAGGCCGCGAAAGGCAGTGGTCTTTTTCATCATGTTTCCGTTCTGTTTAAACTGCTTGCTTGATTAGTCGCCATTGATGCCAGATCGCCGATGCCCATCGCTTCCAGGGTTGCCTTGACGGCCGCCGCGGCGGCCCGCATTTCGGCTGGGCCGAGGGCGCCGATGCAGCCGATCCGAAAGCTGTCGGCGATCGAAAGCTTGCCCGGATAAATGACGAAGCCGCGGGCGCTCATATCGTCGTAGAAACGGGTGAAGTCGAAGCGTTGGTCGGCAGGCATCAGGAAGGTGACAATAATTGGTGCCTGCACCGCGTCGGCGAGCAATGTTTCAAAGCCAAGTTCCCGCATGCCGCTGACAAGAATGTCACGATTGGCGCTATAGCGGCGATGACGGGCGGCCACGCCGCCTTCCTCCCTGTGTTCGGCCAAGGCCTGGTCAAACGCTGCCAGCACATGGGTCGGCGGCGTGAAGCGCCATTGCCCATTGGCTTCAAGCCCGCGCCATTGTTCATAAAGGTCCAGACTTACCGAATGGGCATTGCCCTCTGTCGTTTCCAGCCATTCCCGCGCGATCAGCGCGAAGGCCATGCCCGGCACCCCTTCGAAGCACTTGTTGGAAGAGGCGATCAGGGCGTCGAAGGGCACGCTGTTGCCATCAATCGGAATGGCGCCGAAGGCGCTCATCCCGTCAATAATCAGGCGGCGCTTATGGACCCCGCAAACACGGCCAATCGCCACCATGTCGTTCAATATGCCGGTGGTGGTTTCGCAATGCACGACCACGACATGCTCGATCGAGGGATCCTCACCCAAAGCCGCATCCAGGGCCGCTGGATCGACCTGTTGATCCTCCGGCCAGCTTAATACCGAGACCTCGCGGCCAATCCGCTCCAGTATCGCCACAATGCGCTTGCCATAGGCGCCGTTTTCCAGAACCAGGGTTCGCTGCCCAGACGCGATCAGCGTGCCCAGCGTTGCCTCTACGCCAAAGGTGCCACTGCCCTGCACCAGCACCGCCGCATGGCTGTCCTCGACCCCGGCGATGGCAAGCAAGCGATCCCGGATGCGCCCGGTGATGGCGATAAATTCCGTGTCCCTGGAGCCCCAGTCGTGCAGCATCGCGCGCTTGGTGGCAAGTGATGTCGTCAAGGGGCCGGGAGTCAGGAGATATTTGTCGTTGCCGCTATCGTTCATGATCTTTCGTTTACGCTAGATGTCGATCTTCGTGGAGTTACCCATCTCAAGTTGGTGACCCTGTTGCCGGACATCTCCGGTGCATGATCGATAACATGACCTCCAGTGCGTCCCGCAAGTCCTCGCTCTCGATGGTCAGGGGCGGTGCGATCCGGATGCGTTCGCCCTCCATACCGCCGCCGAGGATCAAGACCCGGTCGGAGAAACATTCCTTGACCAGATCACCGGCATTCATCACCGGGCGGAATGATAGAGACGGGCCAATCTGATGGATCTCCCGCGCCCAATTATTTTCCGCTATCCGGGCGGCGGCATCCGCCAGAGGCTCGGAGACGCGGCGGCAATCGGCTTCCACATCGTGGGCATCAATGTAATCGGCGACCGCGCAGGCGGCATAACAGCCCATGGCCGAGGTCTGAAAAGTATGGGCGAGAACGACGCCATCGCCGACAGCCGCTTCGAGTGTCTGGCGGTAGACAACGGCAGAAAACGGATAAAGTCCGTTGGTCATCGACTTGGAAAACAACAGGACATCGGGTTTCAAACCCATGTTCCTGGCAACACTGAAGTCGCCAAAACGGTAAAATCCGCATTGTATCTCATCGGCGATGACGGTAACCCCGGCGGCTTTGGCTTGCCCACATAGCTCGTGCAGCCAATCGGTGTCGAGCGGCACATAGCCTCGGGCCCCTTGTATCGGTTCGAAAATCAGGCAGGAGATAGCCGGCCAATCAATGTCCGTCACGCCGGGCGTCAGAACCTCGACGAAAGACGCCAGAGATTGCCGGATCGGCGTTTCATGCAGGGCCATGGACCGCTGCGCCGTGGTGGCGCTGAGCGCGTCAAGGCCAAGGCCGTGAAACCCGCCCTCGATGGCGAGAATCTTACCCGGACGGTTGCGCAGCGACAGCGACAGCGCCGTGCTTACCGCGAAACTGCCCCCTACTTGGAACAACACCCTGAAGTCGCGCACATCGAGAGCATCGGTCAGCCAACGGGCAAATTTCTCGGCTTCGGGCGGATAGATTCCGGCGACCAGATCGACACCCAGCTGTGCTGGAAGACGAATGTCTTCGTTGCAATGGCCGAAGTTCACGGCCCCATAGGAACTACATAAATCGGTGAATTCTTCAGTTGATCCGTCGCTGCGGCTAAGCGTCAGGCTTGCGTTCAAGGCCTGAGCGCAGGTCCAATGTTCTCTGAGAGCACGGGACTCGTCGAGATCGCTGAGCCGCTGGTTCGTAGCTTCGACAACGACGCCAGATGGGTCTGGTTCATGATCAACCGTACGGCGATGGTCAGCTCGAGAGTCCATATTTCAATACCTCCTCAAAGGTTTGTTGTTTTGCCGGTTCTAAATCGCGACCTGTTCGCGTGAAGCAAACCGACATTTGAAAGTCAGAAAAATCTCGCCGTTACTATTGATAACAGTAACGATAAAAACATCGAAGTATCTAAGGCAATAGCCGCAGAAGACGTGAAGACCATTGTCGTTGACGGCAAGTTTAGCGGCGTGGTTGGCGATGGTTTAGGCTAATTCTTCAACTGCCTAACCAAGGTAGTACTACCCATGGCTCATCCCGCCAACTTTAAGCTGGTGATAGTCATAATGACGACATCGCTAGAAACGCTCGACAATCTCAAATTGAATTTTTCCCAGCCTGTCAGAATACTATTGGTCGGGAAATTTCAGGTAACATTTACGTCGAGGGCGATCCTATCTGATTTCCATCAACATAGGAACCTTTATTCCGATCCGACGGATCGGCAGCCGGATATTTGTAATTCTACTGTATTCGGAAGCCCGCCGAGTGACGGATCCAATTGAATTTCTATTCCATGACAGTTTCTGTTCTTTGTCGCCGTAGCGGACGCTGTTCTACAACACCGCTTGGCCCAAGCCGTGTATTGGCCAGGGTCCGTTCATCATGGTTCATGCGCCAGCTCAGCATTTTCTGCGCATATTTGAGCACCAAGCCGTGATGGGTGGGATCGTCGGCAAGATTATGAAACTCCCAGGGATCGCTCTCCAGATCGAAAAATAGCGGTGGCAGGCCGGTAAAATGGATGTATTTGTAGCGGCTGTCCCAGAGCAGGCTCGCACTGCACTGATCGGGCGTCAGGCCCAGCGCACGGCCACCGTCAAGTCCTGGAAAATGGCGAAAATCGAACGACGCATGTGCTTCCGCGCGCCAGTCCTCAACCTCCATGCCGTGACAGAAGGGCAGCAGCGAGGCGCCGTCGCAGGCGGCGGGAACCTCCAGACCCAGCCACTCCAGGATCGTCGGCATAAGGTCGACATTCTCGCTGAACGCGTCGATCGCCCCACCTCGCCCAGGGTCGGCGGCCGCACGTGGATCACGGATGATCAGGGGGACATGGTAAGTCTGTTGGTAGTAGCTGAATTTCGACATCATCCAATGATCGCCCAACTGCTCGCCATGGTCGGAGGTAAAGACGATCAGGGTTCGATCCCAAGCGCCAGTCTCTTTAAGATGTGTGATCAGGCGTCCAATTTGGTCATCGATCTCAGTCATCATGGCGTAGTAGGTCGCCCTGATCTGGCGTATTTCATCGTCCTCGATTTCAAGGTAGTCCTTAAGTGAGGCGCCATGGCTATAGGCTGCGTCCAGTTGGTTCGAGAGGTAAAAGCGGGTCCATGGATGCTGTTTGGCTTCTTCCTTCGCGCTGGCATGGCGAGCAGGCAGCGGCACCTCAGCCGGATCGTAGAGAGCGTGATAGGGTTCGGGCACGATATAGGGGGGATGCGGCGCGTGATAGGAGATGTGGGCGAACCAAGGTGTCGAAGGGCGGTCCGATATGTAGGCCAACACTTCGTCGGTCAAGAAGGCCGCGCCGCTATCTTCCGCCCGGTACCAGGTCGGCGCGAAGGTGCGGCCCCGGCTTGGGTCGATACCCTCCCGGTTGGGCCGAAAAAGTGAGTGTGGGTCGTCATCGACCTGATATCCCCGCTGCCGCAACGCATTTTTCCACGGTTGATGGTCGCGGTCCATGCGGACCACCGGCGTCATCCCCGGCAACAGTCCGGCCCGCGTCCTGAGTTCGGGATCGTCCGGGTCCCGGCCGCGTGGGTCGGCGGCTATATCGGTATAGCCGAACAGGGCGGGATCATGGCCGCCCTTGCGGGCCTCGAGCGCTATATTGGCATGGCGGTCGTCCAGCGGCGTGCCGTTCGTCACCGTGCGGTGATTATGCTGATAGAGGCCCGTGTAGAGGCTGGCGCGCGCCGGTCCACAGGGCGTGGCCTGGGAATAGTGGTGGCGAAACAGAGTGCCCGTCTCCGCCAGCGCATCCAGATGCGGCGTCTTCACGACCGGATGACCGAGGGCGGAGAGGCATTCGCCCCGCCACTGATCCGCCGTGATGAATAGCACGTTATCCATCGTTCTTGTCATACCGGCACCACATTGACCAATTATGGTAGATCGGCTTGCCGTCTGGTCTCGGCCGCCACCGCATCAAGGTAAGTATATTCAACCTCTTCGAAGTCGCCGTAAAGGACCCGCAGATATTCCTTCGGCTTGTTCGGGCAGCTGATCTTCTCGCCTTCGAAGGTTATTGTCGAAGTCGGCAGCACGATCTCTTGCGGCACGCCATAGCCACCCTGCTCCGTGGCCGGCATATCGCCCTTGTAGCTGCGCCTCTCCAGCACCGCTTCACCGTGGCTTATGGCGGGTCGGTATACCGCTATATCAACCCGGATTTCGCCGCGAAGTCGATTGCGTTCCCACTTGAAAGGCCATGGTTTCGGCGCATCGAATGAAACCGAGACGAAGCCATTGTTCGGGAAAAGATCGACGTGGTAACCATCCCGCGCGCCGCGTTCGACGAGCCCGGACGCCAACCTATCCCATGTCATGTCCCCGTCGAGCAGAACCGATATGTCGATATCGTCCTCCCAGTCCAGAAGCGTACCATTCTCCCGCACGGCGCCAAGCAGGCTGCCGCCCTCCAACCAGTGCACGGCCCCCATATCGCGCAGGCAGGCGGCGACATAATGGCTGATATCCCGCATGTGTTCGCGGCAGCAGGGTGCGGTGTTGAGACCGAGGCGGTTGACGTAGAGATTGAAGGGACAGGGCGGCGTATTTTTGCCACAGCCTCGCCAACTGACGGCACCCTCCGACAGTACCAGCTCGCGGATGCCATGGCGCCTGCGGAACGCCTTGAGATCGCCGTTCGCCTGGATCTCCAGGACCGAGCAGTCGGACAGGTTCAAGGGATGGAGCCGCCGCCGCGCCCAATGTTGGCGAAGGAACCATGATAATTCGATCGCCATGGCCGCCACCAGCATCGCCAGTAGCTTGCTGTTTGGCACATGCCAGCCGGCAACGAGGACTGGGCCGAGCAGCCACAAGCCCGCGTGCTCGGCGTGCCTTGCCAGAACTTCCACCAATCCGTTGGCTGGCCGAAAAGCGATCGCGGGGGCCGCGATGATGAAAAACACGGCAATGATGAAGCCGGTCGAGATGGCCAAACTGGTAAAGTTGATCAGATCGGGGCCATCCGGCGACAGCGATACCCACGCGACCGCGAGAACCGCCAAAAGCCCCGTTGTCAGAACTTCCCATTGGCTGAGCGGAAGCCAATTCCGTGGAAAGCGCATCAGGCGGACGAAGGATAGATATGCCGCTGCATAAAGGCCGGCTGCAATCAGTCCGGCGAATATCTGGGTGACCGCTGAAGCTTCAAATCCGATCATAGGTCTTGTGCCGCATCTCTGTCGATGTCCCCTTTAATCACCGTGGCGGCGCGGCGTTTATTTGCCGCCGATGCGATACGCGGCAGAATCTCGTTTTCGGCGCGCGCGACATCGGCGGCGAAATCGATCTCGATCCAAGGCAACCCGGTGATGTCCTCGAACGCGAAAGCACCCCTTGGCGAAGTCAGCAGCGCATCGCGGATCGTCTCCTCGTAGGGCTCATGGCGGCGGCCCTGGTCCAAATAGAGCGCGGTCTGGGCGATGATCAACCGAGCCGCATCATTGGACAACTTGAACATGCCCACGGATTCGCCACAATAATCATACCCGGTGCTCAACCATTTGCGAAATTCGACGACCTCGCCATCCCGGACACATATCTTGACGGGCTCATCGCCCGGCTCGAAGTCGCGATCGAGGAGCAGGCAGTTCTGGTGGGACGAGTTAATCAGACGCGCCAACAGCTCTTCATCATAGAGGACATCAGCATCCATGAGCAGGACCGGGCCGCCGCAACGCAATTCGTCGCGCACGGTCCACAAGGTGACGATATTGCCCTCCCGATAATCCTCGTTGAACACGGTCCGCACGAAATCCTGGGCACCCAGGGCCATAATCTCCCGCTCGATATCCTGGTGTTTGTAACCGACGCCGAGCACCAACTCATCAATGCCCTGTTGCCTGAAGATTTCGAGGTGATACTCCAGCAACGATTTACCGCCGAAGCGCAGTAAGACCTTTGGTGGAGGTTCCGTGATTTTGGATCCAAGCCGTGCGCCGATCCCGGCCGCCAACATGACCACTTTCATTTGAATTTATGTTCCTCCAACCTGTCTTGCGCCACGATACTAAACAGTTTGCCCGCTATTCCCAAATTTTGCGCAACGGGGGGAAGGCCAATGCACCAGAATGCCCGCCTGACACCAAAAGGTCGAGAGCTGTTGATCCATCGGCTTGAACGCGGCGAACATCCAGAAGACGTCGCCTGCGCCATGGGCGTTAGCGTGCGCACAGTGTACAAGTGGCGGCGACGCTTTCGAAAGGAAGGTTTGGCTGCCTTGCAGGACCGCTCATCCAAGCCGCACTGCAGTCCGGCCAAAACAAATGGTCATACAGGTTCGATGATAATCGGCATGCTGTCCCGCCGGCTCGATATGTTAAAGGAGTCTCGGCAAGAGGCCGCTGCGGGTCATTGCCGCTGCGTCTTGGTATTGGAGGTTGTCGTTGATGGGTTTGGTTCACGGGCTGCACTTCAACAATTTGCGGGGTGATCTGTTCGGTGGCCTGACGGCCGCGGTGGTTGCCCTGCCCCTCGCCCTGGCTTTCGGCGTGGCTTCCGGTGTCGGGCCGATCGCCGGACTTTACGGCGCCATCTTCGTGGGCTTCTTCGCGGCGGTATTCGGGGGCACGCCGGCCCAGGTTTCCGGGCCAACCGGGCCGATGACGGTTGTCATGGCCGCCGTGGTGATGCAATTCGCGCAGCAGCCGGCGATGGCCTTCACGGTCGTAATCATGGGCGGCATACTGCAAATTGTCTTCGGCGCCCTGCGCCTCGGCCGCTTCGTGACCTTTGTGCCCTTCCCCGTGATTTCCGGCTTCATGAGCGGCATCGGCTGCATCATCATCATCCTGCAGGCCGCGCCATTGCTGGGTCACGAGGCCGGCAGCGGCGGCATTTATGGCGCACTGCTCGCGCTGCCCGCCATTTTCCTCGATCTCAACCGGGACGCCGTTATGCTCGGTCTGCTTTGTCTTGCCATCATGGCCTTCCAGCCGCTACGCACCCGCGCCTGGGCGCCGCCGCCGCTGGTGGCCCTGGTGGCGGGCAGCCTGTTAGCCTTTGCGCTGTTGCGGGAGGCGCCGGTGATCGGCGACATTCCGCGCGGCCTGCCAAGCCCGCAACTCCCAGTGTTCGAGCTCAATGCCTTACCGGAGATGTTGCAGGCCGCCCTGATTCTGGGCCTGCTGGGCGCCATCGACAGCCTGCTGACATCGCTGGTCGCCGACAGCGTAACCCGCACGCAACACCGGTCCGACCGGGAACTGATAGGCCAGGGCATCGGCAACATCGTCGCCGGCCTGATGGGCGGCATACCGGGCGCGGGCGCCACCATGCGTACGGTCGTCAATGTCCGGGCCGGCGGCCGCACCCCGCTCTCGGGTGCCCTGCATGCCCTGGTGCTTTTGGCCCTGGTGCTTGGGCTGGCGCCATTGGCGGAGAAAATTCCCCTCGCCGTGCTGGCCGGTATCCTGATCAAGGTCGGCTGGGACATTATCGACTGGAACTATCTCAAGCGTCTGCGCCGGGCCGAGCGTTCCGGCGCCCTGGTCATGGTGCTGGTGCTGATCTTGACCGTATTGGTGGACCTGGTCACCGCCGTTGGCGTCGGCATTATCGTCAAGAGCCTGCTTTCAGCCAGCCGCTTGAGTGTCGAGGAACTCGAGCGCCTGCAATTCATCGATTCAGAGGATGAACTGGCGCCCCTCAGCGGCCCTGAACGGGAGCTTTGGCGCGGCGCTGATGGACGGGTCCTGCTGCTGCATTTGAGCGGACCTTTCAGCTTCGCCTCGGCCAAGGATATGCTGCGGCGCCTTGCCGATACTGCCGGCTACAAGGTTGTCATCCTGAATTTCGCCGATGTCCGAATGATCGACACATCGATCGCCATGGCGATCGACGAATTTCTGACGATCGCCGCCGATCACGGCCAGTCCGTCGTCCTGACCGGTCTGTCGGGGCAGGCCGGCCGTACCCTCGAGCGCATGCGGGTGATCGAAAAAGTGCCCCTCGACCATCGCCACGAAGAACGCATCGACGGCTTGCGCCAGGCCGTGAAACTGTTGCAAACGTGATGCCACGATATCATCGCGGGCAGCCATTTTTGGCTTCGGGGCAAGGGAAAAAATGGAGCGGGCGATGAGATTCGAACTCACGACTTCAACCTTGGCAAGGTTGCGCTCTACCCCTGAGCTACGCCCGCACCGGGATAAGCCCGGAGCCCGGTATGTTACCGAGCGGGGCGATATATACGGCATTTCTGTGATCTTGCAAGTGCCAAGTGCCAATTATCACGATAGACTGCCCCACATCGGAAATCCCCACTGAGCCATACGAAGGATAGAGCCATGCCAGCCAGCCCGGAGGAGCTGTTCCAACGCCTTGACGATCTGGCCATAGCGCACGAAACCGCCCATCACCGGGCCGTGCATACGGTGGTCGAAGCCCAAGACGTGCGCGACCAAATCGCGGGCGCCCACAACAAGAACCTGTTTCTGCGTGACAAAAAGAAACAGATCTGGCTGATCTGCACATTGGAAGACAAGCCCATTGACCTGAAACAACTGCCCGGCATGATCGGTGCCACGCGGCTTAGTTTCGGCTCATCCGACAGGTTGGCGGAATACCTTGGCGTGCTGCCGGGTTCGGTCACGCCCTTCGCCTTGATCAATGATCCCGAGGTCCGGGTCAAGGTTGTCCTGGACGCGGAAATGCTGGCCCATGAGCAGCTTAACTTTCATCCCCTGATCAACACCATGACCACGACGATTTCGTCCCCCGACCTGCTGCGCTTCGTCCAGGCCTGCGGACATACACCGCAAACGCCACGGCTTTAGCGCCGAATGGCGGTAATTTCTATGCCGAAGCGCTTGACCTTGGGCGCCGCCTGTCCTTGTATGCGCGTAAATCCGAGTCAATATGATGCGCGGGCCAACTAAGAACAGGAACGACTGATGGAACCTATTATTGGAGATATGTCCGCGCCCGCCAATACGGTCAAGGATGGCGACACCGCCAGCTTTGCCGCGGATGTGATAGAGGCGAGCAACGAAGTCCCCGTCATCGTTGATTTTTGGGCCGAATGGTGCGGCCCTTGCAAGACCTTGGGCCCAACCATTGAAAAGGCGGTCAAAGCGGCCAGCGGTCAGGTCCGGCTGGTGAAGATCAATGTTGATGAAAACCAGCAGCTGGCCCAACAATTGCGCGTGCAATCAATCCCAGCGGTCTTCGCCTTCAAGAATGGCAAGCCGGTCGATGGTTTTGTGGGCGCGCAACCGGAAAGTCAAATCAAGGCCTTCATTCAACGCCTGACCGGCGACGCGGGCCCATCGCCCATCGAACAAGCTTTGGAGCAGGGTGAAGCGGCCCTGGCGGCGGGTGATGTCAGCGGGGCGTCGGATATCTTCGGCCAGGTCCTGCGTGCCGACATGGAGAATGCCCGTGCCATCGCCGGCCTGTGCCAATGCCTGATCGATAGCGGCGATCTCGCCGAGGCGCGGGAGATGTTGGATGGCCTGGAAGGCAAGCTGGCCATTGATCCGGCGGTTCAGTCGGTGCGGGCCGCTCTGGAGCTGGCCGAACAGTCGGCCGATGCCGGCGATACGGTGCCCCTTCGGGCCCGCCTGGAAGCGAACGGCAATGATCATGAGGCGCGCATGGAACTTTCCACCGCCCTATTGGCGGCCGGTCAGCGGGAGGAAGCGGTGGACGAATTGCTGGAATCCATCCGCCGTGACCGGAACTGGAATGACGAGGCCGCCCGCAAGCAGTTGCTGACGCTGTTCGAGGCGTTTGGCCACGCCGATGAGCTGACGGTTTCGGCGCGGCGGCGGCTCAGTTCCATGCTGTTTTCCTGATCTGGCCGAAATCTAGTTGGAGCGGGCGGCATGGTGGACGATAAGGAACAGGATGAAGGCACCGTTGATGTCCTGCCGGCACGCGTTCCGGTCTTTCCCCTAAGCGGCGTTGTGCTGCTGCCCGATGCCAAACTGCCCTTGAATATATTCGAGCCGCGCTACCTCGACATGGTCCGTGATGCCATGGCCGGCGACCGCATCATTGGCATGATCCAGCCCCTGAAGCCTGACGATGATGGAGGCAATCCTACGCTTTATGGCATTGGCGGCGCGGGACGCATTACCGCGTTCGAGGAGACCGAGGACAAGCGCTTCCAGATCACCTTGACGGGGTTATCGCGCTTTGCCGTTATCGAGGAATTGCCCACCACTACACGTTACCGCCAGGTGGCGGCGGATTGGGATCGCTTCGCCGCCGACCGATGGGCCGAGGATGAGGCGCCGGGGGTCGATCGAAACCGGCTGCTGACCGCTCTACGCGCCTATCTAGAAATGGCGAAGATACCGGCGGAATGGGAGGCGATCGTTGGTGCGGAAACCGGCCCGCTGATCACCTCATTGGCGGTGATCTGCCCTTTTGGCCCGTCGGAGAAGCAGGCCTTGCTGGAAGCCCACGATCTGTTCGAACGGGGCCGTATCATGACCGCCCTGGTCGAAATGTCCCTTTTGCAGCGGGCCAGCGGCGGCGGCCACGATGATAATGACGATAACCACAGGATACATTGAGCATGAGCGAAGATAACAGCGCAAGCAGCGGCGTCGATCCGAAACTGCTGGAGATCCTGGTCTGTCCCTTGACCAAGGGGCCACTTCGCTATGACCGCGAGGCCGAAGAGCTGATCTCGGAACAGGCGCGCCTAGCCTATCCGATCCGCGAAGGCATTCCCATCATGCTGGTTGACGAGGCCCGCAGCCTGGACGACTGATGGCCCGGAACTGCGCAGTAGAATTTTCGAAATTGAGTTACTCGCCCGCAGCCCCTCCCAGCGACTCGATGAATATCGAAAATAGTCTACCTGGGTTGGTGTTGCGCCGTGGTCCGATGCGGTAGAGGGCCCGGGCAGGTCTGCTGGAAGGACGCATCGCTGGCCTGTATGGTGGTCCGCTGGTGGCGGCTGACCGCATCCACATAGGCAACCCGATAGCTGCCCTTTGCGCCGTCGCGATAAAGGAAGACATGCAGCACGCAGCTGGCACCGCTGTATTGCCATACCTGGGCATCCTCCTCGCCACGAAGCAAGGATGGTTTGCCTAGCAGGTTGCCTAATTCGCGCTGATCCATGCCAACCAGCTTTTTCAAATCAAAAGCGGGGGCCGGCTTCTTTTTGGGCGCTGGCGCGGGCGGCAACGCGGGACTCTGCCGGACGCTTTCAGCAGGTTCTTGCAGCGCCTTGCCAGCCAGTTGCTGCTCGGTTGTTTGGCTGGCCATGGAGCCTCCGTCCTGGGCCGGCGCGCTTGGGCCGGCGATCGGGTCCATGCTGGACGCGCTCGTGATGGATTGTTTCACCGGCGTCATCGGCGCATCGGGCAGAGCCGCCCGATCCGTGGTACAGGCCGCCAGCCAGAAGCCCGCAAACAGACAACAAAGCGGCGGATTGATGGTTCTAATCGTCAACGTTGCCGCCAGGGCTCAAGGCCGCCGCGCCGCCGTCCGTAAGAGCCTCTAGCGTGCCGACGATCTGACCGCCGGACTCGATGCATAATTTGCCATAGTGGACATCGCCCTCAATACGACCCTTGGCCTTGACGGTCAATTCGCCGCGTACGGTCAGGCTGCCCTCGAACTGGCCGCTGATAGTGGCCTCTTCAATGACCGCCGAGCCCTTGAAGTAACCAGTCTCGGATATTTCGATGGATTGGGAGTTCTCCAAGGCCGCTTCGACCCGGCCCTCGACGACCAATTGATCGCAGGCGGTAATCTGGCCATTCAGTACGATTTCCCGGCCAACGACCAATTTCTTTCCCGCGGCGGCCATGTAGGCGGGCGCCGCGCCACGCAACGGCCCCCCCGGCAAATCAGGCAGACGGCGGGTTATCTCGGGGCGAAAGGACGAACCGGCACTTGAATTATCCTCTTCATTGGCCATTGTTTGCTTCCTATATTTAGAGCAATTTTCAACTAAACGGGTTCGCTTTTACGACCCAGGTAATTGGTTCAATTGCTCGATTCTTAAGAATCGGAACGCATTTTGAATAAATACGCTCTAGCGCTTCAATTCACGATCACGGGCCAGCTCGTGGCGGCGGATCAAGAGACGATTTCAGTTGTCTTTACACCTTCCAGAGCTTTGAAGACATGCAGCGTGAAAGCGGTCGCCAAAATTGGTACGAACAGATTTACGACTGGCACCGTCAACAAAAATGCAATCACCACGCCTGCCGAGAAAACCCTTAGGCCATTGGCCTTTCGCAATTGCCGAGCCGCTTTTGCATCCTTGTGTCTTAGACTTACAAGCTCAAAATATTCTCGAGATAGAAGATAACCGTTTAAGCCATAGAAAATACAGGCAAAAAGTGGAGGAAACAATAACGCGATCAAATAAAACGGCAAGACCAGCATATTCAGCAATACCGTGATACCGATGAAGCGCAGAGAAACACCGAAGGTCTTGGAAAAATCCGCCGAACGCCCGGGCTCATCATGAGGGTAGTGGCGCCTTTCCACCGCTTCGGCGATGTCATCAAGGAAGATGCCGCCGATCAGGGTCGCAGTAGCCGAAAACGTTAGCACCAAGACGGCGAAAAACGCCAGGCTGCCACCGACTTCAAGGGCGCTGTTGGCCCATTGCAACCAGTCCGATTCAAAGAACTTTACCTCTGGAACGGCCCAATAGAAGACCACGGTCAGGCCCACGAAAAGCGCCAGGGTGAACAGGACGCTTTTAAATACGACCCCTCGAAAAACCGGATCGGCGATCTGCCCCAAGGTCAGGGAAGCGGCGCGGAATAGCATGAATTGCCCTCTGTCTTAAACGTTGCCATTGTCAAGAATTGTCATTGCCCCGAAATGTAAGCATTCCAGCAAAAAATTGAAGGGCCCGTACAATTATCTCTGATCTTTATAATCATTTCGAACGCGGATCGATTGGAGTTTGCCACCGCAGATCGCAATTGGCCTCGAACGCAGCGGCTGCTGACAGCAGGGCCGCTTCACCTCTTGGTGGCGCCACCAGTTGCAGTCCGACCGGCAGGCCATCCTTGGTAAAGCCGCAGGGTAGCGAGACCGCCGGGCANCCNGTGGGCGTGATGATGAACGTATGCATCAGCCAATCCACGTAATTGTCGAACTTTACNCCAGCCACTTCATCCAGGTAGCGGATTTCNACCGGNAAGGTCGGNGTCATCACNGTCGGNGTTACCAGCAAATCATAGGTTTCAAAAAAGTCGCACATATTTTGCTGCAGACGCCCTCTAACTTGCTTGGCATCGGCTAGGTCCGCGATGGTAAGCGCCAAGCCATGTTCGTAATTCCAGATCACTTCCGGCTTCAAAAGATCGCGGTTTTCCGCCATGTGATTGCGGTGTTTCCCCACGAAACTGACGCCGCGAAGGGTTTGAAACATTTTTTGCGCGCCCGTAAAATCAGGGCATGCCTCTTCCACCGCCGTGCCCAGCGCGCCAAGGGATTGTGCGGCGGCGGCACAGATTTCGGCGATTTCCGGCTCCAGCGGCGCCACGCCCATGGTCCCGCTCCAGCCAATGCGCCGGGGCGGTTTGGCCGCCTGGGCCGCAGCCTGGAAAGGCTCGTTCGGGACAGGCAGCGAGATCGGGTCGCGGGCATATTGTCCGACCATGGCATCCAGCATCAGGGCCGCGTCGCCGACGTTGCGGGCCATGGGGCCGATCACGCTCATATCATCAAACAGACTAAAATCGGCGGACGTGCCACGGGGACAACGCCCCGGAGATGGCCGGAAACCGACGACCGAGTTAAAGGCGCCAGGCAGCCGGAGAGAGCCGCCCAGATCACTGCCGGTGGCCAGCCATGTTTGCCCCGTGGCCAGATTGACCGCCGCCCCGCCAGATGATCCACCGGCATTCATGCGCGTATCCCAGGGGTTGCGGGTGGCACCGAATACTTCGTTGAANGTGTTGGCGCCGGCACCGAATTCGGGCGTGTTCGACTTGCCGATGACGATGGCGCCATTGGCCTCCAGTGTCATCACCATTAAGTCCGATTCGGCCGAAATTTGATCCGCATAGATCGGAGAGCCCATCGTGCAGCGTACGCCTTCCACATGGTTCAGATCCTTGACCGAGATCGGCAGGCCGTACAGATAACCCGGCCCCGGCTGCTCCGGGTGTCCCTCTGCTTCAATCCGAGCGGCATCGGCGTGCGCGCGCTCCAGACACAGGGTGACCATGGCATTGACCGTGCCATTGGTCGCCGCGATGCGATCCGCCGCGGCGTCGATCGCTTCCTTGGGGCGAATTTCGCCCTTGGCGAGCAAATTCACCATTTCGCGCGCAGTTTTTTGCCACAACTCGGCCATGTGGTTTTCCTCCGTGATATCCCGCATGTGCGCAAGCTTCCCTTGTGCCCTGCGAAGTGCCTTCTATACTGCCTCATCTTAACACCGTAATAGTGGGAGTCTGCATTGGTCGATATCCGTTACGATGTACTCGGCATAGGCAATGCGATCGTCGATGTATTGGCACCTGCCGAAGACAGTTTTTTGGCACAGCATGAACTAGCCAAGGGCGGCATGATGCTGATCGACGCCGAGCGCGCCGAACTGCTGTACAGCGCCATGGGCGCGGGCACGGAAAGCTCCGGTGGGTCAGCGGCGAATACCGTCGCCGGCATCGCTGCACTCGGCGGGCGGGCCTGTTTCGTCGGCAAAGTATGCGACGACGAATTGGGGCGGATTTTCGCTCATGATATCCGCGCCATTGGTGTTGATTTCCATTCACCGCCCGCAACCGGGGGGACGCCAACGGCGCGCTGTTTGATCATGGTTACGCCTGATGCCATGCGCACCATGAACACCTTTCTTGGCGCCTGTGCCGAACTGGGGCCGGAGGATGTGGACGAAGATCTTGTCGCCGCCTCAGCCATAACTTACCTAGAAGGCTATCTATGGGATCCGCCCGGCGCCAAGGAAGCCTTCATCAAGGCCATGGGCGCGGCCCGGGCAGCGGAGCGCAAGGTCGCCTTGAGCCTGTCCGATAGTTTCTGCGTCGACCGTCACCGCGAGGAATTCCTCGATCTGGTGGAACATCACGTGGATATTTTGTTCGCCAACGAACAGGAAATCATCTCGCTTTANGAAGCTGATAGCTTTGATGGGGCAATGCAGGCAGTGCGCGGCCATTGCGAAGTAGCCGCCCTGACCCGTTCGGAAAAAGGGGCGGTCATCGTGGCTGGTGATGAAGTGCATGTCATCGACGCCGAGCCGGTGGCGCGTGTGGTCGATACCACCGGCGCCGGCGATGTCTATGCCGCGGGCTTTTTGGCCGGTCTGGCCGGGGGCCGCGGCCTGCCCGAATGCGGACGCATGGCGGGGATCTGCGCGGCAGAGGTAATCTCCCACATGGGCGCCCGCACCGAAACGGACCTGAAGGCATTGATGAAGGCAAACCTTGGTTGAACTGGGGCGGCGGCCTGACCGTCGATGTTTTCCCCCGCGGTAATGATTGGTTTGTTTGTCTTGGCGGTAATTCTATACCAAGCTACACGTTTGGGCAGCCAGGGAGTTTGTCATGGTCGCGGATCGTCCTCATTGTTTGGTCATTGGTGTTGGCAAGGGAACCGGCCTGGCCTGCGTGCGGCGCTTTGTGGATGGCGGCTACAAGGTCTCCATGATCGCCAGGCATCACGGACGCTTGCAAAGTTTCGCCAAGGAAATAGAGCACACGGCCGCACATGCCGTCGATATCGCCAACCTAGATGGTTATCGCGCGATGCTGCAAAAAATCGTGGCAGAACACGGCCTTCCCACGAAAGTGGTCTACAACGCCGCCCTGTCGACATTCGCGCCATACGCTGAACTGGACACGGATCTTTTCGAGCGCAACTTTCGGGTCAACACCACGGGATTGTTGGTGACGGCGCAGGAACTCGCGCCGGACATGGTGGCGGCGGGTAATGGCGCCATCGTGGTCACCGGCAATACCGGGGCCACGCGGGGCATGCCGCGCTTTGTCGGTTTTTCGCCTACCAAGGCCTCACAACGTATTCTGGCAGAAAGCCTGGCGCGGGAGCTCGGCCCCCAGGGCCTGCATATCGCCTATGTAGTGATCGATGCCATGATCGACATGCCCATGGTGCGCCAGCGCCTGACCGACAAACCTGATGACTTTTTCGCCAAGCCCGCCGACATCGCCGGCGAAGTCTTCCACACGGCGCATCAGCCCCTATCGGCCCGCTCGTTCCTGGTGGAAATCCGCCCCCATGCCGAACCCTGGTAGTGAGACACGCCGCAAGAAGGTTTGGCAGACGCGGGATCTATTGAGGCGCGTAGCGCGTACTGTGCTAGAGCACAAAAAAGCAAATCAGGTGCCCGTGAAGTTCGGCTTGCGCTTTTCCACGAAGGCGGCGACCCCTTCGCGGTAGTCGTTGCGCTTGGCGCAATCAGCGAAGCATTCGGCTTCCATTTGCAACTGGCTTTCGAACTCGTTCTCCAAGGAACGGTACATCAGCTTTTTACCCATGCCGTAAACATGCGTGGGGCCGTGGGCCAAGCGGGCGGCCAGCTTGTCGCATTCGCCGTCCAGATCCGCGTTCGGAACAACGAAATTCACCAGACCCATGTCCGCCATTTGTTGCGCCGTGTAACGATCGCCCAATAGGGTCATTTGAAGGGTGCGCTTGATGCCGATGGCGCGGGGCAAATGGAACGATGACGAGCCGTCGGGCGTGGTGCCGATGTTGCAATAGGCCAAGGTGAAGAAAGCGCTTTCCTCGGCCATCACCAAATCACAGGCGGCGGCAACAGAAACCCCGGCACCGGCGGCGGCGCCCCGCACCTTTGCCACGATGGGTTTCGGCATGCGGCGCATGGAGTACATGATTGTGTGCAGATCATGAATGCGGTGCAGGAAATAAGCCTGGGTCTCGGCCGGGCCGTGGCTTTCCAGGTATTCATGCATGTTCTTCACATCGCCCCCCGCCATGAAGTGGTCGCCCGAGCCCTCCAGCACGATGCAGCGGATGGCGTCATCTAATTCAGCCTCGTGAAACAGCCGGTCCATCTCGCTGCGCATTTCCATGGAAAAGGCATTACGCGCCTCGGGGCGGTTCATGGTCATGGTGGCGATGCCACCGTCTAAGGTCATTTCACAGTCAGCCATGGTCTTATCCTTGCAGTAATGGGAAAAATTCGGTGCCGGCAAGCTACTGTTTAGGCGCCCGCCTGCCTAGGCTTATTCTCTTCTAACAACTGGCAAAGCACTTGCGTGGCGTCGTGAATAGGCTGAGTGCTGGCTTCGACTCTTGCCAACAGCAGCGCGCCCTCCAATCCAGCGATGATCGCCGTGGCCGTCGCCGCTATTTGCGCCGCCGGCCAATCATGTTGCCGTAACATCGCCTCTATCACGGCCCGCCAATCGGCGAAGACGGCCTGCCCCGCCGCTGTTATCGCTCCAGAGCCGGGCGCCGTCTCCAATAGAGTTGTGGTGATGGGACAGCCGTCGCGAAAGTCCGAAGCTTCCAGCCAGCGCACCAAAAAATCGGTATAGCGGCGCAGGAAATCCGTGGGATTGTCCGCCTGTCTGGCCAGTTCCGCGAAGGTCTCCGTCACCAGACCGCCGGCAGCGGTTACCGCCGCCGCGCCGATCTGTTCCTTGCCGTCCGGAAAATAGTGATAAAGCGAGCCGCGGGCGGCGCCGCTGGCAGCCAGAATGTCGCGCAGACCAGTACCACTATAGCCTTGGCGGCGGAACAATTTCGCTGCCGCCCAGATCAAATTGTCCCGTTGCTTCCGGTTATTTCCAGGTAGCGCCATTGCGGCCTCTTCAATTATGTAGACCAGTCGTTATAATACAAGAAAATGCAATTTCGTCCAATAGTGAACGGGAGCAAGATGACGAAATTGGTTATTCAGGCGCGTGAAGGGGCGGATCGCGATGACACAGCGATACGCCGGTTCCTGAAAGGCATGCCCATATTTCACCTGCTTGGCGTCAAGGCGGTGCATTTCGAGGCTGGCAAGGGGGAACTGGAACTGCCCTGGCGCAAGTATCTGACACATGACGGCACGACGATCCCTGCTGCCGTATCAGCCACCCCGATGGATTTTGCTGGCGGTGCCGCGGTGGCGACGTTGCTGCCCAGGGGTTCGAGCATGATGACCACCGGCTCCGAAGTGCATAATATCGCGCCCGCCGTCGGTGAACGGCGGCTAGCCTACGGCGAGACGATCAGTCTGGGCAAGGCGCCGGCCAGGTCAGCACGAAAGCTATCCACGGCTAACTCAGGTTGTTGTAAACCGCCGTTTCGAAATCCAGGAACAAGGGCAGGGACAGCGTGTCGGCAAAGGGAAAGATCTGGGTCGCATAGACACCGGCGACATCCTGGGCCGGGTCGATCCAATAATAGGCGTTGGTCAACCCGGCCCAGGCCAGGCTGCCGGTCGAGCGCCCCGTGGGCGCGGTGCCAAGGTTAATCATGAAGCTTAGACCCCAGGCTTTTTCCACACCGGGGAAAAACTCCACATCGTTGGACAGCGCCGCCGTCGTCGTCAGCATGGGCTCGACCCGACAATCGCCCATTTGATTGACGGACATCATGGCGACGGTTTCCGGACGCAGAATCTGGTCGCCGTCGCAGGCCCCTTTATTCAGAAACATGCGGATAAATTTGCCGTAGTCTTCAATGCTTGAAAGTAGGCCGCCGCCGCCGGTATCGATATCGCTGGTGGGCATGGAGGCATCGCTTTTCGGTACGGTCAACCTGCCATCATCGCCACGCAGGTGCACGGTGGCATGACGTGCCTTCATTTCCAGGCCGGCCCTGAAGCCACTGCTGGCCATGCCCAAGGGGGAGAAAATATTGTCCTGCATATAAGCGCCGAGGCGTTGACCGCTGACCGCCTCGACCATCTGTCCGGCCCAATCGATATTGACGCCGTAATTCCATTTCGTACCAGGATCAAACAGCAAAGGTGTCTTCAATGACGCCAGGGTGCGGGTGCGGGTGGACGGGCTGCCGGTCGCTGCTTGGAAATCCAGGATCTCCTGGTTCCAGATTTCATAGCCGAAGCCGGCGGTATGGGTCAGCAATTTGCGGAGTGTGATGGCGGTTTTCGGCGCCCGTGTCACTGGCTGGCCGGCGCCGTCAAAGCCTTCGAGGACACCAACCTCTCCCAAATAGGGCACCAAGTCGGAGGCCGGGGCATCCAGCTCCAATTTGCCCTTCTCTACCAACTGCATGGCGGCGGTGGCGGTGACGGCCTTGGTCATCGAGGCGATGGCAATGACGCTATCGAGACCCATGGCAACGCCGCCGCCAAGCTCCCTCTCGCCAAAGGCACCCTGATACAGGGTCTCCGCGCCACTGGTCGCCATGGCGGCGACGCCGGGCACATCGCCACGGGTCACACCTGCCTCAAGCAGACTATCCAGGAAAGTCTTCAAACCGGTCACAATACGGCCTTTCAAATAATCTAGGTGGCGAACGCCTTTTTAAGGCCGGGACGCTCATTCAGGCGTTTGATATAGGCCGATACGTTCGGCTTGTCCGAGATATCGGCGCCCAGGCGGGCCGCTACCGTGCAGGCATGTCCGGTCATGATATCGGCGCCGGAGAATTCGCCAGCCAGGAATTCATTATCTCCCAGCGCTTGATCAACGGCGCCCAGCATGCGGGTCAGTTGTTTCCTGGCGCGGTCGATGTTGACCGGATTGCGCCGGTCCTCGGGCAACAGAATGGTTTCAACGACCAGGGTGTTGACATGGGGCATGATCATGCCCTCGGCATAATGAAGCCATTGCAGATAAACCGGAAAATCTGCGGAATCCGAATTAGGCCGCATGCGGCCACCGCCATGTTTCGTCAGGATATATTCGACAATGGCGCCGGATTCGAAAATCGTCACATCACCATCGGCCAGCGACGGCACCCGCGCCATGGGATTGATCTTTAGATATTCGGGGTCACGCATGCTGGGATCGCCCAGCTTGAACATCTCCAACTCGTAGTCCAAGCCCAGTTCCTCGCACAGCCAGACAATGCGGACGGAACGTGTGTTGGGTGCGTGATAGATTTTCATGGAAATGCTCTCCAGGTGGCATTCGGGTTAATCAAGGATATTAAATGCACCATAGGCCGCGCCAAAGCGGTGATCAATCATCCTGCGCCTCATGCGTCCCATGCACTGGCCCCAGGGGATAGTAGCGCACGCCCGGGCGCAGTTTTTGGTAGGCGCAATCCGCTGGATTGGCCGCATGGCCGCCGGGCGCGATGGCCGTGAACGTGGTTTCGGAGATGGGATCAAAGTGCGCCCGGTAGTGGCAGGTGCTTTTTAGGACGATGATTTTCTGCTCCTCCAGGACCACGCCCAGATGCTCAAAAACGGTGCGGTCCAAGGCCTGCACCCGGCGGCTGCTGACTGCCACCTTGATGCCGCCGATGGACAACAGCGCGGACGGCCCCACATTGAAACGTTTGCCCTGGGCCACGGGTCCGGTGGTCTGATAGCGGCCATCGTTGATCACCTCGACCTTGAAG
>PCBT01000073.1 GCA_002731375.1 Rhodospirillaceae bacterium | reverse complement strand
CTGCCACAGGCGGATCACTTCATCAACCACATTGCGGGCGATGGTCGCCACTTCATCGGGCAGCAGTTTGGCTACCGGGTGCGGGACTACGGCGATGGGTAGGCCGGGCATGCCCAGACATTGGGTTTCCGCCTTGCCCAGGGCGTAGAATTCGTCACTACACACGGTAGCGGTTGCGATGCCATGTCGTTCCAGTTTGATGGAATCATGAATGCACCACGACGTGCAGGAGCCTCAATCGCCAAAACCGGCGATGACCACGTCACAGTGTTCCAGGAATTCCGCGGAGAATTCAGCCGGAACCGAGGCCGCCTTGTAACCGCGCAGGATCTCCGCGTTGGCGAGCCGCTTCGTTAGCAAGCTTGCCATGTTGTCCATGAACAGATCGGCATTGGCCTTTTGATTGGAAAACAGGCCGATCACGATGGGTTCGCCACCGTCTAATTGCCGGCGCGGTGCCAGGGGAGTATCTTCGTTGGCGACAGCGCCGCAGGGGTTCATTAGTTCTCGGGCCATCTGGTTTGTCCTTTCGATTCAGTTGCCGCTATTACAGCAGGCCGAACCGGCCCGCACAAGCCTGGAGCTATG
The DNA here is from genome assembly GCA_002731375.1 of Rhodospirillaceae bacterium. Taxonomy (GTDB): domain Bacteria; phylum Pseudomonadota; class Alphaproteobacteria. The sequence goes on along the minus strand of PCBT01000073.1, from coordinate 82,198 downwards.
GGCCCAAGCGGTGCATGATGTGGCCTGGACATCGCAGGAGGACGGAGCATGAAATTTGGCGTTCACATTCCCCAGATCGGACGCAAGGCAGGGCCGGAGGCTGTACGCCGGGGTGCGCGCCAGGCCGAGGATCTTGGCTTTGACAGTATCTGGGTCAACGATCATCTGGCCATTCCCCATGATGCGCCCTATCCACCATCCAAAAGCTTCTATGAACCATTGATTACCTTAACCTGGGCTGCGGCGGCGACTAGCCGAGTAAAATTGGGCACATCGGTGCTGGTGCTGCCCTTGCGCATTCCAGCGCATCTGGCCAAGGAATTGGCGACCCTGGATCTGTTGAGCGAGGGCCGCCTAATTTTGGGCATCGGCGTGGGTTGGATGGAGGGTGAGTTCGACGCCATGGGCGTGCCCTTTGATGACCGGGGCGCGCGGACCGACGACATCATCAATATCTTGCGGGCCTGCTGGACCGAGGATCCAATAATTTATGAGCCAAAGATTGTCACCGCGGCGCTCGAGGGTATCCGCACTCTGCCGCAACCGGGTCGCAAGATACCGATCTGGGTGGGTGGTGTGTCCGCCCCGGCCCGGCGCCGGGCCATCGCCCTGGGTGACGGCTGGCACGGTACCCGCGTGCCCGTGGAGGAGGTCAGCGCCATGACGGTGGAGTTGCGCGCGGCCCGTGGTCCGGAGTTTCCCCTTACCATGCGCGTATTCTGGGATCCATTCGAGGATGATCACGATATGATAAAGGCGACGACCCAGGCCTATGCGGAGGCGGGCATCGACGGCATGATCATGGAGCCGCGGCAACGTAACCTCGATGATTGGCTGCGTGCGGTCGAGGCATTATGGACCCTGATGCGGCCCTGGCGCGGCTAAACCCCAATCATGACCGAGCCGGTGACCATTATTGGCGGTTTTCTTGGTGCCAGCAAGACGACCCTGTTGAACGCTCTATTGGCGCGGGATACCGGCCTGCGTCTTGCTGTGGTCGTCAATGATTTCGGCGATCTGGCGGTGGACGGCGATCTGGTGTCGGCCCACGGCGGTGATACGGTGACACTGGCCAACGGCTGCATCTGTTGTTCGATGGGCGAAGACTTGCTGTTGGCCTTGACCAAACTAGCGCGCCGGGATGATCCGCCAGAGGCTATTTTGATCGAGGCTAGTGGCGTCGCCGATCCGCAGCCCATCGCTGATATGGTAGCGCGGCACCCGGAGCTGGAGCGGGATGCGGTGGTCGTGCTGGCTGATGGCGAATTGGTGGAGGAGACGGCGGCGAATAGTCATGCGGGCAAAACCATACGGCAACAACTTTCCGCTGCCGATCTGATTATTCTGAACAAATGCGATCTGCTGGAAGATTATGAGCAGAACGAAGTTCGGCAATGGCTGGCTGGGCTGGTGCCGAACGCGACGGTTATCAAGGCCTGGCATGGAGAGGTTCCGGTGGCGCTTTTGCTAGGTGTGGAGGCGGGATCGGTACCGGAAACGATAAGGACAATGACAGCGATAACGGCCGAGGCGCATCGGCATGCACATGAAGATGCATTTCGTGCGGTATCATTTCTGTTGGATAGTCCCTTGGACCGGCCGGCGTTCCTGCGCTTCTTGGCCGACTTGCCTTCATCGGTCTTGCGGGCCAAAGGAATTATTCGCTTGCGGGATGAGCCTGGCCGATGGGCGTTTCAACTGGTGGGCCGTCGCCATGCGTTGGCACCCTGCAAGGGTGCTGCGCCGGGCGACCGTCTGGTATTCTTTGACACGTCGGAGATGCCGGACGAGGCAGTGCTGCGTGGTTTAACTAAACAGGCTACCGGGTAGGACCATGTAGGCGGTCAGGGCGATCATTACCATGCCGCCGGCCTTGCCGAACAAATCACCACGGGGCATGACTTTTTCACCCAGCACCAGAATGGCGATCAGGGCGACCCAGAACAGGTTCATCACGCCACCCACGAACAGCAATGCCGTCAGCAGCCAGCAACAGCCCACGCAATAGGCGCCGTGGGATAGGCCCATTTTCAAGGCGCCTAAATTGCCCGGTAGCCATTTGGTCATCAGAAAACTCAGGGGTGAGTGGCATTTGCCCAGGAAGGCCTGTTTCAGCGGTGTCAGCTGATAGATGCCGCAGGCCAGCAACAACCCAATTGTCAGCCAGCAGGAGGTCCCCACCATCATGAGCGAGATCAGGGCTGCCTTGGTCAAGGTCCATTGCGCAATGGTAGCGGCAATGCTGAAAACCGCCCAGATAATCAAATAGGCGGCTGTGAATAATGCGATGCGCAGGCCTGGGTTTTCGTCCTTGGCCTGCTTGCGCGTGACCATGGCAAACAGCAGGATCATGGGCGCGGCCGAAGGCACCATCATACCCACCATCATAACCCACCACATCAATCCCATCAGGATAAAAGTGGTTAGGGACCAGCCGCTCATGGTCTGGGTCATAGCCTGGCCCATGTTGGCCATCTGCCCGCCCATCCGCGCCATGCCCATAAGGCGCATATCGCCGGCGGCCATGTCATCGGCCAGAACAACCAGATAAATCCATGAGAGCACGGTCAAAAGGGCAAGGCGATGATCACAATGGCTCGGTCGCGTCTGAAAATGCGTTCCATGCGCGAAAATCTCCTGGAAAGTCAGCGGCGTCCCTAAAAAATGGGAATGCCACTATTTTTTACCGCCCAAATCGTATTGTCCAGGCTAGACGGCCAAATGGATCGGAACCGCCTGGAACTACGCCAGTGGTACCAGGTCAGGCTTTTCGGCGTTCCGCCATCAGATTGCTGTAGTTGCCCAATAGAACCAAGCCGCCGCCAACGAAGACCCATAGTTCCAACGGCTCGCCATAGAGCAATACGCCGACTACGGCAATGAGCGGCAGGCGAATGAAATCCAGCGGCGCGACGACGATGGCGTCGGCCAGGCTGACGGCGCGGACGAAACAGTAATGCGCGGTGAAACCCAGGATGGCGACCAAGATCAACCAAAAGCCCGTAACCGGGCTCGGCCAATGCAGCTCATTCATGGCAAGCATCAGGCCCACGGGCGTCTGCAGCAACGCCATGTAAAACAAAATTGTTACTGGCTGTTCCGTGGTCGACAGGCGTTTGGTGGCCATCATGGCGCCAGCGAAACCCACCGATCCTATCAGCATCACGATGGAACCCAAGCTAACGGCTTCCAGGCCCGGCCGCAGGACGACAAGGACGCCGACAAAGCCCAGGCTGACGGCCGCCAGGCGCATTTTCGTGAGGCGTTCCCCTAACAACAAAGGCGCCAACGCTGCCACCCACAGTGGCGTGGTGAATTCCAAGGCGAACAATTGCGCCAGGGGAATGAGCCCTAAGGCGAAAAACCAGCCGAATTGTCCTACCAGATGGGAGCTATTTCGGATGATATGCAGTTTGATGCGACGGGTCTGAAATTTTTGGAAGCCGCCTGGGGTACAGGCAGCGTAGGTCACTACCAGGATCAACCCGATGGCGCTGCGGTAAAACATCAATTGATAGACGTCCAGTTCCTCGTATACCGCCCGGCCCGCCACGGCCATGGTGGAGAAGGAAACCACCGCGCCCATCATCCAGAGCGCCGCTCCCAACACATTGGGCTGTTTGGTGGGGGAATGTTCGGCGGGTGTGGGCAAGGTCTAGCGCGGCAGGATGGTGCTGCCCATCAACGCCTGATCCACCGAGCGGGCGCATTGCCGGCCCTCGCGGATGGCCCAGACCACAAGAGATTGGCCGCGGCGCATATCGCCAGCAGAGAAGACACCAGGGATAGAGGTCTTATAATCCTCAGTACCGGCCCTGACATTGCCTCGGTCATCCAGTTCAACGCCAAGTGCCTCCAGCATACCGTCCTTGGTGGGATGCACGAAGCCCATGGCGAGGAAAACCAGATCCGCCTTCATCTCGAATTCGCTACCGGGGATTTCGTTCATGCTCATGGCGCCGTCGTCCTGATCCCAGGCGACGCGCACTAGTTCCAGGGTTTCGATCTTGCCATTTTTCTCGCGGATCTTTTTCGTCAGAACGGACCAATCGCGCTCGCAGCCTTCGTCATGGGACGAAGACGTGCGCAGTTTCATGGGCCAATTGGGCCAGGTAAGAGCCTTGTCCTCGCGTGCGGGTGGTTTCGGCATGATTTCCAATTGCGTGACGGAAGCCGCGCCTTGGCGATTGGAAGTGCCGACGCAGTCGGAACCCGTGTCACCGCCGCCTATTACCACCACATGTTTGCCCGTGGCCAGCAGTTCCGAGCCGTCTCCTAACGGCTCGCCGGCCAGACGACGGTTTTGCTGGGTCAGGAAATCCATGGCGAAATGTACGCCGTCCAGGTCCCGTCCCGGCACGGGCATATCGCGGGGATGCTCGGCACCCCCGGTCAGGACCACGGCGTCGAACTTTTCCTGAATTTCCTCGATCGGAATGGTCACGCCAATGTTCGAGTTGGGACGGAATTCAACCCCTTCCGCCCGCATCTGTGCCATGCGCCGGTCGATGAATTTCTTCTCCAGCTTGAAGTCCGGAATGCCGTAGCGCATCAGACCGCCGATGCGGGCATTTTTCTCGTACAATACGACGCTATGGCCGGCGCGAGCCAGTTGCTGGGCACAGGCCATACCAGCCGGCCCGGAGCCAACGACGGCCACGGTCTTACCGGTGCGGTGCTTGGCGATGCGAGGGACAATCCACCCTTCGGCCCAACCCTTTTCGATGATCGAGAGCTCAATTGTCTTGATGGTTACCGGCTGGTCCGTGATGTTCAGGGTGCAGGCGGCCTCGCACGGCGCGGGGCAGATGCGGCCGGTGAATTCGGGGAAGTTATTGGTCGAATGCAGGATGCGCAGGGCGGTATGCCAGTCGCTCTGATAAACCATGTCATTCCATTCCGGAATGATATTGTTGACCGGGCAGCCGTTGTGGCAATAGGGAATGCCGCAATCCATGCAACGGGCTCCCTGCTGGCAGACCTCGGGCTCGGTCATGGAAACGGTAAATTCATCATAATGATGTAGCCGCTGTTCCGTGGGCGCATAGGAGCGATCCCGCCGGGCGATCTCCATGAAACCTGTTGGCTTACCCATACTATTTACTCTCCCCCTACCGAGACGGATTCGTCTGTCCGGTTCTGTTCCGTCTCGGACCGTACCTCGGCCTGCATTTCCTGCAAGGCACGGCGGTAATCCACTGGCATCACCTTGACGAAACGCGACAGGTATTCGTCCCAATTATCCAAAATCATGCGTGCCCGGTCACTGCCGGTATAGCGCAAATGGTTTTCGATCAGACCATGCAGGCGCTGGGCGTCATAGCGGGTCATATCGTGCACTAAATCAACCCGGCCATGGGTTTCCAGATCGCCGCCCTGGTGATCCAGATCTTCCAGGGCTTGATCTTCATCCGCGATCGGTTCCAGCTCGACCATGGCCATGTTGCAGCGCAGATGGAAATCGCTGCTTTCGTTTAGCACGTAGGCGATGCCGCCGCTCATGCCGGCGGCGAAGTTGCGGCCGGTGGCACCCAGCACGACGACCACGCCGCCAGTCATATACTCGCAACCATGATCGCCGACGCCTTCAACCACCGCCGTGACACCGGAATTTCGCACGCCAAAGCGTTCGCCGGCGACGCCGCGGAAATAGCATTCGCCCGAAATCGCGCCGTATAGAACGGTATTGCCGATCAGGATATTTTCCTCCGGCGTGATGGAGGAAACCTTGGGTGGATATATCACCACCCGGCCGCCCGACAGCCCTTTGCCCACATAGTCGTTGGCATCGCCTTCCAATTCGAAGGTAACGCCATGGCTCAGGAAGGCACCAAAGCTTTGCCCGGCACTGCCAGTGAATTTGGCATGCAAGGCGCCGTCTTCCAGACCGGCGTTCCCATGTTTAAGGGCGATGCGGCCTGACAACATGGCACCAACGGTGCGGTTGATGTTCTTAATCGGCAGGTCGATCCGGACCTCTTCGCCGCGTTCGATGGCGGGCGCAGCCAGCTTGATCAACTGATTGTCCAGGGCCTTTTCCAGGCCATGGTTCTGGCTCTCGCAATTGCGGATGGCGACGCCGGGGCCCGGCTCGGGCATATGCAGCAAGGGGTCCAGATCAAGGCCCTTGGCCTTCCAATGACTGACCGCCTTGCGAGTTTCCAGACGGTCCCGCTGGCCAATCATCTCATCAAAGGTCCGGAAACCCAATTTCGCCATCAATTCGCGGATTTCCTCGGCCAGATAGGTGAAGAAATTGATCACGTGCTCGGGCTGGCCTGGAAACAGTTTCCGCAGCTCCGGGTCCTGGGTCGCGACGCCCACGGGGCAGGTGTTCAGATGGCATTTGCGCATCATGACGCAGCCCTGTGCAATCAAGGCGGCCGTGGCGATGCCGAATTCATCCGCCCCCAGCAAGGCACCGATAACCACATCCCGGCCCGTGCGCAGACCGCCGTCGACCTGCACCGAGATGCGGCCACGCAGGCCGTTCATCACCAGGGTCTGATGGGTTTCCGCCAGGCCGATTTCCCACGGGCTGCCGGCATTCTGGATCGAGGTGATGGGCGAGGCGCCCGTGCCGCCGTCATAACCCGAAATTGTGACATGGTCCGCATGTGCCTTGGAAACACCGGCGGCCACCGTGCCCACGCCCAGTTCGGAGACCAGCTTGACCGAAATCCGTGCCTCGGGGTTAACGTTCTTGAGATCATGGATCAGTTGCGCGAGATCCTCGATGGAATAAATATCATGATGGGGCGGTGGCGAAATCAGGCCCACGCCGGGTGTTGAGTGGCGTACCCGGGCAATCCATTCATCGACCTTGTGGCCGGGCAATTGACCGCCCTCGCCCGGCTTGGCGCCTTGAGCCATCTTAATCTGAATATCGGAGGCGTTGACCAGATATTCCGTCATCACGCCAAAGCGACCCGAGGCCACCTGCTTGATACTCGAACGCATGCTGTCGCCATTCTTCAGGGGCTGGTAACGTTCGGCCTCCTCGCCGCCTTCGCCGCTGTTGGACTTGCCGCCGATACGGTTCATGGCGATGGCCAGGTTGGTATGCGCCTCCCAGGAAATCGAGCCGAAGGACATCGCACCTGTGGCGAAACGTTTGAATATCTCCGTGGCCGGCTCTACTTCGTTCAGACCAAGGGGCTGCTCGGCAAACTTGAAATCAAACAGGCCGCGCAGATATTTCAGCTTTTCATCCTGCTCGTTCATGACCCTGGCATACGCCTGGTACTTGCCCCGGTCGCCGGCGCGCACTGCGTGCTGCAACAGGGCCACGGTTTCCGGCGTCCAGGCGTGTTCCTCGCCGCGCTGCCGGTAGGTCAACTCGCCGCCAGGATCCAAGGCGTCGCGATAGGGCAGCACGTCCTTGAACGCAAGTATATGCCGGCGCACCGTTTCCTCGGCTATTTCGATCAAGCCGACGCCATCGATAGCGCATCTGGTTCCCGTAAAATGAAGATCAAGAACTTCCTGGCTCAAACCCACAGCGTCGAAAATCTGCGCACCGCAATAGGATTGGTAGGTCGAAATGCCCATCTTGGACATCACCTTCAAGATACCCTTGGCGACCGCCTTGATATAGCGGCTATGCAGTTCGTCTTCCTCCAGACCCTCAGGCAAATTTGACCGCATGGCGGATAGTGTATCAAAGGCCAGATACGGATTGACCGCCTCGGCGCCGTAACCTGCCAACAGGCAGAAATCATGCACCCGCCGGGCCTCGCCCGTCTCCACCACCAGGCCCACTTCCGTGCGCTGGCCCGTGCGGATCAAGTGGTGATGCACGGCTGCCGTGGCAAGCAGGATGGGGATCGCGACGTGATCGACATCAATGCCCCGGTCCGAGAGGATCAATATGTTGTAGGGTCGCTCCACCACTTCCTCGGCGTGCTGGCATAGATCGTCCAAAGCCTTGGCCATGCCGGCCGCACCTTCGGATGCCGGATAGGTGATATCCAAGGTATAGGTGCGGAATACTTGGCCAACCTGGTTCTCGATCCGGCGGACCCGTTCCAGATCCATGTTGGTCAGAATCGGCTGCCGCACTTCGAGGCGCTTTTTCGTGCCGGCGTCATCGGGATCCAGAAGATTGGGGCGAGGCCCAATTAGAGAGACCAGGGACATCACCAGTTCTTCCCGGATCGGATCAATCGGCGGATTGGTAACCTGAGCGAAACATTGCTTGAAATAGTCGAAAAGCCGCTTGGGCCGGTCCGAAAGCACCGCCAAGGGCACGTCCATGCCCATGGAGCCGATCGGGTCCTGACCGGTCAATGCCATTGGCGTTAGAAAGAACTTTGTATCTTCCTGGGTGTAGCCAAAGGCCTGCTGGCGATCCAGCAAGGTGCGGGCATCGGGGGTCATAGGTCCGACCTCGTACGGCAGATCCTCGAGATGGATCTGGGTCTCGTCCAGCCACTTCTGATAGGGCTTGGCCTGGGCCAGGGAGGCCTTGATCTCTTCGTCGCCGATGATGCGGCCTTCTTCCAGATCGATCAGGAACATTTTTCCGGGCTGCAGGCGCCATTTCTGCACGATTTTTTCTTCCGGCACATCAAGAACACCAACTTCCGAACCCATGATAACCAGATCATCCTCGGTGACCACATAACGGGCCGGCCGTAGACCGTTACGGTCCAGGGTGGCGCCGATCTGGCGGCCGTCGGTAAAGGCGATCGCCGCCGGGCCGTCCCACGGCTCCATCAGGGCGGCGTGGTACTCGTAAAAGGCACGCCGGTCCGCATCCATCAAGGCATTGTCGTTCCAGGCCTCGGGAATCATCATCATCATGGCATGGGACAGGGAATAACCGCCGGCCACCAGCAATTCGAAGGCATTGTCGTAGGTTGCCGAGTCAGAAGCGCCATCGCCGATCAACGGCCACAGTTTGTCAAGATCATCGCCCAGTATGGCGGAGCTCATGGCATGGCGCCGCGCCGCCATCCAATTAATATTGCCGCGTACCGTATTGATTTCGCCATTGTGGCAAAGGTAGCGGAAAGGCTGGGCTAGGCGCCAGGATGGAAAAGTATTGGTGGAAAAGCGTTGATGCACCAGGGCCAGGGCGGATTCCGCCCGCTCGTCCCGCAGGTCGAGGTAGTAGTTCGACAGATTGCCGGACAGTACCATGCCTTTATAGACGATGGTACGGGTGGACAATGACGTGATGTAAAAGGCATCGGCCGCCTCCGCCGCGCTTTTCCAGACCGCCCGGTGGGTCTGTTTGCGGATGACGAACAGTTTCCGTTCGAAAGCGTTCTGGTCCTTGGTATCTGGGCCACGTCCGATGAAGAATTGCCGGATCAGCGGTTCGTCCGGCTTGACGCTTTCGCCAAGGCAGGAATTGTCAACCGGCACATCGCGCCAGCCCAGGCAGACCTGGCCTTCATCCACCGTGACCTGCTCGATCGCGGCGGCGCATTTGGCGGCGGTGTCTTCCTGGCGGGGCAGAAACAACATGGCGACGGCATAGTCGCCGGCCGGGGGCAGCGCTATATTCGCGCCATCAGGCCTATTGGCGCAATCCTCGCGCAACAGACGGTCGGGGATCTGGAGCAGGATGCCGGCGCCATCGCCGGCCAACGGGTCAGCGCCAACCGCGCCCCGATGGTCCAGATTGACCAAAATCTGTAGCCCCTGACGAATAATCTCATGGCTCTTGCGGTTCTTGATGTTAGCCAAGAACCCGACGCCGCAATTTTCGTGCTCGTTTTCCGGGGTGTATAAGCCTTGCGGCTCTGGCAAGCCCCTAACATTCATATCGTAACTTCCCAATAACAATTATTCCCAACACGCCGATATCCGCTCCACAAATCGTTTCCACGATTGCTTCCGCGGACTTCCAAAAATTTTTCGTTGCGCCGGCTCTGGGCGAGCCTTTTCGTGCGCTTCATCGTCATTTATGCCCGCTTGGTCAAGTCCCAGGCCTTATCCCAACCTGATTATCATCTAACCGGGCAAGTGCGGCGTGCGTGCCTCTATAGCACAAATTTCTGGAAAGCGTGAACCGTAGCGTCACTGGCAGGTAAATTTCTCTATATAATAGCGTTGTACTCATTAGATTACCCTTTAAAATTGTTTTTCGTTCCAGTTTGGCGAAAAAACCTATCCGTTTGATGGCCAAAACCGCCCCTGATCCTGCCATAGCCAATGCTGCCCCGTTCAAAACGGGCGCGGATGTTTTGGAATGGGAGGCGCAATAATGGCTGGAAACGATAGAGGCGATAGCTGGCAGTTGGCGGCCTTTGTGGCTCATGCGGTGTTGGTGGCGGACGATTGCAGCCTGTGCCGCGAAGTTGAAGGGCCGGACTCGATTGTTTGCCTGTCCGGCCTGGTGGATCTTGATGGCCAGGTGGGCGGCGTTGGCTAGGGCGACGGCGTTTCTCCTGATGCCAGGAGGGGCGGATCATGAACGTCTGTTGGCCGGCCCCAACCGGCCGGCATATCGGTTCTAGCGGCGGTCAGCGTCGGCGAACTATGCCAAAATCTGGGTATTGAGCTGCCTTCGGGAGCGCTGGCCACAGGCACTGATGGCCCTGATCCTGGCCGCCGGTGCTTATGCCTTGTTGCCGAAAATGCCCGCCGATCAAGCCGCCGGTATTAAGCCGTTGCCGGCAAGGGTGGTGAAGGGAACCCCGGCGCTTGGTCACGGGACGTCGGGACTGGAGACTGGACTTGCCCCACCGAGGTATGGGATCAGTGCGTTATCGACTGACGCTGATAACGTCTGAAACGCTAATGCGCGGCGGCGGGGCGGACCAGGAAACACATCAGTTCATCAGTTTGTTGCACGAGGACCTACGTTAAACACCCATGACAGACGCAAATGCAAAGCGCGGCGCGGGCCGGGGAATTGAACGCCGGGTGCTGATCGCCATGAGCGCCTTGGTAACCATTAATCAGCTCGGTTTTGGCAGTGTTATTCCAGTGCTGCCGCTGTATGCACAGTCTTTCGGCGTACCGGCCTCGGCCATTGGCATGGCGGTGGCCATATACGGTCTGGCGCGGTTCTTCGTCGCCGTGCCGTCCGGCCAACTGTCCGACTGGCTTGGCCGGCGCCCGACCTTGGCTATTGGCGGCCTTATTTCCGCGGCGGGCAGCTTTTGGTGTGCGGCGGCCACCGCCTATCCGGAATTCATCGTGGCGCGCTTCGTCTCGGGCTTTGGCGCCGGCATAATTCTGACCACCGGGCAGGTGGTGTTGGCGGATATCTCGACGCCGGAACGCCGGGGCCGGATTATCGCAATCTATCAGGGCAGCTTTCTATTCGCGGTGGGCATAGGGCCCCTGCCAGGCGGCCTGTTGGCGTCCTATTTCGGCCTGGCTGCACCGTTTCAGGCCTATGGTTGCGCCTCGCTGCTGGCCATGATGGTGGCCTGGTTCGCGGTCAAGGAAACCAAGGGATTGGGGGTTTCGGGCGCGGCCCAGGGCGGACCAGGGGCGTTTACCTATTGGCGCCAGGTCAGACTACTGATGGGGCGGATCGGCTTTGTTCTGGTTTCCATCGTATCCTTGATCAATGCGGTGACGCGGACTGGCGGGCTATTTACCGTTGTTCCGGTCTTCGCCGTCGTACATTTGGCGCTGTCGGTGGCCCAGATCGGTTTCGGCATGGCCTTGGGCAGCGTGGCCGGTCTGATCGCCGCCTATCCGACGGGCGTTCTAGTGGACCGGTTTGGGCGGAAGGCCGTTATCGTGCCCTCCACATTGATCACTGGCGCTTCAATGTTGTTGTTCATGCTGGCGCCGGGTTATCCATGGTTCGTGGTTGCCTGCGTGGTCTGGGGCATTGCTGCCTCGGTCGGGGGCACCGCGCCGGCGGCCTATGCCGCCGATAGCGCGCCGCTGGGCATGAACGCCGCCGCGATGAGCACGTTCCGCATGGTTGGCGATCTAGGCTATGTCATCGGGCCCATCACCCTGGGCTTCATCGTCGATGTGCAAGGCCCGCAAACCGCGCTGCTGCTGACCGCCGTGGTCAGCGTCGCCGTGGGCATGCTGTTCTTGAAGTTTGCACCGGAGACGTATTCCGGCTCCAAAAAATAGAGCTTTTTTAAAGTTTTTTGCCGGCTGCCGGAAAATCCCCCTGGTCCCTTCATAGCCTTCCTTAAAACGGAACAACTATGAAGGGGCCGGCTCATGCACCGGACAAAAATTTGTTGGCGAAAAGCGCTCTGGCTCTTGGCATGGCGTTGTTGGCCACGGCTTGCAAACCCGTGACCGCGGCGCAACAGCACGAAGGCATAGGCTTTCGTTAGGCCCGCTATGCGGAAATTTCGGCTATACGCGGCTATCGCGAATGCCGGGATGACGCTCTGGCGCTGGACGGGCAGGCCAGGGCCGAAGGCTCCTCCGCGAGTTATCTAGCTTCCCCCCGCCTGCTGGATAAATGCGAGGCCGAGGTGGGCCCCGAGGCCGCCGGCGTCGTGGTCGATGAGCGCTTGCGCGCCTATGCGGTGGGTATCCAGAACCATTTCAAGGGCGGCGATGCGGCCCGGGCCCGTGCCAAACTGTAAACCTTCAGGCAGCCCTTCCAGGGCGATGACGATGCCTCGATGCTTGACGATCTGGCCCGGTGCATGCTGGCCAGCCTGCCCGATCTTCGTTAGCGGCCTATCGATACTATCGATTGGGATCCAGCAGGGGAAAAGCGCTTAGCACATCGGGGGCGTCGGCCACCGGTGCGGCGGTGACGCATTCCGGCCCCAGCTGGTCAAGGCGGGTCAGGCCCAGCAGACCCATGGCGATCTGCATCTCCTCGGCCAGTAAATCCATGGCGCGGCTCAGGCCCTCTTCGCCACCCGCGCCCAGACCTATGGCGGTTAGACGGCCCAGGCCCACTACATCGGCGCCCAAGGCAATGGCCTTGATCACGTCGGTGCCGCGTAGAAAGCCACCATCGACGATCACCGCCGCCCGGTCTTCCATGGCGTCCACGATCTCCGGCAGTACGGCCAAGGCGCCCTGGGCCTGATCCAACTGCCGGCCGCCATGATTGGATACCCATACCCCATCGACGCCCAGGTCGCAGGCGATGACCGCGTCCTCTGCTGTCATCACGCCCTTGATCAGCAAGGGGATATCGTGCTTCGCCTTGAAGCGTTCCACATCCTTCCAGTTCAGCGCCGCCTGATGGTCTTGTCCGCCGGCATCCCGGCGCCAGGGCTTGACGAAACGGTTGACGATATCCCGCTCCCGCCGGCTGTATACCGCCACATCCACAGTCAGGCAAAAGGCGGTGTAACCCGCCGCAATGGCCCTCTCCACATGATCATCGACCCAGGCGTCATCACCGCGCACGTAGAGTTGAAAGATTTTCGGGCCAGGCGCCGCCGCCGCGGTTTCCTCCAGACCGGGTGCCGAGACCGAGCTGAGCGTCGTCATCATGCCATGGCGCGCCGCCGCCCGTGCCGCCGCCGCGCCGCCTTCGGGATCAAAGGATTGTAACGAACCGATCGGCGCGAATGTCAGCGGGAGCTCCAGATTAGCGCCGAGGAATTTGCTGGCCAGGCTGATCTCCTGTACATCCCGAAGAACCCGGGGACGCAGGGCCAGACTGTCGATGGCCAAGCGGTTGCGTTTGGCGGTGGTCTCGGTCTCCGTCGCGCCGCGCATATAATCCCAGATGTTGCGGGGCAGACGGCTGCGCGCCTCGGCGGCGATTTCGTGCAGGGCTTGGAAGCGCAACTGGGCGCCGGGATTACTACGGACGTCTCGAAACATTGTCTAGGCTTTCACTGCTGCTAATTTCAGGACTTTGGCCTTGGCATAGGTCAGTTTCGTGGTGATCTTGCCGGTGCTGTCAAAGTGCAGGATATCCAGACCCCGCCAGCCGGACCGGCCCCTCGGGGTATCGAAACTGCAAAGCCACGAGATCATCGCCTTGCCTTGTTCAGCATCAATAAACAAGTCTTCCGCTTCGAAGCCCATGACGCCGAATTCGCCATCGAACTGCGGCTGAAAGGCGGCGCGGATGGCGGCCAGGCCTTTAGCCAGGGTTCCGTCATGCTGATCATAGGCCGCGCCATCGTCGGCGAAATAGCCCATCATGGCATCCAGGTCATTGTCGTTGAACGTTTCCGTGAATGACCGGGTCAATTGTTCTAGTGTTTTTCTGTCTAGCGCATTGGTGCTCATCCTTAACCTCCTCAATCGTAGTCAAATAGCCAGCGCGATATGCCGTCATGAATATTGATAACGGAATGAACCGCATGGGCGGGAATGAAAACCTCGTCGCCCGGCCCCATTTGAAGGCGCGTGTCGTCGACGGTCATTTCCAGGCGGCCTTCGACCACGGTAATCAACTCATTGCTGGCATGGGTGAAATCCAACCATTTTTGTCCGGGCGGACCAACGAACAGGTCGCAAGAATAGCCGCTTTGCCGCCAATCGGCGGCCACGTGACCAGAATCGACCGGCGTCATGAATTTTCCGGGCTGTAACAGCTGGCTCATGTCCGTCTCCAAATTACCGGAACGAATGTAGTCAGCAGTTTTCCGCTACGCCAGGGTTTTCCCGCTTGACCAGACCAAAATAGTCGAGAAACTTGATCCCGAAGTCGCCGGGGAGAGAGCAATGACACTGACTGTATTAAGCAATGGACTGCTGTTTGACGGGCATTCGCCCGATCTGAAGGAAGATACTCATGTGGTCATCGAAGGTGACCGCATCAGGGAGGTCTGCCACGGTGGCGCGGTTCCCAAGGGCGGGAGGGTGATTGATCTGGGCGGCCGGTTTCTGATGCCGGGGCTCATTGATGCCCATGTGCATTTAATCGCCACCACGGCGGATCTGGGCAGCATCGTGAATGATCCGGCCTCGCTGACCACCATGCGGGGAGGACGCATCGCCGAGGGCATGTTGCAGCGCGGCTTTACCTCCGTCCGGGATGCGGGCGGCGCGGACTGGGGCATGGCCATGGCGATCGAGGAAGGCCTGATCGCGGGCCCGCGCCTGTTCTATTCCGGCCGAGTATTAAGCCAGACAGGCGGTCATGGCGACAGCCGGCCGCGGGTCTATGATTGGGATAATTGCCAATGCTGCCTGCCTAGCGCGCAGTTCACCGCCATTGCCGATGGTGTGGACGAGGTGCGCAAGGCGGCCCGCACCGAGTTACGCCGGGGTGCAACACAGATCAAGATCATGGGCTCGGGTGGGGTGGCCTCGCCCACCGATCCGATCTGGAACCTGCAGTATTCCGAAGAGGAAATCGCAGCGGCGGTGTGGGAAGCCACATCTTGGCGCACCTACGTCATGGCGCATGCTTATACGCCCGAGGCGATTTCGCGCTGCGTCCGTCTCGGTGTGCGCTCCATCGAACATGGCAATCTGATAGACCGGGCCACGTTGGAACTGATGCGCGAGCAGGATGCCTGGTTGGTGCCGACCTTGGTAACTTATACTTCCCTGCACAAATATGGCGCCGAATACGGCCTGCCCGCTGTCAGCGTGGCCAAGGTCGATGATGTTCGCACCCAGGGGCTTGAGGCCTTGGCCATGGCGCACGAGATAGGCGTCAATATTGGCCTGGGAACGGATTTGCTGGGTGGCATGCACAAGGATCAGTCGAATGAATTCACCATTCGGTCCCAGGTGATGCCGGCGCTGGATGTATTGCGTTCAGCCACTTCGCAAAATGCACGCCTATTGAACCGTGATGGAGAATTGGGCGTGGTGGCGCCCGGTGCCCTGGCTGACCTGATCGCTGTGGACGGCAATCCATTGGAGGACATTTCCTGTCTGGATGGTCAAGGTGAGGCGTTGATGCTTATCCTGAAAGGCGGAAATGCGTGCAAGAATGAACTAGATTAACTGCATGAATTACACGTTATGCAATTGGATTTCCATGATCTCTTGCTGTTTCATGATGCTCAGGAAGACATTGCCTCGGCCATCTACATCGACTAATATATTGATTTAAATAAGATATCCTGGATCACCTTCTACTCAATCCCACGCTGGATCCCACACTGTGATCCAAAAACTGCGGACGATCATCAGTCGAGAGCCATTCCGGGTACAGGCTATCGAGCAATCTCGGTTAAGGCGGCTAACCGGGGCAGGCTATAGGACCACCGAAAATTCGCCCGCCGCTCAATAGATATAAATATACCGGCCGGCGGGAGCCTCATACCGTTAGGCAGCGTCAGGCGATGCCATCACGGTCGACAGCATCGCCTACGCCGTTCGTGTTATTCAGCCTGAAGGTACAGGCGTCACCACGCTGGTCTTGGAGAAGGATTAGCCGCTTGCTTTAACCGGGCCGTGATAGATCCACCATTGCAGACCTGTTTCGGCAGCCTCTTCGTTACGGTGAGCAGCCATCGTCTTTAGGAATTTGTTCATTTTGGATTTGTTATCAAATTCCATGACCAACAACCCAGTGTGATCATCGGCTTGAACCAAAGAATAGCTCTTTAATGTTTTCTCTTTCTTGTGCCGATCCAACAAAGGTTTCGTATTCACTTTAAATCGCTTTATGCCTACAGCCCATGATAACGGCTGTTCAAAAACCATAACTCGCGTGTAACTCATAGGAATTGCCTCCATTGGCTCATTTGCGAAAACAGATACAGGGCAATGTTGTCACGGTCCTGATAGGTGTGTCTACGGCGAGAGCAAAGTGCCGGCGCCGACACTTTTGCTCCGGCCGCTGCCCAGTAGAGATAAATATCCCCGCCAGCGGGAGCCTCATGCTCACACGGGGCAGCGGATTAGCAATCTGCCAACGTCTGGGGCCAGTGTTATTCTTTCTGGAAAGGGACGACGGTGTCGGGTGTAAACCTGCCTCACTGAATTGATTTGATGGTCGCTGAAAAATCACTGTTCTTGATGATGGTCCTCGCCGAGGCGATATTCATGCCGCCAAACCCGTTGGCGGCGCAATATTCCATGACCAACTCATGCACGCCGGATGCGTTGACCGGCCAAATCTTGATGCCGGCAGGTGGGAGGCTGGACCAATCTATCGGTAATCGGCACCCGTGGTTGAAGTGATAGACGTCTCCTCCGCTAGATTTTGATTGAAATCAATTACAGATAATCAAGCATCTTATATTCTGAGCTTCATTCTGATTATCTTGAGCGTACGTAATCCGAGGGGCCGCTGCGTCCACAAACACGTAGAATTGTAGGAGCGAGCGGCAATGGTGAAGCAGATGGAAGAGACAAGGGCCGCCTCGGCCGAACATTGCGATGTTCTGATCGTCGGTGCAGGGATTTCCGGCGTGGGTGGCGCCTATTTCCTGCGTCAGCAGTGCCCAGACATTAACTTCGTTATCCTGGATGCAGAGGAAACCTTCGGCGGCACCTGGTGGACCCACCGCTTTCCCGGCATCCGTTCGGACAGCGATCTCTACACCTTCGGCTACAGCTTCAAGCCTTGGGTGGGCCCACCAATCGCGACAGCAGAGGAAATTCTGTCTTACATGGACGAGGTGATCGAGGAGAACGATCTGGCGCGATATATCCGTTACCGCCATAAAGTCCTTAAGGCCCATTGGTCTGAGGAAGATAGCCTTTGGACCATCATGGCGGTGCGTGGGGATACCGGCGAAACGGTTCGCTTTACCTGCTGTTTTCTATGGATGTGCCAAGGCTACTATCGCCATTACGAAGGCTATACGCCCGATTGGCAGGGCATGGATGACTTCAAGGGTGTCATCGGACACCCAGAAAACTGGCCGGAAGATCTGAACTATGACGGTAAGAACGTCTTGGTCATCGGCTCCGGTGCGACCGCGGCGACCGTTATACCGGCCATGGCGGCAACTGCGGCTCATGTGACAATGCTACAGCGCTCGCCAACCTATTTTCGTAGCGGGCGCAATGAGATTGAAATCTCCGAGACCCTGCGCGAGCTGGGGATCGAAGAGACCTGGATCCACGAAATCACGCGGCAAAAAATTCTCTTCGATCAGTCCGCCTTCGTCGAAAGGTGCTTCGAGGAGCCGGAAAAGGTGAAGCAGGAACTGATTGGCCAGGTGCGCGAACAGCTTGATCCTGATTATGACGTGGACAAGCATTTTAATCCGGCCTACCCACCCTGGCGTCAACGCCTCGCCTTTGTTCCGGACGGAGATGTCTTCCAGGGCATCAACGCAGGCAAGGCTTCGGTCGTCACCGACCATATCGACCGCTTCACCGAGAAAGGCGTTCTGCTGCAATCAGGGCAGGAGCTGGAAGCCGACATCATCGTCACTGCGACCGGCTTCAACATGAATATCATGGGCGATATCGATTTTGCCATAAATGGCAAGCCGCTCAATTTCCACGACACCATTACCTATCGCGGTATGATGTTCACGGGCGTGCCCAACATGGCCTGGGTGTTCGGCTACTTCCGGGCAAGCTGGACGTTGCGCAGCGAGTTGATTGCGGATTTCGTCTGCCGCCTGCTGAACCACATGAAAAAGACCGGCGCGAAAAGCGTGGAACCAGCCCTGCGCGCGCAGGACAAGGACATGCCACTGTTCGACTGGATAGACGAAGACGACTTCAACCCCAACTACCTGAAGCGCGCTATATCGATTCTGCCCCGGCGCGGCGACAAACGGGAATGGCGGCATACCCAGGACTATTGGCGGGAAAAGAACGAGTTCCCGGCCATTGATCTGGAAGACGAGGTCTTCGTCTACCGCTTGGGCGCACGTTCAACCGCGGCGGCTGATTGATTGATCCCGTCCACAAATTCCTCACCAAGGGCCATCCCGATGGCGTCATGCTGCCCTATGTAAGCAGCGGCCAAAAATTGCGTTATTATTTCCTCGACCTTACATGCGAAACCGACTTTCCTATTCCCTGGGGTCTGTGGAAGAATATTTCGCGTGACTACCAAGACCTAGTGCCGCCAAGGCTACGACCGGAAGCCCCGAAACGCCGCCGAAAAGCATAATGTGGACGCCCCATCTGGCGGCCAGCCGGGTGGGGGCTACACCGCTTCCGCCGGCGCGGCCTGATCGGGTGAGGCAAAATGCCCTATCCTCTGCGGGTCTCGGCTCGTCTAAGCTGAAATTTCCCCGATGACTAGTCCTCCTATTGACTGAGCTAGTCCTCATACTGACCAGCTAGCGCCGGCTCCCAGCGGCCTAGCTGGTCTTTTCTTTGCCTATCCGTTCTCGCCGATCCAGCATCTCATGTAGCGCATCGAGGTGCGCCTGGCCCTCGTCCACCGTTTCCGTGGAAACGGCCACGGACTTGCCGTAGCCATGATCCAGTAGCGCCTGTGCCGCCGCTCCACGGGCAGCGTCGGACTTGGCATGACGCATCAGATCCACCAGCGTTTCGATTGCCTCCTCGGAGTGCTTGCAGGCCAGCTCACGAACATGGCCGACCTCACGGGGCCGACCGCCGGGATTGCCGCTCATGTCGGGTAGGAAACGGCCGTTTTTGTCTCGCATGGTCTCACCTATTGTTGGCCTGGTGTCAGGTCATGTCAGATGTCAGCGCCGGTCCTGGAGGGCGGCGTTCTCAACCCGAATTCGGTGGCTGAGTAGCAGGGCGTTGAGGATCGAGAAGGTAATGGCAATGCCAAGGGCAGAAAACGCTAGGGGCAGCACGGCGACTTCTGCGATCACCACCAGATAGTTGGGATGGCGCAGCCAACGGTACGGACCGGCCGTTATCAGAGGTGCGTCAGCCAGGGTGATAATGCGTGTACACCAGTAACGGCCCAGGCTGGCCAGCACCCAGGCACGGCCAATCTGTAACAGGGCAAACACCGCCAACCACCACCAGTTAATCCTGGTTTCCGGGCTGACCGACAATGCCAACGCCGCCAGCCAGCCGCCATGCACCAAGAAGAAGAGGGGATAATGGCCGGCACCGACTTCGACACCACCCCGCGCCCGCAGCCAGGCCTCGTTATGGCGGCTTAGGGTCAACTCGGTCAGGCGCTGGGCCGCGACCAGAGCCAGGACGATCCAAGCGGCGGTCAATCCGCCTCCATCAGCGTGAAGGCCGCCGTGAAGCCGGGGCCCATGCTGGTAAGCAACAGGCGTTGTTGTGGTTTCAGACCCGCCCGGCGCATTTCCTGCAGGACGAATAAGACGGTGACGGCGGACATGTTGCCGTGACGGCGCATAATCTCGCGCGATGCGCCCAGGCCGCCATGCGGCAAGCCGAACACGGCTTCCAGCGCATCGAGCACCTTGGCCCCGCCGGGATGGGCAACGAAATGGTCAATCTGTTCGCGGCTCAGACCCTGTCGTTCAAGAAAGTCATCCACCGCGGCCTGAAAGTCCTGTTCGATAATAGTTGGGATATCCCGCGAAAAAATCACCTTCAGGCCATCACCCCCCGCATCCCAGCCCATGACATCCAGGGTATCGGGCCAGGTATGCTCGCCCCAGGCGGTGATCGCGGGGCCGGTACCGGCGGTCGATATTACTGCGCCCGCCGCGCCGTCGCCGAACAGTGCGGTGGCGATGATATTGCTTTTGCTGCGGTCGCCATGGCGTAGGGTCAGACTGCATAGCTCCACCACCAGCAACAATACGTTCGATCCGGGCTGAGCGCGGGCCATGGCGGCGGCCCGGGCAACGCCCTGCACGCCGCCGGCACAGCCCAAGCCAAAGACCGGCAACCTCTGTACATCCCGGTTAAACGGCATGTTTTCCACCAGCAGGGCATCCAGGCTTGGTGTGGCGATGCCGGTGGAGGATACGGTGACGATCATGTCGATATCGCCCGGCGTCAAGCCAGCCTCGGCGATCGCATCTTCCGCCGCCCGCTGCAACAGAGCAGCGGCATGTTTCAAGTACAGCCCGTTTCGATCGGAAAAGTCGTGTGACTGTAAATACCAATCCAACGTCTCGCAGGTATTCCGGGTCTCGATTGCCGTGTTGCCGAATATGCGCGCCAGACGTCGCGGGCTTATTTCCGTCGCCTGCTGCGAGAATAACCGCGCCGCCGCCGGCAGCGCGTCGGACTGGCGCATCACATGCTCAGGCACCGCCGTCGCCAGCGCCTTCAACCGAGCCGGAGTATTCATCGGGTTCCCCTTGCCATCGTTCATAGCTAACGACGTGAACTGGCGGAACGCAAGTAAATTGCGGGGCAATTAGCTAACCGCATCTCGAGAATCCGTTTTTGTGTTTTGCGGAAAATTGCGTATCCTTGTAAGGCAAAATATGTGCCAGGGGAGGTTGCGGCTTTGTCTTACAGGATGATCGTGTTGCCGAGGGATCGCATCGGGCCCAAGGTCATGACCGAGACGATCCGTATCCTGGACTAGTTCCATGAACATTGCGGCCTTGATGTCAACGTGCGCCACGAACTCTGTGGCGCAGTCGCCTATCACACCCGTGGCGCGGTCATTGCGGACAAAGCTTTTGCCGATCTGGCGGAAGTGGACGTGGTGCTGTTCGGCGCCACGGGCGGCTCGGAGTTCGATGAAATTCCGCCCGAGGCCAGACGCAAGGGCAATCTACTACGCATTTGCCAGCATATGGCGGTCTTCGCCAATTTGCGCCCGGTAATCGGCTATGACGAACTGGCCGGAGCCGTGCCGCTGGAACTGCGGCGCCTGCATGATGCATGATCGCTGCTGAAGAAATGGAAAGGGGAAGACAATGTCCACCAGGGTAATTTCTGCCGATTGCCATATCGACCTGATCTGGCTGCCGCCCGACTTGTTCACCGACAATGCGCCAGCGGGCATGAAGGAGCGCATGCCCTATGTCACCAGTGGTCTTAAGGGGCCGGTCTGGGTTTCGAAGAATGGCGGCCAGTTTGGTCTGCAGAACGGCATGGGTTCTGCGGGGCGGGAATATGTCCCCGGCGTCATTCACCGCTCCGACCGGATGGCGGAGCAGGGCTTGTACGAGGACGGCAAGAACGGNATCCGCCGCTTGACCGAGCCTGACCTGCGCATCAAGGATCAGGATCTGGACGGCGTATCAGGTGAAGTGCTGTACGGCATTCTGGGCGGCGCGGCGCGCCTGAAAGATCCGGACGCCTCTATCGTAATGATGCAGATATATAATGACTGGCTGGCGGATTTTTGCGCTACCCATCCTGACCGACTGGCCGGTCTTGCTTCCATCCCCGGCCACGATATTGCGGCGGCGGTGGCCGAGATCGAACGGGTGGCCGAACGCGGCGCCGTCAAGGGATTGGAAATACCCTCAATTCCCGACGGCAAGCCGCTTTATCACAAGTACTGGGACCCGGTTTTCGCTGCCGCCGCAGCCTCGAATTTACCGCTGCATTTTCATACCGGCAGCGCCAAGGCACCGGATTTCGAGGCCATGGAGCCATTGGAAGCACGGCAGGCCTTTGCTGTCTTCATCACGGCTTTCCAGATGTATATGTCCAACAAGCTGATGGAAATTATCTATGGCGGCAAACTGGAGACGCATCCTGACCTGAAGGTGGTCATTGCTGAAAGTGGCATCGGCTGGATACCCTATATTCTGGAACATATGGATTTGGAGTGGGAAGATCAGTTCAAGGATTTGAGCTTAAAGATGAAGCCATCGGACTATTGGTACCGGCAATGCTATGCCACCTTCCAAAGCGACCCGGTGGGGATGCAGCTTGTCGATAACCTTGGAGCGGACAANATCATGTGGGGCTCCGACTTTCCCCATCCCGACGGCATCTGGCCCGACAGTCAGGCATTTATCGAGCGGGAAATGGGGCACTTGTCGCCTGATATCCGCTGCAAGGTCACCCATGACAATGCCGCCAAGTTGTACGGTTTTCCATCATAGTGAAGCCGACGCCCTGGAATATCGCCACGACCCTGGCTGACCTGCCCGGCCCGGCGGCACAATGCTGGGGCGGCCGCGTCGCCATCAGCTTCAAGGGGCGGGACGAGACCTTTACCGAACTGGTGGGCAAAGNCGACCGCCTGGCGCGCGGCTTGNTTGAAGCCGGGGTACGGCCGGGCGACCGGGTTGGCGTGTGGCTGAACAATTTGTCTTGAATGGGTGCATCTGGTGTTTGCCATTGCGCGGATCGGCGCTACGCAGGTTCCCATAAACACGCACTTCAAAACGGCGGACGCAGCCATATGTTGCCCGTTGACCTGAATTGTTTCAATTGCTTCAGACGGGCTTGCCTTTCGGGCGTTTCATTAGCCATACTGCGACATTCTGACGCATCCAGCTGTGTCAACCATTGGACCGGGAGTACGCTATGCAGCCGACCATCACCCCCATGGAGACCACCATGGGCGCCACGGTTGCCGGGATCGATCTAGCGAATTTGAGCGAGGCTGAATGGCGCATGGTCGAGGATGCGTTTCACGAACATGCAGTGCTGCTGTTTCCGGAACAGAACCTGACGGACGAGGCCCAGATTGCCTTCGCCCTGCGCTTTGGTGAAATGGAACTGTTGCGTGGCGACCCGAAGGCCATGGCGGTGCAAATCAGCAATCAAAAGCCCGACGGCAGCGTGCTGCAACCTGACGAGCACCGCTATCAAGCCCTGCGCGGCAATGAAGGCTGGCATACGGATAGTTCATACATGCCGCTGGCCGCTAAGGCATCCGTGCTTTCCGCGCTGGTGGTACCGTCATCGGGGGGTGAGACGGCGGTGGCCGATATGCGNNATGCCTACGATGCCCTGNACCAGGAGATGAAGGACCGGATCGANGATCTATCGGCCTATCATTCGCTTTATCAAAGCCAGGCCNAGATTGGGCACAAGGTAGAGACGGGGGCTGGCTACGGCTATCACACCAAGGGCGCGCCACTGCGGCCGCTGGTCTATACCCATCCCGTTACGGGCCGCAAATCGCTTTTTATTGGCCGCCACGCTTACCGTATTCCCGGCATGGACGATGGGGTGGCGAAAGAGTTGCTTGATGGTCTGCTCGAATTCGCCTGCCAGCCGCCGCGAACTTATTATCATGCCTGGAAACCGGGCGATGTGATGATGTGGGATAACCGCTGTACCCTGCATGCGGCACGGCCCTATGACTATGGCGAGCCACGGGTGATGCGTCACACCCGGATCGCCGGTGATCCTGCGGTCGATCTTGCCGCCACGGTGATGGATGAGGCCGCCAGCAGCTTTGAGCCGACGACCTCGAACTTGTAGGCTTGCATGGACGCCGGTCCTTCATGAATAGTGGATAGTTGATTAGTTCACAGAACGAAGAGTGAGTTCGTCATGACGCATGGAATGGTTTCGGCGCCGCAGCCGGAGGCCGTGGAGGCGGGGCTGGATATTCTCCAAGCTGGCGGTAATGTAGTCGATGCCGCCGTCGGCGCGGCGTTGGTGCAGACGGCGGTGGATCCGCAGATGTGCGGCATCGCCGGCTTTGGTTCCATGCATCTCTATTTGGCGGATAGAGACGTCCATACCTGCATTGATTTCCATGGCCGTGCCCCTTTGGCCACCCGGCCGGATATGTGGGAGGACCTGATNGTCCGCGAATGCGATGACGGCTTCGGTTTCGTGCTTAAGGGCGAAGTCAACGAACTCGGCTATCAATCCATGACCACGCCGCTGACCATCAAGGCTTTTGACGAGGCCCTGTCCCGCTTTGGCAGCCGTTCGTTGGCTGAAATGCTGGCGCCGGCCATCGCATATTGCGAGGACGGCTTTGCCGTCCGCCCCGGCGTGCATGGCTTCTGGACCCGGGGCGCGGAGGCTGGGCGTATCGCCCGCATCCGTGGCCTGACCGACGATCCCGCGACTGCCAAGATCTATACCAAGGCCGATGGTTCGATCCGTGGCGTGGGCGAGATATTGCGTAATCCGGACATGGCGCGAACCTATCGGCGCATCGCGGAACACGGCGTGGCGGATTTCTATGGCGGCGGGATTGCCAAACAGATCGACGCGGATATGCGCGCCAACGGTGGGCTGATCACTCTGGAAGATTTGGCATCTTGCGAGACCGAGACCATTGATCCGTTGTGGACCGATTATCGCGGCTACCGGGTGGCGACGAACCAACCGCCCGGCGGCGGCTTGATGATCATTCTGATGCTGAATATTTTGGAGAATTTTGATCTCGCCGCCATGGGCCATAACTCAGCTGATTACATCGCCACCGTCTCCGAGGCGATGAAAATCGCCACCGTCGACAAGGATGCCCGCATGGGCGATCCACGCTTCTTCGATATCCCCTTCGATGAGCTAATGTCGAAGGACTATGCTAGGGCCATGGCCGAACGCATCAAACGGGGTGAGAAAACACCAGTTCCCCGGATGAATCCCGGAGGCAACGATAGCAAGGAGACGACCCATATCTGCGTCGCCGATAGAAGTGGCAACTGTGTCACCATGACCCATTCCCTGGGCTCCTCCTCGGGCACGGTCACCGACGGTTTGGGCTTCATGTACAACAATTGCATGATGGTGTTCGATCCGCGCCCCGGCCATGCGGGGTCATTGGCGCCGGGCAAGGCGCGCTTTTCCGCCCTCTCGCCGACCATTGTCTTCAGGGATAATAAACCGTTTTTCCTGGTCGGCTCCCCCGGCGGCACGACCATTACCATGGGCAACCTGCAGGCGATCCTCAATGCCGTTGATTTCAACATGACGGCGCAGGAGGCGGTGATGGCGCCGCGTTTCACGGTGACATCGGATACCATCGAGGTCACCAATCGTATCCTCCGCTCGACCGAGCGCGAGCTACAGGCGCGCGGTTATCCGACGCAACGCCATGCCTTCAGCCACATGATTCCCATCGTGCAGGGCATCCGTATCGTGGATAGCAGGCTGGACGGCGGCTCGGACCCTGCGGGCGACGGCATGGCGGCGCAGGTGTAACTCAATCGGAGCGGCATTCGTGAGCGATATCGCGATCATTGTCGAATATGACGTCAAGCCTGGGTGTCTGGAGGAGCAGGAGAAACGCCTGCGGGCAATGGCGGAACAATGCCTGGGAGAGGATGGTTGTTTTCGCATGGAGGTATTCAGGCCGGCCGGCATCGAGAACAAGCTGGTGTTGAGCGAACTGTGGCGGGACGTGGCGGCGCTGGAAACACACCGCGGCCAACCCGGCCATGCCGAGCAGCACCAGCACACGGATGAGCTTTGCGTTGGCAAGCGGGTGTTGCGCGGCGCCGTCGCTTGATAGCTGGTTGATGCTACCGGGCCAGCTTTCTGGCTCTCTCCAACCCTTCTAGTGTCTGCTCGCTCAACGTCTTGATGACCTGGGCGACGCTTTGCCTCTCTTTGCTCCAGGTCACGCCTTGGCCTGCTGGGGTATGCAGCATGGGATCGACTTCATGTTCGTCAATCGAGGTCAATAGATCACCGACCAGGGTATGCTGATAGGGCATGGGCAGGGGTCGGGGCGCTGTCGGGGCGGCCCATTCCTCGGTCCAGGCGGAACGGATCTGCCGCTGCGGCTTGCCGCTGCTGCCGTGGGTGATACCGGTATCACCGCTGCCGGCGGTAAACAGCTTATCCCGCAGCTTGTCGCCGATGGCGTGATCGCCACGGGCGTGCTCTTCGGTAGACAGCCAGGTGGTGCCCAGCCAGACGCCTTGGGCGCCCATGGCCAGGGCGGCGGCGATCTGGCTGCCATGGCCGATGCCACCCGCCGCCAACACCGGTAGATCGCCGACGATCTGCACGATTTCGGGTACCAGCACCATGGTGCCGATGGTGCCCGTATGCCCGCCCGCTTCCGAGCCTTGGGCCACGATGAAATCCAACCCTATGTTCTGGTAGGCTTTGAAATGCCGGGGATTGCCGATCAGGGCGCCCACGACTTTGCCCTCCGCCTTCAAACGGTTGACTGCGTCCGCTGTCAGGCCAATGCCAAAAGCGACCACGTCCACATCCGAGTTCAGCAGCGCCTGCAACTGCCCCTCGAAATAGCTCGGCGTGCGCAGTATGGAATTGAAGAAGGTTTTCTTGGTCGCGGCGGGCACTTGGTACTTTTCCGCCAGGCTGTCCACATACTTGACATGATCCGGGGGTAGATTGGCACGCACGGATTCCAGGGTTTCGGCTTCCGGCATGCCCTTTGGTATCATGATATCTATGGCGAATGGTTGGCCGCCGATCTGCTCGCGGACGGCAGCAATTTTGCCCGGTATCTTATCGGGTGCGTCATGGGCAATGCCGTAGACGCCCATGCCCCCGGCCTTGGTAATGGCGGCCGTGACATCGACGCTATGGGAGAAGCCCAAGATAGGGACCTCCAATCCAAGGCGTTCGGTGAACCGGGTTGCGATTTTGGCCATGGCGAATACTCCTAACCGGCTCCAGTTAACCGCCTTCCGCCACCACGTTGTTGGCGAGGCAGCCGAGGCCGGAAATCTCCACCTCGATGCGGTCGCCGGGCTTCATCCATAGGGGTGGTTTGCGCCCGGCACCGACGCCGCTGGGGGTGCCGGTTGCGATCACATCGCCGGGATGCAGCGGTGTGAACTGCGAGACATAGGCGATGATGTCGGGCACTTTATAATATAGCTGCTCGGTGCTTTCGTCCTGCACTACGTCGCCATTCAGGCGGGTGGTCAGTTGCAGGTTCATGGGATCGAACACTTCATCCGCCGTGGTCATCCATGGCCCGCAGGAACCGCTGTGTTGAAAATTCTTGCCGGCAATCACCGAATGACCCTGAAAATCACGCAGGCTGCCATCAAGAAACGGCGCATAGCCGGCGACATGGTCCATGGCGTTGGCTTCCGCGATATGACGGCCCGGCTTGCCAATGATGAAGGCCAACTCGCCCTCATAGTCAAAATTGCTCGATGCCTTGGGGCGGATTACGTCCTGTTCATGGCCGACCAGAGCATCGGGCCATTTGGAAAACAGATTCGGATCCTCGGGAAAATTCAGGCTCATTTCCTCGGCATGTTCGCGGTAGTTCAGGCCGATGCAGATGATTCGCCGGGCGTTGGGAATGACTTGCAGGTAGGTAATATCGCTCAAAGCGTGATCGGCCGCCACGCCATTCAAGGCCGCCGCCTCGTCCTGGCCGCCGCCTTCCAGCAAAGACCGTAGATCGGCATACTTGCCGCCCAGACGCTGGCCTAGATCAACCACGCCATCACCACTTCCGTTTTCCGTCACCATGCCAAAACTGTCGCCGGCTGAAGTGCTGAAACTCAATAATTTCATTCTACGTCCCTCCTACTTGCTCGGCGGCATCATGGCGCCGGGGCTGAGAATGCCCTAATCCACCGCATATTTGAAGCGGAAGGCATCGCCTTTCGTCACTACATGGCCAATCGAGGGCGAGGGGAAATGCGCCGTCAGGACTAACTGGCCGCTTTCGGCGTTGCTGGCCAGGAAATGCCGCCGGGTTAGGCGGGCCTGCTCCGGGTCGGCATCGAAGACTGGGCTCCATTCGGGATGCACGCATTGGATGGGGCTGTGGATCAGATCGCCGCACATCACGGCGCTGTGGCCGTTGGAGGCCAGATTGACCGCCACGTGGCCCGGCGTGTGGCCCGCCGTGGATTGCAGCCAGATGTTGTCGTCCAGGGCGAAATCGCTATCAACCAGCTGGACCTGACCGGCTTCCATCACCGGCAGGGCGCTTTCTTGAAAGATGATGTCGTTGCGGGTCTCGGCGGCGGCGTATTCGGTCTTGGAAATGATATACTTGGCATTGGGAAATGTGGGCACCCAACGGCCATCCATGAAGATGGTGTTCCAGCCACAATGATCGGCGTGCAGATGGGTGCAAAAGACATAGTCGATGGCCTCGGGCTGCAGGCCGGCGGCGCGCAGATTGTTCAGCCAGGTCTGGTCTGTGCGCTGGAACCATTGTGGGCGGTGGGTGATGCTCTTGCCGCAGCCGATACAGGTATCGATCAGGATGGTGTGATGTTTGGTGCGCACCAGATAGGACTGGAACGGCAGGATCAGCATGCCGGTCTCGGGGTCCATGGCGTTGGGTTCCAGCCAATAACGGTGCGGCGCCAGGGCCTCGGGCGTGGCTTCCACGAAGGTCTCGTGCGGTACGAAGAACGGCACTTCCTCCTCGATTATGCGCTGTACCGCAATATCGCCGATCATCAGGCCTGACATGATAAATTCCTCTCTGGCTACGTAGCGTTAGTTACAGCGCATCTTGGGCGATTTTCAGGGCCCGGGCCACATCGTCCGGGTCCGTGTTGAAGGCGCAGACGAAGCGCGCCTGGCCATCATTGCCCCAGCGGTGAAAGCCGACGCCGCCCGCTTCCAGCGCGGCCAGAACTGCCTCGGGCAGATATATGAAAATCTCGTTGGCCTGCACCTCGTGGGCCAGCTTGGCGCCGTCCAGCGCCACCAGGCCCTGGGACAGCTCTGTGGCGCGGGCGTTGGCGTGGCGGGCGTTCTCCAGCCACAAATCATCGCGTAAATAGGCCTCCAGTTGGGCCGAGAGAAACCGCATCTTGGAGAATAAGTGCCCGCCGCGTTTGCGCCGATACAAAAAATCGCCCGCCGCATCCGGATCGAAAAAGATTACCGCTTCCGCTGCCATGGCACCGTTCTTGGTGGCTCCGAATGACAGCACATCGACGCCAGCCTTCCAGGTCGCTTCTGCTGGGCTGCAACCCAGATACGCCACGGCATTGGCAAAGCGCGCCCCATCCATGTGCACGGACAGGCCCGCGCCGTGGGCGATTTTGGCCAGGGCCGCGACTTCGTCCGGCTGATAGGCGGTGCCGGCCTCGGTCGCCTGGGTCAACGAAATGGCGCTGGGTTGTGGGTGATGCTGCACGCCAAAGCCAGCGCCGGCGATCGCATCCGCGAGCGTTTCCGCCGCAATCTTGCCATGCGCGCCATCCAGCAGGGCCAGCTTGGCCCCGCCCGAGAACAATTCCGGCGCGCCGGCCTCGTCCTCCTCGATATGGGCATTGCGGTGGCAATAGATCTGCCCCCACGGCGGCGTCAGGGCCGAGAGTGCGAGGGCATTGGCGGCGGTGCCCGTGGCCACGGGGAAGACCGCCAATTCCTGCTGGAACAGCTCGGTAAAAGTAGCCTCCGCCACCTTGGTTATGCCGTCATTGCCATAGGCCATGGCGTGGCCTTCGTTGGCGGCGGCCAAGGCGGCCATGATTTGCGGCGCCACGCCCGTGGCATTGTCGGAGGAAAAGTTCATACCTTTGGCTTAACTTTCTCGTATTTCGATTTCATCGAAGCCACCGCAATCGGCCCAGGGCATGAAGGTGGCGATATCATGCATCTGTCCCGCTTTCACGGCGGCGATCAACCAGATCAGATCAGCCTCGTATATGCCGGCTTTGTCCGTCTTCGAGGGCTGGGCGGCACCGTCTGGGTGGGAGTGATAATGGCCTAAAATCTGCGCCGCGCCTGACCTTGCCACCTTTTGCAGGCGCAGGCGCAGGCCGGGGTCGATGGCAAAGCGGTGGCTGGGCTCATCCGCCACATTGGTGCTGGCCACGGCTTGGGAGACGATCATGTCTTCGCCCCGCCTTTGTCCAAGCAATAGTCCGCAGGCCTCGTTTGGATAGTCGGCCACCGCATGGGTGGCGATGGCCGCTCGCGGTTTGCTGGGAAGAATGATCACGGACTGGTTTCCAATTTCAGCCGGCCCAATTGCTCGCCGTTTTTCGCATCGAGTACCAGGACCGATTGGCTGCCGTCCTCATGCCGAATGCCCAGATACAGCTTGCCGTTATCGGCGCTGAGATTAATTAAGGTATCGCCGGTTGCTATTTTTACCGGCACATCGCCGATCTTCGCAGCCAGTTGCTCACTCTGCTCGGTTAATTCCTTGGAGGTTTTGGCGATGCCAACAACCAACAAAATCAAGCCGATAACCAACAAAGTGGTCATTACGCCAACGAGAAGCTTGAGCTGGGTGCTATTTTCAGTCCAGTGTTGGGTCATGAGTGAAGATCCGAAAATAGCCGTGCATGAAATCGTGGTTGGGCCCGATCAGGCCCGGCAGCGTCTCGACCGTTTGCTCTCTCTGGCCATTGAGGGGCTTTCACGCATGCGCATTAAAGCCTTGATCGAAACCGGCCACGTATCGATCAGGCAAACAGACAACAGACGGACGGTAACCGAGGCCTCGTACCGGGTCAAATCAGGCGAGACCATTACCCTCCATATTCCCCCGCCGGAAGACGCCACGCCCCGACCCCAGGCCATGGATCTGGATATCGTTTACGAGGACGAACATCTGATCGTGCTCGACAAGCCTGCCGGTCTTGTGGTGCATCCGGCGCCGGGCAATCCCGATCACACCCTGGTCAATGCCCTGCTGGCTCACTGCGGCGATAGTCTCTCGGGCGTGGGCGGGGTGCGCCGGCCCGGCATTGTACACCGCCTGGACAAGGATACGTCCGGCCTGATGGTCTCGGCCAAGCATGATGCCGCCCATGTGGGCCTGAGCGAGCTGTTCTCCCGCCACGATATCCAGCGCCGCTACCGCGCCCTTGTTTGGGGCCATGTGGCGCGATCAACGGGTCGGATCGAAGGTAATATTGGCCGCGATCCCAAAAACCGCAAGAAAATGGCCATTGTGGACCGCGGCGGCAAACCGGCGGTGACCCATTATGCCTTGTTGGAGGCCTATGGTTTGACCGCCAGCCTGATCGATTGCCGCCTGGAAACCGGCCGCACCCATCAGATCAGGGTGCATATGTCGTCCCAGGGCTATCCCGTCCTGGGCGACCCGCTATATAGTCGTGCCAGGTGGAGCCGGAGCAGCGATTTGCCTGATGAATTGCGTAAGGCGATTGCCGGTCTCAAGCGTCAGGCCCTGCATGCGGCTGAGTTGGGCTTCCGCCACCCCATGAATGGCCGGGACTTGAATTTCCAGAGCGAGCCACCACATGACATGCAAACGCTGTTGGAGCTTTTCCGACACCACGATGGCGTCTAAAAGGCCTGGGGCGAGGGCTGCCTTTCGGCGACCTTCGATTGGATTTTTTTGACATAACCATTGTTTTTCAGTAAGACAGCGGCCTGCATCCAATCAGATCGTAACGAGGACTACAAGCAACAGGCCGGTGCGAACGGTACATGGGTGAATGCAATGGTAGCGAGCAAGACGAAACCAAAAAGTGCTAAATCCGACGCCAAGAAGGGCTCCAAAGGCGCCAAGGGTGCTTCCGACGCCAAGATGCCGGAGACGGCGGTGAAAGTGTCCGCCAAGGCGGATGCGGCGCTGGCAAGCCGTGACGCCGGTATGGGCCTGCCCCCCGCGCCGACGCCAGAGGCTAGCTTGTCGCGCTATCTGCAGGAAATCCGCAAATATCCCATGCTGTCCCATGAAGAGGAATACATGCTGGCTCAGGCCTGGCGGGAGCATGACGACCGCGAAGCGGCGCATAAAATGGTGACCTCGCATTTGCGTTTGGTGGCCAAGATCGCCATGGGCTACCGCGGCTATGGCCTGCCCGTGGCTGAATTGATCGCGGAAGGCAACATCGGCCTGATGCAGGCAGTGAAACGGTTCGAGCCCGAGCGTGGTTTCCGCCTGGCCACCTACGCGATGTGGTGGATCAGGGCCAATATACAGGAATATATTCTGCGCTCCTGGTCCCTGGTAAAAATCGGCACCACGGCGGCGCAGAAAAAGCTGTTTTTCAAGCTGCGAAAGCTGAAAGGCCAGATCCAGGCCATTGACGAGGGCGATATGCGCCCCGATCAGGTGGAAAAGATAGCCACCGCCCTGAACGTGCCGGAAAAAGACGTGGTCTCCATGAACCGCCGTCTGGCCGCCCCCGACAATTCCCTGAACGCGCCGCTGCGGGCGGAGGGTGAGGGGGAATGGCAGGATTGGCTGGTTGATGACAGCACCGATCAGGAGACGGAACTGGCGGAATCGGAGGAGCTTGGCAAACGCCGGGCCTTGTTGATGGGCGCCATGGAGAACCTGAACGAGCGCGAGCGCCACATCATCACCGAGCGCCGCCTTACGGACGATCCGAAAACCTTGGAAGAACTCTCCAACGATTTCAATATCAGCCGCGAACGGGTGCGCCAGATCGAGGTGCGGGCCTTTGAAAAGCTGCAAAAAGCCGTGCGCCGGGAAGCGGTGGAACAGCGCCTGGCATAGGGGCGGCTGGTTTAGAGGTGGCGTCCTTCAAACAAGTTCGCGTCCGCGCGGATCGCCTCGACAAACCAAGACAAAATCGACCGCACCTTGGCGGAACCCACCATGTCCTTGTGGGTTGCCACCCATAGGGCTGCGGACAGGGCTTCGGGGAATGCCTCGGCGCGGACCAAATGCGGCGATCTTCCGTAATATCTGAATTCCGCGCTGCCATGGCGTTCTGGACCTGAACAGCGCATTGCACCGCATCGACCACGGAGGGGAATTCCAACAGCAAGTCGTCACCCATGGTCTTGGCGATACGGCCGCCGTATTCCTCAATTGCTGGATCAATCAGCTCCGCCCGGTGGCGCGCAGAGACACAATGGTGCCAGCCTCGTCCGCGCCCATCAGACGCGAATAGCCCACCACATCCGCCGCGACAATAGCCGCTAGCCTGCGTTGCGTTCTCCCCTGCATGGCAGGATTTTAGCTGAAACAATTATAATCGGATACAGCCGGTCGCATTCCGGCTTTGGTCTATCAATTTCAGTTATTGACGGGACCGCCTGGTAAATCCGATCATGGGTCATGTTTCCGTACCCCAATCTGTTCCAGTCCGGCCAAATCGGCACGCTGGAAATATCAAACCGCATTGTCTTCGCCGCCACCTCGTCCGAGCTGGCCGATGGCGAGGGCCTTGTCACCGACGAGATGGTAGAATTCTATGCCGAGCGGGCCCGTGGCGGTACCGGCCTGATCGTGGTCGAGGCGACCTATGTGGACCAGCAGGGCAAGCGCCTGAAGCATAACGCCATGCTGCATGATGACGGCTGCATCCCCGGCATGACCCGGCTGGTCGATGCTGTGCACGAGGCGGGCGCCAAGATCGCAATTCAGATCAATCATGGCGGCCGTGAAAGCGTGCCGGAGGTTTCGGGCTCGGTTCCCCTTGCACCCTCCGCCCTGCCGTCGGGCTATACTGGCGTTGGCGCCGCGGTGCTGCCGCGTGAGCTGACCATTGCCGAGATCGAGGGCATTGTCGGACGCTTCGCCGATGCGGCGGTGCGTGCAAGGACCGCAGGCTTTGACGCGGTGGAGATCCACGGCGCCCATGGCTACCTGGTCGGGCAATTCTTGTCGCCGATCTGCAATACGCGGGAGGACCGCTATGGCCACGATAACGCCGGGCGGGCCCAGTTCGGAGTGGAGCTGGTCGCGGCGATCAAGGCCCGCACCGGCGCCGATTACCCGGTGATCTTCCGCATGAACGCTCGCGACCATGCCCCGGGCGGGTTGGAATTGGATGCGGCGTTGGAGAGCGCAGTACTGTTCGCTGCCGCCGGTGCCGATGCCATCAGTGTTTCAGGCGGCATGCATGCCTCCCGCCCCTATATGATCATTCCTGGCATGGCGACGGAACATGCCTGCTATGCCGATTGCAGTGCGGCCATGAAGGAACGTCTCGATATCCCAGTGATGACCGTGGGCCGGATCAATACGCCGGATCTGGCGGAGGATGTTCTGGCGCGGGGCGATGCGGATTATATCTGCCTCAGCCGTGGCCTGATCGCTGATCCATATTTCGCGGCCAAGGCCAAGGCGGATCAAGCAGCACAGATCGCCCCCTGTATTGCCTGCAATGAATGCATCGCCAATGTACACCTGCACACCGGTCTGGCCTGCACGGTCAACCCCATGGTCAGTCGAGAGCTGGCCTTGAAACCGATTCTGACCCGTCAGGTAACGCCAAGACGCCTGGCTGTGATCGGCGGCGGTGCGGCCGGCATGGCGGCCGCGACCACGGCGGCCAAGCGCGGCCATATGGTGCATTTGTTCGAGAAGGCAGCACGGCTGGGCGGTCAATTGAATTTGGCCCACCAACCGCCGCACCGTGAAGAAATCGAAAGCCTGCTGAATTATTTCCGCGCCGAGGTGGCGCGTCTTGGTATTGAGGTTAGCCTTGACGTAGATCCCGCGCCGGACGAAATCGACGCCGACGCCTTGATCGTCGCCATTGGTGCCGAAGCGGTGGCAGCGGATGTGCCGGGCGCCGATTTGGTCGATGTGCTGTATGGCTGGCGGGTGCTGGCGGGGACGGACAAGTCGGGACAAAACTGCGTCGTGGTCGGTGGCGGCCTGGTGGGTGTGGAAGTTGCCGATATGTTGGCTGTGCAGGGCCGTGACGTGGTTCTGATCGCCCGTACGGAACTGCTGCGCAAGGCGGTGCATGTGGACAAGGTGCATTATCTTGACCGCGTGGATACCTTGGGTATCGAGGTCATGACACACACCCAGGTCATCGAAATCCGGCCCGGTGAAATCGTATTGCAGCCCCAAGGCCGCCTGCGCCGTACCTTGCAGGGTATCGACAGCATCATCTATTGCACCGGCTATCACAAACGCGAGGCCGAGGCAGTGCGCTATCAGGCCTTGGATATTCCCGTGCATTTTGTTGGCGACGTGCTTGGTTCCCGTAAATTTTTCCAGGCCATCCAGGAAGGCACCCTGGCGGCGTTGGAAATTTAGGGCGCATCCGGTTTATGATGGGGACCTTTCGTGTCCCCATGATAAAAATTCAAGGAGCCAACGTGATTGATATCAACGGCATGGCGCATGTCATCCTAACCGTGAGCCAATTCGACAAGGCGCGGGAATTCTATTGCGGCTTATTGCCCTTTTTCGGCATGAAACGTGTCTTCGACGGTGATGAATTCTGCTATCACGTCGGCGCCCGTACGGCGATCGGCATCCAACGCTGTGAGGAGCAGTATGCCGATGAACGCTTCGTGCAACTGCGTGTCGGTCTGCACCATATTTGTCTGCGGGCGCGCTCGCGCGAGGATGTGGATCTTGCCGGTGCCAAGGCGGCGGAGCTGGGTGCGAATATGGTGCGCGGACCCGAGGAGCGTACCTGGGCGCCCGGCTATTACTATGTCTTGTTCGAGGACCCGGACGGCATCCGCTTCGAAGTCAATTTCGTGCCGGGCCAGGGTCTGTTAAACGAAGATGCCATGCTCGAACCGGACGGCGATTATAGCTGAGGGGGCTAACGAAACAATCGGCCGCTCGCCAACTTCGCACCTTCTGACAGGGCTGCTAATTTGGCCCAGACAACGTCTTCGGCAACCTTGCCCATGCCGGCGGATGTATCGAAGCCGCAATCGGTGCCGGCCAGGACGCGGCTGGGGTCGCCTACTGCTTGGGCAATGCGCTCGATCCGGTCGGCAACCACCTCCGGGTGCTCCACATAGTTCGTCGTGGTGTCGATAACGCCGGCGACTAAGACTTGATTGTCGGCCAGGGGCCCGCTCTCAAATAACTTGTATTCGTGGGCGTGGCGGGGATTGGCGAAGGGCAGCACGATGCCGCCCACATTCGCCTGTAGTATCGTCGGCAGTATTTCAGCTAGGGGCACGTCCAGATCATGGGGTCCTTCGTAGTTGCCCCAACAGACATGCACACGAACGGAGTCCCGGGGGATATTGACCAGGCTGCGGTTGATGGCCGCGATCACGCGCTCCACGAATGCAACAAAATCGGATACCGGGCGGTCGGCGTATGTGATGTGACGTTCCAACGCCAGGTCCGGGCAGTCCAGTTGCAGGGTGAAACCATTGCGCACGATGGCCTCGTACTCGATACGTAGCGCCTCGGCCAGGGCATCGAGATAGGTCTCGGCATCGTCGTAAAATTCGTTGGGCACGGCGGTGGCGATGATGCCCGGAGACGGCGCTGTTATAAAGGCCTCCCGTTGTTCCGGTGCATGGGTCGTCAGGATGCGGCGAAAGTCTTTGCATTCGGTTTCCACATAGGCCGGGTCCAGATAGCGCACTTCGTCGACGACCGCCGGCACTTCGAAATTGGTCACGACAGCCTTGTTGGCAGTCAGGGCCTGGCGCATGGCTAGAAAGCCCGGATAGCGCGCCACGTCAGCGGGTGGTTGACGGGTGCCCAGGCCCGTAAAGCCGCTTATGCGGTGGCGTACATACAGGAAAAACGCATCGCGGGGCTGCTCGCCATTATTGGGGATATCGATGCCGGCTTCCAACTGCTTGGGCAGCACCCAATTCGTGGCATCCTCGATTGCCGCCGCCATTGCTCTGCCATCCACCGCCCGACCATGCACCCGGTCCGCGAACATTTCCACTAGAGCCGGAGGGCGGGGCAGGCTGCCCGTGTGGGTGGTCAGAATACGTCCGTCGCTGCGATGCATGCTATAAGCCGTTCCCATGTATTGTTACGTCTATATCCTAGGCAGCCGGAGCGGCTCTGACCAGCGTACCTATGTGGGCTGGACCAATGATCTGGAAGCGCGTCTGGCCAAGCATAACGACAGCACCGGCGCGCGCAGCACCCGTGGCCGAACCTGGGTCCTGCTCTATGCCGAGCGCTACAGGACGCGCGGCCTGGCCATGAGCCGGGAATGGCATCTAAAGCGCGACCGCAAGTTCCGCAAGACGTTGTTGGATGCGATTGAGTGATCCGCGTTAGGTCAACGCTTCTCCGGTGCCCAGCCATAGGCTCTCTCGCAGGCGCCGCCCATCAGCATTGCCCGTTCGCTTTCGCTCAGGCGGTCGGTGAGACGGAACGGTTCAACGGCCTGTTCGTAGTTGACGACCGCGAACGTGCGGGTCCAGTCGGTGCCCCACAGGCAGCGGTCGAGGCCCCAGGCGTCGAATACGCGGGCGAGCGGGTCCCAGATGTCGGCGTAGGGGTAGCTGGCGCGCGAAAGAGTGCACGCCCCACTGACCTTGATCACCGCGTTCGGGCGGCTGGCGAGGCCAAGTACTTTCGGTAGATCGGCCCAGGGCTCGGCCGGGGCCGGCGGCATGCGGGGCTGTACGATGCCCAGATGATCGATGATGAAGCGGGCGTCCGGATGGCGGTCGATAACCGCCGTGCCCGCCTCCAGGTTACCCCAGAAAAGCATGTTGACGGGCAGATTGTGCCGCACGGCTTCGCGCAGTACTAGATCAACGCCTGGGCCGTCGGGGTCGCGTCCTGGCTCGCCGCTCATCATGATACGTATGCCGACGGTGCCCGGTGTTTTCTTCCAATCCGCAATTACATCGGCTACTGCGGGGTCCGACGGATCGACCGGCCTGACGAGGCCAAAACGGCCAGGATGAGCATTGCCTACCTCGACCGCATAAGAGGCGTCGTACTGGTACATGGTAAAGGCGGATATGAAGATCGCGCCATCGACGCCGACCGCATCCATTGCCGCCACCATCTCGTCGCCGGTAACATGTTCCGGCCAGTTAGGCACCGCGTGCCATGGCCGGTCCGGCGTGTTGGCGGCATAGGCGTGGACTTGGGAATCTATAATCGGCATCGCGATGTTCCTTTTGGCAGGACGGTTTTCCAGTATTGCATCAGGCTGTGATCTATCCTGAATGCTCGCGGCAAATATCCACTCTAAGAGCTCAGCGTGGCCAGCGTTCACGTATCGGGTCGGCGCCGTCCCAATCCACCGCCGCGTCTCGCACGCCGTCAAAAATGCGCCGCCGGGTCTCGTTCATTTCAGCCATTTCCACCACGGTGCCCGGATGGCCTTCTTGTTCGAAATAGACAAAGGGGCCGCGCGGGCTGGTGGATTCCTGTCCCACGGTATAACCGGCGGCCAGGGCCTTCTCGTAGATTTCATTATAATTTTCCGGCCAGGTGGAGAAATGCTGCAGACCCTCGTTGCCGGCGTTCAAGAAATCCTGGTACATGGTGGGGGCGGTATCGCGTTGCTGGATCAGCTCGATCTGTACGTCGCCGGAATTGGCCAGGGCGATGGATATATGCGGCCGGCTTGGCTGGCCCTTGTAGCGAAAGTCATCCACCGCCAGCTTGTCTATATAGAACCATGGCCCGACCTGGCAAACATCGATCCAATAGCGCATGGCGGCGTCCATATCCTTGACCACATAACCCATCTGGCGCAGTGGTCCGAAAAGGCGGCTCATCTTGATTTTCCTCCAATTAAGGGATGCCTGGGGTCGTGGGAGCTTCTATTCTGCCCATCGTCGGACAATTGTTGCAATGGTGCAGAACATGAGTGGAAATATCGTCATCTTCGGCCCCTCGGGCCTGGTAGGTGGGGCGGCGTTGCGCCATTTCGATGCCTCACCGGATTGGAATGTCACGGCGCTATCACGGCGTCCGCCGCCATTTGAACACGGCGCGCGGTTTATCCTTCTGGATTTGATGGACCGGGCCGCGTGCGAAAAGGCTTTGGGCGGGCTGTCGGATACCACTCATATCATCTACACCGCGTTGTATGAGGAAGAGGACGTGATCCGGGGCTGGCGGGCCAGGGCGCAGATGGACATCAATGCCACCATGTTGAAGAACGCCCTCCAACCCATCGATGCGGTGGCCGGGAACCTGGTGCATATCTCTCTGTTCCAGGGCACCAAGGCTTATGGCGCCCATTTAAAACCACCCCCCGTGCCGGCACGGGAGCGCTGGGCACGCAACGATCATGAAAACTTCTATTGGTACCAGGAAGATTTCGTAAAGGCGCAACAGCAGGGCAGGAATTGGGGCTGGACGATTCTACGGCCCCAGACAATTTTCGGTTTCGCCCTGGACGCACCTTTGAATATTCTTCTCGCCATGGCTGTTTATGCCGTCGTCCGCCGGGCCGAGGGTTTGCCGCTTTGCCATCCGGGTGGCGGGCCATGGGTAACCGAGGCGATCGATACCCGCCTGATCGCCCGCTGTCTTGGCTGGGCCACGGGAGCCGCGACCGCACGGGATGAGATTTTCAACATCACCAACGGTGATAACATCACCTTCGCCGGCCTCTGGCCCATCCTGGCCCGGCATTTTGGTATGGCCATGGGAGAACCCGAACCCATGCGCTTGCGCGAGGTGATGCCGGGCAAGGCGCATATCTGGGAACGGATCGCTAAGGAACATGGCTTGCGCGACATTCCCTACGAGAAACTGGTGGGGCCTTCCTGGCAATTCGCTGATTTCAATTTCGCTGCCGGCAAGAATCCGGCCCCCGTGGTGGTCAGTACCATCAAGCTGCGCCAGGCCGGCTTTCAGGATTGCATTGATACCGAAGACATGTTGGTCGAATTGCTGACGCAGTACCAGGATGAAGGCATACTGCCGCGCTAAATTCCGCGCATCTCCCGCGCTACGTTGATGATGCGGACAGTCTCCTTCCACAGCCCAAGGTTCTTTATCCGATGCAGGGGTATGAATTCGGCGTACATGGCGTCATCGCCACCCACCGGGTCGCCGCTGTGCCATTCCGCCACTACATCGATCAGGGTGTAGTGAAATTTCACCCGGCCCGTCTCATCGGGGGTGATGGCATCGATCACATCGATCAGGCCGATGTTCTGAATAACGATGGCGGTTTCTTCCTTTACCTCGCGGGCGGCGGCGGCGAAGACGGTCTCGCCTAACTCCTGCATGCCACCGGGAATGGACCAATCGCCCCTGCGCGGCGCCTTGCCTCGGCGAATCAGCAGGATTTCGTTATCCTGGAAGACCACGGCGCCGACGCCGACCATGGGACGGTCTGGGTAGGAACGTGGCATGATCCCGCCTAATCTTAAGCGAAGTTCGGCTTGCGCCGGGCCTGGAAGGCTTCCAGGCCTTCCTCCACATCCGATCCTAGAAGACCATTGATGACCTCTTCTTCTTCCAGGGTCAGACCATCCGAGGGGCTAACCTCCATGCCTTGGCGGGAAAAATGTTTCATCGCGGTGAGGCCGGTGCGGCTTTTTTGCGCTAGGTTGCGGCAGTAGTCCAGGGCGGTGTCCGCCAAGGCATCATTGGCCACCACATAGTTGACCAAGCCCCAGTTTTCCGCCTCTTCTGCGCTTAGCCATTTGTTGGTGTACATCAGATCCAGGGCTCGGCGCAAGCCGACCAGACGAGGCAGACGCTGGGTGCCGCCACCGCCCGGTATCAGGCCGTATTGGGCATGCTGATCGCCTATCTGGGCGCTCTTGGCCGCGAACGCTACGTCGGCGGCCATCATCATCTCGATACCGCCCGCCAGGGCCAGGCCGTTGATGGAGACCACCACGGGCAGGGGTGATGTTTCCATGCGGCGAAAGATTTCATGAATACGGCTGATGAAGGCAGACAAGGTGGCGCGGTCTTTGCGCGCCGCCATGACCTCGTCCAGATCAGCGCCGGTGCAAAACGTCTTGCCAACCGCATCAAGCAGGATGACGCGGACGTTTGGATCATTATCGAAAGCCTCGATGGCATTGGCCATGCCATCCATCAGGCCCGAGGAAATACAGTTGAATTTCTCGGGCCGGTTCAAGGTCATGATACCAACGCCGTCAACGACCTTTTGCAGGACTTCGTTTCCGCTTCCGCTCATCTCTCAAAACTCCAATTCGAACTTAATAAGATACTGATCAATAAGGTACCGCGATGCGCCCGACGATTTCCCTGGCGATGATCATCTTCTGAATTTGCGCCGTGCCATCGCCGATCTGCAAGCCCAGAAC
This sequence comes from Rhodospirillaceae bacterium, assembly GCA_002731375.1. Taxonomy (GTDB): domain Bacteria; phylum Pseudomonadota; class Alphaproteobacteria. The sequence continues at coordinate 40,786 of PCBT01000073.1, read as the reverse complement.
ATCGCGCATGCGCTGTTCCAAGGGCAGATCCTTGGTATAACCGTAATGGCCGTGGGTCAGCAGGCATTGATGGATGATATCGAACGCCACTTTTGGCGCCCACCATTTCACCATGGCCGCTTCCTTGGTGTGGGTTATGTCCTCATCGCGCATGAACAGGGTCTTGAAACACAACAGACGGGCGGCTTCGTACAGGGTTTCGCATTCCGCCAAGGGCTGGGTCACGCCCTGGTAGGCGGCAATGGGATTGCCAAACGCCTCCCGCTCGGTGCTGTACTGCCAGGCCTCATCGAGGGATGCCCGTGCCGCGCCTAAGACCTGTAGGCCGATCAGGGCGCGGGAAAAATCAAAACCATGCATGACCTGGCGAAAGCCAGCGCCCTCTTCGCCCAACAGACAGTTGGCGGGAATGCGGACGTCGTCGAAAAACAGAGAGCCGCGGCCTACGGCGGTTGTTCCCATGTCGTTGAATGCGGTGCGGGTGATGCCGGCGGCATCCAGGGGCGCATAGAATGTGCTGACGCCACGGGCTTTTTCCTCTTCGCTGCCCGTGCGCGCGAACAGCATGATTTCATCGGCCTGGGTGCTGAACGAGATCGAGGTTTTCTCCCCGTTCAGAACATAATCCTCGCCATCGCGCCGGGCCCGCAGGATCATGCCGGCGGCGTCCGAGCCGCCCCGTGGTTCGGTTAAGCCAAGGGCGGTGATGCTGCGACCGCTACAGATAGCGCCGATCGCCCTGGCCGCGAATTCAGGGGTTGCGTGGTCGGATAGAAGCCGCCCATTCAAGGAGCCGATCAATTGAATGTAGGAGACGGATAAATCAGCGGCAGCGATTTCCTCGACGACGATGCCGGAGGTAACGCAATCAAGACCCAAACCGCCATATTCTTCTGGCAGATCAACGCCGATCAGACCCAAGGCGCCCATTTCCGTAAGTAAGCCCCGCCCAATTTTGCCGTCCAGCTCCCGCTGTTGAAAGTCCGGTGCCAACCGGTCATTGGCGAAGCGCCGCGCGGTGTCGCGGATGGCGTCCTGTTCTTCGGTGAATGCGAATTCCATAACTCTGCTCCCGTACAATTTGTCTTGAGCCTACCCGCCTGACCGTAAGGGCACAATGGCAGCGGCAGAAGGCGTTCGCATCGCCCCGGTCTGCTCGCTTAACATTCCCATGCCAGATAGCCATGTAAACGGATGGAGCGTACCTTCGTGTCAAGTCAGCCCGGTTCCCTTACCCCCTGTTCGAGCCTCGGAATATCGCCATCATTGGTGCCTCCGACAATATTTATAAGTTCGGTGGCCGGCCGATCCGTTTTGTGAAAGAAGCTGAATTCCGAGGCGATATCTATCCCATAAATCAACGCGGCGGCATGATCCAGGAGCTTCAGGGCTACTAGGATATCCGCGACGTGGCGGAGGTGGTGGATCTGTGCATTGTTACCGTGCCGGCACGGCGCGGCGGGCTTATCGATTGGATTGACCGCCCGCTAGCCTGGGATATGCTGGGGCAATCAAAGTTAGGGGATGTCAGCATGTGGCCCAATCGAAAGCTTATAGATCTGCTCGGTATTGACCTGCCGATCATCCAGGCGCCCATGGCTGGGGCCAATGGCGCGGCCATGGCCATCGCGGTGGCCGAGGCGGGTGGCCTTGGCTCTCTACCCTGCGCCATGCTAAGCACCGACAAGATGCGGGCCGAGGCCGGGGTCATACGACAGCAAACGAATAAGCCGATAAATCTGAACTTCTTTTGCCATACGCCCAAGCCGTCTAATCCGGAACGAGACGCTGTCTGGAAAGCGCAATTGGCGGGCTATTACGAGGAATATGGCATAGATCCCGATACACCGCTTGTAGCCGCGAGCCGCGAGCCTTTCAGCGCGGAAGCATGCGAAATTGTCGAGGATCTGAAGCCGGAGGTCGTGAGCTTTCACTTTGGACTGCCAGCCCCGGTATTGCTGCAGCGGGTCAAAGCCACGGGCTGCCATGTCATGAGTTCCGCCACCACCTTGGCCGAGGCCCGCTGGTTGGAAGAGCGTGGCTGTGACGTGATCATTGCCCAGGGCGCCGAGGCGGGGGGGCATCGCGGCATGTTCTTGAGCGATGATATCGCAACCCAGGCCGGAACCATGGCCCTGGTGCCGCAAGTCGTCGATACGGTTACAGTGCCGGTCATCGCGGCGGGCGGTATCGGCGATGGTCGGGGTATCGCCGCCGCGTTCGCGCTGGGGGCGGTGGGGGCACAGATCGGCACCGCCTATCTTTTCACGCCACAATCTCTGATCAGCGATCTGCACCGCGTAGCCTTGCACGCCGCCGTGCCCCCCGGTGCGGATGATCAGACCGCGCTGACCAATATTTTCTCGGGCAAGCCGGCGCGCAGCCTGATGAACCGCGTGATGCGCGAAATCGGGCCCATGTCCGACAAGGCGCCAGCGTTCCCGACGGCGGGCAGCGCGCTGGCGCCTTTGAAAGCAAAGGCGGAAGCGGAAGGCGCGCCGGAATTTTCCTCCCTATGGTCGGGGCAGGCGGCAAAACTGGGACGCGCCATGGGGGCCAGTGAATTGACCTGCCATCTGGCGGAGGATGCGGCACAATGCATCAAGACATTGACGATTTCCGAATAAGGCGACTGCGGAGGAAATAACATGGCGAGTAAAAATTGGGCGATTAGCGGTGAATATATCGAAAGTTGCAATTGCGATTATTTGTGTCCCTGCATTTATACCAACCCACAAGAGGGCGCCACGGAAGATCACTGCTATGCCCTGATGGCATTCCGTATCGATCAGGGAGAGAGCGGCGGTGTTGATTTGTCCGGCCAGAAAATCGCCCTAGTGATCCGTTCCGGTAAAGTCATGGCGGATGGCGGCTGGATCTTTGCCGGTGTGGTGGACGAGGGCGCGGACGAAGCCCAGCGCGCCGCCCTGGCGAAAATCGTCGCTGGCGAGGCCGGCGGACCATTGGGAATGATCCGTGACAATCTGGTTAGTGATTTTCGCGGTGTCGAGTACGCGGCGATTGAGTTCGTCAAGGACGGCCTGAAACAGAGCGTCAATATCCCCGGCATCATGTCCTACGAGATCGAAGGGGTGGCCTCCCGCAACGGCAGCGGCAATCCTTATTATATCGATAACGTGGGCCATCCCGCCAATACCCGCCTGGCCCTGGCGCGTTCCAAACACACCAAGGTCGAGGCCTTCGGCCTTGAACTGGATATGTTGGGTCAGGCCAACAACGGTCACTTCGCACCATTTAGCTGGGCAGGCTAAGGCATATTCAAAGAGAGGTTCCATGACGAGCAATTCCGATACTACCGCCGCCTCGGTGGGGGACGACTCGCGCCGCTATTCCTTTACCGTTTGGAACTACCGCCAGGGGGAGATCGTGGCGGCGATGGTTTATCTGGGTAACGAGCTGGGCTTTTATAAGGCCATGGCCGGGGCAGGGCCTATGACCGCTGAAGAATTGGCGCGGCGCTCGGGCCAGCATGAACGCTGGGTTTTGGAATGGTTGCGCCTGCAGGCGGCGGCGAAGTTGCTAGATTATTGTGGTGAAGAGCGTTTCGCGCTACCCGATGTGGCCATTGGTCTGTTGGTTGATGATAAGCACAAATCGTACCTAGCCAATGAATTTTCTGGGCCCGGCATGGCGGATAATCTGGAACGCCTGTTCGAGAATTTTCGTACCGGCCTGGGCAACAGCTATGAAGAAGGTGGTCCCGAAGGCGCCCATCGCGGCGAATGCCGCCACTGGCAGGCGGCCCGCAACGATCTGATCCCGCGCATGATCCCGGCCCTGGCGGGGGTGGAAGAAAAGTTGCAGGCCGGCGCCTTGGCCGCCGACGTTGGCTGTGGCGACGGCGCGGCGGTGCTGACCATGGCGGAAACCTACCCCAACAGCCACATTGTCGGCATTGATGCTTCCCGTCATGCTGTCGCGCTAGTGGGCGAGAAGGCGGCCGAAATGGGCCTGGGCAATGTGGAACTGCGCCATGGCGATGGCGCCGATTTGCCGGCGGTGGCGACTTATGACTTTGTCATCACGCTGGACTGTATCCACGACATGACTCGGCCGGAGGCGGTGATCGCTGCCATCAAACGCAGCCTGAAACCAGATGGCATTTGGTTCATCAAGGATATCCGCTCCAAGCCCCGGTTTGAGGACAATCTGCGCAACCCCATGCTGGCAATGATGTATGGCTTTTCCCTGATGTCCTGCATGTCGTCCGCCATGTCTGAACCGGGAGGCGCGGGCCTGGGTACGCTTGGTTTCAATCCGGAGGTGGCAGAGCGCATGATCCGGGACGCCGGTTTCACGCAATTCCAGATGCATGACTTCAAGGATCCGGGCAACCTTTATTATGAGGTTTGTCACTAGCCGACTACTGTCTCCAGCGTTTCGCCCAGCTCCAGCAAGGAGAGACTCGCGCCGTCGGTCTCCATCGCGGTTATGGAGCAATTGTTGGGACGGAACTCAGTTAGCCGGCTGTCGTTTGGGGCCGCGCCGACGGCCACGTTGATGGCGACGAAGTGGCTGACCACGACGGTGTCTTGCCCCACACCAAGCAAGGTATCCAGCAACGCCTGACGCCAAGGCAACAGTCAGGCTTCGGATTGGGTGACGAAGTTCCAGGTGCGGGCCATGGTCTCGCGCAGCCACTGCCGCCGCGCGTCCAATTCATCGCTGGGCGAGGGGATTTCGCGGATCGCGGGGACCACGTCGCCCGTCACATTCCAGGCGGTCTCCAGCGGTTGTGCGGTCTCCCGCGTACGGCGCAGTGGAGATACGATCATGGACAGCGGACCCAAGGGCGCCAGGGTAGCGGCCATTTCAGTGGCTTGCCGGCGACCCAATTCACTCAATCCGGGATCATTCTCGTTAATGCGATGGCCGGTGTCCTGGCCATGGCGCACCAGATACAGTTTCGCCATCAGTACATTCGCTCCCTGACACTTTTCTGCACATAGGCTTCAAGTTCTTTGCCCGACTGCGCCGCGCCGATCTGATCCTTGATCATATGCCCCAGGGGCGGCATGGCCGTCTTGCGCTCTACTTTGTAGTCATCATCCCACAGGCGTGAGCGCACCAGCGCCTTGGAGCATTGAAACAATACCTCCTCGACGGCGACCAGAATGCCGGTCCTGGGCACCTTGCCCCGTACTTCGAATTCGGCCAGGACGTCCGCGTCGGTACAGAGGCGCGCCTGACCATTGACACGTAAGGTTTCATTCACACCTGGCACCAGAAATAGCAAACCGATGTATGGATTTCTGGTGATGTTGGCGGAGGTGTCCAGGCGGTTGTTGCCGATACGGTCGGGGATCAACAAGGTATGGTCATCCAAAACCTTGACGAAACCGGGGGCATCGCCGCGCGGTGAAACGTCTCCTGGACCTGAGGGATCAGCCGAGGCGATGCAAAGGAATGGTGATAATTCAATAAAGCGCCGGCTGTGTGGTTCCAGGTTGGGAATGGCCTTGGCTGCCGCCAGCGGATTAACTTCGTTGTGCAGGCTGCGCAGTTCATCTTCGTCCTTGACGAAATCATCGGGTTTTCCGTCCGCCATTACTAGCTCCTTTTGATAATTCCGAGTTACGATATAGCACCCTGAACCACTTGTAGAGAAGTCTCCCCATGAGCCGCCCCATCCTGCGTACCGAGCTTTGCGACCTTCTGGACATTGAATATCCCATAATGCTGGCCGGCATGGGTGTTTGGGGTATGGGAACGCCGCCCGAGCTGGTGGCGGCGGTCTCCGATGCGGGCGGCCTTGGCGTTCTGGGCGGTTCCGCGCTGGAGCCCGAGGAAGTCCGGCGGCGCATTCAGCGGGTGCGCCAGTTGACCGACAAACCTTTCGGCGTCGATCTGTTGTTGCCGGCTTCCCTAGCGGCTGCCTCGACCACTCGGACTGGAGTGTGGAAGGAGTTGGCCAAGAACCATCCCGAACATGTCAAATTCATGCATGGCCTGCTGGACAGGTTTGAATTGGCACCGGTGCCCGTGGACAATGATTTAGTCAATTCCGATGTATATGCGGAGGCGCAGATCCAGGTCGTGTTGGAGGAAGAGGTGCCTGTTTTTGCCGCCGGCCTGGGTGATCCGGCCCGTGTTGTTCCCCGTGCGCGCGATCAGGGCATGAAGGTGATCGGCCTGGCCGGCACTATGCGCAATGCGGAACGCAACCGGGATGCAGGCGTCGATATCGTGGTCTGCCAGGGCACCGAAGGGGGCGGTCATACGGGTCCGGTCGCGACCCTGCCCCTGGTCGCCCAGACGGTGGATGCGGTGGCCCCGGTTCCAGTGGTTGCGGCGGGCGGCATTAGCGGCGGCAAGGGCATTGCCGCCGCATTGACCTTAGGCGCCATCGGGGTCTGGATGGGCACGGCTTTTCTGGTGGCCGAAGAATGTGGCCTGCCGAACGTGGTCAAGGATGACATCATAGATGGCAAGGCCACGGATTTTCGCGTTTCGCAAGCCTGGACCGGCAAAACCCTGCGTGCCAAACGCAGCGTCATCACCGATGCCTGGGCCGAGGCAGGGTTGGAACCCCTACCATCGCCTCACCAGCGTGTTCTGATGGAAGATTTTTTGAGTGCGGCGATCGATGCCGGGCGTTGGGATCTGTATATGAACGCCGCCGGACAGGGCGCGGGCATGCTGGGTGAACGCCGCCCCGCCGCCGAGATCGTGGCCGATTTGGCCGCAGGTACCGTTAAGGCGCTAACGGAAATCCCGCAACGGGTCGAATTCTCTGCGTAATCGAATTCGGCGCTATTTCTTGATGACGTTGATCTCTGCCTCTGGATTGTTCAGAGCTTCGGTTCGCCAAATTGATTGGTTATATTAGCTTCGCCGCCGGCAAAATTGAACCGTGACAATAACGTTCGCTTTCGCCGCTTCCCGGCCCCCTATTTCGTGCTATGAAGCGGCAAGTGAAAATTAAAGCGATGTGCCGCCTGACTTTCGGGCTGGCGCGAAAACGGGAGAACCTGAGTATGTCGGATGTAATTGACTTCACGAAACGGGGCGCCATCGGCGTCATCACCGTCAACAACCCGCCGGTCAACGCGTTGAGCGCCGCCGTCCGCGATGGGTTGGGCGAGGCCTTTGACAAAGGGCAAGCCGATCCCGACATCAAGGCCATGGTCCTCGTCGGCGGTGGCCGGACGTTTATTGCCGGTGCCGATATTCGTGAATTCGGCAAACCGCCCCAAGGCAAGCCATTTGCCGAGGTGCTGGGCGGCATGGAAAATAGCTCCAAGATCATCGTCGCCGCGATCCACGGCACGGCACTGGGTGGCGGTTTGGAAACCGCGATGTGCTGCCATTACCGTTTCGCCGTGCCTGCCGCCTTGGTCGGTCTGCCGGAAGTGAAGCTGGGCCTGCTGCCCGGCGCCGGCGGCACGCAGCGGCTGCCCCGTCTGGTGGGCGTTCCCAAGGCACTGGATTTGATCACCTCGGGCGATTTCGTGCCTGCCCCCCAGGCCAAGGAACTGGGCATTATTGACGAGGTTGGCGACGATCCGTTGGAAGGCGCGATTGCCTTCGCCGAAAAGCTGGTGGCGGAAGATGCGCCCCTGCGCAAGATTCGCGATCTGCCTTGTGAGGCCGAGGCCGGCGTGTTCGATGCCTACCGCAAGGCCAACGCGCGGAAGTTCCGCGGCTTTTTCGCACCTTGGAAAAACATAGATTGCGTCGAGGCGGCGGCCACCCTGCCTTTCGACGAAGGCATCGCACGGGAGCGCGAGTTGTTCACCGAATGCGTGACGTCGCCCGAGAGCGCGGCCCAGCGCCATGTCTTCTTCGCCGAGCGTGAGGTGGCGAAAATACCTGACGTGCCAAAAAATACACCCATGAAGGACATTAAGAGGATTGCCATGATCGGCGCCGGCACCATGGGTGGCGGCATTGCCATGAACTTCGCCAATGCGGGTATCCCCGTATTGATGGTCGAGGTCGCCCAGGAAAACCTGGACAAAGGTATGGGCATTATCGAACGCAATTATGCCAACACGGTGAAAAAAGGCCGCTTAAGCCGGGACAAGATGGACCAGCGCATGGCCTTGTTCTCCACCACCACGGACTTCGCCGATATTGCTGATGCGGATCTGGTGATCGAAGCGGTGTTCGAGAAGATGGAGTTGAAGAAAGAGATCTTCGCCAAACTGGACCAGCACGCCAAGCCCGGCGCGGTTCTCGCATCGAACACGTCTACCCTGGATATTGACGAAATCGCCTCGGCCACCAAGCGGCCCGAAGCGGTGATCGGCATGCATTTCTTTTCGCCGGCCAACGTCATGCGCCTGTTGGAAGTGGTGCGCGGCAAGGACTCGTCCGCCGAAACCATCGCCACCGCCATGGGCATCGGCCGCAAGGTTGGCAAAATTTCGGTTCTGGTGGGCAACTGCTTTGGCTTTGTTGGTAACCGCATGCTGCACGGCTATACCGGCGAGGGCACATTCCTGTTGGAAACCGGCGCCTTGCCGCAACAGGTGGATGCTGCGATCTACAACTTTGGCCTGGCCATGGGCCCGTTCGCCATGGGCGACATGGCGGGCCTAGACGTGGGTTGGCTGGTGCGTAAGGCGCGCGCGGCGGACCGCCCCACCAACGAGGAATATGGCGGGACTATTCCGGATCGTATTTGCGAGTTGGGCCGCTATGGCCAGAAGACCGCAGGTGGCTACTACGACTATGCTGAGGGTGACCGTACGCCGATCCCCAACGCCGAGGTCCAGGCCATTATTGAGCAGGTCTCGAAAGATAAGAATATCGAGCGTCAGGACTACGATGACGAAGAGATCGTCAAGCGCGCCCTGTATCCGTTGATCAACATCGGGGCGCAGATCCTGGACGAGGGCATGGCGATGCGGCCCTCGGACATCGATATCATCTACATCAACGGCTACGGCTTCCCCGCTTATAAGGGCGGGCCGATGCATTGGGCGGATTCCATCGGTCTGGACAGAGTCCTGGCCGACATGAAGCGCTTCCATGCAGCCTATGGCGAACGCTGGCGCCCGGCGCCGTTGCTGGAAAAGCTGGCCGCCGAAGGCAAAAGCTTCGCGGACTATCAGGCGGTTTAGGCTACCTTGAGGATAAAAGAAAGCCCCTCTGCCAGATGGCAGGAGGGCTTTTCTTATGCCGGAATGGCGGATCGCTGCTAATGAATTTCGTTTGAATCTGCCATGGCCCGGCCCAGGGCTTCGACGTCGAAGTCCGGTTGGCGGCAAGCTTCCAGGATTACCGCTTCACGGCGTTCCAATAGTTTGCAGGCTGCTGGGACCTCTCGGGCGACGTCGTGGGGGATGACCACGGCGCCGTGGCGGTCGGCGTGTACCAGATCGCCGGAACTGACCAGCATACCCGAGACATTTACGTCCAGATCGAACGCTTCCAGATGCACATGGGCGTGTGACGGCCCGATGCGGTCGGCGATGAACTGGAAACCTGGCGCGCAGGCATCAATGTCACGGACCGAGCCGTCGGTGACCACGCCTTGGCAGCCCAGGTTAATATGGATGGTGGACTGAACCTCGCCCCAAAAGGCGCCATAGGCTCGGCGCGGACCATCCAGGTCCTGAATGATGGCGACGGTCGGGCTTTTGCCTTTCGCTACGTAACGGTAATAGTTCAGGCGCTGGTCGCGGGCTTCGGCGGCCGGCAGCGTGCCGGGCTGGAAGGCGCGGATGGTAGCGGTACGGGCATAACCAACGATGGGGGGCAGATCAGGAAAGGCACAAACCAACGGCTCCACCGTGAAGCCGATAGCCCGGCGTTCCGGCGAGGTGACCTCCAGGGCATTGCAGATGGTTGGTGTGTCCCAGGCGCGCAGGGCGGCTAGTTCGTCTTCGTTTAGCGGTTTGTCGGTCATGAGGCTAAATCAAACTCCTAGTAATTGGTGCTGGACATCCGGGTTGGCGCGTAGTTCCGTTGAATTACCGCTCCAGACCAGATGGCCCTTTTCCACGATGAAGTGGCGGTCGCAAATTTTGGTCAAGGCCTCAACATTCTTGTCGATCACCAGAATAGCCTGACCTACGTCTTTCAGGCCCGCCAGACAAGACCAGATTTCAGTCCGGATCAAGGGGGCGAGGCCTTCCGTGGCCTCGTCCAGCAATAATAGTTTCGGATTGGTCATCAGGGCGCGGCCAATGGCCAGCATTTGCTGTTCCCCACCTGAAAGCTGATCGCCCATGCTGCTCTGGCGGTCCTCCAGCCGGGGGAACAGCCCGTACACACGTGCCAGCGTCCAAGGCTCCCGCGCGCTGTCACCGGGCCGCGCGGTGGCGATTAGATTTTCCCGTACGGTAAGGTTGGGGAAGATTTGCCGCCCTTCAGGTACCAGGCCCAGGCCGAGTTTGGCGACACGATAAGGTGCTAGGCCACGCAGTTCGTGATCCAAGAAACGTACACTGCCCGCCTGTGGCTCAAGCAGGCCCATGATGCTTTTGATCGTGGTGGTCTTGCCCATGCCGTTGCGGCCCATCAGGCTGACAACCTCTCCGACCCCGACTTCCAGGCTCATGCCGAACAGGGCCTGGCTTTGGCCGTAGTAGGCGTCAATGCGGTCAACCTCAAGCATCGCCTGTCCCCAGATAGGCGGCGCGGACCGCATCGTTGGCGCGGATTTCCTCCGGCCGGCCCGTGGCGATGGCCCGGCCATAGACCAGAACGGTGATACGGTCGGCCAGGGCGAAGACGGCGTCCATGTCATGTTCGATCAGAACAATGGTGTGCCGGCTTTTCAAGCCTTGCAATATTTCCACCATGTTTGCGGTTTCATCCCGCCCCATGCCGGCCATGGGCTCATCCAGCAACATGACCGCCGGTTCCGTCGCCAGAGCCATGGCAATTTCCAGCTGCCGCTGTTCGCCGTGGCTTAGATTGGCGGCTGGTTCATCCGCTCGTTTCCCCAGGCCAATACGTTCCAGGGCGTGCAGCGCCGGGCCACGCAGGGCGGCGGCCTTGTTGGCCGGGCGCCAGAAATGAAACGAATGCCCAGCGTGCGCTTGGACCGCCAAGGCAACATTATCAAGGGTGGAAAAATCGCTGAAGATCGAGGTGATCTGGAATGATCGCGCCAGGCCCAGGGCGGCGCGGGCCGGCATGGACAGGGAGGTGATATCCCGCCCGGTGAATTTGATCCGGCCTTTATCAGGGCTCTGCTCGCCCGACAACTGTGAAATCAAGGTGGTCTTGCCGGCGCCATTGGGCCCGATGATGGCATGGATCTCACCAGGTGCGATATCTAGATGCAGATCATCCGTGGCGACCAGGCTGCCAAAGCTTTTGCACAGACCTTTGATTTGCAGGGCGGGCTCAACCATGTACCTTGCCTTTCCTGATAAACAGGGCATGAATACCCCCACGTCCGAACAACACGAGGGCGATCAGGATTGGGCCCATGATGATCGCCCAGTGCTCGCCCGCGTTGGTCATTACCAGCTCCATCCATTCCGGCAGATTTTCCTCCAACAACAAAAAGGCGGCGGCGCCCAACACTGGCCCGATCAAGGTACCCATGCCGCCCATGATCACCATGATCATGATTTCGCCCGAATGGGTCCACTGCATCACATCGGGCGAGACGAACTCGTTCAGATTGGCGAATAGGGCGCCGGACAGGCCGCACAGAGTGGCGGCGATGGTGAAGGCGGTCAGCTTGTAGCGATAGGTGGAAAAACCCAGAGCCTGCATGCGGCGCTCGTTGCCGCGGGCGGCACGGATCACCATGCCAAAGCGCGATAGCACCAGACGGTGCAGGATGATCAGTGTCAGTGCCAGACAGGCAAAGATGAGATAGTAGAACTGCATGCTGTCATTCAAATCCAGCAGGCCGGCGAACTCGCTGCGCATGGCGGGCATGCCGTCATCACCGCCGAACTCTTCCAAGGACACGGCCAGAAAATAAAGCATCTGGGCAAAGGCCAGGGTGATCATGATGAAATAGACGCCCGTGGTGCGCAAACTCATGGCGCCAAAGACCAGTCCAATCAAGGCGGAAGCACCCATGGCCAGTGGAAATTGCAGAAAACCGTTATCCATGCCGTAATAACTGAGGATCCCCACCGCATAAGCGCCCACGCCCATATAAGCGGCGTGACCGAAACTTACCATGCCGCCATAGCCCAGGGTCAAGTCCAAGCTGACGGCGGCGATGGCCAGGATCATGATGCGGGCGACCACGTCCATATAGAACGGCTGGTCAAGGATAACCGTCAGCGGCGGCACCGCTGCGAACAGGGCCAGGGTAATTAGGGTCAACCATATTTGCCGTTTGTTCATCGCCAGCCCTATCCCGTCCGCGCCGGGAACAGGCCCCGGGGGCGCACCACCAAGATCGCTGCCATGAGGATATAGATCAGCATCGAGGCCAGGGCCGGGCCGGCAGTATCGGCGGCGGCATCGGATACGACGGCGCGCAACAACACCGGCAACAGCACCCGGCCCATAGTGTCCGCCAGGCCGACGATAATGGCCGCGATGAAGGCGCCCCGGATGGAACCGATGCCACCGATGATGATGACCACGAAGGCCAGGATCAACAACGGTTCCCCCATGCCCGGCTCGACCGAGGTCAATGGCCCCAGCATCATGCCGGCCAGGCCGGCGAAAACTGCACCCAGGGCAAAGACAAAAGTAAAAAGTGATTTGATATTGACGCCCAGGGCACCGACCATTTCGTTGTTGGAGGCCCCGGCCCTGATCAGCATTCCCAGCCGGGTATGCGCCACGATGAAGTAGATAATGGCGGCGACCGCCAGACCGACGGCGATGATCAACAGGCGGAAAACCGGGTACGGCGCGCCGGGAATGATTTCAACATGGCCGGAAAGGTAATCGGGCAGGCCCGAATAGAGCGAAACCGGGCCCCAGATGATGCGGACAATTTCGTTGAAAAACAAGATCAGGCCAAAAGTGGCCAGAACCTGATCCAGGTGATCGCGGCGGTACAATGTGCGTAGAGCCACAATCTCGACCAATGCGCCGACAGCGAAGGTCGCCGGCAAGGCCAGAATCATGCCGAGGATAAAACTATCGGTCCAGGCGACCAATGCCGTTGCCAGATAGGCGCCGATCATCACCAGGGCGCCATGGGCCAGATTGACTAGATCCATGATACCAAAGACCAAGGTCAGACCGGCGGCGATGAGAAACAACATCACCCCAAACTGCAAGCCGTTGAAGGCCTGTTCCAGCAGTAATAGTGGGTCCATCCGCGCGCCCTATGGTGCTAGATGCAAATGGGGGCGCCCAAGGACGCCCCCGCCAGCATTCCAGATATGTTCACTTACCACTTCATGCCGCAGGATTTGGCATAGGCATCGCCATGGGCGGACAGGATCACGCCACGGGTCTTGGTGACGTAGCTGCCATCGGCTTCCTTCACCGCTTCGCGCAAATAGATGTTCTGTACGGGGAAGTGGTTGTTGTTGAACTTGAAGGTGCCCCGCGTGGTCGAGAAATCGCCGACCCGCATGGCGGTCCGCAATTTTTCCCGGTCCCCAACGCCACCAGCCTTGCGGATGGCGTTGTCGAGGAACATCACCGTGTCATAGGCTTGTGCGGCATAGAAGGGCGGCGTCTTGCCGTACTTCTTGCGGTAGTCGGAGACGAAGCGGCGGTTGACGCTGTTGCCCAGATCCGGGCTCCAATGCTGTACGCCGAAGGTTCCGACCGCCGCATCCTTTAGCGCCGGCAACGAAATCGCATCCACCGTATAGGCCGAATACAGTGGGATCTGGCTTGACAGGCCGGCCTGGGCGTATTGCTTGATGAAGTTGATGCCCATGCCGCCGGGTAGAAAGACGAAGACCGCTGAAGGCTTGGCGGCGCGCAGGGCGGAAATTTCCGCCTGATAGTCCTTTTGCCCCAGCTTGGTATAGACCTCGCCGGTGATCTTGCCCTTGAACATCCGCTTGAAGCCTTTCAGCATGTCCTTGCCGGCCTGATAATTCGGGGCCATGAGGTAAACATTGCTGATCTTCTTGGCGGTCATGTACTTGCCCATGCCTTCGGGCATCATGTCGTTCTGGAAGGCGACATTGAAAAAGTCCTTGGAGCATTTCTTGCCCGCCACCCCTGATGGGCCGGCGTTGGAACTGATCAGAAATGTCTTGGACCGGGTCACCGGACCGTGCACAGCCATCAGAAGATTGGACCAGATGATGCCGGAGACGAATTGCACGCGGTCCCGTTTGATCATCTTGTTGACGAGCTGCTTGGCGACATCAGGCTTGCGCTTGTCGTCGCCATAGATGATTTCTGTATCCATGCCGCCTAGCCGGCCGCCAATATGTTCCAGGCCCAACTCGAAAGCATTCTTCATGGGCTTGCCGATAATGCCGGCGGGGCCCGATAAGGTGGTAATGAAACCAACCTTGACGGTTTCGGCCGTCACCGACGTCGCGGCCATTGCTGCCATCGCCACGCCTGAAACGAGACCAATGGTCCGAGTCAAAATTTGCTTAAACATTCCCCAATCCTCCCAAGATATAGGTGTTATGTGCCGATCCTGTTGCTCCTATTGCCCAGCATTTCCAATTTATTCAGCCGGGACGTTGTCTGAATAGTATCGAAAAGGACGCAAAGTCTAAAGCCTCTTAACGAATATCTATAACTTTGTGCATGTTTCCCCGCTGCGCAGTTGCGAAGGCGCGGCGTTGGTACTAAGGTTTATGTCAACGCGGCTTGGGGCAGGGGTGGCGATACACATCGCCGGTGGGCCGTGGGGGGAACGGCAAGGGGCCACGCCCCACATTATTCAAACGGAATAGGGAGGCGATTTCTCATGAAACGGCGTGCATTTATCAAAGGCGCGACGGCGGCAGGTGTTGCCACGGCTGCTGTTGCCGCATCGAGTTTTCCGAAGCCGGCCATCGCGACGGGCATGAAGGAATGGAAGATGGTTATGTCCTGGCCGTTGAACCTGCCCGGTCTTGGTACTTCCGGACAACGTGTGGCGCGGCGCATCGGCAAGCTTTCCGGTGGTAAGATCAAGATCAAGGTCTATGGCGGCGGTGAATTGGTTCCCGCACTGCAGGCGTTTGATGCGGTATCCAAGGGTGATGCCGAAATGTACATGTCGGCTGAATATTATTATCAGGGCAAACACAAGGCGTTCAATTTCTTCACAGCTGTGCCCTATGGCCTGACAGGTGCGGAAACCTATTCCTGGATGCGCTATGGCGGCGGACAGGAATTGTGGGACGATTTGTCCGCGCAATTCAATCTTAAGGGCTTCCTCGGCGCATCTACTGGTGTGCAGATGGGCGGTTGGTACCGCAAGGAGATCAACAGCCTGGATGATTTCAAGGGCCTGAAATTCCGTATGCCCGGTATTGGCGGTGAAGTGCTTCGCGAACTTGGTACCGCGGTGATCAACCTGCCCGGCGCGGAAGTGTTCCCAGCCTTGCAGGCCGGCACCATTGATGGCACCGAATGGGTTGGCCCATGGTTCGACATGATGTTGGGCTTCTATAAAGTCGCTAAATACTACTACCACCCCGGCTTCCATGAGCCAGGTACCGCCGGCAGCTTTGCCATCAACAAAGGCCTTTGGGATAGCCTAACCAAGGACGAGCAGCTGATTATCGAGGTGGCCATCCAAGCCGAGGCGATGATCCAGGGGGCCGAATTCAACGCACGCAACTTGGCCTCGCTGGACGTTCTGACCAAGAAACACGGCGTTAAGCTACGCCAGTATTCGAATGAAATGCTGACCAAGATCGGCACCATTGCGGGTCAGGTTGTGGCCGACATCGGTAATACCGATGCGACCTCGAAAAAGGTCTACGCAAGCTATATAGCCTTCCGCAAGCAGTCACTTGCCTGGGCCAAGCTTAGCGAACAGGGCTATATGAACGCACGGATGCTGCCGTTTAAATATGCCTGATGTAAACGCTGGCGTCCTGTACGCAGACACAGCGTTATAGGGCCCGCGCCGTTTATCGGCGCGGGCTTCTCTTTAGGTGACTGGATTGCCATAATGATACGAAATGGCTGTGACGATAAACGTACTGGCCGCATTTGCCTCGGGAGGCCCCGGTGACAAAGTTGCTAGCCATCACGCGCATAATTGATCTGATGAACGAGAAGATTGGCCGGGCCATTTCCTGGCTGGCGCTGCTCATGATCCTGGTGCAGTTCGCCGTCGTGGTGATGCGCTATATTTTCGGTCTGGGTTCCATTTTCATGCAGGAATCCATCGTTTATATGCATGCGCTGATCTTTCTTGTCGCCGCCGGTTACACGCTGTTGCACGACGACCATGTGCGGGTGGATATTTTCTATGGTTCCGCCTCGCCACGACGCAAGGCGCTGGTTAATTTCATTGGTGTGCTGGTTTTCCTCTGGCCGCTCTGTGTTTTGATTCTGATTGTTTCGACCAAATTCATCACCGCCGCCTGGGCGGTGAAAGAAGGCTCTCCCGAGGGTAGCGGCATTCAGGCTATCTATCTGTTGAAGACCGTGATCTGGATTTTCGCCGTACTGTTGATCCTGCAGGGATTTTCCCTGCTGGTGAATTCCTGGCTGGTAATGCGCGGTATCAAGGCGGACTACGATCACGCGGAGATGGTCGGTGGCCGCGGCACCGAGAGCGAGGGGGGCGGGTTATGAGCCCCAACGAGATTTTTGTCGTCCTGATGTTCTTCGGGGTCTGTCTGTTCTTGATGATCGGCTTTCCGGTCGCTTTTTCCTTGGGTGGCGTGGCTCTAATCTTCGCCGGTCTGGGGGCGGCGTTCGGTGCTTTTGATATATCATTCCTGGGTTTCTTCCCGAACCGGATTTTTGGCTTCATGACCAATGAAGTGCTGATCGCGGTGCCGCTGTTCGTCTTTATGGGGGTGATGCTAGAACGCTCCAAGGTGGCCGAGGAGCTATTGGATACCTTGGGCATGGCGTTTGGCTCCCTGCCCGGTGGCCTGGGCATTTCCGTCTGTGTCGTCGGCGCGCTCTTGGCCGCATCCACCGGCATCGTTGGCGCCACCGTGGTGACCATGGGCCTGTTGTCTCTGCCCACCATGTTGCGCCGGGGCTATGATCCTTCATTGGCCTGTGGCTCGATCGCCGCGTCAGGCACCTTGGGGCAGATTATCCCGCCCTCCATTGTGCTGGTCGTGCTGGGCGATCAGATTTCCAATGCCTATCAGGAGGCGCAGCGTATCCTGGGTAATTTCGCGCCTGATCCCGTATCCGTGGGCGATCTTTTCGCGGGGGCCTTGATCCCCGGCCTCTGTCTGGTTGGCATGTATATTCTTTACCAGATCACGATTGCCATCATTCGTCCCAGCACCTCGCCGCCCATTCCGCGCGAGGAATTGACGGCGGGTCTGACGCCTGGTGAGTTACGCTTCAAGATCGCCCACGCTCTGGTCGCGCCGGTCATTTTGATCATCGCGGTGCTGGGCTCCATCCTAGCCGGTATCGCCACACCGACGGAGGCGGCGGCGATGGGCGCCATTGGCGCCACTCTGCTGGGCGGGCTACGCATGGGCGAGGAATCAGGCAGGCCGATCTATGCTGCCACCATCGGACTGTCGATACTTTTAATCCTGCATGGCTTCTTTGATTTGCGTCAAGGCCGCGAGAACGTGACTGCCGGCGATTCGGCAGCCATGGTCATCGGCGCCATTTGTTGTCTGGCCGTGGTCTGGGGCATCGCGGTCAGCCTATGGCGGATTTATCATGGCGGCGCACTGCACGAAGTGGTTCAGGGCACCACCAAGATCTCGGCCATGGTTTTTGGCATCGTGATTGGGGCGCAGCTATTCTCATTAGTCTTTCGTGGCTTTGGCGGCGATGATCTGGTGCACGAATTTCTGGTCTCGCTGCCTGGCGGTGTCTTTGGCGCCATGCTGGTGGTCATGCTGATCATGTTCATCATGGGATTTTTCCTGGACTTTATCGAGATCACTTTCGTGGTCGTGCCCATTGTCGCTCCGATCCTGCTGCAGATGGACATGAATCCGGTCTGGCTGGGCATCATGATTGCCATCAATCTGCAAACTTCGTTCCTGACACCGCCCTTCGGCTTCGCCTTGTTCTATTTGCGCGGTGTCGCGCCCGAATCCGTGACCACCATGCAGATCTACAAAGGCGTCATCCCATTCGTGACGATCCAGATCCTGGCCCTGGTAATGCTGTCGTTCTTCCCCGGCCTGGCGACCTGGCTGCCCAAGGTGATCTACGGCTAAGGCTTGGTTCGGGCCGCGACATGCTCTACGTCGGTTTTTGGATGTATTCGACGGATACGCCGTCAGGATCGCGCAAATAGACGACCTTGCCGCCGGCATTGGGGCCTTTGTCAATGACCACGATGGGGCCGAGGGGCAGAAACTGATGCGGGGCCGAGGCGGCGACGGCGGCCTCGACATCATCCACGTCATAGGCGACATGGGCATAGCCGGTATCGCAAGGCCGGCAGATCACCTGGCCGCGTTCGGCGGGGCCATGATATTGGATCAGCTCGATCCGGTGGCCGGGGCCTTGCAGGAAAACCACTTCGATTTCGGCGCCGGGCACGCCGGAGATGACTTCCACAGCCTTGGGATCGCGTGGGCCCCTGTTTAGAAACTCAAAGCCAAGCGCCTCCGTGAAGAAAGCGACTGTGCGGTCTAGGTTGGAAACGGTGAACGAGGTGTGGTTGGTCGCCAGTACGCGAAAATCACTCATGATCAATCCTTATTACTTAGTGCTTTGCTGCATAGGTGCCATGCGCCATCGTGCCTTGTCCAGTGGGGGAACAGTGATTAGGTTGCCGCCATCATGAAATCCTTAAGCGCTGCCATCGACGGCACGTTGGGGCGATTGCCACCGCACATTCGCGCCGTCGTGCTGATGCTTCTAGCCACGTTGTGCTTCACCTTGATGCACACGGTGATCCGCTATGTCGCAACGGAAGGGCAGATGCATCCGTTTGAGGTGGCCTTTTTCCGCAATGTTTTTGGTTTTCTGGCGGTATTGCCCTTTGCCCTGCGGCACCGGGCGGCGGCGTTTCGTACCAAGCGACTGAAACTGCATGCCCTGCGCGGTACCATGCAGGTCTTCGCCATGTTGATGTTCTTCTATGCGTTGTCGGTCACGCCATTGGCCAAGATATCGGCGGTCAGTTTTACAGCGCCTTTGTTCGCCACCCTGGGCGCGATCATTTTCCTGGGCGAGCGTATCCGGGCCCGGCGCATAATCGCCCTGATCCTGGGCTTTACGGGCGCCATGATTATTATCCGCCCCGGTCTCATCGAACTGGATATGGGCGCCATGCTGGTCATGACGTCGTCCTCGATCTGGGCCTGTGCCATTTTGATTATTAAGGCCTTGGTGCGGACCGAATCCTCTCTCACCATCACCACCTATCAGAACGTTTTCCTGATTCCCTTTACCCTGGTCGCCGCGTTGTTTTTCTGGACCTGGCCCAGTTGGCAGATGTTGGGGTTGTTCGCGCTGACGGGTATGTTCGGCTCCATTGCTCATGTGGCTATGGCCGAGGCTCTGAAATTGGCCGAAGCCACCGCTGTGCTGCCTTATGATTTTGTCCGCCTGATCTGGGCCAGCGGCATCGGCTTTGTGATATTTGGCGAAATCCCGGAAATCTGGACCTGGGTCGGCGGCGGTATCATCTTCGCCTCGACCACCTATATCGCCTTCCGCGAGGCACGCCTGAAGCGGACGCAGGCTAGCCGATAGTGCTATCCTTCTAGGGTCACCCATATGCCCCGAAAGCGAACACAATGACCGAACATGCGAACGGAAAAGTTCTTGTAGACTATGATGACCCCGTCACTATTGTCACCATCAACCGGCCGCAGGTGAAAAACGCCTGCGATGTTGAAACAGTGCAAACCCTACATGACGTTTTCGCCGCATTTGAGGCCGATGACGAGGCCCGCGTCGCTATCCTGACCGGTGCGCAGGGTGCGTTCTGCGCAGGCGCGGATCTGGCGGAATTGGCCAGCGGCAGTTCCTTGCATTTTTGCTGGGCCGGCAAGGACCGTGGCGCCACGCGGCGGCGGTTGTCGAAACCGGTCATTGCCGCCGTCGAGGGCCATGCGGTGGCTGCTGGGCTAGTCTTGGCTGTTTGGTGTGACCTGCGCGTCGCCGCCGCGACGGCTGTGTTTGGGGTTTTCTGCCGCCGCTTTGGCGGGCCGATGCCAAACGGCTGCACCGTGCGCCTGCCGCGCATTGTGGGTGAAAGCCGGGCCTTGGATATGCTGATGACGGGCCGTTCGGTTGATGCGAATGAGGCCAAGTTGATCGGCCTAGCCGACCGATTGGTACCCGCCGGCCAAGCCTTGGCCGCCGCCACGGAACTGGCCAGGCAATTGGCCGGCTTCCCGCAGACCGCCATGTTGTCCGATCGCGCCTCCACCATCAGCCAGTGGGATTATGAGGAGGAAGAGGCGATCGACCGGGAAATTGCCGGCGCGCAACCCGCGATGAAAGGTCACTTCCAGTCCGGCGCGGGCAGCTTCGTGGATGGTGCCGGCCGTCATGGCGCGTTTGAGTAGCGCCATGGCCGGCAAGAAAATTGACTTCTATTGGGAGATTGGTTCCACCAATTCCTATTTCGCTTGGCATTTGATTAAGCCCATTGCGGCCCGCCATGATGCGAAATTGGTGCTGCACCCGGTTAATCTTGGCTTTGTTTTTCGCCATCACAATTATGTTCTGATGGAAGAGCCTGCGATCAAAATCGCCAACCGCATCCGGGATCTGGAGCGTTGGGCCACGCGGTACAATTTGCCCTTCCGAGTGCCGGATGTATTCCCCATCAAGACCTCCTGTGCCCTGCGGGCCTCTCTGGCCATGCGGCAATGGGGCAAAGAGGCGGCGTTTATTGATGCCCTGATGGCGGCTTATTGGGAACACAACGATGCTTCCATTGTGGACTATGCCGGTTTGCGTCCCCTGGCAGCCGGGCTGGGTATAGATGGCGCGGCCATGGAGCGGGCGGCAGAGAGTGATGCTATCCGTCAAATGCTCATCGACAGCACCAACCAGGCGTTGGAAAACGGTGTCTTCGGCGTGCCCAGTTTTATCATTGATGGCGAACTGTATTGGGGTAAGGACCGCATGGATTTTATCGAGGACGCGCTATAGCAATTCCCGCCACCGGGTTGAGCCGGGCCAGGCTGGCGGCTTTTTGTGCCTTGTTCTCGATACGCAAATGGGTGACCCGGTCACTCTCCAGGCGTTGTAAAACGCTCAGGGTTTCATCCCAGAACATGGGCCGCTTGAACCAGATCTCCAAATCAAGCTGGTCGGGCTGGCCGCCCCGCGCAATTGCTTCGAGGTAATAGTGCACGCCCATCAGGCCGCCTGCGATGGGCGTCCGAAAGCCGAATTTCTTGGCGATCTCCGGATCCGAATGAATGCGGTTGCGGCCATCCCGGCTGTAATTCGCCACCCGTTCGGGCGTTAGGGGCCGTTGCCATAGTTCTGCGTACCCGGAGCGGTCTTCGCTGGGTGGGGCCAGAAAATCCGTGGCGCCGCCGCCGCCGGTGGTGTTCGGCAGAGAGCGCAGCCCGGCCCGGTCGACCATGACCAAAACGCGCCCGTCATCGTCGGCCACATTGAACGACCAGCGCACCACCTCACCCTTGGCCACGGGTTCAATGGCGCTGATGCGGCCGCTCATGTGCAGGTTCTGGCCCAACATCAGTGGCGCCTTTTGGATGAAGCGCTGATAGACATGCACCTGTCCCGTCAATGGCACCCCCGGGGCCATCATGGCATCCAGGATGGGAAAGCCGAGAAACGTCAGGTCGACCTTGTTGCCATGTACGCTTGGTTTGATGCCGCAGTCGGCTAGTTTGTCCTCCTGCTCGGCACGTTCGACGCTGAAGTGGCGCGGCTCATATTCGTAACCGACGGGCAGGGGATAGGGGTCATGCATGGTGCTGATCACACTCGGACAATTTCACGAGAATGGATGATCGGCTAAAGTGCGCTTCAAGGCAACTTATCCCGGCACGGCTGACAACGGCCGGGAGGAATGCTACTGCCTAGGCATGAGTATGTCGTGGGAACCCATCGGCATTTCGCTAAGTTTGATCGTCCTGGCGGAGATCGGCGACAAGAGCCAGCAGGTCTGCATGGCCCCTGGCGGCGCGCCACGGTTGAGCCCGGCCGGTTCTGAGCGGCGCCGTTGCGGCCTTTGTTGTGTTGAATGGAATTGCCGTATCGTTTGGTGCCGCGTTCGCGGCTTTCGGTGTGCATGCACTGTTGCAACGCGCGGACGACGGTGGAGATGATGTTGAACTAGGGGGCAGCAGTCATGGGTTATTCATGACCGCATTCGCGATGATCTTTCTGGCCGAATTAGGGGATAAAACGCAGATCGCCGTGGCGGGACTGGCGGGTGTCTATCCTGTGCTGGCGGCGTGGCGCCTTTAGGGCATGCGTTAGAGTACTTTCGGGCGAAACCTGTTATTTCTGGCGTGATATGAAGATTAGCGAGCAAGACAAGACAGCATTATTTCTCGGCATAGACGGCGGCGGCTCGGGCTGCCGGGTGCGGCTGTGCGATGGCGCGGGCAATGTTATCGGCCAGGGAGAGGCCGGGGCGGCCAATACTCTGTTGGGCCTCGCCAAGGTCTTTGATGAGATCCAGGCGGCAACCTCTCAGGCTTTGGCACAGGCAGGTTTGCCCGCCGATACGATTGCCCAACTGCATGCCGGTGCCGGGCTGGCGGGTCTGTCCCTGGCGCGGGAGCGTGACTCCCTGGCCACCTATCCGCATCCGTTTGCCACCTTCAGGGCGGAGGCCGACGCCTATGCCGCCTGTCTCGGCGCCCATGGCGGTGATGATGGCGGTATTGTCGTCGTTGGCACAGGCAGTTGCGGCTTGGCACTGGTCGGGGGTGAAGTGCACACGGTCAGCGGTTGGGGCTTTGCCTTATCCGATCAGGGTAGCGGGGCAGCCCTGGGCCGGACCGCCTTGCGTCAGGCACTTACGGAGCATGATGGCATTGTCGGTTCCACGCCCCTAGGTCGGTGGATCATGGCGCATTTCCAAAATCTTCCCGAAGCGATTTTCCTCTGGGCGGAGAGCGCCAGCCCCGGCGATTACGCCACCTTCGCGCCATGGGTTTTTGCCGCCGCCGATGATAACGAAGGCAGCGCCATGGCGCTGTTAGGCCGGACGGCGGCGGATATCGCGCGGTTGGTCGAAGCCTTGATAGCCAAGGGTGCGCCGGGTGTTGCATTGGTGGGCGGCTTGAGCAAGCCCATTCTGCCATGGCTGCCGGACCAGATCAGGCCCATGCTGGTTGCGGCCAGGCACGATC
Source organism: Rhodospirillaceae bacterium (assembly GCA_002731375.1). Classification (GTDB taxonomy): domain Bacteria; phylum Pseudomonadota; class Alphaproteobacteria. The sequence continues at coordinate 17,492 of PCBT01000073.1, read as the reverse complement.
CCTTGCATGGTGCCATTATGTTGGCGAGATCGGAATTAGTTGAGCCATGACCCAGATTTTGACCAATGCCCGTATTTTCACTGGCTACGAGATCTTGCAAGGCTGGAGCCTGTACCATGCCAATGGCTTGATTCGGGAGCTGTTGGCGCCCGGTACAGCCACGGGCGACGCGCCTGTGATTGATTTGGGCGGGGATTTACTGGCGCCGGGATTTATCGACTGCCAGGTCAACGGCGGCGGCGGGATATTATTTGGCGATCAAATTGGCCTGGCGGCACTCACGGTCATTGCCACGGCGCATCGGACGTTTGGCAGCACCGGCCTGCTACCGACCCTGATTAGCACTGATTGGAAAACTATGGTGGCGGCTGCGACGGCGGTTCGAAGTGCGCAAAAAAAAGGCTTGTCGGGTCTGCTGGGCCTACATTTTGAAGGGCCATATTTGAACCCGGATCACAAGGGCGCCCATGACGGTGCACAGATCAGATCTCTGGATGATGCCGCTCTGGATCTTTTTGCCTCGGCTGATCTTGGCCCGGTGGTTGTTACTCTAGCGCCTGAAATGGTACCGCCTGGCACGATCCGCCGGCTGACGGACGCCGGCGTCCGCGTCTGTGCCGGCCACAGCGCGGCCAGTCATGACCAGATTGCTGCCGCATTAGATGAAGGCCTGGCCGGTTTCACGCATCTGTTTAACGCCATGCCGGCCATGGTAAGCCGCCGGCCCGGCATTGTTGGGGCCGCATTGGCGGATCGGAACAGCTATTGCGGCATCATCGCCGATGGCCACCACGTGCATTCGGCCACGCTGCAGGTGGCTTTGGCCGCCAAGACAACCGGCCGCATGCTGTTGGTGACGGATGCCATGCCCAGCGTCGGCGGAAGGGGCAGCAGCTTTCATTTGGCGGGCCGGACCGTGGAGGTGTCAGATGGGCGCTGCACCCTTGAAGACGGCACCTTAGCCGGCTCCAACCTGGACATGGCCAGCGCTGTTCGTAATACCGTGAACCTGCTGGATCAACCCTTGGAAGAAGCCCTGCGCATGGCATCGCTCTATCCCGCCGCGTTCCTTGGTTTGGAGGGTGACCGGGGTCGCATCGCCGCCGGTTACCGTGCCGATCTGGTCCTACTGGATAATGATCTGAATGTGCGGCGCACCTGGATCGGCGGTGCGTAGAATTACTTTGCAGGCCGGTTGCTAAGCCAGATGCCGCCACATATCAGGGCCATGGCGACAAGGGCTTCAGGTCTGGGCTGTTCCGCCAGAAAGGTGACGCCCAGAACCATGGCGACCAAGGGCAGTAGGTAATTGGCCGAGATAACGAAGTTGGCGCCGCACTGTTGCACCAGAATGAAAAACAGCAATGTAGCGGCGCCGGTGCCGATGGCGCCAAGAAAAAAGACCGCGCCGATGGCCAGCCAGCTGGGACTGAGGCTCAGGTCCGGATCGACGGCGATGGCGAAGGGTAACAGGATGACGGTGGCAATCAGGGAAACACTGGCCGCCGCCACCGCCGGCGACAGGGGCGTCATGCGCCGGGCGATCAGGGCGTTGGTGGCAAAACTAAAGCAGACCAGTATAAGAAATATCTGGGCTAGCAGGCCGGCCCGCTCGTTGCCAACTTCGTTTTGTAGCCCCGCCACGGCGCCGGGGCCCAGCAACACCACAATGCCGAGGAAGCCGGCGGCGACACCCATGATGCGGGTCCGGGTCATTTTCTCGTCATGGGTGCCGAAATGCACTACTAAAAGGGTAACCAGCGGCGTCGCGCCAATGAAGATGCCGGCCAGGTTACTGTCCAGTTCGGTTTGTGCCTGGGCCATCAGGAAGAACGGCAGGGCATGGCCGACCACGGCCAGGGTGGCCAGGATCAGCCATAGTTGGCCATTGCCCGTCAGGGCGGGCAGGTTGTAGCCCTGGCGCCGGGCCACGGCATAGAGCACGCCGGTTGCCACCGCCGTGCGCCCCATAGCGACCATGACCGGCGGCAGATCAACCAGGGCTAATTCCACGAACAGAAAGCCCGAGCCCCAGGAGAACGCCAGCGCGCCCAGCAGCAGATAATGCCGGCCCGAGGCCCGAGTGGTCATACTCTGTTCGGACATGATCTCTATTCAGCTGGTTTATCCGGGCGGTCCGACGCATTGGAACGGCGTTCTTTATCCTTCTCCGGATCGAAGGTAATGGGTTTGATGTAGATGTCTTTCACGTGGGCAAAATCATAGGCGTGACGGCGGACTTTGTCGGCGCGCTCATCGGCCCAGTCATCATTCGCGGTCAGGCTGCGTACCAGCAGAAAATGCAATGAGAATACGATGTACCAGATCAACAGAGGCCAGAACAATGGCACTTCCGGTGCGAAGGTGGCGCGCGCGATAAGCAGCAGCACGGTGAATATCCCGAACAAAAGGCCGTGATGCCATAACAATGTCACCGCACGGCAGCGGCGGTAATAATCGATGATGGCTTTAACGGGATTCATGCGGCGCGAAACTGTTAGAAATTTTCCACCCAGGGCCGCACCTCGATGGAATGAGACCAGGCGCTGCGGTGTTGGATGTGGGTTTGATAGTAGGTTTCGGCAATGGCGTTGGGGCGCAGACGGCTATCTTCGGCATGCTCGCCGATACCGCCATCAATATTGAAATGAGCCACATGCACGCCCTGGGGCTGCAGTTCGCGGGCCATGGATTCCGCCAAGCCACGCAGGCCGAACTTGCCCACGGCAAAGGTGGCGGAATGGGCGAAGCCCTTCATGGATGCCGTGGCGCCGGTAAACAATATACTGCCTGCACCTTTTGCTCCTAAACGCCGCGCTGCCTCCCGCCCGACTAGAAAGCCGCCCAGGCAGCAGCGTTCCCAAGCGTCGGTGAACTCCTGCAACGTAGTCTCCGCGATGGGCCCCCGGGCCCGGCCGGAGGCATTGTAGATCGCCACATCGATGGTGCCCAGATCTGCCTCTGCCGCCTTGAACAGTGCCGCGACGCCGCTTTCGGAGGTGGCATCGCAGCCATAAGCCTTGGCGGAGCCGCCGACTGCCGTGATCTGCTTTACTAGGCTGGCCAGTTTGTCACTATTTCGGGCTGCCACGGCCACGGCATGTCCAGCGGTGGCAAAGCGCCGCGCCAGTGCCGCCCCCAGGCCGGGGCCAACGCCAACGATGATGCAGGTGCCGGGTTTGGATTCAGTCATGTTTCACTCCGCCGCTGTTGGTTGCGATTGTGGGTTGCGCCAGACTTCCAGCAACTGCGCCTGTTCCGCCGCCGCTGCTTTCTGGCTGCGTTCCTTGATGTGGCCGAAGCCGCGGATTTGCGCCGGGATATTGGCGATCTCTCGGGCCAGGGCATGGTTGTCCGGGGTCAGGCCTGCCAGCAGTTCTTCCATCACCGTGCGGTAGGCTGGAATAGCGGCGCGTTCGGCACGGCGCTCCTCGGTCCGGCCAAAGATATCCCATGCGCCGCCGCGCAGGCCTTTCATTTTGGCCAGTAGTTTGAAAGTGGTCATGACCCAGGGGCCGTATTCACGCTTGACCAGTTCGCCGCTGTCGGGATTGCGTTTTGCCAGCAAAGGCGGAGCGAGGTGGAATTTTAATTTTAGATCGCCGTCGAACTGCTGCGCTAGCGCGGCCCGGAAAGGCTCGCCTGAATAAAGCCGCGCAACCTCATATTCATCCTTGTAAGCCATCAACTTGAATAGGTTCTGTGCTACGGCCTCTGTCAGGCCGGTCATCCCTTTACCCTTGTTCTGCTCCGCCAATTCGACCTGGCGGACAAAGGCGATGTACTGCGCGGCATAGTCAGCATCCTGATATTCCGTCAGGAAGGCGGCGCGATGGCCGATGATGTCGTCCTGGGTTTTTTCTACGGCCTCTCTTGCGGGCATCGCTGGTTGCGCCATCCTGGTGACCTGATCCAGGTCTTCCGCCGCCAACCGGCCCAGGGCAATGGCCCGGCGGTTCATGGCCACGGCGACGCCATTTAGCTCTATCGCCTTGTCGATGGCATCGCCGCTGACCGGCAGGGCGCCGCGTTGATAAGCGTAACCCAACAGGAACAGATTGGCGGCGATGGCATCACCCATCAGGGTCGTGGCCAGGCTGGTGGCATCGACGAATTCCGTACGATTGTCGCCCGCACCGTTCCGGATCAGGCTGCGAAGGTCGTCGCCATGAAATTCCGTATCCGGGTTCAAAGTGAAATCGGCGGTTGGTGCCAGGTGGCTGTTGATGATGGCCTGGGTGCCGCCACGGTTGAGCTTGCGTAGCGAATCCGGCGTGGCGGCGGCGACCATGTCGGCACCCAACAACAGATCGGCGCCGGCGGCGGCGATGCGAACCGCGTGCAGGTCGTCCGGCTTGGGGGCGATGCGGATATGGCTGATCACGGCACCGTTTTTCTGCGCGATGCCGGTGAAATCCAATACCGTGACGCCCTTACCCTCCACATGCGCCGCCATGCCCAGAAGGGCGCCGACGGTGATCACGCCGGTGCCGCCAATGCCAGCGACCAGGATGTTGTAACCGCCCTCGGCTTCGGCAACCGCGGGGTCCGGCAATAATGCGGCGGCTGCGTCCAGCGCGTCGACGCTGGTGGCCTGGGCCCGGCGCGGCACGGCGCCCGATACGGTCACGAAACTGGGGCAGAAGCCTCTAATGCAAGAGAAATCCTTGTTGCAGGCGGATTGATTGATGCGCCGCTTGCGGCCAAGGGGTGTCTCCAACGGCTCCACCGAGACGCAGTTCGATTGCACGGAACAATCGCCGCAACCTTCGCACACCGCCTCGTTTATGAAGGCCCGGCGGTCGGGATCAGGGAAAGTGCCACGCTTACGCCGGCGCCGCTTTTCCGCCGCGCAGGTCTGGTCATAGATCAGCACACTGCAGCCCTTGGTCTTGCGCAGCTCCTTTTGCACCTGGTCCAACTCGTCCCGGTGGCGGACCGTTACGCCGGGGGCCCAGTTGGTGCCTGTGGGGTATTTGTTCGGTTCGTCCGTGACCACGATGATCTTGGAGGCACCTTCATGATACACCTGCTGGCTGATCTGCCAGGGATTTAGTGGGCCGTCATGGGGCTGTCCGCCAGTCATCGCCACGGCGTCGTTGAACAGGATCTTGTAGGTAATATTGACACCCGAGGCAGCGGCGGCACGGATGCCGGTGATGCCAGAATGGTAATAGGTGCCGTCACCCAGATTGGTGAAAATATGCTCTTCCCCGGTAAAGGCGGCTTGGCCCAGCCAGGGGATGCCCTCGCCGCCCATCTGGGTGAAGGTCTCGGTCGAGCGGTCCATGAACAGGGCCATGAAATGACAGCCGATGCCGGCCATGGCGCGGCTGCCTTCAGGCACTTTGGTAGACGTGTTGTGCGGACAGCCGGAACAAAAATAGGGCGCGCGCCGGATTGGTGCGACGGCGGTCTGGGCTGTGGCTTCCTTGCGGTCCAGCTGTGCCATGCGTTCCTCGATGGTCGGCGAGGACACATAACTGCCGATCCGTGACATGATGATGCGTGCGATCTGGCCCGGTGAGAGTTCGCCATCGGAGGGGCAGAGCAATTGTCCCTCTTCGTCGAACTTGCCGACTACCCGGGGCCGTACGTCGGCACGCCAGTTGTAGAGTTGTTCCTTCAATTGATTTTCGATGACGGCGCGCTTTTCCTCGATCACCAAGACTTCGTCCAGGCCCTCTGCAAAGGCGCGGACGCCTTCACGTTCCAAGGGCCAGGGCATGCCGACCTTGTACAGGCGTAAACCGATCTGCGCCGCCATGGCCTCGTCAATGCCAAGGTCTTCCAAGGCTTGGCGGGTGTCGAGATAAGATTTGCCGGCGGCTACGATGCCAATGCGCGGTTTCGGCGCGTTCCAGACCAGGCGGTCGATGCCGTTGGCCCGGGCAAATGCCAGGGCGGCATAGACCTTGTGGCGCTGCAGGCGAATTTCCTGGCTCCACCGGTCATCGGGCCAGCGGATGTTCAGGCCGCCCTCGGGCATCTCGAAATCCGGATACTGAATGTCTAGACGATGGGCGTCTACATCCACCGAGGCCGAACTTTCCACCACCTCCGAAACACATTTGAAGCCGACCCAGACGCCGGCATAACGGGACATGGCCCAACCAAGCAGGCCATAATCGAGATACTCCTGCACCCCCGCCGGATACAACATGGGCACCATCCACGAGGCCAGGTTATGCTCGCTCTGTCCCGGCACGGTAGAGGAAACAGCGGCATGATCATCGCCGCACATCATCAGAACGCCGCCATTGGGATCAGTGCCCGCATGGTTGGCGTGGCGGACCACATCGCCGCAACGGTCCACCCCCGGCGCCTTGCCGTACCAGATGCCATAGACGCCGTCGTATTTCGACTGCGGGCCCAGGTTCAATTGCTGACTGCCCCAAACAGCGGTGGCGGCCATGTCCTCGTTGACGCCGGGCTGGAAGACGATGTGGTTCTTTTCCAGGAACGGCTTGGCCTGCCATAGCTGTTGATCGAAGGCGCCCAGGGGAGAGCCGCGATAGCCTGAAATATAGCAACCCGTATTCAGCCCCGCGGCCTGGTCACGTTGCCGTTGCAACATAGGCAGGCGCACCATGGCCTGGGTTCCGGTCAAAAATACCCAGCCTTTTTCCAGGGCATACTTATCATCAAGCGAAACATTGGCGAGCGCAGTGGTGGCAGATGTCATGCCATTTCCCTAATTTTTCCAGCCGTCCCCAACCGTACCGACGACTATAAAGGTAAGCTATTCTGACCTATTTTGCAAATTCAGCATCCGCTGCCTACCGACCGGATTCAATGCCAAACTCGGCGACCTTGCGGTACAGGGTAGATCGGCCAATGCCAAGGCAGCGGGCTACTTCGGTCATCTGATCGTTGTATTTGCTGATTGCCAGGCGGATCATATCCGCCTCCATGGCGTTCAGCGTCGTTACTTCGCCGGCGGCATTCAGCATGGGCAGGGTGCCTTCGCCGCCATTCATGGGGATGGAGGTGTCCATGCCCGTGCTTTGGGCAATCTGCGGAAAATCCGATAGTCTCAATTCGTCGCCATCACACAGCACCCCAAATCCGGCATCACCAGATCCAGCAAAATCAGGCTGATGTCGTTGCCTTTTCCCGATTGCATGAAGGCGATCGCGTCTTCGCCACCCTTGGCGATTTCAACATCATAACCTTGCCGGCTGACCACGGTTTCCAACAGGCGTCTTTGGGTGGGATCATCATCGGCGATCAACACAGCTTGCGCCATTGCCCTCAACCCAATCGCTCATTATTTATGATGAGTTTACTGTAGCGTCTGTGCCATTTCGGGACAAGCGTTGATTGAATGGAGTTTGATATATGGACTTGGGGACCTTGCCGCGATGGGATCTTGGCGACCTTTACAGCGGTCCGCAGGCCGTGGAACTGGCCTCGGATCTGGACCGGGCCGAAGCGGCTGCGGAACAATTTAATGGGGATTTTTGTGGCAAGATCGGAGCCTTATCAGCTTCGGACCTGGCCCGCGCCATTCAACGTTATGAAGCGGACGAAGACCTGTTGGGACGGATCGCCTCCTATGCCCAGTTGTATCATGCCGCGAATGTTTCGGACCGCGAGGTCGGGCGATTTTATCAAACCACCATGGAGAGGTTGAGCGCGATAACCTCAAAATTGATTTTTTTCACTTTGCAGCTGAATCTGATTGAAGACGGGGCGTTGCAGGCGGCTTTGGCCGCCGATCCTGGCCTGAAACATTATGCGCCCTGGCTGCGGGACGTCCGTGTCTCCCGTCCGCATCAGCTGTCCGACGAGCAGGAACGCCTGTTGCATGAGAAACAGGTCACGGGCCGGGCCGCCTGGGTGCGTCTGTTCGATGAAACCATGGCGGACATGCGTTTCTCGGTAGTCGGCGAAGAAAGGGATGGCGAGGAACGCTCGTTGGAGCAAACCTTGCATCTGTTGCAGGAGCCTGACGGCGCCCAACGTAAGGCCGCCGCCAAGGCCCTGGGTGTTGGTTTTGGGGAAAAGAAAGGTCTGTTCGCGCTGATCACCAATACCTTGGCCAAGGATAAAGAGATCGAGGATAGATGGCGTCATTTTGCCCGGCCCGATAGCGCGCGGCATCTCTCCAACCTGGTGGAAGACGAGGTGGTGGATGCCCTGACGGATGCGGTCACGGCGGCCTATCCCCGCCTTTCGCACCGCTATTATGCTCTCAAGGCGGAATGGTTCGGGGTCGAGGTCTTGGATTACTGGGACCGAAACGCGCCCTTGCCCAATGAAGATCAGAGAGATTTCACATTTCAGGTGGCCCAGGACCAGGTGCTGGCAGCTTATGGCGCGTTTTCTCCTGAATTGGCCAAGATCGGCCAGCGCTTTTTCGACAATGCCTGGATCGATGCGCCCGCATCGCCGGGCAAGTCGTCCGGTGCCTTCGCCCATCCCACTGTGCCCTCGGCACATCCATATTTGCTGCTGAATTATCAGGGCCGGGTGCGCGATGTGATGACCTTGGCCCATGAACTGGGTCACGGGGTGCATCAGGTTCTGGCGGCGGGGCAGGGTACTCTGATGGCGGATACTCCCCTAACCCTGGCGGAGACGGCAAGTGTGTTCGGCGAACAATTAACCTTTCGCGCCCTGCTGGATGGTGAGGCCGATCCTCAGCGTCGCAAGGCCATGCTGGCAGGCAAGACCGAGGATATGTTGAATACGGTGGTGCGTCAGATCGCTTTTTATGATTTCGAGCGGCGCCTTCATGACGAGCGCCGCGAGGGCGAAATCTCCGTCGAACGCATTGGCGAGATCTGGATGGCTGTGCAAAGGGAAAGCCTTGGACCCGCCATTCGTCTGCATGATGAATATGCCAACTATTGGTGCTATATCCCCCACTTCATCCATTCACCATTCTATGTCTACGCTTATGCCTTTGGCGATTGTCTAGTCAATTCCCTGTATGCTGTCTATCAGAACGCCTCCGACGGCTTCGCCGAGAAGTATCTTGCTATGCTGCGCGCTGGAGGTAGCCTACGCCATGGCGAATTGTTGACGCCGTTCGGCCTGGATGCGGCTGATCCCGGCTTCTGGCAGCAGGGCCTTGGCGTGATTGAACGCTTCGTCGATGAATTGGAAGAATTATCCTGATGGTGGCTTTATGAGCAGGGATGGGGAAGAGGGCAGCCTTGGCGGACGGGTGCGCCGCTATGCCAAGGTTGGTACGGCGGTAGGCGGTCTGGCGGCCCGTTTGGCGGGTGACCGCATGTTCGGCATGCCCATCGACCGGCCCACGCATGCCAAGGATCTGAAAAACGCCCTGGGCGGCCTGAAAGGCCCCTTGATGAAAGTAGCGCAGATTCTGGCCACCATACCCGAGGCCCTGCCGGAGGAATATGTTCAGGAGTTGCTGCAACTGCAATCCAATGCACCGGCCATGGGCTGGCTGTTCGTCAAACGCCGTATGGCTGCCGAATTAGGGGCCAACTGGCAGGATCATTTTGATGATTTCGAGCACGAAGCCGCCGCCGCCGCCTCGTTGGGGCAGGTGCACCGGGCCAAACTGGATGGCCGGGACCTGGCATGCAAGCTACAATACCCGGACATGAGTTCGGCGGTGGAGGCTGATCTGGCACAGCTGAAACTAATCTTCGCCATCTATGGCCGCTATGACCGCACCATCGATACCTCCAATGTGCATAAGGAAATTGCCGAGCGCCTACGCGAGGAACTGGATTATCAGCAGGAAGCCCGGCATATGGCCCTGTTCGCCGATATCCTGAAGGCGGAGCACCACATTCATATTCCCGATGTCGTGCCGGGATTATCCACGAAGCGTCTGTTGACCATGAACTGGCTGGACGGCCGGCCGCTGTTAGATTTCCGCGAGGCGGATCTGGAAACCCGCAATACCATCGCCCTGAATATGTTCCGCACCTGGTATGTGCCGTTCTATACCGCCGGCGTGATCCATGGTGATCCGCATCTGGGCAATTATTCCGTGCGCCCGGATCAGGACATCAATCTGCTGGATTTTGGCTGTGTCCGGGTGTTCGAGGCAAAGTTCGTCCAAGGCGTGATAGACCTGTACCGGGCCATCCGTGATGGCGATCAGGAATTGGCGGTGCATGCCTACGAGACCTGGGGCTTCACGGGTTTGAGCAAGGAAGTGATCGAGACGCTTAATCTGTGGGCCAATTTTGTCTACGGCCCCTTATTGGAGGACCGCAGCCGGCGCATCCGCGAAGATCAGGAATCGGGAGTTTATGGCCGGGATGTGGCAGAAAAAGTACACCGTAGTTTGCGCGAACTAGGCGGCGTGCGGCCGCCGCAGGAGTTTGTTTTCATGGACCGTGCCGCCATTGGCCTGGGTGGTGTGTTCATGCATTTGAAAGCGGAGGTGAACTGGTACCGCCACTTCCGCGATCTGATAGATGGCTTTGATGCGGCCAAGATGCGCCGAAAACAGCGCCGCCTGTTGAATAAATTCGATTTGCCCTTGCCTTGATTTTCCCTGACGCCAGCAATAGCTTTATCGGACGTGACCTAGATCAAAGCAGACTACCGCTCCGAGCGGATATAACGCCTGCAAAATAATACGGGGGAGTCCAAACGATCCGTTGATTGGCGCGCCGGCTTTGCTATATTCCGCGCGTTCCTGAGGGAGGTGTGGCAAAGATCGCCGCCGCATTGTTCCCCGTACAGTCAGGATTCAATAGCAATCCCATTCCGTGGTTGATGCGGTTTGATGAGTTGGGAAGTGAATATGAAGATTGCCGTAATGAAAGAACGGCGGGCGAATGAACGGCGGGTGGCGGCGACGCCTGAAACCGTGAAGAAGTTCGTTGGTCTTGGCGTCGATGTTGTGGTCGAGGCCGGCGCTGGTGGTGCCGCCCATATCGCGGATAGTGAATTTCAGGAGGCTGGCGCCGTGATCGCCGCTGATGCCGCCGTCGCCCTAACTGGCGCGGACGTGGTTCTGAAAGTACGCCGCCCGCTCATGGATGATGAGGACGAGGGCCCGAATGAGCTGGCTCTGATGGCCAAGGGGCAGGCGTTGGTCGCCATGCTCAATCCGCTGATCCGCCGCTCCGACTGCGACGCCTATGCGGCCGCGGGTATTGATGCCTACGCCATGGAATTGATGCCGCGGATTACGCGGGCGCAAAGCATGGATGTGCTTTCCAGCCAAGCCAATTTGGCCGGCTACAAAGCGGTGCTGGATGCGACCGAGGAATATGACCGCGCCCTACCCATGATGATGACGGCGGCGGGCACCATCGCGCCGGCCAAGGTTTTCGTCATGGGGGCCGGTGTCGCGGGCTTGCAGGCCATTGCCACGGCCCGGCGCCTTGGCGCGGTGGTCTCAGCCACGGATGTGCGCCCCGTCGCCAAGGAACAGGTGGAAAGTCTGGGTGCAAAATTCGTCATGGTCGAGGATGAGGAGGCGGCGCAGGCGGAAACCGCCGCCGGCTACGCCAAGGAGATGAGCGACGAATATCAGAAAAAGCAGGCCGCGCTCATTGCCGAGACCATCGCCAAACAGGATATCGTGATCTGTACCGCGTTGATCCCCGGCCGTACGGCGCCGACCCTGGTGACCGAGGCCATGGTGGCTTCCATGCGGCCTGGTTCGGTTATCGTCGATCTGGCGGTGGAGAACGGCGGCAATTGCGCCCTATCGAAAATGGGTGAGGTGGTGGAGGCCAAAGGCGTCAAGATCGTCGGCCATTCAAATTTCCCGGCCCGGCTGGCGGTTGATGCCTCCAGCCTATATGCACGAAATCTTTTCAATTTTCTGTCGCCCCATATCGATGGCGAAAATGGCAACCTGTCCTTTGATTTCGAGGATGAAACGGTGTCCGGCGTCTGCCTGACCCGCGATGGCTCCATTATCCATCCGATGCTGAGCGAGAAGGAGTCCTAAGCAATGGATGTGGCGAATAGCATCGATCCATTCATCTATCGTCTGGCAATTTTCGTGCTGGCGATTTTTGTCGGTTACTACGTGGTTTGGTCCGTCACGGCGGCGTTGCATACGCCCCTGATGTCGGTCACCAACGCCATCTCCTCCGTGATCATCGTCGGCGCCCTGATAGCAGCCGGCCCGGTAGAGATGTCCTTGTCCAAGGTTCTGGGCGCCGTGGCCATTGGCCTGGCGGCGGTGAACATATTTGGCGGTTTTCTTGTCACCCAGCGCATGCTGGCGATGTACAAGAAAAAGCAGTAGGGGCCCAAGATAATGTCGGCAAACCTGACGGCCTTGGCTTATTTGATTGCCTCGGTCTTATTCATCATGGCCCTGCGCGGCCTCTCTTCACCTGAATCATCCCGCAGTGGCAACGTATACGGCATGATTGGCATGGCCATCGCGGTGATCACCACGGTGATCAATCCCGAAGTGGTCTCCTATACTTGGATCTTGACGGCCATGGTGATCGGCGGCGGCATTGGCGCCATCATCGCCCGGCGCATCGCCATGACCGATATGCCGCAACTGGTGGCGGCGTTCCACAGCCTCGTCGGCCTGGCCGCGGTTCTGGTCGCGGCGGCAGCCTTCTATAACCCGGCCGCGTACAGCATTGCCGATGCGGATGGTATGTTAAAGCTGGCCAGCCGTATCGAAATGGGCGTCGGCGTCGTGGTTGGCGCCATTACCTTTTCGGGGTCCATCATCGCCTTTGGCAAGCTGCAGGGCATCGTTACCGGTAATCCCATTACCTTCCCAGGACAGCATGTGGTAAACGCCCTGTTAGGCGCGGTGATCGTCGTTCTGGTGGTGTTGTTCGCCATTGGACCCGAGTCCGAATGGTTCTGGGGCATGACCCTGCTGGCCTTCGCCCTGGGTTTTTTGCTGATCATTCCCATTGGCGGCGCCGATATGCCGGTGATCGTCTCGATGTTGAACAGCTATTCCGGTTGGGCCGCCGCTGGTATCGGCTTCACCTTGGAGAACACCGCGTTGATTATTACCGGTGCTTTGGTGGGTTCCTCGGGCGCCATTCTGTCCTACATCATGTGCAAGGCCATGAACCGCTCGTTCATCTCGGTTCTGCTGGGCGGCTTTGGTGGCGATACGGCTGTTTCCGCTACTCGCAGCGACAAGCCAGTGAAGTCTGGCAGTGCGGATGACGCGGCCTTCATCATGAAGAATGCCTCTTCCGTGATCATCGTGCCGGGCTACGGCATGGCCGTGGCCCAGGCTCAGCATACGGTTCGGGAAATGGGCGATCTGCTGAAGGGGCATGGCGTCAAGGTTACCTATGCCATCCACCCGGTGGCGGGCCGCATGCCAGGACACATGAATGTTCTATTGGCGGAAGCCAATGTTTCGTACGATGAAGTGTTTGAGTTGGAGGAGATTAATTCTGATTTCTCCAACACTGACGTGGCTTTTGTCATTGGCGCCAATGATGTCACCAACCCGGCCGCCCATGAACCAGGTAGCCCCATCGCCGGCATGCCGATCCTTGATGTGGACCGCGCGCGCACCTGTTTGTTCGTCAAACGCAGCCTCTCGCCTGGCTATGCCGGTATCGATAACGAGCTGTTCTACGCCGACAACACCATGATGCTTTTCGCCGACGCCAAGAAAATGGTCGAAGATATCGTCAAGGCGCTTTAAGCTGGGGCGGCCGGTAAGGATTGTTAACTATTTTCCGGTAGCGTCCACACCTGTTTCGCTACTGGGGAAGCCTTGATGATCGAAACTCTGAAACATACCGGATTTAGCCTCACTCTTGGTCTTGTACTTATGATCCTTCCGTTGCCTATCATTTACGCGGCTTTAACCGGGGCAAGCTGAATAAACACCGTCTGGCTAAGAAGGATCACCACTGATCCGGTTTTCAAGGTCTATGGTGTTGCGAAGTAGCCGCGACATGCTCTAAACAACGGCAATCATTTCCGCCGCCTTTTCCGCGATCATGATGGTCGGGGCGTTGGTATTGCCGCCGATCAGTGTCGGCATGATGGAGGCATCGGCCACGCGCAGGCCGACCATGCCATGCACCCGCAACTCACTGTCCACGACGGCCATGTCATCATTACCCATTTTGGCGGTGCCGACGGGATGATAAATGGTGTCGGCGCGGTCGCGGATGTCCGCAATGATCTCTTTATCGCTCCGTACATTCGCCGTCAGTAGCTCCCGGCCCCTGTAGGGCGCCAAGGCCGGCGCTTCCAGAATACGCCGAGTCAGTTTGAAACCGGCCACCAGGCTATCGAGGTCCGCCTGCTCGGCCAGGAAATTCGGATCGATTAGCGGCGCATCCATTGGATCGACACTATTCAGGCTTATGCTGCCCCGGCTCTTGGGGCGCAGGACGCAGACATGGGCACAGTAGCCGCGCGCGAAATGGCGCTTGCGGGCATGGTCGTCGACAATGGCCGTATTGAAGTGCAATTGCAGATCGGGAACGGCTAGATCTGGATGACTCTTGACGAAGCCGCCGGTCTCGGTGGAATTCGAGGTTATGATCCCCGAGCGTGAGCGGCGCCATTCAAAGATGCCCTTAGTTAGCTTGGCAATACCCCCTGGGGTCAGCCCCATGGCAAGAGATGAGGGCGAAAGATAGGGGATCACGATGTCAATATGATCCTGTAGGTTTTGTCCAACGCCTGGCAGTTCATGGCTGACGGTGATGCCATGTTTCCGTAGCGTGGCGACGGGGCCAACCCCGGATAGCAGCAGCAATTGCGGCGTTTGCAGGGCGCCCGCCGAAAGGACCACCTCGCGCGTGGCATGGACTTCATGGGCCTGACCGTCCCGATGATAGGCCACGCCCATGGCCCGCTTGCCGTTCAGGATGATTTTCGTGGCCTGCACACCGGTCCAGATCTTCAGATTGTCCCGCTGTAATGCCGGTGCCAGGTAGGCGCGGGCGGCGGAACAGCGTTCGCCGTTGATCTGGGTGACCTGATAGCTGCCCACACCCTCCTGTTCCGGGCCGTTGAAGTCATCGTTACGGGGCAGCTGCATCTCCAACCCCGCATCCACAAAGGCCTGGGCCAGCGGGTTGGGGGAGCGCAGGTCGGCGACATTTAATGGCCCGCCCGTGCCATGGCAGTCATCCGCGCCGCGTTCCTGGTTCTGCGACATTTTGAAATAGGGCAGTACATCGGCAAAGGACCAACCCGGATTGCCGAGTTTGGCCCAATGGTCATAGTCCCAGGGGTGGCCACGGATATAGATCATGGCGTTGATGGCGGAGGATCCGCCCAGCACCTTGCCGCGAGGCTGATAGCCGCAGCGCCCGTTCAGGCCGGCTTGGGGCACGGTCTTGAAAGCCCAGTTGAGATGTTTGCTCGGCACCGTAGCGCCCAGGCCCAACGGAGCCTTGATGAATGGTGATGTGTCGCGCGGCCCGGCCTCCAACAGACAGACCCGCGTGCCCGGATCTTCCGACAAGCGTCCCGCCAAGACGCAGCCAGCAGAGCCGCCGCCAACAATGATGTAATCGAAGTCCGTCATTGCAAGACCGGATAACCCGCCGCTGCCGCACCGGCCTCCATCTCCAGCATGATTTTGTAATCCGCCAATGTCGGGTCGGCGAAGCCTTTGATCATCAACGCATCCCGCGCATCTGCCAGATCTGGGTCTTCCAGCGCGCGGTTCAAAGCGGCGCGCAGGCGGGCCCGGTCCGTCTGATTGGTATGTTTGGCAGTTACGTATGGTAGTGCGGGCGCCGCCTGGGTCTGGGCCAGGACATGGGTGCCTGCGACCGAGTCCGGATCGTGGCGGGACATCAAGCCATGGGTGACGCAATCGATAGCGGCCACGTCGGCCTCACCGCGCTTTATCATGGCGACGGAGAGTTGATGTTTGCCCGCTACCTTGACCCCAGCAAAAAAACGTCCGTCATGGGCCAGGGGTGCTAGGGTATGGCGCAGCACGTTCATGCCCGATTGAGAATCCCAATCATTAATGGCGCAGATACCGCCGCGCAGATCTTCAAGCGTCTCCGCCTTGCTTTCGGCATGGACCACGATCAGGCTGCAATAATTGGCGCCATAACAGCCGTCCGCGCCATAGATCGGCGTAGCCAGAAGTGTCAGATGCGCCATGAAATGCTTCAGCAAAGGATAGCCGCAGGTTTGGCTCAACAACAGATCCGGCGCACGCCAAAAATCTTCCCGTGTACCACCGCGCCAAAGCTCGTCGGGAACATCGCTGAAACTTTCCGCCCGGCAGGCCCTGGCTAGGCCGTCCCACCAAGCATCCGTGGCATCCCGCACCGGATCCAGGTCATACATGGGCAGGCAGGCCAGTTTCATCAGCTTCTGATCACCTCCGTCACCGCGCGGGTATTGCCAAACGAAGGTATGACGGCGGAATGACGTCCGGCGCCGCCCGCGACTACCAGCTGAATATCATCATGGCTGGTGGCGATTTTAGCGCCTCCGTCGCCATCCGCCAACAGGCGTTCGGGCACGTATTGACGCATGATCACGCGCTGCGGCTCGGACAACACATGGGCCGGGATGAAGGCGTTCTCAATCAGATAATTCTTGATATCCGCCTTTGAGAAGCCGTCCTTGTGGATGATATCCGCATGCTCCGGGCCCAGGACCAGCATGATTTCACCGCCCAGATAGCTGTTGTTCAGGCCTGGCGAACACATGGTGCCACTGATGGTCTGCAGGATTTCCTCCGCCGTCTTGCCGTAGTGATCGTTGACATTGTGCGGGCCTTCCACGCCGCAGAGCGTAATGGTGCTCTGTTCCGCACCAAAGCCGCGCTCCATGGCCAGGGTTTCACCCCAGGGGTTCTCCACTAGATTTTCGCCGAAGCAGAAACTGTACTTGGCCGGCGTGCCCATGGTGGCCCGGTCCAGAATGCCCGGCGTGCCGCCGCCGATATTCAGCAGGATGGAGCGGATGCCCCGGCCGATGGCTGCATTAGTCAGGCTGCCCTGGCCCATGACATTGTAGGTGGTGTTGACGTCGATGTTCTCTGTGATAGGCCCGCTGATCAAGGCCAGAACCGTGCAGGGATGTGTGGTGGTGTTCAAGGCTTTCAGATTGAGATCCGAATGGCCCAGGGCCTTGGCGGCCGAGACCAGGACCGGTAGGTGATCTGGCTGACAACCCGCCATGACGCCGTTGACCGCCACCTTGGCCACTGTCGCCTCGCCCTGGCGCGGTTCGATCCGGGCTAACAGTTCTTTGGGGTCCAGGCCGCGATTGCCAAGCATTTTCTCATAACGTTCCGGCGTTGGCGGAATAATCGGCAGGCCGTCGGTCCAGCCCCGGCTGTAGAACAGACGGTTGACGCCTTCCAGATCGTCGGGGCCGTTCAGGCGCTCGGGCGCGTCGGGAGCGGAAAAATTACCCTCGAACATAGATCGATAACGCAAGCGCGATTTCGTTGGCGGCGCCTTTTCCTTGAATTCTGCACGCAGTGCCTCAGCATCGTCCTGCCACAGGCGGATCACTTCATCAACCACATTGCGGGCGATGGTCGCCACTTCATCGGGCAGCAGTTTGGCTACCGGGTGCGGGACTACGGCGATGGG
>PCBT01000072.1 GCA_002731375.1 Rhodospirillaceae bacterium | reverse complement strand
GCGCGGTTTACGGTGAGCCGGTCGGTCGCACGCGGATGGAACTGCTGCGCGCTGGCCTCAAGGTGCTGGTAAAATAAAATTGCGACACATGGCAAAAAAAGTGTTGACGATTGGCGGCTTCAGTTGTTACTTAGAATCTTATATTGGATTTTTGCGTCTTGGGCAGACACAAACCGCGCACTCCCGGCGGTTCGTGCGCGGCGGGCGACGGCATTTCCGCCGCCATGTCCTGACCGTCGCCCGCCGTGAAATGCTCATGAAACAGCGAAAAAAGAAAAACCGCAACCCGGTTGCGCGCGCTTTACGTTCGCGCCATCTGCGTCGCCGCGTCATCCCAAGCGGGCGCGTCTATTCTCGAAAGGGGGTGCGTCGATATGATGACGATGGACGTCAGTAGCAATTACAAAAAGCTCTCCCGGTCGCTGGATAAGCTGGGCAAGAAGCAGTTGCCGTTCGCGTTTTCAAAGACGCTGAATGACACGATGTTCGCAGTGCGTAAGCATGTCGTGGAGAAAACCTACCCGCGTTCTGTTCAGGTCCGCGACCGGCGTTTCTTTAGCGCAATCATGCGGATCGATAAATCGCACAAGACCCGCCTGACCACGACGCTGCGCGATATCGAAGGCAGAGACTATTTACAAGTCTTGACCAAGGGCGGCATCAAGCGTCCGCGTGGCGGCGGGCATCTGGCCGTGCCATCGGAACAGGTTAAGACCAAGCGCACTGGCAAGGGCGTACCAGCACGTTTGCGGCCACGCAAAATTGTTGCATCGCCGCGCGGATTTGTCGGAAAGACGAGGACGGGCGCGCCAGTAATCTTTGAGCGGAAGCATCTCCGCAAGCGTTACCCGTTGCGCGTCGTCTACTACCTTGCAAATTCTGGCAGAATACCGAAGCAGTTCCCGTTCTACAAAGACGCCGAGCGGATCACGCGGGCTGTATCGCCCAAGCTGTTCAGCAGGAACTTCAGTCATGCGATCAGGACGGCGCGGCGATAGAATTAGAACGGCCCCGCCTGATTGTGACGGGGCCGCAACCCACTTCTTTTGGTTTCCGCTACCCGGTTATCGACCGGACGGAGCGCGGTAATGAGCAACCCGCGCGCCAGTAGCGGAATCTGTGTATCTGTTTTCGCAAACTGGCTACTCATGGGTTACGGCAACCCCAGCTGGCTGTCAACGAGACGTTCAGCCAGCTATCGCCGCAACCCTGAATTACCTAACAAAGCGCAGTTTTCTGCGGGTCCTTCTGGGCACAATCTATTGCGGGTAACGCGCGACCGGGGGGCATTCCTAGTGATAGAATTTTGGACGAGGGGTTAATGCTCGAATCAACTGACCGATACACGGCGACGCGACTGTCCGCCGAACTTGGTCTCGATAACCGGAAGATGCGGGACATCCTACTGACCTGACGGGGAGAACGAACGAGCGAGCAATATTTTCCCTATGTTTCGAGGGGAGTTCATGGGGCGTTCATGGTTTTGGTGCCTTTTTGTGTTCCGCTAGATCGCTAAATACTGTTGCCGCAGATCGGCATCATCAAGAACTTTCTGCGCGGTTCCGTCGAAAACCACCTGGCCCATATCAAGGATGATCGCGACACCGGCTTCGGCTGTTCGGATTGGCGACAGCACGGGAAACGCAATTTGAAGGGTCGCCACCATCATCTGAAACAGCGTGGACATGGCCAACAAAAGCCGGACACCTCTCATCAAACAATATCGTTGATGTAGTTCGTGAAAGAACAGACACGAGGATTGGTGATGGTCGAAAGCATGATATTGTAGACTAGATCTCCAGCTTCTTCCGCTTCCATCAATTTTCAAGAGGAGTTTTCGATGTCAACCAACCGGGTGAATTCAGACACCCAGGGCGAGCCCTGGCAGTGGCCGGACAAACAATGGCGGACGATCGTCGACAAGGTGCGGGCCGGACGATCACTCAAACCAAAGCAATGGAGGGACGGCGCCCGTGTGGCGGTGGCACTATCATTCGATTCCGACCATGAATCGAGCACCCTGCGCTGGGGTGAAAACTCGCCAGGCAAGCTTTCGCAAGGACAATACGGTGGCCGCGTGGCGATCCCGCGTATCCGCCAATTGCTTGCCAAATACGATGTTCCGGCCAGCTTTTTCGTGCCGGCTGTTGTGGCAAAAATCCATCCCGATGAACAGCGTCGCCTCACCGACGAAGGCCACGAGATAGGCATTCACGGCTGGATACATGAGCTCAACAGCAAATTGCCGCCAACCGACGAACGTGACTTAATGATGCGTGCCGCCGATGCTCTGGAAAAAATCTGCGGCAAGCGCCCGGTTGGCATGCGCACCCCGTCTTGGGACTTCAGCCCACATACCCTGGCTTTCGTGCGCGAGCTGGGGCTGATCTACGACAGCTCGCTGATGGCTGATGATGAGCCTTATGAGTTGACAGAGGATGGCGAGGCGACCGGCATCGTTGAACTGCCGGTCGAATGGATACGCGATGACGCCGTCTACTTTAACATGGACCGTTTCTCGGCCCTGCGGCCCTATACGCCACCGTCAAGCGTTCTGGAAATCTTCATGGCTGAATTCGATGGCGCCTATGAGGAAGGCGGCATGTTTCTGCTAACCATGCATCCGCATATCATCGGCCACCGCTCACGCATCCGCGTACTTGACATGCTGATCCAGTATATCCGCGGCCACGCCGACGTCTGGTTCGCGACCCATGCAGAGATCGCGCAATACTGCAAAGACAACGCCTGAGCCATTGGGCACACGGCGATAAATCACTATTCGGCCAAGGGACAGGCGACTTCCTGGCCGGGCCAATCCCGACGTAATGGCGGATCAATTTCGGCGCATTGCGGCTGTGCCTTCTCGCAGCGTGTCCGGAAGCGGCAGCCGGAGGGAAGATTTCCCGGGTTCGGCGGCTCACCCTCAAGCCAGAAGTCATCGGTGATCTTGCGGCCGCCAATCTCGGGCACCGCCGCCAGCAGCGATTGGGTATAGGGGTGGCGCGGGTTTTTGAAGATGTTTTTCGTATCGCCGATCTCAACGATCTTTCCAAGATACATCACCGCGATGCGGTTACAGATCATCCGTACAACCGATAGATCGTGCGAGATAAAAAGATAGGTCAGCTTGAAGGTGCGGTGCAGATCAAGAAATAGGTTGATGATCGTCGCCTGAACTGAGACATCAAGGCCCGATGTCGGTTCATCCAGGATAATCAAGCTCGGCTGCAACGTCAGGATGCGGGCGAGCCCGACCCGGCGTTGTTGGCCGCCACTGATCTCGTGCGGATAAAGGTCCAGATGACCTTCCGGCAAGCCAACCGCCTTTAGGATATCATGGACCCGCTGGTCGCGCTCCTCATGGACTAGGTCTGCATGAATGATCAGCGGCTCATGCAGCGAGCGGCGAATTTTCCAGCGCGGATCGAGCGATGCGCCTGGGTCCTGGTAGGAATATTGCAGCTGGCTACGCAATTCGCGGCTTTGGTTCGGCTTGAGATGGGTGATGTCATTACCTTCGAAAACGATCTTCCCGCCGGTGGGCTGGTGGATCCCCATCAAGGCTTTACCGAGCGTGGATTTGCCGCAACCGCTTTCGCCTACGACGCCAATGATCTCGCCGCGTTGAACGGAAATACTGACACCGTCGACGGCTTTCAGCCAGCCGATGCGGCGTTTCCATACATTGCGAATGGCGAAATATTTTTTCAGACCTTGAATCTCAAGGATCGGGCGATCGGTTGCGGCCTCAATGGTGTCGTCCAATTCCTGTGCACTCATGATGCGGCCTCGGTCTGGGTCTTGGGTCTTGAAACAGGATGATAACAACGTACCATGTGGTCGGTTCCAATTTCGGTGGATGCGGCCCGGCTCACTGAACACTCGCCGGTCGCGTAGTCGCAGCGCTGATGGAACCGGCAACCGGGTGGTGCGTTAATCAAACTCGGAATATCGCCTGGAATGCCCTCGATGCCATGCTCCTGGTTGGGCAGACTTTCCAGCAGACGTTTGGTGTACGGATGGGACGGGCGATTGAAGAAACCGTCGACCAGTGCAGCTTCCATTTCCTGGCCGGCATACATCACCGTCACCCGGTCGCAGATTTCGTAAGTGGTGCCCAGATCATGGGTGGTGAAGAGGATCGCCACATTGCGGTCCCGCGCCAATTGCCGTAGCAATTTTAGAATTTGCGCCTGGATCGTCACATCGAGTGCGGTGGTTGGTTCATCGGCGATGATCAGTTTTGGATCGGGCAACAAGGCCATGGCTATCATCAGACGCTGGCGCTGTCCGCCGCTGACCTCATGAGGGTATTTCGCCAGAACGGCCTCCGGCTCGGGCAGTTGTACTTCGCGCAGTTGCTCCAAGACCTGTTGGTAATCGGCTTTGTAGCGAGCTCGCGGGTATATATTCAGAATCTTGCCTAGGCTATTGACATATTGCGGATCGTCGCGGCGCGGCGATTTCCAGCGCATCAACTCCATAATCTGGGTGCCGATAGTAAAAACCGGATTGAACGATGTGAACGGGTCTTGTGGGATAAAGGTGATGACACGGCCGCGGATATTAGCCGAGAGCTCTTCCGACGATTTCTGCAGCAAATCCTCGCCATCAAAATTAATCACGCCATTGCTGATGCGGGCAGAATTCTCGGGCAAGACCCCCAAAATCGTGCGCGCCAACGTGGTCTTACCACAGCCTGACTCTCCAACCAGGCCAACGATCTCACCTGGCCCGATCGAGAAGTTGACCTTGTCAAGGACGCGGGCAATTCCCTGATCCGTAGCGAAGCTGACCTCCAGATCACGAACATCGAGAAATTTAGTCGTCATGACTGACGCTCCGGCGAATGCGCGGATCAAGAATATCCCGAAGCCCGTCACCCAACAGATTAAAGCCCATCACGACCAGGAAAATCGCAATACCGGGCACGGTGGCATACCACCAGGCCATGGGCAAAAATTCTCGGGATTCGGATATCATCCGGCCCCATTCCGGTGACGGTGCGGGTGCACCCAAGCCCAAGAAACCAAGGGTCGCAGCAGTTAGAATCGTGCCACCCATGCCGATAGTGGTGCGCACGATTATCGACGAAGATATATTCGGCAGTATATGCAAAACCATGATCCGCCACGGTGAAGCGCCAAGTGCAATGCACGCTTCGACGAACGTTTCGTTCTGGATCGAACGGGTCTCGGCATAGACCAGGCGGGCCCAAAACGGCCAATATGTGGCCGACAGTGCCAGGATGATATTCTCGATCGAAGGGCCAAGAGTTTGGGCGATGGCGATGGCCAGAACGATCTGTGGCACGGCGAGGAAAATATCCGATACCCGCATCAGCATTTCGCTGAACCAGCCATGGTAATAGCCGGCAATCAGCCCTACCGGCACTCCGACTAATACCGACACTCCAATCGCGATAATGGCGATGGTGATCGTGATACGTGCGCCGAACAACACCCGGCTGTAGATATCGCTACCCATGCGGTCGGTGCCGAACCAGAATGTATCGTCCGGCGGCAGTAACCGGTTTTTCGGATGAAATTCGGCGACATCGGCTGGAAAGGTTGCTATCACTGGGGCGAAAAACGCCGCCAAGAAGAGGGCAAAAATTAGCATTACGCCGAGCAATGCGACGCGGTCCTCGACTAATTTCTTGATCAGGAAACGGGTCAGCTCCATCTCGACGCCGTCTCTATCGACTTTCCCGCGGGTCGATAAATCCATGGGATATATCAACCAGCAGATTGACGATGATGAAGATCACGCCAACGACAAATGTGAACCCCATGATGGCATTGTAATCCGATTGTAGAATTGATTGGACGGCGTAGTAACCAAGGCCCGGCCAGTCGAAGACCGCCTCGACGACAACGGCGTTGGCTATCAGCACGCCGAAGATCAAGCCGATCTGGGTGATGGTGCCGATCAGCGCATTGCGCAGTACATATTTCCAGATGATGACGCTGCGCGGAAAACCCATAGACTGTTCATAGAGCACGTAGTTACTGTTCATCGCGTTGAGAACGCCGGCTCGGGTGAAGCGCACGATGGTCGCCATTGCAGGGTAGGCCAACGTCGCCACCGGCAGGAACATGTGGCTGACGGTGTCCCACAGCATTTCGGCATCCCAGGCGATAATCGAGTCGATCAGGAAGAAGCCGGTCACCACATCTGGTCCCCAGCTTTCAACCCGCCCCTGCAGCGGTGTCAGGTTCCATTCCATGGCGAACAGCAATTGCAGAAGAATGGCAAACCAAAAGCTGGCCATGGCCAGACCCGAGACCGTGAATATGCGCAGGAAATGATCAAGCGCAGAGTTGCGGTGCACGGCCGAAAACACACCAAGCGGAATGCCGATCATGGCCGAAACTAGAACCGAGACCAGGGTGAGTTCCAGTGTCGCCGGTAGGCGGCTGGACAGATCATCAGAAATCGGCCGCAAGGTGTACAGACTGACGCCGAAATCACCTTGAAAAAGCCTAAAAATGTAATTGGTCAACTGAGTGTGCAGCGGCTGGTCGAGGCCAAGTTGATGGCGCAGCGCCTCGATTTGCTCATTGGTGGCGTTATCGCCGGCAAGGAAAGCGACCGGATCGGCGGGGATCACATGACTGATGCCGAAGGTAATTATCATCAATCCCAACACCGTCGGGAAGAACCAGAAAAATCGATTCAGAATAAGAACAAAAAGTTTCAAGGATTAATCTCGGACTACCAAAAAGAAAAGGGCGGTCGGGCGATAATCGCCCGACCGCTTAAAGTATCCTGGCTGAGTTACTTGAAGTAGACCCAGCGCATTTCCTGCGCGTTGCCAATCGGGCTGAAACGTACGCCGTCAACCTTCTTGCTGTAAGGCCCAAACCATTTAGTGTTGTAGACGAAGATGCCGGCGGCATCGTCCATCACCTTGGTAGCGGCTTTGGCGTAATTGGCCTCGCGGACCTTGCGGTCCGTCGTTTCAATCGCCTCGGCTATCCACTTGTCGACCTGGGCATCCTTATACCAGCTGTTATTGCGAGAGCCAACATTCGGGGAATAGTACATTTCACCAACCCAGTTGTTCGGATCTGCGTAATAGGTCGATTTCCACAACGGCAACAGATCGTACATCTGCTGTTCGTTGCGCATCTTGCCCGAAGCCACTGGCCATGTTTCGGCAACAATTTTGCTTTTCACGCCGAGTTTGGCGAGCGCGTTCTGCAGCAGCACGGCGGCCTGCTCGGTCTGACCATAGCCGGCCAGCGCACCGATTGTGATCTCTCGGATCGGTTTTTTGACCTTGGCCAGATGCTCAGCAGCTTTCTTAAGGTCGAAGGTGTAACCCTTCACGCCCGAGGGAGCCCCCCAGATGTTGTTCGGCAGTGGCACCGGATTACGGGCGACCGAGTTGCTCAAGATGTTCTTGATGAAACCATCATAGTCAAACGCATAGGACAACGCCTTGCGGAAATGTATGTCGTTCATCGGCGCCCTGGCGTTGTGGATAATGAAGTAGAAAATCCGCATGGATTCCTGTTCCATCACATTGACGTTTTTCGAGGTTCTCAGGCGCTTGATCTGGTCCTGCGGCATATATCCGTCGGCACCATGAAAATCGCCTTTCATCATGCCGAGAACGCGACTGTTGATTTCAACGACCGTGCGGAACTCGATCTCGTCGAGATACTTATCGCCCCAGCCATAGAAATGATCGGTGAAGCGTTCAGCCAGAAAGCCCTTGGCCGGATCGTAGCGTTTCAGCTTGAAGGAACCGGAGCCAGCGTCGTTCTTGGATACCCAAGCCGACGACCAGTCACCGCCTTTCTCATGCTTTTTCATGAGATCCGAATTCATGATGTGAATTTCGGGAATCGTGGCAAGGAAGATCGCCGACGGTTTTACCAAGTTGAATTCGACGGTTTTCGGATCGACGGCCTTGGTCGTGCCCGGCTTCAATACCTTGACGAACAGCGAGGCGGCTCCCTTCTTCAGGGCCAAGATGCGTTCAGTCGAATAGACGACGTCCTTAGCTTCGACCGGCGAACCGTCATGGAATTTGGCATCCTTCAGTTTAAAGGTGTATTTTTTGCCGTCACTGGAGATTTTGTGGCTTTCGGCCAGCCAAAGATTGAGTTTGGGCGGGTTGTCAAGCCAGCGCATCAAGCCATCATAAAGATTAAGTCTGTAGGCGACCCGGCCAACATCAAACAGAGCTTGGGGGTCCATCGTGTTGTAGGCGCTGGAATTGGCGAAGATGAACTTGTCCTTTGCTTCGGCCTCATGCGTGGGTGCGGCTGTGAACGCAAGGCCCAATGCAAGTCCCGATAACAACGCAGTTTTCGCAAGGTCTTTGAGGCTGGGTCTCATAAGAGTTCGTAAAAGTCTCTGAGTCATGGCTTTCTCCTTTTGATGTGCGCAAATTTAAGCCCGTGCCTAGGCGCGGGGCAGTTCCGGTTGGTCAAGATCTCCCGGTCTGGGATATCCGACCCCTAACGTTGGCCGGCATGGAGCATCGTGTCACAGTTTCCATTGGAACCCATCCACGATGAAGTTTTGGCCGGTAATGAAACACGGCTCCGATATGGCAAGAAAGGTCACCAGTTGTGCAATGTCCCGGGGTGTGCCGAGGCGGTCCAACGTGATGCCGCTGATCAGATCGGGCTCACGGTTGCGGATCATATCGTTGCCGCGCTCGGTTTTGATCACACCTGGGCAAATCGCATTAATATGAACCTTCGGGCCCAATTCCTTGGCCAGCGCGCGGGTCAAGCCGAGGATCCCCGCCTTGGCGGCGGCATAGGAAAACTTGCTGACGGCACTTGTGACGCCGCCACTGTGGGCATTGATCGAGGACATGTTAACGATGCGCCCGCCATTGGCCTGATCCAACATTGTTCGCGCAGCGGCGCGGCAATAATTGAAACAGCTTTTCAGATTGAGATCAATCGTCTGATCCCATTCATCCTCGCTAATTTCGAGTAGGCCTTTGGGCATGGCGCGACCAGCGTTGTTGAGTAGAAAATCGATGCGGCCCCATTCCGAAGCCACTTTGGCAACGATATCCTGGGCCGGTTGATGCAGCGCCACATCGGCGGTGAAGGTCATCACATCACGGCCCATGGCTCGTATCTCTTCTGCCGTCGAGGACAGCCCGTCTTCAAGCAAATCCACCAGCGCCAGATCGAAGCCATTTTCCGCCAAGTCATGCGCACACCCGCGCCCGATGCCGCGCGCACCACCTGTCACAATCGCTACCCTGCGATCCAAGATCCGATCCCTGCTTTACCTATTTTTTCCAGTTGATAACACCCAGTTTATTTTCTTAGTTAATATTGTTGACGATGATTTTAGTGTGGTCAACTATAATTCACGAGTATGAATCAAGGTCACATATGTGAATATTGAATGACAAGTCAGGTGAAATCGGCGGCGCGCGTTCTCGAACTCCTCGAATATTTTGGCAGCGTGCGTGAACCCAAGCACTTGAAGGACGTCGTGTCGGCGCTTGCCTTTCCAAAGAGCAGTACGTTCATGCTTCTACGCACTTTGGTTGAGCGCGGCTATATCGAGCGCGGCCTTGACGACCGGTACATTCTTACTCCGGCATTTCGTGGCAGCGCTCACGGATGGGTTGGCGGCCATTTGCTGACACTGGTTCGCGCCGCCGAACCCGTCATGCAGCGGATGGTCGAGGAATTGCAAGAAACAACTATCCTAGCGATCCTTACACCGGACCTTGACGTTCGGGTCATATCTAGCGTGCTCAGCCCCCTGGTCATCCGCTACGACATTACCGAGACGCCGGTGCTACCGACCTATTGTACTTCCTTGGGACAGGCCATGCTGGCCTATTCCGATGAGGATGTCATCGAGCGCTATATCAAACACTGTTCGTTCGAGGCACTGACCAAAAATACCATTACCGATGCGGAAATCTTTCGAGAGCGCCTCAAGACAATCAAAGGGCGCGGGTATTCCATCCATATAGAGGAACGTTTCCCGGCAGCGTCGAGCGCCGCAGTGCCTATTTTTAACAATTACGGCGATGTGGTCGCCGCGTTAAACATCGCCAGCGTCACGAACCGATTTCGCAGGAAACACAAACGGATAATTGAAGCCCTGTTGGAAGCCGGCGCCGAGATCA
The DNA here is from genome assembly GCA_002731375.1 of Rhodospirillaceae bacterium. Taxonomy (GTDB): domain Bacteria; phylum Pseudomonadota; class Alphaproteobacteria. The sequence goes on along the minus strand of PCBT01000072.1, from coordinate 10,455 downwards.
TGATGCGAAAAAACGGTGGTGTCAGGCACGATGCCACCACGGGCCACAACGTCGGTGCGAACGGGGACGGATGATCATGGGATATCGTATTGGTGTTGATATCGGCGGCACGTTCACCAATTTCGGCGAGGACCGCGGCGCCCTGCAAACCCTCAGGGTTCTATCAACGCCCGACCGGTCGGGCGAGGAAGTTCATGCTGCCTTTGAAAGTGTTGTCGAGAAGATCCCGCAACTGCGGATGGGAGCATGAGGCCATGCAGATTGACTACAAAGGCAAGACGATTCTGGTAACCGGTTCTGTCCGTGGCATCGGGCGCGCGATCTCCCATGCTTTCGCGGCCCGTGGCGCGAATGTTCATGCCACCGACATTCTGACCGATGAGTTGGGCGAGGTGGTGACGACGGCGGTCCCTGCCGACGGAGGGAAAGTCACCACTCACGCCACCGATATCACCAACCATGGNGCGGTTGCCATGATGATCGCCAGCATCGAAAAAACATCGGCAAGCGGCGCCATCGACGTTGTTGTGCACTCCGCCGGTGGTGTTGTCGGCAAGGAGAAGCTACCGATCGAACAGGTGGAGATGGCCGACTGGCAGGCGATTTTCGATGTCAATGTCAACGGTGCTTTCAATCTGGTGCAGGCGGTAGTGCCTGCGATGAAGAGGGTAGGCGATGGTCGAATCATTATTATTTCCAGTCCGGCGGGCCTACGCACCAGCCTGACCGGGATTCAAAGCTACGCCATGTCGAAGGCCGCCCAGATCGGCCTGGTGCGACAACTGGCCCAGGAGTTGGGGCCATTCGGCATCCGCGTCAATTCGGTGGCGCCTGGATTCATGGCCAGCAGCCCGGATTATGTACGCCAATGGAACTCATATGGCGAGGCGGGACAGAAGAAATTGATTGAGGGGATACCCCTGCGCCGCCTTTGCCGGCCCGATGATATAGCTCATGCAGTGCTGTTCCTGGGCTCGGATTACGCCGGGTTCATCACCGGCCAAACATTGCCAGTCAATGGCACGCCCTAGAATTGAAAAGAACACCAGACAAATCTGGAAGACCACGAGGATGGAAAATTGAGTAGCTACGCCCTAGCCCTGGATATCGGCGGTACCTTTACCGACGTAATCCTGATCGAGCGAAATGGCAGCGGGTTGTGGACCACCAAAATCCCTTCCGTACCAAGCGATCCGTCGCGTGCGTTTTTCGACGGCATCGACAAGATCCTCACCCAGGCCGGTGTCAGATATGCCGACGTGGCTGCGGTCTTCCATGGCTCGACCGTGGCAACCAACGCAATCCTTGAGGGCAAGGGAGCCAAGACCGGAATGCTGGTCACCAACGGCTTTAAATACGTTCTTGAAATTGGCCGNGCCGAGGTGCCGCGCAAGGAAAATTTGTATGCCTGGGTCAAACCCCGACGGCCGATNCCGCCGCGCTACATTCTGGAAGTGCCCGAGCGCGCCGAACTTGATGGCAGCATTACCCAGGAACTCGACGATGCCGCCTGCCGGGCGGCNGCCCAGCGACTACGCGCACTCGGGATTGAGGCGGTCGCGGTCGTGTTTCTCCATGCCTATGTTAACGCCAGCCATGAGCGGCACGCTCTGGGAATCTTGGCCGAGGAACTACCCGGGGTAGAACTTTCAGCCTCCAGCGACGTGCTGCCGGTGTTTCGCGAATACGAACGAGCCATGGCGACCGCGCTGAACGCCAGCGTGCAACCATTGGTCGGCCGCTATATTGACCGTCTGCGCGCCGGTCTGGAGGACCGCGCGCTGAATGTTCCATTTTACATCATGAAATCCAACGGTGGTGTGTTCTCTCCAGAACAGGCGGCCAAGCAGTCGGTTGAAATGGCGCTTTCGGGGCCGGCAGCGGGCGCGCAGGGAGCGGCATACGTCGGACGGCTGGCCGGCGAGGCCAACATCATCACCATCGACATGGGCGGCACCAGTACTGACGTAACGTTGATCCGCGAGGGCCAGCCGAGCATCACCATCGATGGTGAGATCGGGCCGTTTCCGTTGTCGGTTCCGATTGTTGATATTCACACTATCGGCGCCGGCGGTGGCAGTATTGCCTCGGTAACAGCGGAGGGCGGTTTGCTGGTAGGACCGCACAGCGCCGGCGCCGATCCCGGACCGGCCTGTTATGGCAAGGGCGGCGAGTTGCCGACGGTCACCGACGCTAATCTACTGCTCGGCAGAATTCCGCCATGTCTTTTGGATGGCGAGATTGAGATCGATCCGGCGCTGGCCAAAGCGGCTATCGATGAGTACGTCGCTGGGCCGTTAGGCATCAGCACGGTTGATGCGGCTCTGGGCATTCTGGCGATTGTCAACAACACCATGGTTGGTGCCCTGAAAGTGATGTCGGTCGAAAAAGGCCTTGATCCGGCGGACTTCGTGCTAGCGGCATTCGGTGGCGCCGGGCCCGTCCATGGCGGTGAATTGGCACGGTTGCTGGGAACCAAGAAACTGTTAGTGCCAAGTCACCCTGGCCTTCTCTGCGCGACCGGCCTGTTGGCGACCGATCTTCAATACGATTTCGTGCGCACCCGCGTGCAGCGCCCGCCCCATTATGATGTGGGCGCCATCGACCATTGTTTCAGAGAGTTATACCGTGACGCCGAGGTCCGGCTTGAAGTCGAAAACGTGGCCCTAGCACGGCGCAGGTATCGTCGTTCCGCCGATGTGCGCTATACTCGACAGGGGGTCGAAATCACCGTCGACGTGGCGGAAGGCGATATCAATCAAGCGGCGATTGCGCGGCTGATTGAGGATTTCCATGATTTGCACGAACGCCTCTATACCTTCGCAGACCGAACGGCGGCAGTCGAGATCGTCAATTTCCGAATTACTGCCACTGGGGTCATGGAAAAGGTATCCTTGCCCGAATTAATAGGCTCCGACGAGGCCTCTGAGATATCCGGCGGCCGGCTGGTGCATTTCGGCAGCAGTAGTTTCGAGGATACGCCGGTTTACCGACGCGAGAGCCTGCTTGCCGGGCAAAGCATTCGAGGCCCGGCGATCGTTGACCAGCTTGACGCCACGACCGTGCTTTTGCCGGGGCAGACCGCCGCCGTCAGTAGCCATGGCAGTCTGCTGATAACCGAAAATGGCGCAGAGGCCCACGACCAATGACCAACACTTCCAATCAAACCGTAACACTTGAGTTGATCAACGGCGCCTTGCAGGCGGCGCGGTCCGAAATGGAAGCTCTTATAGACCGTACTTCGATGTCACCTTTCATTCGCGAGAAAAAAGATTATTTCACTGCGTTCCTCGACAAGAATGGCAACTTGGTCGTCTCCACCAGCCTGACGTTGGCGGGCAACCTAGTCGATGCCATTCTTGATGATTATCCAGCCGATACCATGCGCGACGGGGATCTCTTCTGGTACAACGACCCTTATGCCTCGCGCGGCGGTGTCAGTCATCTACCGGACATGGTGTTTGTCATGCCGGTTTTCGCTGATGGCCGGCTGATAGCCTTCGCCGAAGCCTGGGGCCATCTCTGGGATATCGGTGGCATGGTTCCAGGATCGATCAGCCCACACGCCATCAGTACATTCCAGGAAGGGATCATGATTCCGCCGGTGCGGGTGATGCGTGAAGGCGTGTTGAACGAGGAGGTGTTCCGCATATTCACGCGCAATTCCCGTTTCCCAGAAATGCTCAAAGGCGACCTCAAGGCGATTATGGCCGCCTGCGGTCTTGGCAAACGGCGCATGGAGGAAGTGATCACGCGCTTTGGCGCCGATACGGTGGAAGACGCGTTTGCCTTCATGCTCAACCAGTCCGCCGACGCCTTGCGCCGAGAATTCGATACCCGGGTGCCCGATGGCGAATACAGTTTCCGCGACTTCATTGATTGCGACGCGGTATCTGACGATCCCTTTTCGGTGCATCTGACCATCCGTAAGGGTGATGGCCGGATCGTCTATGATTTCTCCAAGAGCGAGGATCAGGCTAGCGGACCGATCAACTTCGTCATGGACGACAGCGTGCCGAAATTCATGACCGGCCTCTATATGACCATGCACAATCCCAATATCCGTATGAATTCGGGCTTTGAGCGGGTCATCGACCAAATTGTCACCCGCCCGGGTAGTATCGTCGATCCGGTCTTTCCGGCCCCCCTGGGCTTAAGGTCACACACCATGATCCGGGTCAACAACGCGATCTTCGGTGCCTTAGCCCAGGCTACCGGCGGTCAGGCCGCCGCGGCCTCTTGTGTCTATGTGCTCTACTATCTGCGCTCACAAAACCACAAGACCGGGCGGATCGACCTTTGCATCGAGGGTCTTGCCGTCGGCTTTGGCGGACGGCCTCACGCCGATGGGCTGGACGCGGTCTATTACGTGGCGCAGAAAAACTACCCGATCGAATTCGCCGAAATGGAGTTCGGTGTGCGCATTGAAGCATTTCGGGTTCATCGGGATTCTGGTGGCGCCGGCTTCCATCGCGGCGGTTGCGGAATTGTGCGCGATGTCCGTGTGTTGGCCGACGAGGCCGACTTAGGGATCCGCCTCGACAATTGCAAGTACCCCGCCTTCGGCACTAATGGTGGTCTTGCTGGCAAAGCGGGCCGGATCATCGTCAATCCCGACAGCAACGATGCTTATGAGCTAAAATCGATGAGCGATGGAAACCCCTTGAAAAAGGGCGATCTGTTGCGGGTCATCACCTCGGGAGGTGGCGGCTGGGGCAATCCCCTATCGCGGCCGGCCGAAGAGGTCCTTGACGATATTCTGGACGGTTTTGTCTCGATCGAGCAGGCCGCCGCCGATTATGGCGTCATCCTCGATGCGGCGGAAATAGCCGTCGATATGAAGGCCACTCGGGCCTGGCGCGCGACCTTAGATAGCGAACGTGGGATGTTCAACCGTGCTGAATTTTTCGGCGGGGCAGCTGGCCTGACACCGCCGGCGGCGGAGTAACTATAGGCGTGGGCCCACGCCAACGGACGAGGAATGAAAATATGATGAGACAAGCGGTGATTAATAGCCTATTGGCGGGCTTTGACGATGGGCAGAAAATTCTGGGATATGGACGAAAATCCAACGCCCTATCATCAGGTGCTGGGCTAGCCAATGCGCGCGGTTTGGTTTGAGGCACTGGGTCCGGCAGCGGACGTCTTGCAGGTCGGCACGCTGGATACGCCGCGGCCAAATACCGACGAGGTACTGGTGCGCGTCCATGCCTCGGGCGTCAATCCGTCGGACACCAAGAAACGGGCCGGTTGGGGTGGCGGCGGCCTGGAATTCCCACGCATCATCCCGCATAGCGATGGCGCCGGCGTGATCGAAGCGGTCGGACCGAACGTTGATAGCGGACGCATTGGTCAACGGGTCTGGATCTACAACGCTCAATTCGGCCGTGCCGATGGCACAGCCGCCGAATACGTCGCACTGCCTTCGGCCTTGGCGGTGACATTACCGGACACAACGTCGTTTGCGGCCGGAGCCTGTCTCGGCGTGCCGGCCTGCACCGCTCACAATGCTCTTTTCTGGAATGGCCCCGTCGATGGACTGACGGTCCTCGTGCAGGGCGGTGGTGGGGCGGTTTCCGGCTACGCCATTCAATTAGCCGTGGCAGCCGGCGCGCGCGTTATCGCCACCACAAGTTCTCCGGAGAAAGCGGAACTAGCGCGCCGGCTCGGTGCCGATCTTACCATCGACTACAAACAAGAGGACGTGGCTGCGGCAGTTCTGGAGGCAACGGACGGCAGGGGGATTGACCGCATCGTTGAAGTCGATTTCGGCGCCAATGCCGAAATTGACGCCAGGGTGCTGGTGGCCAAAGGTGCCATTGGCACCTATTCCTCGACCCGTCGGCCGCGCTTTGAGTTCGACTATTACGGCTTCGGCTACAAAGGCGCACGGATCAACTTCGTTCAGGTCTACATGCTTTCGCCGGCCGAACGAGCGGCGGCGATCGGCAAGCTGACATCGCTGATGGCCCAAGACCGTCTCACTCATTCAATCACCGAGACGTATCCGCTTAATCGGATCGCGGATGCCCATGGAGCGCAAGAAGGCCAAGGGCGTATTGGCAACATCGTTGTGGAGATTTAAGGAATGCGTATCACGGATATGAACTGGATGCAGGTCGAGGCTCGCGTGAGCCAGGATGACCGCTGTGTCCTGCCGATCGGTTCCACCGAGCAGCACGGAGTTCTATCGCTCTGTGTTGACGCTATCCTGGCGGAGCAGGTCGCAGCTGATGCGGCCGAACCGCTTGGCGTACCGGTCTATCCGGCGATGCCATTCGGCTGCGCACCCTATTTTTCAACGTTCCCGGGCTCAATCTCTCTCAAGGTCGAGACCCTACAGGCAGTAGTCCGCGATATCATCCAATCGTTTCATACTTCCGGGTTTCGCCGGGTGTTAATCGTTAACGGCCACGGAGGAAATTCAACCATCGGCAGTTTGTGCCAGGACCTAATGGCCGAGAGGCCTGATATGTCGATTAAGCTCCACAACTGGTGGATGGCACCCCGCACGCTGGCCAAGGCCAAGGAGATCGACCCTAATCCCTCGCACGCCAACTGGTTTGAGAATTTTCCCTGGACCCGCCTGACCAATGTACTCATGCCAGAGGAGGAAAAGCCGATGGTCGATCTCACCCGATTGAAGATGGTCGGCCCTGCGGCCGTCCGGGAACTGCTAGGCGATGGTTGTTTTGGTGGGGCTTATCAAAAAGACGATTCCGACATGCTCGAACTTTGGCGCATCGGTGTCGAGGAAACACGAAAATTATTGGAGGAACCATGGCCGAACCAATTCTGATCTGGGGTGCCGGTGCCATCGGCGGCACCATTGCCGCCTATTGGGCGCGGGCGGGTATCGACGTGATTTTGGTCGATATCGTCAAAGAACATGTCACGGCGTGCCGTACCAGCGGTTTAAAAATTACCGGGCCGGTAGAGGAATTCGAGGTTGTCATTCCCGCCCTTACGCCAGATCAGGTTGAAGGCGTCTTTGGGCGGATCGTGCTGGCGGTCAAGGCACAGCACACCGCCGAGGCGACCACCTGTCTTAAGCCGTATCTGGCCGAGGACGGTTTTGTTTTGTCGGCGCAGAACGGCCTGAATGAGCTAGAGATCAGCGATCAGGTCGGCACTAGGCGGACGATGGGCGCCTTCATCAATTTTGGTGCCGATTGGCACGGGCCAGGCGAGATCATGTTTGGCAATCGAGGCGCCGTGGTAGTCGGCGAAATCGATGGCAGCACGCAAGACCGCACCCAGGCCATGTGCGATTTGCTGCGCGTATTTGACCCCGACGCCATTTTGACGGAAAACATCTGGGGCTATCTGTGGGGCAAGCTTGGCTATGGCGCGATGCTGTTTGCGACTGCGACCAACAACGACTCAATGACCAGAAACTTCGCCGATCCAGCCCGTTTTCCGGTTTGGCGCACACTTGGCGCCGAGGTTATATCGGCAACACTGGCGCGCGATGTCGAGCCGGTCGGTTTCAACGGTTTCGAGCCAATCTGTTTCGCCGCCGATGCCGATAAGGCAATGGTCGCGAAAAGCATCGCCGACCTGGCCGAGTTCAACCGCCACTCGGCCAAGACCCATTCGGGTATCTGGCGGGACCTCGCAATTCGCAAAAGGCGCACCGAGGTGGATGCGCAAATCGCCATCATCGCCGATTTGGCGGAGGAGGCTAACGTCGAAACACCGGCGATCCGCCGATTGGTTGCATTGATCCACGATATTGAGGATGGTCGGCGCGAACAGTCGATGGAGACCTTCGGGGAGTTGTTACGCGTATGCGAATAGATTTCGCCAAATAGGTAACACCGCTACCCCTTAACCTGGATCAATTCGCCGCCTTGCGGCCGCAACTACTACTTGGTCTGTCTTCGCTTGATTCCCTGGTCCATGCAGTGGTCTGGAGCGTCGGGGGCAACGCCTTTGCCTTTATCATTGTCTCCTTGCTGACGGATAGGGACGCGCTGGAACGGCTGCAGGGCACATTGTTCGTCGATGTTTACCGATCTGCCGGCGGTGCCCCCTCGGGTCTGACCACCAGCGAGGCCAGTTCGGAAGATCTGTTTGTCTTGGCCCAGCTTATTCTGGGCAGCGGTCCGGCCAGCCGGCTGATTGATGAAATGGCGAGGCACCAGGGCCAGAGCGGCGGCCTGCCCCATGCGACTGACGCCGTTATCGCCCGGCTGGAGCGCGAGCTGGCGGCTTCAATCGGGGCCACCTCCGCACATGCCATGATGACCCGCCTCGCCATCGCGGCTGGGGTAGGGGGCGCGGCAGCGGCCACTTGGCTAACCTGGGGCGGCCTCGATGCGATGCTGGCAGTAGCCGTCGCTGGATTAACCATCTGCCTCCTCCTGATCCGCATCGGATTGGCGATGAGAGAATGGCGGCGCAAATAGCTGCCTTCTATGAACCCCATAGGCGCGGCGCTCATGCTGAGAGCGTGGCCTTGGGCTGGCTGCTAAGCCAAGGCTATTTCGTGTTTACGAATTTTGCCGGGCGAGGCCCCGTGGACTTGGTGGCCGTCGATAGTGGAACGCCGAACGTGATCCTGATCGACGTTAAGGCGGCGGTTTATACAGGGCTCACCCGACGCCGCCCCAAACTTAGTGAAATACAAAAACGCCTTGGGGTTCGGCTGCTGACGGTCGATCTGGAAAAGGGCATTTGTGCATTTGAGGAGACGGAATTTGAGGACGAAGATGCCGAACAGGCGGCCAGCGATTACGACTACGATTGAAATCGAGCAACAGAAGCTCACCGCCAGCATTGGCTACGACCCCAGCACCGGCCTCCCTCGCGAGGCCTTTTTTAGTGCCAGGAGTAAGAGCGGCACGTTGCTCGACGGGATGCTTTACGATGCTGGTGTTCTGTTATCGATTGCCCTGCAATACGGAACGCCCGTCACCGCCTTGGCCAAATCCGTCGCCCGCCTCGAAGACGGCTCACCGGCCAGCCCGGTAGGAGAATTGATCGATGTCATCGTCAGGGAAGTCGAAGCGGCGAACCAATCCAATAGCGAGGGCGCTACGGACGCCGACGTTCCGGCAGAGGAAGGTCAGGCCAAAGAAGGGGCGTGGGAGTTATTCACGGGCTAAAGTTGATAATACCAAGACCTAATGTTCGGCCAGAAAGCCGCTATGACAAGACCTAAACCCCAAGCCAAAAAAGGCGCTGCAAGGATGTCGCCACCGCTTCGCGCCCATTGCACATGGGTTGGCTTTGTACCCATATACCGCCTGCCGTATCCTTCTCCTTCCCTGCCTTCGATGAAGTGGTTCTCGTCGTCGTTAATACCAAAGGCGGGGTTGTAAAATTCGTTTTGGTCTTGTTTTAAAGCCTCTATGTAATAGCCGAAAAAATAAATTGCCACATTGGCGATCCCTGGAAGAGCGTAATATACATAATCGAGAACCCCTCCATATCCCATTTCTGAATCCATTAGTCGCAAAAAGCCTACAGTAAGGGTGACGGCAGCCAGAAATACGTAAAATTGCCAATACTTCTCAGCGTGGGTTGTTAAGACCACTTCCTTGCCACTAGGTAGCTTTAGATATCTAGCCATTGATGTTCCTCTATCGCGTTAGCTGAACTCCAGGGGCGGGTTACGCCTCTCGGTCCGAGCAAGGGCCGGATAGATAGCCCCGCAGCCTCGGTTGCCTAGTCGCGACGTCCGCTGTTCACAGTCGCCAGCAATCAGCGCCAATAGGTCGGGCAATACGATATCGCTGCCGTATTTTTCAATCAACGCCGCCTTTCGATAGCGCCCATGGCGGCCGCACTGCTTGCACTCGATCTCAATCGGATCGGTGGGGTGGTCTGTGATTGTTAGGGAGCCGCTGGACCTATTCATTGTAATTGGGCTTTCGCGCCATAAGTCTTACCTCGGGATTGGTCGGGCTTGGCCTCGGCCGTCAATAGCGACGAAAATGAACTTCCCCTCTGTGACTAGGAGTTCCTCACCGGGACGGTCAGACCGGGCGACGGTGGTTTCAATATTCGTTGTGAGCGAAGTTTTGCCAATCCGTTCGACGCCCACGTACACACTTACTATATCTCCAACCGAAACCGGGCAGTGAAATTTCATCGCTTCTATTGCAACGGTCGCGGCTCGTCCCCGCGTTACTTCGCGCGCCTTGATGCCGCCAGCTATGTCCATTTGGCTTAGCACCCAGCCACCGAATATAACTCCGTTGCCGTTTGTATCAGCCGGCATCGCAACGGTGCGCACCATTGGTTCACGGGCTAACTTCACGGACTCCTGAGGCCCAACTGTACTGCCCTGTGTTTTATCCAAAGTTACATCCTCCATGCTCGATCATTTCTCCCGTTCGGAACTAGCCTGTCCGACGACAGACGAGTTGCGCCTTGCTACCGGCTTCGGTGAGGCCCTAGAGCGTCTTCGCGTCGAACTGGACGCACTAATATACCTCAGCAGCGCCT
>PCBT01000071.1 GCA_002731375.1 Rhodospirillaceae bacterium | reverse complement strand
TCGGCTCGTGGTGGCGACCGTCGGCGATGGCTCCTATATCTTTGCCAACCCTACGGCCTGCCATCAGATTGCCGAGGCGCTGGAACTGCCAATTCTGCTCGTCGTGCTCAACAACGCCGCATGGGACGCGGTGCGTCGGGCCACTCTCGAGATATTCCCCGATGGTTATGCCGCGCGCGCCAATGCGATGCCGCTGACCTCTCTCGCGCCGACCCCCGATTTTGCCAAACTCGCAGAGGCCCATCGTGCCTGGTCGCAGACGGTCGAAGCGGGCAGAGAGCTACCGGCAGCGCTTGCGCACGCGGCCCAGGTGGTGTTGAAGGAGCGTCGTCTGGCTTTGTTGGAAGTGCGGGTCTCTTAAGAGAATGGGCAAAATACCACTGGGCGCCATCCCGGGCCACTACGCGGCGCTGCTCGGCGAGGACCGGGTGTCCCTGATCCACCCAGAAGGTGAACTAAGCTGGGGCGGGCTCGAGCGCGCCACGAACCAACGGGCGCGTCGGCTTGCCAAGCTCGGCGTGGAAGCGGACGACCTGGTCACCATTGCCCTGCCCAACGGCAATCGCTTTTTCGAGACCACGTTCGCGATCTGGAAGCTGGGGGCGACACCGCATGTGGTGTCCTCGCGCCTGCCGGCGGCGGAGTTGCAGGAAATCATCGCCGTGGCCAAGCCGCGCCTGGTTATCGGTCCCGATCCGGAAATTCTGCCCGGCACCACAGTCCTGCCCGCGGATTTCACGGCCACAAGCCATGACGACGGGCCCATGCCGGCCAAGGTCGCGCACTATTGGAAGGCCATGTCGAGTGGCGGTTCCACGGGGCGGCCCAAGATCATCGTCGATCATAATCCGGCGGTGTTCGATCCGGATGAAGAGGATTTCCTCGACATGCCGAGCGCGGGCTGCCTGTTAAACCCGGGCCCACTCTATCACAATGCGCCCTTCATCATGGCGCATCGCGGCCTCTTTCGCGGCAACCAAGTGGTGGGCATGCTGCGCTTTGACGCGGCGGAGTCTCTGCGCCTGATCGAGCAGCACTGCGTTGAATGGGTGATGATGGTACCAACCATGATGCACCGTATCTGGCGCCTCGATGCGGCCGAGCGCGAGGCCTTCGATTTGTCGAGTTTGCGTATCGTTAGCCATGTCGCGGCACCCATGCCGGTCTGGCTCAAGCAGAACTGGATCGACTGGCTTGGGTCTGAGCGCGTCTGGGAGCTCTATGGCGGCACTGAAGGTACTGGCGTCACTTGGTGCAGCGGCACGGAATGGCTAGCGCACAAGGGTACCGTCGGTAAGACCGTGCGGGGCTCTAGCGTGCGCATTCTCGACGAAAATGGCAAAGATTGTCCGTCCGGGGTCATGGGCGAAGTCTATCTGATGCCGGAAGCCGGACCCGGAACTAGCTATCACTATATCGGCGCAGAGGCCAAAGTCGCGGATGGGGGCTGGGAGACTCTCGGCGATGTTGGCTACGTCGACGAGGACGGCTATCTCTATCTCGGTGACCGCCGTGGAGACATGATCATCTCGGGCGGTGCCAACATCTATCCGGCCGAGGTTGAGTCGACGCTGGCCGAGCATCCGGGTGTCGATACGGTAGTGGCGATTGGCTTGCCAGACGAGGATATGGGAGAGCTCGTACACGCCATTGTACAGCCGCATGACGACTGGAACGACAAACTCAACGACACCATGTTGGCGGAGTTTGTCAAAGAGCGTCTAGCCCGCTATAAGACACCGCGCAGTTATGAGTTTGTCACCTATTCATTGCGCAACGATGCTGGAAAAGTACGCCGCTCCCAGCTGCGCGCCGAGCGCATTCCCACTAAAGCCTAGGTTGGCTCCAACTCACGCTCTACCATCGGCTTGATCTCGGTATGAAAGTTTCCATGGTCACCAACGCTTTGCGGTGTGACGATCCGCCAACCTGGAAGTGAAACATGTAGTGCGAGGCACGTGAGGCGCGGATCTTGCCGCAGAGGTGCTCGGCGATGATCTCGCAATCGCCGATCAGGAGGTTCTGTGCCATCTCCTCGAGCGGAATCTCATCCGGCAGGGGCACTTCCGTCATCATGCCGCCGTCCATCACTTCGGCGCGCCGCCGCAGCGTTGAGGTCAGCCGCATCTGGTGGCGGCAGTTGTCAGCATAGGCCAGCGTCTTCTCCGGGCTTTCCGTGACGCACATGAAGCGTTGCACGCCAAGCGGCATAGTCTCGCTATCGCGCCCTTCCGCTGCGAACATCTCGGCGACGCGCGCGCACATGGTGCGTTGGTATTCAGCCCCTAGCCAACGTCCGGTGAACATGGGCGTCAGACCGCGCTGGGCGCAAAGCCTGTGGCCGAAGGGGTTGTCGCCGGCAAGCCAGATGTTTGGTATGTCATTGACAGGGCGGGCGCTGATATGGGTCTCGGGCAGCTGATAGTATCGACCGTCGTAAGCGAAGGTCTCTTGCCCGAAGGCGAGTAACAGCATGTCGAGAAATTTCGTCAGCATGCCCTGGGCATCGGTCAGATCCTTGCCGAAGCGGTCGAACTCGTAGGGCTGATAGCCGCTGCCGACACTGAGCACCAGGCGCCCGCCGCTTAACGAATCGACCACGCCGATCTCCGCCAACAGGCGTGCCGGATCATAAAGCGGTACTACAATCACCGCGGGACCGAGCTGGATCTCCTTAGTGACGCCCGCGCAATGGGCCGCCATGAGCAAGGGCGAAGGGCAGATACAGTAATTGGAGAAATGATGCTCGGCAAACCAAGCGATCTCGAAGCCAAGCCCGGCCACACGCTGGTGGTGGACGGCGGCGCGACCCTGATCAGCCGGGCGCGTGCGTCCGACGACCAGCCTGCGGACCCCTGAAGAGAGACGGTGACCGACGGGCAAGCTTGCGGCAGGCGGGCGGGGGCTATGTTGCGCAGCGGGGTAGCGGAAGTCCCGATTCCCTGCTATGCCGGGCGCCTTGGGCTTCCTGCAGAAAAGCTAACAAGAGAAGTGAGGCGATGAAGGCAATACGGTATGAAGCGCCGCGCGACCTGGATCAGGCGGTGGCATTACTGAACGAGGCCGGCGGCGATGCGCGCGTGTTGGCTGGCGGCAGCGACCTCCTGGTACAGATGCGCGCCGGTCTGGTGCGGCCCGGGCTGATCGTGGATGTGAAGCACATTGAGCAGATGTGCACCATCGGCAATGACGATGGTGGATTTCGCATTGGTGCCGCGGTATGCGGCGCGGCGGTGGGTGAACATGCGGCTCTCGGTGCGGCTTGGCCGGGCGTCGTGGAGGCGACCGAGCTGATCGGCTCGACACAGGTTCAGGGCCGGGCTTCGCCAGGTGGCAATCTTTGCAATGCTTCGCCCGCGGCCGATAGCGTACCCGCCATGGTCGCGGCTGGCGCCATATGCACTGTCGTGGGGGCGAACGGCAGCCGTGACGTGGCGGTCGAGGATATTCCGACCGGTCCGGGGCAGACCTCGCTGGCAGCGGGCGAATTGGTGGTGGATTTCCGCCTGCCGCGGCGTCCGACGAACGCGTCTGACGCCTATCTGCGCTTCATCCCNCGCACCGAGATGGACATCGCCGTGGTCGGCGTTGGCATCAGTCTCAGCCTCGACGGCAGNGGCAANGTGAGTGCCGCGCGGGTCNCCTTGGGGGCNGTTGCGCCGACGGTTCTGCGNGTCGATGCNGCGGCGGAGGCGATCACCGGNNGCAGCCTCGATGAGGCCGCGCTCGACGCATTGGCTGCNGCTGCCAGCGCCGCTTGCCGNCCGATCGACGACAAGCGCGGNACTGCCGAATATCGAACNAAGGTGGCGGGCGTGCTGGCNCGGCGCGTCGCCCTTATNGCTAAAGATCGGGCAGGGAGCTAAGCAATGGCACGGCATCACGTAANCACCACCGTCAACGGCGAGCCCGTTGANTTTCTCTGTGATACCGAGCAGACCCTGCTCGATGCGCTGCGCGACGAGCTTAGTCTGACAGGNNCCAAGGAAGGCTGTTCTTCNGGCGANTGCGGCGCCTGNANCGTCANCGTNGATGACCGNCTGGTGTGCTCCTGCCTGGTGCTCGGGGTNGAGGCCGAGGGCGCCNAGATCGAGACNATCGAGGGCATGGCNGAGGGNGAGAAGNTGCATCCGTTGCAGCGGNTTTTNCTGGAAGAGGCAGCGCTNCAATGCGGCTTCTGCACGCCGGGTATNCTNGTCGCNGCAANNTCACTNTTGGAGCGCAANCCGNATCCGAGNGAGANNGAGATCCGCTATTGGTTAGCTGGCAATCTTTGTCGCTGNACGGGCTATGACAAGGTGGTNCGCGCGGTGCAAGATGCGGCTGCNGAGATGAGGGGAGCCTAAGCGATGGGTGAACAGTCNCAAAATTACAAGTGGATAGGCAAGCGCACCTTGCGTCCGGACGGTCCGGACAAGGTAACCGGACGGGCCAAGTTCGGCGCNGACCTGGCTTTGCCGGGCATGCTGCACNGCCGTGTGCTGCGCAGNNCCCATGCNCATGCCAACATCCGCNGCATCGATACCAGCAAGGCTGAGGCTCTGCCCGGCGTNAAGGCGGTGATCACNGGTGCCGACTTTCCCAATCCCGGCCAGGGCAAGATGATCGCNTTCGGCGAAGGGCANCTCAACTACAGCGACATGGCGCGCAANGTNATNGCGCGCGAGAAGGCGNTTTATGACGGCCATNCNGTCGCCGCGGTGGCGGCAACGAGCGCNGCAGCNGCCGAGGAGGCCCTATCGCTGATCGAGGTCGACTACGAGTTGCTGCCACACGTCATCGACGTCGAGGCGGCGATGGAGCCGAATGCGCCCGTGTTGCATGATAACCTGTTTACCGACGGTGTTACGCCAACGCCCGACAAGCCGTCCAATATAGCCAGTCGCCTGGAGTTCAATCTCGGCGACGTCGAGGCCGGCTTCGCCAAGGCCGACGCGGTGGTTGAGCGCAAGTTTACCACCCAACCCGTGCATCAGGGCTATATCGAGCCCCACGCTGTGGTCGCCGAGGCCACTGAGGACGGCCAGGTACGCATCTGGTGCTCCTCCCAGGGTGCCTTCATGGTACGTGGCAACACGGCCCAGGCCCTGGGGATGGACATGGCGCAGATTCGCGTTACCCCGGCCGAGATCGGCGGCGCTTTCGGCGGCAAGACCGTGATCTATCTGGAACCGCTGGCGGTGCGCCTGTCGCAAAAGGCGGGGCGGCCCGTTCGCATGGTGATGAGCCGCGAGGAGGTTTTCCGCGGCTCCGGCCCGACCTCGGGCTCGGCGATGGAAGTTAAGATTGGCGTCACCAAAGATGGTAAGATCACCGCTGCCCAGGCGACTCTCAAGTTCCAGGCTGGTGCCTTCCAGGGCTCGCCGGCGGGGCCCGGTGCCATGTGTGCCTTTGGGCCCTACGACCTGGAGAACGTCAACGTGGTCGGCTACGACGTGGTGGTCAATCGGCCCAAGGTCGCGGCCTATCGCGCACCCGGCGCGCCGATCTCTGAGTTTGCCGTCGAAAGCGTGCTCGACGAGATCGCCGGCAAGATCGGTATCGACCCGTTGGAGTTGCGCCTGAAGAACGGCGCTAAGGAAGGTACCCAGGCCGCCTATGGTCCCAAGTTCGGGCCGATTGGCTATCTGGAGACCGTCGAGGCGGCAAAAGCGCACGAGCATTACGCGGCACCGTTGGGACCCAACCAGGGCAGGGGAGTGGCCTCGGGCTTCTGGTTCAATATCGGCGGCGAGTCGAGCGCGTCAATGCAGATCAGCGAGGACGGTACCGCGACGGTGCTCACCGGCAGCCCCGACATCGGCGGCTCGCGCGCCTCGATGGCGATCATGGCGGCAGAGGTGCTGGGCATCGATGTCGATAAGGTGCGCCCGATAGTTGCCGACACTAACTCCGTCGGCTACTGTTTCGTGACTGGCGGTAGCCGCGTGACTTTCGCCACCGGTATGGCGGTGATTCAGGCCGCCGAAGACGTCGTTGACCAGATGCGCCAGCGCGCCGCCAAGGAATGGGACATTCCCGTTGATGCGGTGGTCTGGGAGGATGGCTGTGCCAAGCCAGCGGGTAGCAATGCGGGCGACTTCGAGCCGATGTCGATGGCTGAGATCGCTGGCAACTCGGCGCGTACCGGCGGCCCCATCAACGGCAAGGGTGCGCTCAATGCGAGCGGCGCCGGGCCGGGCTTCGGCACCCACATCTGCGACGTCGAGGTTGATCCCGAGACCGGGCGCGTAACCATCCTGCGCTATACCGCGGTGCAGGACGTTGGCCGCGCTATCCATCCGGGCTATGTCGAGGGCCAGCTCCAGGGTGGCGTTGCCCAGGGGATCGGCTGGGCGCTCAACGAGGAGTACATCTACGACGCTGATGGCCGGCTGGAAAATCCCGGCTTTCTCGATTATCGTATCCCGGTCGCCTCCGACCTGCCGATGATCGAGGCGGTATTGCTAGAAGTACCCAATCCGCGCCACCCCTTCGGCGTGCGCGGTGTTGGCGAGGTACCGATCATCCCGCCGATGGCGGCGGTGGCCAATGCGATTGCCAACGCGGTCGGTGCGCGGGTACCGGACCTGCCGATCTCACCGCCGAAGCTGCTTGCGGCTATCGACGCCAAAGGTGACTGAGCCGCCGCTATGGCGCGCGTGCTGCTGCCGCGCAGCGTCGGCGAGCAATATGCGGATGGCGAGACCGAGTTCGAGATTGCGGGCACGACGGTGCGCGAGATTGTGCGCGCCCTTGATGCCCGCATTCCAGGAATCGGCGAACTGATCCAGGAGACGATGGCCGTCGCCGTTGATGGCGAAATTTTTCAAGATCCATACCTCGAGGAGGTCCAGCCCGATAGCGAGCTGTTCGTCCTGCCTAAGATCGGCGGTGGGACCGTCTTATAGGAAGGCAAGTCTCAGCATCGTTGAGGCCTAGATTTTTATGTAGAACGGTAGGAGTTTGGCGTTTGGCGCCAATCTGCCGTAATCATACGATTTCTGCGAAGGCTGGGTTGTACATCCCGTACATGAACGGGATGTATAAAGTCTTGCTCACACGATGCAAGACTATAAAAATTTAAGTTATTACAAATAAAAATAATAGTTATTTAAGATCAAGTTTATAAATATCTAGAATTTCTTTCCCAATGTATTTTATGACTTGACTTGTATTTGCGACAAGACAAGCTAACTTTTACTTTTATCGAACCGAAGATAAATTATTTTAGATTGACTCTAAGTATTCCCTTCACGTCGATGCTCTGTCGATATTGCAAGTACACAGAACATTGCTATGCGAGTTATATCGAGTTCTTCGGCTATAGGCAAAATCGGCAAAAATGGAAATTCGGTTAATCTAGATCAAGGCAACAGCGGATTCGGCGTGCCAGCTTGCAGTTGTTACTGGCGTGTTACCGATTATATGGCGGTTACTTCCCGGTAAGCGCATCGCCGTAGTTAAGGTGCGGCTTGATTGTGTAAGACCCGGTCGAAGGGAAAGATGACGTAATGTTTCTGCGCACACGGTCCGTACTTACTGGAAGTATTTTCTTGATTCTT
>PCBT01000070.1 GCA_002731375.1 Rhodospirillaceae bacterium | reverse complement strand
GACCCGCGCTATGGCTTTCGCGGCGTCGGTACGGCGCTGCTCTCGCAGCTCATGATGAATCTCTCGGCGCTGCACGTGGATATGGTGCAAAGTACGCTTTCCAACAGCAGCTTCGATCTGCTAGCGTTCCTCTACCGTTGCGGCTTCCAGCCCTCCTCGCGCTTGGCGTTCACCAAGAGGCTGGACTGACCCCACCGGCGCCAGCGCAATATAGTAGTCCCATGGGCCGCGATTCCAGAACACCACCGCCCAACCTGCGCCATCTGGTGCTACCGCTGGGCCTGATCCTCGTGATTAGCGTCGTTGCCATCGCCGGCCTGGCCTACTTCGCCGCCCGCAGCCAGGACCGCTTGGCGATCGACGACTCGCGTCACCTGATGCGCTCGGTGCTGGCGGCCGAACTTCGCGGTGTCGCCAAGTTGGCTTTGGACAACAGCTATTGGGACGAAGCAGTTGCCAACATGGTGTACGAGCCCGATGCCGAGTGAGCCGACGACAACGTCGGCAGCTACCTCTTCGAGAGCCACGGCCTGGATGGCATCTTCGTGCTCGACGGCAGCAACCGGCTGAGCTACGGCATGCGGGCCGGCGAGCGGGCCACGGCCAACCCGTTGCGGCAAATAATGGGCGGTCTGGACCGGCTGGTCAGTCGTGTCCGCCAGGGAACAAAGGACGAAGCGCCGTCGCCGCTGACGGGCCTGGTTTCGGTTGACGGTACCGTCCACCTAGTGGCGGTCAGCATGTTCACGGACTACACCTACAAGGATGGCCAGGAGATTACCAAATCGACGACCTCGGTGCTGATCCTATGCAAGCCCCTGGATGGCGAGCTGCTTACGGCGCTGGGCCGGGACTTTGGCCTGAAGGACCTCAAACACGAGCTCGTGTCGTCGCAGAATTACCAGACAGCGCTGACCCTCAGCGCCGCAGACGGCACTGCGCTGGGCATCCTGACCTGGCGTGTCGCATCTACCGGGCAGCCCATGTTGAACTGGCTGCTGCCCGGTATCGTGATCGCTTTCGTGGTGTTGGCGGGACTCGGCTTCCTGCTGCTGTGGCGCTCCCAAGCCCTGCTCACCGCCTTTATCCTGGAAACCAAAGAGCGCGAGAAGGCGGAAGAGGCCGTCCGGCAATACCAGAAGCTAGAATCGCTGAGCACGCTGGCCGGCGGCCTGGCTCACAACTTCAACAACCTGTTGGTGCCGATCCTGGCACTGGGCAGCCGCCTCCTGCGCGAGACCCCCGAGACGAACCCTCACAAGGCGGCGCTGGGGCAAATCATCCGGGCTGCCGAACGGGCCCGTGACCTGGTACATCTTGTCAGATCCTTTGGCCGCCGCAGCGAGGCGCTGCTCGACACCATCGATCTCCCCGAATGCGTCGGCGAGACCGTGCAGCTGCTGCGCGTGAGCGTGCCCTCCGACATAACGTTGAACGAGCGGATCGATGCCGACACCGGCAGGGTGGTAGCCGATCCAACCCAGATCGCCACCATGGTGATGAACCTGGCCTCGAACGCCCTCGATGCCATCGCCAAGGTGGAGGACAGGATAGGTGGCGAAGTGACTATCATCCTCGACCGCGTCGAGGTCGACAAAGAGGCGGTGGCCGCCAATCCCGACCTGGTGGTCGGCCCCCACGCCCGACTGGAGATCTCCGACAACGGCACACGCATGGCGCCGGCGGTCAGCGAACAGGTCTTCGACCCCTTTTTCACGACCAAGGATCCGGACCGGGGCACCGGCCTCGGGCTTTCCACCACTCACGGCATTGTCAGCCGCCACGGTGGCACCATCAAGGCGCGGTCCGAACTGGGTCGGGGTACGTGCTTCGAGATCTATCTGCCGCTGGCGGAAAGCCCGACGGCAGCGGCCGACTAAAGAAAACTGAGAAACGCAGGCTAGAACCGTCAGCTAAAAAGCTCAGCCCGCGCCAACAACTCGTCCAGGCCCGCGACGGCGCCGACGCCCGCTCGTCCGGCGTCGCTTTCAAGCCCGAGGAAATCGAAACCCTGAAGGCCGTCAACCCTCGTCTCGAGGGTAAAACCGCAAAGCAAAAAAACCCCCACCCCCAGCACAGCCTCGCCTGGGCGGCCTGGATCGTCGCCCGCCTCGGCGGCTGGGATGGCTACCGATCATCGAGACCACCGGGGCCCATCACCTTCGCCAACGGTATAAATCACTTCAAAGCAATCGCAACCGGTTGGGCGCTCAGAGATGTGTGCATACCTTAGACCATCAAGGGGGAGGGGAAAAAATTGAAATAACAATAAGATAAACTCCCTCCCCCCTTGTGGGGCAGGGTTGGGGTGGGGGGGTAGCCCTCAGTGAAAAAGCTCGGCCCTGGCCAGCAGCTCGTCGAGGCCCGGCTCGTCCGGGTTGCGCGGCTTGCCGGGGTGGATGGTCGAGACCTGGCAGGTCTCCGCTTTTCCTTTGATAGTCGCTGGGACCCAGCACAGGGACCAGCGGATATTATTGACATTGCCCGACCTGCGTCGTCCAGTCGTCAAAACTCCTGGGGCAGGTCCTTCAGGTCGGCCCAGGAGTAGACGGGCCCCTTCACGCACACATAATCCTTGCCGACGTTGCACCGGCCGCACTTACCGACGCCGCATTTCATCTTGTTCTCGAGGGTCGTGTAGATCTGCTCGTCGGCGAAACCCAGGTTCTTCAGGTTCGTGATCACGAACTTAATCATGATCGGCGGGCCGCAGGTGATGGCGATGGCGTTGTCGGGCGAGGGCTCCTGCGCCACGATGTTGGCCGGGACGAAGCCGCAGAACTCCTCCCAGCCCTCCTCTTCGGAATCCACGGACAGGTGGACCTCGGCGTCGCTCCGGAGCTTTTCCAGCTCGGACCGGTACATGATGTCGCGCGACGTCCGGCCGCCGTAGAAGACAGTGATCGCCCCGAAGTCGGCCCGCCGGGCCACCACAGTCTGGACCACCGGCCAGATGGGGGCGAGGCCGCAGCCGCCGCCGATCAAGACCAGGTTCTTTCCCTGCCAGGCCTCGACCGGGAAGTCGTTGCCGTAGGGGCCGCGGACGCCGATGACGTCGCCCACCTCCAGATCGTGGAGCGCCGAGGTCACGCGGCCAACACGCATGACGCTGAACTGCTTGTAGTCTTCGATAAGCGGCGATGAGGCGATGGAGATCATCATTTCGCCCTTGCCGAAGACCGACAGCATCGCACACTGGCCGCAGGCGTGTTCGAATCCGTCGCCGTCGGCGAAGGTGACCTGGAAAGTCTTGATGGCGCGGTTTCCCTCGACCTCGGTCTTGATGTGGGCGATGCGGCCCGGTTTGGGCAGGTAGATGTTATTTGGCATGGCCGGCCACCCTGTTGACGATCGCGACGATGTCGATTCCCACCGGGCACTCGGTGATGCAGCGCCCGCAACCGACGC
This sequence comes from Rhodospirillaceae bacterium, assembly GCA_002731375.1. Lineage (GTDB taxonomy): Bacteria > Pseudomonadota > Alphaproteobacteria. The sequence continues at coordinate 15,522 of PCBT01000070.1, read as the reverse complement.
ACTGGTGGGTGCCATGGTTTTCGAAGAAATAGAGGAACTTGTGGCAGACCCGCTGACGCAGCCGGCTGCCGCAGTCAGGCCGCGGGTTGTGTCCCGATGAATGCATGGTGAAGTCGGGGAACTGGCAGGTGTCCCAGGTCCGAACCCGCCGGCCTTCGAGGGGCGTCGAGCCCGTGACCTCGTCGGTGATATCGAAACAGTGGCAGGTTGGGCAGAGGAAGGTGCAGATGCCACAGCCAATGCAGGCGCGCGCCATTTCGGACCACAGCGGCGAGTCGAATTCCGCCTCCAGACGACCCGGAACCGCCTCCATGTCGGGGAGGGTCCGCTGTGGGTGTTGGCGGGACAAGGCGTGGGTTTCCTCCAGATCCTTGCGGTCCCGGTCGCCGGGCTCGCCGAACAGGGGCTCGGCCAGGGTGACCAGCGCGGCGCCCTGGTCGGTCAGCGCCTTGACGGCGTACCGGTTCTCCAGGTCGGTCATCAGGATATCGAGGCCATCGTCGGAGTGGGGCGACCCCCCGACCGCGAGACAAAAACAGTTCGCCGAGGGCGGCTTGTTGCAAGCGAGTCCGATCAGGATGGTCCCGCTGCGCCGCGCCCGGTAATAGGGATCCTCCATCTCGCCGGAAAAGACTCGATCGTTGCACGGAGCGCCGCGGCCATCGCAGGGTCGGACCCCGAACACCACGGTGGTGGCAGGGTCGGGAACGGTGGAGTCCAGCACCGGCGCTTCGCCGCTTACCTGGCGGTAGGTGTAGAACACTTCGCGCTGGGGAAAATGGAATCCCTTGGGCGGTTCCACGGTGTTGGGGTGATCCAGCCGCGGGGTCTGCCCGTCGCCGAGCGCCTGGTAGCTCCACGCGTCATCGCCGAAAACCGGCGTCTGGACGTCGTAAGCGCCGAGCTGCGCCACCCACTCGCCCAGGTTCTTCTTGTGGAGGATCTTTTCCACGGCGCTAGCGGATGAAGTCGTTGGGGTCGTCATCGCGAAACGACGCGACCAGTGAGGGTAGATCAGCATCGGTACCGGGCCGGTAGCCGAACGCCTCGTAGGCTTCCTTCTCAAGCTTGGAGTTGAGCAGGCGCAACGGAATGTTGACGGGGCAGACTCGCTCGCATTCACCGCAATCGATGCAACGCCCGGCCAGATGCAGGGCCCGCACCAGATGATATCCGGCGTTCTCGGAGGTCACGGCCGAGCGTTCGATCCACTTGATGCGGTTGGCCTTCTCCTCGGCGCTGGTGTCCGGGCTAACGTTAAAGACGATACTGTCGACGACGCACTCCTCGCAATAGCACATGGGGCAGACCGAGCGGCAGGCATAGCAGCGCAGGCAGCGGTCGAACTGGTGCCGCCAGAATGTCCACGGCGCGTCGCCGAACGCCCGCTCCGCTGCTTCCAGGGCATGGAACGATTCGTCGTAGGTCCGCTCGACAGCCTCTCCGAAAAGGATGTCGTTGACCGCCGGCGACGGAGCCCGGCATTCCAGGCAGCGGTCGGCTAGGATCTCGCGGGCCGGGATCTCGATATCGCCGTCGTCGGTGGTGATGCGGAAGATGTCAGCGCCGGTAAAAGCGGTCGCGTCAGCCGTCCGCCCGTCCAGTCTCTGCGCCAGCTTTCGTTGGTCGATGACACCGGTTCTCTCGCAGGAAACGCCAAGGATGCGGACGTCATCGCGGCTGAAATATTTCTCCTGAAGGAGCACGACGATGCCACGGCTGTCGCACCCCTTGGCCACGAGGGCCACCGGTCGCCGGTCGCCGCCCTCACCCGCTGCGGCCTGTTTCTTGCACTCGTCAACCAGGTAGAGCGCCAGGTTGTGCACGCAGGTGGGATCCCAGGTCAGGTCGTCCGCGTCTTCGGGCCGCGAGACGAAAGCGGGCGCCGCCATGGGGCCGGCGGTGCTGTCCCGGTAGCCGAGGACGAGTCGGACCTCGCCGCTTTCCAGCAGGGACCGCGCCTGGTCCCGAATGTCCTGGGGATCGATCATCGGCGATTCGCCTTTAATTTCTCCTGCGGGCCGAGGGTGCGCAGGTCGTCGACGAACTGCTTGATCACCTGGGCGAACTTGGCGCCCTCGGCCGCTGAGATCCACGACATGCGAAGCCGTTGCGGTTCCAGCCCGACGAACTCGACCAGCTTGTGAACCAGATAGACCTTCCGCCGCGCCTGGTAGTTGCCCTCCATGTAATGACAGTCACCGGGATGGCAACCGGAAACCAGCACGCCGTCTGCGCCCTTGTTGAAGGCGGACAGGATGTAGACGGGTGATACGCTGCCCGAACACATGACGGTAATCGGAACGGCATTGGGGGGATATTCCAGGCGCGACACGCCGGCGAGATCGCTGCCGGCGGACGAGCACCACTTGCACAGAAAGGCGACAATCTTGGGTTCGAACGGTTGGGGCATCGTTTCCGAAACCGTCATTTCCTCTACCATCCTAGTCCTCTACCACCCTAGGCTAGCGCTGATCATCTCGTGCACCTGAAGGGGCGTGACATTCCTGACCTCGATGGCGGCGCGCAGACAGGTGGCCGAACAGGTGCCGCAGCCCTCGCAGAGCACTTCGTTCACCTGGGCCTTGCCGTCGACCAGATGGATCGCGTCGTAGGGGCAGGCCTGGACGCACATCTCGCAACCGGTGCAGAGCGGCATGCGAACCTCGGCTACGGCGGGGCTGTGCGCCAATTCGTCCTGGGACAGCAGACCGATCACCTTGGACGCCGCGGCGCTCGCCTGGGCCACGGTTTCCGGGACGTCCTTCGGCGACTGGGCGGCGCCGGCCAGGAAGATCCCGGCCGTGACGCTCTCGACCGGTTTCAGCTTGGGATGGGCCTCGGCCAGGAAGCCGTCTTTGTCGCGGGCGATCTTGAGGATCTTGGCGATCTCGGCGGTGCCCTTGGAGGGCTGCATGGCGAGCGCCAGAACGACCATGTCGGCGTCGATTTCCACGTTCTGGCCCGACAGCGTGTCGATGCCCAGGACCTTGATCTTGCCGTTCTCCTCGTAGAGCTTGGACACCTTGCCGCGCAGGTAGATGGTGCCGTCCTTCTCCATGGACCGTTGGACGAACTCCTCGTAGCCCTTACCGCCGGAGCGGATATCGATATAGAAGATGTAGGCTTGGCCGTCGGGCACTTGGTGCTTGTAGAGCATCGCGTGCTTGGCGGTGTACATGCAGCAGATCTTGGAGCAGTAGGCGCAGTGCTGCTCCGGATCCCGCGAGCCAGCGCATTGGATGAAGACGATTTCTTTGGGCACTTTGCGGTCCGACGGGCGCAGGATCTTGCCCCCGGTCCCCCCAGCTGCCGAGCACATACGCTCGAACTGGAGCCCGTCGAGGACATCGACGTACTTGCCGCCGCCGTACTCCCCCAATTTGTCCTTGCCGTAGAGATCGAAGCCGGTGGCGACGACGATCGATCCCACCTCCTCGACGATGGTTTCCGGCTTCAAGTCGTAGTCGATGGCGCCGGGCTCGCAGACCTCGGGCTCGATGCATTTGCCGCAGGCGATGGGATTGAGGCCGAGGCAGGCGTCCTCGTCCAGCGTATAGGTGGCCGGGATCGCCTGGGCGAAGGGGATGTATATGGCACGCCGACCGGTCATCCCTCCTTCGTATTCGTTGGGGACGACGACCGGGCAAACCTCGGTGCAGTTGTCGCAGACGGTGCATTTGTCCGGGTCGACGAAGGAGGGCTTGCGCTGGATGGTGACCCGAAAATTACCGACGAAGCCAGACACGTCGGTCACCTCGCTGTAGGTCAGCAGCCGGATGTTCGGGTTCTTGGACACCTCGACCATTTTCGGCGACAGGATGCACTGGGAGCAATCCAGCGTCGGGAAGGTCTCCGAGAGCTTGATCATGTTGCCGCCGATGGTCGGCTGCTTCTCCACCAGGATCACCTCGAAGCCGGCGTTGGCCATGTCGATGGCGCTCTGGATTCCGGCGATGCCGCCGCCGACGACGAGAACCCGGCGGGTGACGGGAATGCCGATGGGGATCAGGGACTGGTTGCGCGTCGCCCGCCGGACGGCGTTGCGCGAGATCTTGATCGCCTTTTCGGTCGCCTCGTCCTTGTCGCGGTGGACCCAGCTGCACTGCTCGCGGATGTTGGCGATTTCGCACTGGAACTGGTTGAGCCCCCCCATTTCCGCGACGTCACGGAAGGTCTTTTCGTGCAAGGTCGGCGAGCAGCATGAAATGACCACCGATTCCAGGCCGTTGTCGCGGATCGCCTCGGCGACCGCCCGCTGGCCCGGATCGGAACACATGAACACAGCGTCGTCGGCGAAGACGACATCGGCGTCCTCGGCCAGTTCCGCGGCCACCCTCTTGACGTCGAGGTTGCCGGCGATGTTGGAGCCGCAATGGCAGACGAATACACCGGTGCGTTTTGCCATCCTTACCCTCCCGCGCCTTCTACGGCCAAGACCTCGCAGCCGTAGTCATAACCCTTCTCGAACGCCTTGATGTTGATCTCGAGAAAACGGTCGGGTACCAGGCCGGGCACGGCCTTCTTCATGGCTTCCGGCGAAACGATATCGGTCACCGCGGTGAAAAACCCCAATGCCACCAGGTTGGCGAAGATCCGGTTGCCCAGTTCTTCGGCGAAGCGGGTCGAGGGAACCGACCGCAACTCGATGTCGGCCCGGGGCGAGCCCGGCTTGACCAGGTCCTCGTCGATGATGAGGACGCCCTCCTCGCGCAGTTCGGGCTCGTACTTGTTGTAGGCCTCCTGGGAGAGCGCCATCAGAACGTCGGTTTCCGAGATGTAGGGATAGAGCACGCGTTCGTCGGAGACCACGAGCTGCGAGCTACAGGCGCTGCCGCGTGCCTCGGGTCCGAAGCTCTGGGTCATGGTGGCGTGTTTGTCGTCGAAGAGCGACAGCGCCTTGCCCATGATCAGGGCGCAGCGGATGACGCCCTGTCCGCCGTATCCGGAAAACCGAATATCACTCATCGCCGTCTTCCCGCCGTTTATTGTCCTCCGCCTCGCGCTCGGGGTCGGTCTTGCCGTACAGCTGGTAGTCGTCGCCGATGACGTTGGCGTAGTGGCTGTTCACGGCATCCAGGTAGGTGGGTTTTTCCTTGTCGACGAACTTGCCCATGACGAGGGGGCCCTGGTAGTCGATGTCCGCGGTCCGGGTATCGGTGCCGTGCTCGATCTCGCAGGCGTCCTGGTAGTATTGCAGGACGTCGACGCCGTCGCCGAGGCGGTTGCGGCGCGCATAGAGCGTCGCGCAGGGCGTGACGACCTCGATGAAGGAAAAGCCCTTCTTGACCAGCGCCTCCTCGATCGAACCGGTGATGCGCCGGGCGTGGAGCGACGTCCAACGCGCCACGTAGGTGGCCCCGCAGGCGTCGGCCAGGAACGGCAGGCTGAAGGGAAATTCGTAATTGCCGTACGGCGTGGTCGAGGCGTTGGCCGTATGGGGTGTCGTCGGCGTCACCTGGCCGCCGGTCATCCCGTAGGTGAAGTTGTTGATGCAGATAACCAGCAGATCCATGTTGCGCCGCGCCGCGTGGATAAAGTGGTTGCCGCCGATTCCCGTGAGGTCGCCGTCGCCGCTGATCACGACCACCTTGAGATCGGGGTTGGCCAGCTTGAGGCCGGTCGCCACCGGAATGGCCCGCCCGTGGGTGGTGTGGATGGAATCGTAATTGACATAGCCGGCGACCCGGCCCGAGCAGCCGATGCCCGAGACCACGACGATCTTGTCCGGATCGACACTGGACTTCTTGATCGCTTCGGCGAAGGCGGTTACCACGGTGCCGATGCCGCAGCCCGGACACCAGATGTGCGGCATCCTATCCATGCGCAGGATTTCGGCCATGGGGCTTTCCGCCGCGAACTGGGTTGAATCGGTCATTGGCCGGCCTCCTTTATGGCGGTCAGGATGTCTTCGGGATCGTGCACGGCGCCGCCGTAGTGGGGCACGCCAATGACGCGGCACTGGCCGGCCGCGCAGCGTTCGACTTCGAGGACCATCTGGCCGACGTTGATCTCGGGCATGACGATCGCCCGCACCCGGCCGGCGATCTCGCGGATCCTCTTTTCGGCGAACGGCCAAACGGTGACCAGGCGAAGCGAGCCCACCTTGAGACCGGCGGCCCGCGCCAGTAGAACCGCCCGGCTGGCGATCCGTGACGTGATGCCGTAGGAGACGACGACGATCTCGCTGTCGTCCACCTGATCTTCCTCGAGGCGGATGATAGTGTCGGCGTTGTTTTCGATCTTGTCGATCAAGTGGCTGACGCATCGCTCGTTCGCCTCGGGGGTGACCATGGGATAACCGCTTTCCTGGTGGGTCAGGCCGGTGATATGGAACCGATAGCCTTCGCCGGCGCGGACCATCGGCGCTGGCCTGCCGTCGAACCGGAAGGGCTGGTAGTCGTTCTTGGCGCCCTCGTACCAGTTGCGCTCCACCACCTCGATCTCCTCGGCCGGCGGGATAATGACCTTCTCGTGCATGTGCCCGACGGTTTCGTCGGTCATGATGAAAACCGGCACCCGGTAGGTCTCCGACAGGTTGAAGGCCTGGATCGCCAGGTCGAAACATTCCTGGGGTGAATCGGGCGACAGCGCAATGATCCGGTAATCGCCGTGGGATCCCCATCGCGCCTGCATCATATCCTGCTGGGCGGTCAGCGTGGGCAGGCCGGTCGAGGGGCCGGCGCGCTGCACGTCGGCGATCACCAGCGGTGTCTCGGTCATGCAGGCGAGGCCGATGTTCTCCATCATCAGCGAAAACCCGGGACCCGAAGTCACGGTCATCACCTTCTTCCCACCCCAGGCGGCACCGATGAGGGCGCCAACCGATGCCAGTTCGTCCTCCATCTGGACAAACATGCCGCCGACATGGGGCGCCCGTTCGGCGAACCGTTCGGCGGACTCGGTCGAGGGGGTGATCGGATATCCGGCGAAGAACCGGCAGCCGGCCGCGAGCGCCCCTTCGGTGATGGCATGGTCACCGTCCAGGAAATGGGCTCCCTCGAGGACACCTATCGGGTCTGCGGCGGTCTTATGCAATGGGTTTCTCCTGTTCCTCGTCGCCTTCATCATCGTCAATGGTGACGTATATGGCGAACTCCGGGCAGACGATTTCGCAGTAACGGCATTCCCGGCATTCGTCGACGACCTCGACCTCGGGCGGATGGTAGCCCTTGGCGTTGAATCCGTGCGACAGCACCAGGACATTCTGGGGGCAGAACTGGACGCAGAAACCGCAGCCCTTGCACCACTCGTTGTGGATGTGGACCGTCCCCTTTCTTGGTTTTAGATCGCCAAAGAACATTGCCGTCCCCTCAGACCAGCCCCTTTTGCGCCAGCACAGGCTTCGGATCGATGTGGTGGAGGTCCAGACGCAGCGCCGTTTCCGGGCACCCCAGCGCCAGTGCCATGAGTTGCGTGAAATAGACCACCGGCAGTCCCTCGAAGTCGGGATAGAGCCGAAGGGTCTCGGCCTGCCGTCGGTCCAGGTTGAAGGCACAGAGCGGACAGCTGACGGCGACGATCTCGGCGCCTTGGTTGCGGGCGTTCCCCAGGATCTTGTAAGTGCGCTCGGCGACGATCTCGGGCTTGTCGACGGTGAGATAAGCGCCGCAACACTCGGTCTTGAGAAAGAATGGCACCGGCTCGGCGCCGAGGGCCACCACCAGGTCTTCCATGACGGCGGGATTTTCGACGTCGTCGAAGGCCACTTCGCGCGGACGCACCAGCAGGCAACCGTAGTAGCTGGCCACCCGGAGACCGCCCAGCGGTCGCTCCACCTTCTCCTCCAGCTCGTCGAAGCCGACGCGATCACGCAGAAACTCCAGCAGATGGCGGACCTCGACGTCGCCCTGGTAATCAACCTCTTCCAGGTTCATGAATCCGTTGATGACGTCGAGGCTTTCGGGATCGGAGCGGACACGCTCGTTGGACCGCTTGAGCGTGTTGTAGCACATGGCGCAGCCCGTGGCGAGTTCCTCGGCCCCGGCCTCTTTGGCGCGGATCAGGTTGCGGACCGGGGCCAGGTGATGCATGAGGTCGTCGGTGGCCAGGGAAAAGACTGTGCCACAGCAGTTCCAGCGCGTGAGTTCCTCGACCTCGACGCCCAGGATCGTCATCGAGGACAAGGTCGAATCCTCGAAGTTCCGGGCATGGTTCTTGAGCGTGCAGCCTGGGTAATAGCTGATTTTCATCCGCGGTTCGTCTTTCCTTACGACGTCAGTTTCCGCATCGCCGAGATCAGCGCGATGGGCGGCAGTTCCGCCCGGTCGCCGGCTGACAACGCCATCACCCGAAGCTCGTCGTGACGGTCTCGCAGCCGCACCAGCCGCAGTGCCTCGATGATCTCGGCGATGTTGATGCCCTTCGGACAGCGGCTATTGCAGGTCATGCAGGAAACGCAGGACCAGATGGTCCGGGATTCGATCAGCGGGTCGGTCATGCCCAGTTGGGCCATCCGGATGACCTGGTTCGGCAGGATGTCCATGGGCGAGGTCATGGGGCAGCCGGCGGAGCATTTGCCGCACTGGTAGCAGGCGAGAAGGTCCTGGCCGCTGAGTTCCTCGATTTGACGGACGAGGGCGGCCGACCGGTTGGCGGACGAGATCCGAACCGTCATGTCAGTACTTTCCGTCCATCCGGAATTCCGGCTTGTCGAGCCAGATGCCCACGTTCATCAAACTGTCCGCCTGGGCCTGGAGAAGGTCGTAATGAAACCGCTCCTCGTCGACCAGCCGCTCGGCCAGGGCGCGCACCTTGGGGTCCGGCGTCCGGTCCCGAAGCCCCTCGTACAGTCGGATCGCCCGCCGTTCCATGTTCATGGCCAGGCGCAGCGCCTCGGCCTCGTCGACGGACTCTAGTTCGCCCCCCCTGGCGGCGATGGCTGCCTCCAGTTGCTCGACCACCGTCGAAGGTGCGTCACCGGCGATGCGCCGCTCCGCGATCTTTTTCCAATCGCCGCTCCCGGTGATCGCGGTGAAGATGCGGCCGATTTCGTCGAGATGGCCGACCTCCTCCTCGGCGAGCCGGCGGAACACCTTTTTGCCCGTCTTGCTGCGGGTCACCGCCGTGGCCCGTTCGTAGAAACGCTGGCCATTGACCTCCAGGTCGATGGCCTCGCGGACCACCTCGACCAGTTGGTCGTCGGTAAGTGTCATGGGCGATCCCCTGCGATATCGGCGTGGACCCTGTTGCGCAGCCCGGAGCTTCCGGGCAGCTTGCCGCCGACCCGCGCCAACTGGCGTTTTTTGACGTCGTCCGGCGTGTAGGAGGGCAGAATGATCGGCGCCACCAGGTCGGTCTCGATCCCGACCGAAACCAGTTCCTTCTCGTAGGCATCGACGTGGGCCAGGGACATCGAGCCCAGCTTGACCTTGGCGGCGTACTCACTGGCGTAGCGGCCGGCGCGCCGTCCGAAGACGTTGTAGTCGAGGACCGAGTTTCCCATCAGACGGTTGCGGCCGTGCAGACCGCCGGTCGCCTCGCCGGCCACGTAGAGGCCGGGTATGGCGGTCTCGCAGTTGGCGTTGATCTCGATGCCGCCGTTCTGGTAGTGCAGCGTCGGGTAGATCAGCATCGGTTCGGCGGTGATGTCGATGTCGTAGCGGATGAATTGGCGGTACATGGCGGGGAACTGCTTGTTGATAAACCCGGCGCCGTGGATCATCTCGATGAGGGGCGAATCCAGCCAAACACCGTCTCGGCCGCTGGGGGTCTGGATGCCGTTGCCGTTCTCCCGGCACTCGCGGATGATGGCCGAGCTTTCCACGTCCCGGGGCTCACGCGGGAACACGAACAGTTCCCCGAACTTGTTCAGCGGCTGGCCACCGACGGCGCGGATCTTCTCGGTGATCAGGAAGCCGGAGATCTGCTCCGGGAAGGCGGCACCGGTGGGGTGGTACTGGACCGAATCCATGAACAGCAGCGGCGCCCCGGCCCGGTAGGCCATCACCAGGCCGTCGCCGGTCGCACCGTAGTGGTTGGTGGTATCATAGCCCCGAAGGTGAAGGCGCCCGTAGCCCCCGGTTGCGACGAGCGTGGCTTTGGCCCGAACGGTGACGAATTCCTCCGTCTCCAGATTGTAGAGCACGGCGCCGGCGCACTGGCCCTTGGCATCCATGATCAGCTCAATCGCCGGCATGAACTCCTGCACCGCCACCATTTCCGGGTGGTTGCGCACCTCGTCCATCAGGGTGCGCATGATGATGGCGCCCGTATAGTCGCGGCAGGACAGCATCCGTTTGCGCGAGGTGCCGCCGCCGTGAAGCACCTGCAGGGAGCCGTCCTCGTTCTTGTCCCAAACGACACCCAGGTCCTCCAGCCATTTGACCGTTTCGGCGGCGTCCTCGGTGAGCGCGCGCACCAGTTCCGGTTTGTTCTCGAAATGGCCGCCGCCGAGGGCGTCGAGGAAATGCCGGGTCGGAGAATCGGTCGGCGAGACGGCAGCTTGCATGCCGCCCTGCGACATCATCGAATTGGCATCACCCATGCGGAGCTTGGTGGCGATGAGCGATTTGACGCCAGCTTGCAGGGCGACGATGGCGGCCTGACAGCCGGCGCCGCCGCCGCCGACGATCAGCAGATCGGTTTCCAGATCCGGTTCCCGGAGATCGAACAGGCCCGAGCTTATCCAGGAATGGGCCTCCAGCATGTGGGCGACCTCGGTGGTCAGGATCTCGCCCTTGTTGGGGCCGACACGAACCGGGCGGCGCGAGTCCTTTTCATAGTCGGGATGGAATTTCCGGAGCACGTCCTCGCGCTCCGCCGGTCCCATCGGCGGATAGACCGGTTCGCCGGACTTGGCAGGATTCAGCCGTTGGGAACGGGTCCTGACGACCGCCTTCAGCGAGTCCTGCATGTAGTCTGGGTACATGTTCCTACCCTCTTGGGAAAATCGGCACACCGGCATCCGATGATTTCGATGGTTGTGCCCTTTGCGGTTTCGCCGCCGAAGGCGCCTCGAGTGGCCGTGAACGACGGTTATTCCATGTCTCGGTCGTAGTACCTCTTCTTGAGTTCGTCGTGGCTCATGGCCAGTAAGACCTCGTATTCCGCGTCGTAGTTGCCGCCGCTGATCTCCCCTATCCGTTTGACCAACTCCGGGCTTTCCTTGCGCAGGTACCGCCCGAACAGACGGCGGCCCAGGACGCCGACGTTGTAGTGGGTGATCTCGGCCGGGCAGCGAAGGACGCACATACCGCAGGACACGCAGTCGAAGGACAGGTCCATCAGCATCTCGATGTCGCCGCGCTTGGCGGCCTGGATGTAATCCATGACGAGAAGCCCCTGCACGCAGGCCTTGGTGCAGGTGTTGCACTCGACGCATCGGAAGATCACCGGATAGAGCTTCGCCATGGTCGCCACGTCAGGCGTCAGTTCCTCGATGTCGTAGATCGCCTTCTCGGCCGGGAAGGACGGGATTTGGGCCAGGGACATGCCGTCTTGAACCAGGGTCGTGCAGGCAAGGCCCATGGCCAGCTTGTAGTCGCCGGGAAGCCGGTAGACAGTGGCGCAGGCGCCGCAAAAGCCTTCACGGCACCCGGCGCCGCGGACAATCTGGTATCCCGCATGCTCGATGGCGCCCATGATCGTCGCTTCGGCGGGCACCGAATAGGCCCTGCCCATGATATGCACGGTGATCATGGGATTCGGGGAGCGGGACTGGGAGCTTTTCTTCGGGGATTTCCGTTGGGACGGTGCTTTCTTAACCTTCGCTTTGACCATTTCGGCATTCTCGCAAGTTTACCACGTGACACTCGACACGTTGGAAGCTGAAAGACCTTCCAAGATGACGCCAGACTACCAAGATAACGGCAGACTAACGCACTGAGCCCGCCGACAACAACCCGCCTGGTTCGGTTCGGGGCAAAAAAAACCGTCATGGCCGATTTTGCTTGGGCGCGACCTTGGATTGAGCTGGCACCCCGCCAGCGCATCGGGTTGCCTTGTTCATGAACGCGTTGCGGCGGAAGCTCTTTCTTGCCCGTTCTTGCCCGCGATTTCATGCCCTCGACACCGAGCGCCGCGACCGCTGTGCATCGGCTGGCCGCCGACAAAACTTATCAAGACCCCCGCGAAATGCGAAAATTGCCGGGAAGGGTCTTCACCCCCAGTCCCCAAATGAACCTGTTTCCGGGCGACATGAGATCGTGATTCTGTGAGAGCCTGTTGACAATAAGCGCATGGCAATGATGGTGGCGGCAAGGTTCAAGTTTGCGGCGTAGCTGATGTCGGTCTTGTCGTAGCGGGTGGCGATGCCCTGGAATTCCTTGATCTTGGCGAAATAGTTCTCAACCAAATGGCGCCAGTGGTAGATGTCTTTGTCGTAGACGATCTGCCTTATCCGGTCGGCTTTCGGTGGGATGACGGCGATGGTGCCACGGTGGTCCAGCTCCGCACGCAGCCAGTCGACGTCGAACGCCTTGTCGGCCAGCAAGGCACCGAAGTGAAGCTCTTGGATCAAGGGGGCGACGCCTATCGTGTCATGGCGTTGACCAGGCAGGAGCACGAAGCGCACCAGATTTCCCAAGGCATCCACCAGCGCGACGATCTTGGTGGTCAGGCCTCCTTTGGATCGCCCGATGGCCTGATTTTGAGTCCCCCCCTTGCGCCGCTCGCCTTCTGCTGAACGCTGACGATGGTGCNGTCGATGAGGGCATATTCGAAGTCCGGNTNCNCCGATAACNNCTCGAACAGNTGCTCNAAGACGCCCTTCTTNGCCCATNGGCGNAAGCGTTGGAAGACGCTGTTCCANTTGCCCAGAGCCNGCGGCANGTCGCGCCACGGAGATCCCGTACGAACCCGCCACAATACGGCTTCGAGAAAGAGGCGATTGTCTGCCGCCGTCACACCGCGATCCGTGACCTTGCCCGGCAAATGAGGCGAGACCTTTTCCCAAACCTCGTCCCTGATAACCAAACGCTCAGTGATCATCCAAACCTCCTCGCAAAAGAAAGCTTGAATCACCTTTCGACGCTTTTGGGAATCCCTTACATGTCAACAGGCCCCAGAAGAATCATGATCTTTTGGCGTTCCTGAGGTTCGATACGGCTCACCCGACGGGTGAAAGCGAAGCGGGGATTTCGAGGCAGGATTTCGACCGTCGGCGGAAGCTGGAATTTCCTGGGTCGAGGGTCACCACCGATGCCGGACTTATACCTTTCCGGGAACTCGACGACGCCCTCGCTGTCCTTTCTGATCTGCCGGGGCAGTAGATCGACCGGGTTCACGACCGCCGTCCGTCGAACAAAATCATCCTCGACATGGACTCCGACGTCAGCCCGACCTACGGCGACCAGGAAGGCACGACCTACAACGGTCACTTCGGCTGCATCTGCTATCATCCGCTTTTCCCATTCAACCAGTTCGGCGACCTGGAGCGGCGTCGCCCGCGTTCTGGCAACATGCACAGCGCCGATGGCTGGCGGGACATCCTGGCTCCAGTCGTGGTACGCTACACGGAGGAAAGGCCATGAGGATACCGGGAGAGGTGTGTCCGGATCACGGGAAATCGGGCCGAATAGGGCCGCCGAGAGCGGCTCCGTGGCCGAAAGCTCGTCACAACAGGCCAGGGTCTGGGGCATGGTTCCAAAACCGAGCCTGTTCGGCTATCATCGGGGCCGAATTTGGGAGTCATCTGGGGAATGTCGGCTTCAAGCAGTGATTGGCCAGAGATCGATGCCATCGCCTTTGAATCCTTCTATTGGGTTCGAAAAACCGACAAACCAAGTGATCGGTCCTTTTACGATTGGGAAGGCATGAAATGGCGTTCATACAATGGGACGAATCGTTATCGGTTGGCGTGCCGGTTATCGATGGCGAACACAAGAGCCTGATCGACAGTGTGAATAAGCTCCACGAGGCCACCGAAAGCTTGAAGCCTCAGAGAACCGTGAGCACGATCCTCGACTCGTTCGTCGATCTGGTGAGCTACCATTTCCGTCGCGAGGAACGCGTTATGCGGGCGACGGGCTATCCCGACTTGGAGGACCACATGGCCAAGCACCGGGAGTTCGAAACCTACCTCCTTGCCAACCGGCATCCGTCCAAGGAGAAGGCGCGGCCGCCCAGCGACCGGGACGCCGTCAACCACATCAAACAGTGGCTTGTCGACCACATCCGCAACGATGACAGGCTGTACGCACCTTACACCGGCGACAATCCGGCCGTGGTCACCGCCTTCTACGAGACCGCCGTCTACGAGGACGTTTGACGTTTACGAGGACGTTTTCGCCCAACAGGTCGCGGAAAAAGGAGACCCGAAGGCATCGACCGAGTTGGGATTCTCTAGGAACTTGCCGTAGAGCNCGGCGATGGTCAACGGGATGCGCTCGCCGCCCTCATGCAGGATGACGATGACGAACTGGCCCGGCCTGGCCGCCCGCGCCATCTGGGGGTGGTGAAATTCAAGCAAATAGGTGACGTCCGAGAAATCCTGGCGCGCCACGATCTCGAACAGCGACCTCTGGGCCTCGCCGTCCCGGCCCCACCCGCCTCTGGCACCCGAAACGTCAACTGGCGTCGCTACTTTGGCGTCGGCCATGCCGCGCATCTCCGCCAATACCAATTCCACAATTTCTCTGTGGATTNTTTNGAGATAATCCGATTTCCCAGCGGAATCAAGTGGGTAAACGAATAATTCGGCGCCATTCCACCCCTGGTGCGAAAGAGAGCCGGCCGCTTCGCGTGATGATTACTTCACCCGCCCTCACTTCATCACCACGCCGCCGTCGACGACGATGGTCTGGCCGGTGATAAAGCTGGCCAGGTCGCTGGCCAGGAAGGCGATCAGGCCGGCCACTTCTTCAGGCCGGCCGAAGCGTTTCAGCGGGATGGTTTTGACCAGGCGATCGCCGTGCTTGGCGATGAACTCGGCCGGCATGGGGGTGTCGATGATGCCCGGGGCCACGGCGTTTACCAGCACCTCGGGCGCCCAGGCCTGGGCCAGCGAGCGCACGATGCCGAAAAGCCCGGCCTTGGCCGCGGCGTAGGACGCGAAGTGCCGATTGCCCTGTTCGCCGGCGACGGAGTTGGCGAAGATCAGCCGGCCCGGCCGCTGGCCATTGGTCCGCGCCCGGAAGGCCAGGGCGACGTCGTAGGCACTGGTCAGGTTGACGGCGATGGCGCGGTCCCAAAGCTCCCGGTTGTCGGGCTCCAGGCGGTCGAGCTCGAAAATTCCGGCCAGGTGGACCAGCACGTCGATGGGCCCGTCGGCGGCGTCCAGGGCCTCGGCACAAGCTTCTGGAGAATGCAGCGCCGAGGTGTGGGTCGAGAGGTTTTCGTGGCCCTTGAAGTGGGCCACCGCCGCCTCCAGCCCCTCGGGCCGGACGTCGATGAGGTCGACCAGGGCGCCACCGGCCAGGAACACCTCGGCCGAGGCCAGCGCAATGCCACCGGCGCCGCCGGTCAGCACCACGCGGCGGTCCTTGAAGTCGAACCGGTTTTTCATCTTATCCCCCATTTCCCAGATGAACTCGTTAATCGATGCCCTGAGATGGAGATTATGCTATAAGAATCAATATGTTG
>PCBT01000069.1 GCA_002731375.1 Rhodospirillaceae bacterium | reverse complement strand
GTGACGATGGGCAAATTGCCGATGCCCTGTGTTTCCGCGATCTGGCCATCGGGCCCGACCAGCATCAAGTCGATGCGGCGGCCATCCACCGTCACTTCCGCCACCCGCAAGCCGTCATTGAAGGCATCGACGGTCATGCCCAGCTCCCGCGCGGTAACGCCATTGTCGGCCAACCGGACCGGATTAGGCAGCAAGCGGATCTCCGGTGCGCCCAACTCCAGGCCCGGCTTGGGCTGGGTATAGTTGCCCTGGCGCCGCGGCAACGACTTGGAGATTAGACGGTCGGCCCGACGCGCGACCTCCAGAATGACGTCAAGATCAGGACCGGAGACATCAAGACTGATGCTGCGCGCACCGCCGACGGTGCGGCCAAAAATAGATCTCTTGGATATACGGCCACGGGTTCCGGGTTCCTTGAAAATCGGCGCATTCAGCACCGGTATCAATTCGCCGACCCGGCTCGGATCCATCGCGGATGCGGCAACAATGGTCGCGGCGCGAAAAGATACGAAAAAGAAATTGTTGATCTTTGGAGGCTCGCCAGCTTTTTCTTCCGGCCCGGTTTCCGAGGCCCACAAGGGCTTGACGGTCTTTTCCAGTTCCTTGGCGATCGCCGTTGTCGTGCTCAAATTGTATCCGGGCGGCGGCACGATCCAGCCGAGTATCAGGTTGCGGTTGCCGGTCGGCAGATAATCCAGCTTCGGCAGGAACGAAATGGTGACAACAGCACCAGCACCGCAAAGCAGCGCCACCACCGTGATGGCGAGCTTGCGGCTCTTCACAACCCGATGGGTAAAACCCATGACGCCGGCGCTGAACGCTGTTGNGAAACCATCCAGAAGGGGGAGACGCATGGGCGCTTCCAGGCTTTTCATGCCCTCGCCCAGCAGCCGCCGCGACAGCGCCGGCACCACCGTCACCGAAACCAACAGCGACAACAGCACCGAGACCGAAATGGCAACCGCGATGTCGCGGAACAACTGCCCGACCTCCAGCTTCATTACCAGAAGCGGCAGGAAAACCAGTACCGTGGTCAGGGCCGAAACGAGAATAGCGCCCCAAACCTGCTGTGCGCCCAGGTAGGCCGCGGTCTTCGGGTCGGCGCCGGTCTGGCGGTGACGGTAGATGTTCTCCAACACCACGATGGCGGCGTCGACCACCATGCCGACCGCGAAGGCGATACCGGCCAGCGATATCACATTCAACGAACGTCCCAGCATGGCCATGGCGACGAAGGCGCCGACCACTGAAACCGGAATAGCCAGGGAAACCACCAAGGTCGCCCGGCCCGAGCGCAGAAACAGCAACAAGATCACGGCGGCCAGGACGCCGCCCAGGACAATATTATTCTGCACCAGATTAATCGCCGAATTGATATAGATCGTCTCGTCGTAGACCTGCTTGATGGAGAGGCCAACGCTTGGCAGCGTCACCTCGGACAGTTCGCGTATCGCCTCATGCACGCCGTTCATGACTTCGATGACATTGGCGCCGGCGTCACGTATGGCGTTGGTGGCAAGCGAAGGCACGCCCAGGCGGCGAATATAGGCGGTGGGCGATTTGTGGGAAAACTCGACCGAGGCGATATCACCAATGGTGACGCGCCCGATCCGGCCGGTGGCGCCGTTTCCCTCCGAACGCACCAGGACAGCGGCCACTTGCTCGGGGGTCGTGAACTCGCCTTCTGTACGCACCACGTAGCGGCGCTTGCCTTCGTCCACCTTGCCGCCGGAAACGGAAGCATTGGCCGTTCTCAACGCCTCGACCACGTGCGGAACGGTCAGCTTGTAGCGGGCCAGCTTTTCAGGGTCGGCAACGACCCGCAACTCCCGTTCGCCGCCGCCATAGAGATTTACGCGGGAGATCCCGGGCACCCGCTCCAGTCTTTCACGCACCAGGTCATCGACTTGGTCGCCATAGGTGTGGACCTGTGCATCTCCCTCCGTCGACGTCGGATTGATAATGAACCATGCGATGGGATTATCGTCGGTGCTCGAGGTCGCGATCGTCGGTTCATTTGCTTCGTCCGGATAGCCGGTAACCCGGTCCAGCCGGTTCGCCACCAATAAAAGTGCCCGGTCCATGTTCTGATGGACACTGAATTCCAGACTGATGTTGGCGCGGCCGTCCTGCGCCTGGCTGACGACCTTTGTCACGCCAGGCAGACCTTTGAGGGCCTCTTCCTGGCGGTTAATAATCTCCCGCTCGATCTCCGCTGGCGCGGCGCCGGGCCAATTGGTTTGGATGTTCAAAACCGGCTGCCGCACATCCGGAATCAATTGAATGGGGATCGTCTGCAAGGCCAACAGTCCGAACAGCAAGATCATCAGGACCGCCGCGATCACGGCGATGGGCCGGTCGATGGATAAGCGGATTAGGTTCATGGCCCGTCCCCTGCTGACCTAGCGGCGATCAAAACCGCACGGGCTGGCCGGGAAACAGCCGCTCGTTGCCACGTATGACCACCACGTCACCCACTTTCAAGCCGTCCCGCACCGTGAAGCGTCCCCCCACCGCATCGCCAATGGCAATGTTGCGGGGCTGGGCCGCGCCATCCACCACCACGAAGACAATATCGTTGCCCCGGCGTTTCAGGATCGCATCCTTGTGCACGGAAACAACCTGTCCCGACGAGATGGGGATGGCCACGGAAACGCTCTGATTACCGGCCAGGTGACCGTGCAGGGCAGCCATGTCGGCGGAAAAACGCACCACCCTGGTCCGGGTCAGCGGGTTTTCCTGGGGCACCACGGCGCGAACCTTGGCGGCGACGATCAGGCCGTTGATGCGAACCGAGATTTTCGTCCCCGGCGACAGAGCGGGTATGCGGCTGGCCGGCACATCGGCTTCGACCTCCAGCGCACCGTCGTCGATCATGGTGACGACCCCCTGCCCAATATTGACATAGGCGCCCACGTCCGTATGGCGCCGGGTGACGACACCGGGAAACGGCGCACGGACCGTGGTGTAGGAGAGATTGATGCGGGCCAACTGGGCATCGGCTTCGACTTCCTGCAGCCGGGCCGAAGCCTCGGCGACCTGACTGCGCAGCATCACGACCTGCTGGCGCATGTCTTCGAACTTAGCGGCCCGGTAGGCGGCTGACTTATTTTCCCGCAATCGTTCCAGTCGGCGCATTTCCTGGTTTTTCATCACCATTTCCGCTTCCCGCGCCGCAAGCATCGCCTTGCGCGAGGTAACTTCGGCGACCCGCCGCTTATGCTCCCAATGCAAACGATCCCGCACCAGCACCGCCAACACATCGCCTTTTTTTACCCGGTCACCCACGGCGGCGCGCATGGTAGCCACCGGTCCGGCGACACGGGCCGCGACGACGCCGGAGCGCCGGGCGACCAACCTGCCGATAACGGGAATGGTCTGCGAGACCGCTTCCGCGCGCACCTTATCGATGCTGACGAGGGCGGCATTGGCGGCTTTCTTGGCAGGTTTCTTTTGCGCCTGGCCCGGGCCGGCATGGAGCAGCAGCGCGGATGCCAGAACCACGGTCGACAAAATGCCCGCAATGGGCCGGCGATAATGGAAAACTTGAGGCAATTTCATGAATTCAGCGATCACTTCAGAAAACAGCCAGACCGCGAGGTGGCACCGTGAAGCGGCCTGTTCAAGCCATCTTATACCACGGGCCAAGAGGAATATTGCCACGAATTGATGGGGTATTTTCGGCGCCGGATCATGCGGCCCGCCGCGCGGCCGGACCGGGCCGCCTATTGGATGCGCGTAGCGGAGAAATGCGCCGTCGCCTTGGTACCAACATCAAGCTGAGATGTCAGGATCAAGGCGCCGCCGTGCAATTCAGCCAGGGCCGTCGTAATTGCCAGGCCCAATCCCAGACCACCATGCTGGCGGCTCGGACTGTCACTAGTTTGCGAAAATGACAGCCGCGCCCGCTCCAGCTCTGGCTCGCTCATGCCGATGCCGCTGTCACGGACCGAGAGATCCAGACCATGGCCGTTGTTGAATTCCACGCCGATCTCGATTTCGGCGCCCGTGGGGGTAAAACTGATCGCGTTGGTCAACAGGTTCAGCAGCATTTGTTTGATCTTGGACTGATCGCCAATCAGGTCGGGCAGACCGTCGGGCCGGCTCGCCACCACGACAAGGCCCTTAGTAGCGGCCTTTTCCGCGATCATGTAGTAGCGGCCTTTTCCGCGATCATGGTAATACCAGACACCGAGCCGGCGATACGGTAGGCATGACCGGAGGAATCGCGCAACGCAAGGGCCCGATCAGAAATCCAACGCAACTCGCCGCTGGCGTGGCATACCCGGTACTGCTGGTCGAATATCCGGCTATCGCCATCCAGATGCTCCTGCCAGCCCAAATGATAACTGTCCTGATCCTCGGGGTGGATCGCCGCCACCCAGTCTTCCCGCCGAAAACCAATGGGATCGCCTTGTGACCAATAATCGACAACACCCGGGGGCGCGACATAGAAACGGCCGGTGCGCAGATCCATATCCCAAAGGCCCTCGGTCGAGGCAAGGGAAACCANGGCATAGCGCTCCTGAGCATCACGCAATTGCTCTTCCTTGATTTTCAGATCGCTGATATCGCTGATCAGGGTCACCGTACCGCCGTCGTCGTCGCAATGGTAATCGACGATTTCATATTCACATCCGTCGATCTTGCGCCGTTCGCTGATGTCGCCGATCCAATGGTTCTGCTTGCGATTTTCAAACCAGGAGGGCACGGCTGAAACCGGGAAATATGCCGCGTTGAGTTCGGTGTTCGCCACGTTGTCTAAATGCGCGCCGGCCACCAAATGGTCATCGATGCGGGAAAAGACATCGCGATAGATCTGATTGCACAGAACCAGACGGTTATCGTGGTCCCACAGCGCCACGCCTTGGGGAATGCGCTCGACCATGGCATGTAGCAGCGTGGTGCTTGTCGTCTCGGCCGATCCGATCGCCGATTGCATCATTCGCAGCACGGCCCGGCGCATGACCAAGGCGCAGGTCAAGGAAACCACAAAACCCGACACCCCGAACAGAAACAACCACAACGGCGGCATGGTCCAGTGCACCAAGGTCCGCGCGATAACCGGTGCCAGGGCGGTCACGCCGCCGATCTGAACAAAGACCAGCAATGCCAAGGTGGACGCAACGGACGAGGCACGATCCGACGCCGTTAAGTTGCTGATCGCGTCACTGGCTTCTTCCGGCAGCATGACATGGCCAACTTTGGTGCCAGGCCGGCCCCCCTTTTTGGTCATTTTGTACAGCTAAGCTGCCCATTTGAACGCATCCTCGTCACTCGAGCCGCCGCCCGTGCCTTGACTTATTCGACGGACGTGCCGCCGAGCCACGGCAAACTTCGAATTCGCAATTGAATTAGTGGCAAAATATTACAAACAAACTGTAAACATATCTTAACAGCGCCGCATAACCGTTTGGCGGCATAATATTTGTGTTACGTTCATCAGATGTGTGGACGCTATAGCCTGACCACTCCGGAAGAGGCCATGCGGCAGCTGTTTGATCTGCCCGCAGCGATGCTCGGCGCCTGGACCCAGCCGCGCTACAACATCGCACCCAGCCAGATCGCGCCGGTGGTGCGGCGGGCGGCAACGGGCTCGGGGCCCGAACTGGTCGGCATGACCTGGGGTCTGATCCCGAGATGGAGTGGCGACCGAACAGGCGGGCAGATCAATGCCCGCAGCGAAACAGCGGCGGAAAAACCCAGCTTTCGCGATGCCTATCGCCACCGCCGCTGCCTGGTCCCGACCGACGGTTTCTATGAATGGCAAAGGATTGCCGGCAGCAAGCAACCATATTGGATCAGCCGGACCGACGGCGCGCCCTTTGTCTTTGCCGGCTTGTGGGAAAGCTGGTCCGACGGCCAATCGGCGGAAATCGTCAGTTTCACCATCCTGACAACCGAAGCATCGGAGGCCCTGCGCTCCATTCATCATCGCATGCCGGTCATCCTGGGAACCGTGGATTTCGATGCCTGGCTCGACCCCGGTCAATCGCCATCGCCGGAGCTGTTCGCGCCGGAACAGGCGCCCCGATTGCAAGCCCGCCCGGTTTCACGGCGGGTTAATAGTCCCCGCAACGACGATTCGGCCTGTCTCAAAACGGCGCGGATAGAGCCGGCCCAGGGCAATATTTTTTAGCTGATGCCCTGACGCCGTTCGATAACACCCAGCCAAACCGCCAGGCCAACGCCTACAACGCTGCACACCGCCATCAGCCAGTAGCTGCCGGCCCAGCCGCCGAAACCGGCTATCATGAAGGCCATCGCGGGCGGCCCGATCAGACTGCCGATGTTGGCGCCCTGCACCACAATGCCGTTGACGGTACCGACCATGGCGAGGCTGGGCGCATGAGCCGCCGTCCCGGCCAAGACCGCCGCCGGCAGCAATCCGCCAAACAGGTTGAAGGCGAAGGCCAAGGGCAGTTTCCAGACTTCCGGGACATCGGGCGTAAAGATCCCAGCCCCGCAAAGCAACATAACGACAAACGCCACCAGCAGCAGCAGCCATCGCCGCGCCCCACAATGCAGCAGCCAACTCGCCGCCAGATTACCTACCGCATTGCCCGCGACCACGATTGCCGTTGCCACGCCGGCCCGGCCAGTTGTATGGCCCAGGACCTCGATCAGATAGGTTGGCAACCAGGAAGCAACAGCGAAAAACTGCAGCGCATAAAGCGCGAAACAGAGGCTCATCAACACCGGCCCGGGACGCCAGACCGCCTGGCCAAGGGTTCGCCATGGCAGCGCTGCCGCGGCCATGGGCACCTGCGGCCAGCGCCGCGGCCCGGTAATCCAGGCAACGGCCAGCAGGCACAACAGCGCCAATGACGCCACCGCCACCCAAACACCCTGCCAGCCGAACTGGGCCGCAATGGGCGGTGCGCCCAGGATCGCCAGTGCCATGCCAATAGGCATGAAACTGCCCCAGGCGCCCATCGCCAAATTGCGTTGCGACAAGGTGGTCGCGACGGCAATCAGGCGCGGCGCCGTCACCACACAGGACAGGAAGGCAACGCTTTCGATTACCCGGCAGGACAGCAGCCAGGCCGGACCCGGGGCCAACGCACCGGCGTAGCCAGCCAAGGCCAGGCCGGCCAGGCCGGCCATCAAAACCCGCCGTGCACCCATCTTGTCCGCCATGGCGCCGCCCATGACACCGAACAGGGCACCGGTCAGATTGAAAAGCGAAGCAAGCCAGCCGGCCGCCATCAGCGACAGACCCAATTCCGCCTGCAACGAGGTGATAAGAGGCGGCACCTTTCCGACCTGAACCGCGGCCACAATACCGGCGGTAATCGCGATGGTGACGACGCCCCAGCGGCTTCGCCCAGGCGATGTAGCCTCGCCCTGGTCCGTGCCGGAGATTAGACCACCTTGCCGGGGTTCATGATGTTCGACGGATCCAGGGCTTCCTTCACCGTCCGCATCAGATCCACCTCGACGTCAGATTTATAGCGTTTAGCCTCATCCCGGCGCAGCCGGCCCAGGCCATGCTCGGCGGAGATGGAACCATTCAGCTCAGTGATCAGATCATGCACGATGCGGTTGATGGCGCCATACTCCGCCGCGAAATCCACGCCATCCTTTTCCCCATCGCCCGCGAGGGGCTGTACGGGATTGTAGTGCATATTGCCGTCGCCCACGTGGCCGAACGCAACACAGCGAACCCCAGGATAAGCAGCCTCCAACAGCCGGTCCGCCCGCTCCAGAAATTCGGCGATCCTCGAAATGGGTACCGAAACGTCATGCTTGACCGACTGGCCCTCGTGATTTTGCGCCTCCGGGATCGACTCACGGATTTTCCAAAGCGCTTCGCCCTGGGCCCGGTTGGCCGCCAATACCGCGTCGAGGACCTCTCCCGCCGCCAAGCCGTCACCCAGCAGAGCCTCGACCGGTTCGCGCAAGCTGTCCGGCACGCCCTGGCCCGATACCTCCATCAGCACATACCAGGGATGGACCTCGGCAAATGGATCGCTCATGCCGGGAACATGCTGCAAAACGAAATCGATCGGCCGGCGCTGGATCAGTTCAAAGGCCGTAACCTGCTCACCGACGCATTCCGTGGCCCGGCTCAACAATGCCAGGGCCGCCTTGGGATCAGGCACCGCCACCAGGGCCGTCTGAATTTCGGCGGGCTTTGGAAACAGCTTCAAGACCGCCGCGGTGATCATGCCAAGGGTACCCTCGGCGCCGATGAAAAGCTGTTTCAGGTCATAGCCCGTATTGTCCTTGCGCAGGCCGCGCAGGCCGTCCCAGATCCGCCCGTCGGGCAGCACTACTTCCAGACCCAGCACCAGATTGCGCGCATTGCCATAGCGTAGCACCTGGGTACCGCCGGCGTTGGTGGACAGATTGCCGCCGATCTGACAGGAACCTTCTGCCGCCAGGGACAGCGGGAACAGGCGGTCGGCGTCCGAGGCGGCGGCCTGCAAATCAGCCAGGATACAACCCGCCTCCACCGCCATGGTGTTGTTCAATACGTCGATCTCCCGCACCTTGTTCATGCGCGAGGTGGAAATGATGATCTCGGTGCCGTCGGCGTGGGGCTGCGAGCCGCCGGTCAAACCCGTATTGCCCCCTTGCGGCACGATCGGCGTTCCGCTGTCGGCGCAGATCGCCACCACGGCGGCGACTTCCTCCACATTGGCCGGCTTCACGACCATGGGCACCCAGCCGTGCCAGTTGTCACGCCAGGATTGGCAATGGGGCTCAATTTCCGACGGCTCCATGGTGAAGCCCTTGGGGCCCACCGCAGCCTTGATGCGCTCCAGCACCGTCTTGTCCACGGCGTTCGGCCGCTCGCCCCGTATTTCATTATTTGCTTGCATAATGTTGATGTAACGCCTTTTTCACCACGCAACAAGCTCCCGCCGGCAAGACTATGGCGACGATGGGACGCGCGGCGCGGCGGCGCGGCGCAGACGGTCGTTGATGGCCCGGCCCAATCCATCCTCGGGAATGGGCGCCACGGCGATCGCCGCACCCGGCCCTTGGTCCAGCAGCCGCAGTTCAGCAAACAACCTGGCCGCCGCCTCGATCAGATCGCCCTTGGGGCTCAAATTATGCGCCTCGGCGAAGTCCGGGCCAAAGCCGAGGAGGACCTCACCCGGACCAGCCGCCGCCGCGTTCAGACGCAGCGCCTTGCCCGGCGCATAGTGGCTGGCCAGTTGACCGGGCGCACTGGGACTATCGCCGCTGTCCGATCCCGCCGCCACCGCACCGACCACCGCCTCCAACCGTTCCTTGGAAATTCCGCCGGGCCGCAACAGCACCGGGGCGTCGGCGTGAAAGCCAACGACCGTGCTTTCTAGGCCAATCTCGCAGGGCCCACCGTCCAGGATAAACGCCACCGCATTGCCAAGTTCCTGGTTTACATGTTCCGCCGTGGTCGGGCTGATCCGGCCCGAACGGTTCGCCGAAGGCGCCGCGACGGGACGGCCCACCGCCGCCAACAGCGCCTGTGCACCCAGATGGCTGGGCACCCGCAAGGCGACGGAGTCCAATCCTGCNGAGGCGATTAGGGCGATGGNACAGTCANCCGTACGGGGCAAGACGAGCGTCAGCGCGCCAGGCCAGAAGGCATCCGCGAGGGCGCGGGCGGCGTCATTCCAATAGGCAAGGTCAGCAACCATTCCGGCACTGGCCAAATGGGAAATTAGGGGATTAAAGGCCGGACGCTGCTTGGCCGCAAAGATCGCCGCCACCGCCCGGTCATTGGTGGCATCAGCGCCCAAGCCATAGACGGTTTCGGTGGGAAACGCGACCAATTCGCCCTGGCGCAACTGACCCGCCGCCCTGGCCTGGTCCACCGTCCGACTAGCCCGGCCTACGGTCGCCATGGTTCCCGCTCACGGCTCCATATCCACGGTGGTCAGATGTTTCACCACCGCCTCCACCGTCAGTCTGCCGTCCTGATCGATGCAACGGTAGAGGCGACCATCGGCATCACCATACAAGGTCAGCTCACTATCCCAGAAAACCGGGCGCAGAAAACGTGTCTCGATATCCATCTCCCANGGNATGGCGCGCCCAACGATGGCGCCNTGCAGGGCCGTCAATTGCATCGGCCCTTGGGCCAAAGGCGCGCGGTAGCCGCGGGCGGCGGCAAACTCGGGATCGAAATGGATCTGATTGCCGGCCTCTTCGGAATAGCCCATTACCTTCTCCGGGCTCAGATTCAGGCGGCCCACTAATTCCATACCGTCGCGTGGGTCCCCGCGCTTGGCGCTCGACTTGGCGCGCGGCGCGGGCGCCTCGCCGTAGGGCAACAGATGCTCCGTCATCATGCGCAGGGGCACGGTTCGATTGGCCCGACGAAAAGCGATATGACAATTCAGATAACGGCCCCGGGGTCCCTCGCCATAGGGCATCACCTCGGCTTCCACCGACAGCACCTCGTCTAGGGTAATGCGGCCGGTTTGAAACAGGCGCTGGCGCACCAGTATACGGCCATCGTTTGGCAGTCCGGCATTGGCAATGGCGCGGGCGACATCCTGGGTAAAGATCGAAATGTCCGCCAATTCCCCAAAGACCCCGCCTGCAATATCAGTGGTGCTATGATAATGCTCTTGCCGGGCACGGTCTACCCGGGTCGAAAATGCCGGAAATTTGGTTCCCGGTGGAGCCGCGTCATAGGCGTTCAAAGCGCCTGAAAGCTGTTTTACCTGGTCGTTCATGGAGACTTTCTTTTATAGCCGGGGGAAGAGGAAAATCTTCCCGTTGCCATTGGGGTGGAAGATACCATATTACGCAGCGGACAGGTTAAATTCCAAGCCATCGATTTAGGGATTAGGTTTTGAGATCATGAGTGAATATCAGGCGCCCCTCAAGGACATCCGCTTCACCCTGAACCAGATTTGTGATCTGGAAGATATTTTGCGCCTGCCCAAGTTCGCCGAAAACGACGGCGAAACTATCGACGCGGTACTGGAGGAAGCCGGCCGCCTGGCCGCGAGCGTCCTCGCTCCCCTGAACCGCCAGGGCGACACCCAAGGCGCGACCCTGGCCAACGGCGTCGTCACCACGCCCGACGGTTTCGCCGAGGCCTACGCCGCCTACCGCGACGGCGGCTGGAACGGCATTCAGTTCGATCCCAAATACGGCGGCATGGGCCTGCCCCTAGTAATCGGCAATGCCTGTTCCGAGCTGTGGAACAGCGCCAACATNGGCTTTTCCCTCTGCCCCATGCTGACCCAGGGCGCGATTGATGCCATCGGCGCTCATGGCAGCGANGAATTAAAGGAAATCTATTTGGAAAAGCTGGTGACCGGCCATTGGACGGGCACCATGAACCTGACCGAACCCCAGGCCGGCTCGGACGTGGGCGCGCTGCGCTCCAAGGCGGAGCCGGCGGAAGATGGCAGCTGGCGCATCAAGGGGCAAAAGATCTTCATCACCTATGGTGAACATGATTACGCCGACAATATCATTCATCTGGTACTGGCACGGACGCCCGGCAGCCCCNAGGGCACGCGTGGCATCTCACTGTTCGTGGTGCCTAAATTCCTCGTTAACCCGGACGGCAGCCTGGGTCAGCGCAACGACCTGCGCTGCATCAATCTGGAAGAAAAGTTGGGCATCCACGCCTCCCCCACCGCCGTCATGAGCTTTGGCGATAACGAAGGCGCGGTCGGCTACATGCTGGGCGAAGAGAACAAGGGCATGCGCTGCATGTTCACGATGATGAACACGGCCCGTCTGAGCGTTGGCATCGAAGGTCTAGCGATCGCCGAAGGGGCTTATCAGCACGCCGTCGCCTATGCCCTGGAGCGGCGGCAAGGCAAGGCCATCGGCGCCACCGAACCGGGCTCGTCCGCAATAGTCAAACATGCCGATGTGCGCCGCATGCTGATGACCATGAAGTCCCAGATCGATGCCATGCGGGCCCTCTGCTACATCAACGGCCAGGCCCTGGACCTGGCCCGCTATCATACGGACGAGGAACAGCGCTCCTGGTATAGCCAGTTGGCCGAACTTTTGACGCCTTTGTCCAAGGCTTGGAGCACGGATCTGGGTTGCGAGATCGCCTCGCTGGGGGTGCAGATCCACGGCGGCATGGGCTTCATCGAGGAAACCGGCGCGGCGCAATATTACCGCGATGCCCGTATCACGCCGATTTACGAGGGCACCAACGGTATCCAGGCCCTGGACCTGGTGATGCGCAAGCTGACCATGGCGGGCGGCGAGGTGGTGACACGCTATCTGGCTGAAATGCGCGGGCTTGACCAAGATCTGGCCCGGGGCGGCGAAGCTTTCACCAAGATGCGCGGCAATTTAAATGCCGCCCTGGACGGCTTGGAAGAGGCGTCGCGCTGGCTTTTGCAGACGATGGCCTCGGAACCCAACGCCGTGGCCGCCGGCGCCACGCCGTATCTGCGTATGTTCGGCATGACCGTCGGCGGCCATCTGCTCGCCAAGGGCGCCCTGGCCGCCGCGGCCCTGGCGGAGCAGCCGGGCGCGGACACGCCTTTCCTGTCCGGCCGGGTAGCGACGGCGCGCTTTTATAGCGAGCAAATTCTACCCCAGGCGCCCGCCCTGCTGGCCGCCATTACCGCCGGGGCTGAGCCCTTGTACGCTATTCCGCCGGAACAGTTAGTAAATTAGCCTCGGTCAGGTACACGCCACTGACGCCACGCCAATCATCGATTTGATGGTAAAAAAAGGCCTAGGCAAGCCGAGATTGAATTCGATAAATTCGTTATAAAACAATCTATTTAGCGTCTTGCTTTTAGCCTCAAGCTGGCCCTCTACAATATCTGGTAGAGGAAGGGTGGGCTAAGTAACAGTGAATGTATTATCAGAACGGCCGGTCAAGGACAGCTCACCTCGAAATGGTTCAAACGAGAAGGGTGAGATGCGGAACCTTCTTGCACGGGTGCCGGCCAATATTGGCCGGCAGCTGCTACTGAATGACTTGGTCGCCACGATCAAGACCGATTTCGAGGAATATGGCCGTGTCGTTGACGAGGCGCCCGCTTGGCATGACAAACGGGTGGCGCCGACCGATCCCGATCACAATACCCTGGGCCGAAAATGCCTTCTGGGTCGCCATTCGGGTTGATGAAGGCGAAGTCGTGTCATGATCGGCCGCATGCATCTGGCCCAAAATACGTTTAGTGGACATGATCAATGCAAGACATTTCCTCTATGACGGCACCAAGGGCCAAGGTAGGGAAAGCCTGCATCTGTTCACGGAAGGGCTTAGCCATATCGACGGTAATATAGCATATTGCGGCGGCGGTTGGGTTCATCCCAAGGTTCGGGGCCTGGCCGTATCGACAATGGCTAGAATCCCCGATTTTCCCGCCGATAAAGTCCTCCTTGACCACATAGTTGGTACCAACGTTGCAACGCGGTCTCCAACATCGGGTCTTGGATCTTTTACAACGCTGTGTGTTCTACCCTTACCATGAGCAGCGTTACACTAAATTATGAAAAATTAACCGCAAGCTATTGATTCTTTGCATAATTCAATTTCCCGCTAGAATCCCACAACGGCGTTTCTCGAATTTTGCCACCAATTTCGCCCACAAGCTTACTCACAAAGTTGTCCACAAGGCCCGCACGGTGCGGACATAAAGCTGGCACAAGGAAGGCGAATAGCCGATAAACGGTGGCGAGCCCGTGCCGGAACGGGCAAGCTTGCATTTGACGTTTACGTCAACGTTAAGTTAGCATGCCGCCAAGACATTCCATATCATTGGCAACGAGGTAACGGGTGCGGCAGCCACATGGCCCCCACGCAACTCGCTTACGGAAAGGCAGTTCATGGTCGCCGAAAACGCAGTCCAGTATCCTTTTGAAGACGCCGCCGCGCCGGGCAAACCACAAGAAGTCGCGCCTGGCATTTACTGGCTGCGGATGCCATTGGAACTGACCGGTCTGGACCATATTAATCTGTGGCTGCTGAGCGACGGAGACGGTTGGAGCATCGTCGATAGCGGCATGCGAACAGACCGCATTCACGACTTGTGGCAGGAGGTGTTCGCTAATTTCCTGGACGGCAAGCCGGTGACCCGCGTCTTTTGCACGCATTTTCATCCCGATCACATAGGCCAGGCCGGCTGGCTAACCCGCCATTGGGATTGCGAATTGTGGATGACCCACCGAGAATGGCTGCAAGGCCGGGTGGCGGAACTGGACCATTCTGACAAGATGCCGGAATGGCAGTTGCAGTTTTTCCGCAATGTCGGCTGTTCACAATCCGCCTTGGCCGATATGGCCGAGAGCAGCTACGACTATTTTCGCAAGGCTGTGACCCCNCTGCCGCCGCAGGTGCATTCGGTCCAGGCCGGCCAGGAGATCCGCATCGGCGAGGATGACTGGCAGGTGATCGTCGGACAGGGCCATTCGCCCGAACATCTGTGCCTGTTCAATCACAAGACCCGCGTCCTGATATCGGGCGATCAGATTCTGCCTAGGATCACACCACATATTGGCCTGCATGCCTCCGAGCCCGCAGCCAACCCCCTGCAACTGTATCTTGATACCCTGGCCAATTTTGATCATTTGCCAAACGATACCCTGGTTTTGCCGGCCCATGGCCTGCCATTCTACCGCCTGCATCCGCGCCTGGCATTCCTGCGACAGCATCATGCAGAGCGCCTTGCGCTGTTGGAAGAATTCTGCTCCGAGCCGACGCGGGTCCTTTCCACCCTGAAGGTGATGTTCCAGCGCGAGTTGAACCCGTTCGAAGCGCTTTTGGGCATGAGCGAATCCTTGTCTCATCTGCATTGCCTGATGGGTCAGGGGCGCGTCGTCCGCAAGACAGGTGACGATGGGGTCTGGCTGTTTCAAGCCAGCGATCGGCACGCGGATGCCGCCTGAACCCGTACGCCTTGAAGCAGCTCTCCTGGGCCTCGACTGGGGGACGACGTCTTTGCGGGGCTATCTCATGGCGGCGGACGGCCGTGTATTGGCCGAGCGCGGGGCCGAAGCTGGCATCCTGAATGTTGAAAACGCTGCCTTCGCCGTAGCCTTGAACGAATTGGCTGGCGACTGGCTAGCGGCACATCCCGACATGCCCATTATCGCCTCCGGTATGATCGGTTCGCGCCAGGGCTGGGCTGAGGTGGCATATGTGGACCTGCCAGCGGCCGCTCGGGATTTGAACCTGTACGCCCATGATGATTTCGCGCGCACCGTTTATTTTATTCCCGGCCTGGCCTATCGGAACGCGGACGGCGTGCCGGATGTCATGCGCGGGGAAGAGACACAGATTTTCGGCGCCGGCACGGATGGTCTGTATCTATTGCCGGGCAGTCACAGCAAATGGGCCCTGGTCGAGGATGGCCACATTACCTGGTTCGCCACCTTCATGACCGGCGAATTATTCGCCGCCCTAAAGGATCACACAATCCTGGGCCGGATGATGTCGGACGGTGCGGATAATGACGACGCGGCCTTCGTCCGTGGCGTGAAACATGGTTTTGCCTCAAACGGTGCATTACAGACTCTGTTCAGCGCCCGCACCCTGGCGCTGTTCGGCGAGTTACCCGAAAGCGGCGTCGCCGACTATCTTTCCGGCCTGTTGATCGGCACCGAGATTACCGAGGCGGGCCTAGCGATGCAGGATATCAGCGATAAGACCACGATCATCAGCAACCCGGATTTGGGCCGGCGTTATTTGCGCGCCCTATCCTGTTGTGGCCTGAGCGGTGTCCAGGCCCCCGATGGCGCCGCGGCACGGGGTCAGTGGCGGATCGCAATGGCAGCGGGATTATTGGCCTGATGATGAATTTGCAAACATGCCTAGGGGAACTACCCCTGATCGCCATTCTACGCGGCATCCGACCGGAAGAAGCCGCTGATATTGGCCAGGCCCTGTTCGAGGCCGGCTTCCGCATTATCGAGGTGCCCTTGAATTCGCCGGGACCAATGCGAAGCATCGCCACTCTGGCGGACGCTCTTGGCGACCGGGCCTTGATCGGCGCCGGCACGGTATTGAGCGCCGAGGCGGTGGATCAGGTCGCCGCCGCCAATGGCCAGCTCATCGTCATGCCGCATGGCGACGGCGCCGTGATCAGCCAGGCCAAGGCGCGGAATATGTGCTGTCTGCCCGGTGTCGCCACGCCGACGGAGGCCTTCGCCGCCCTTGCCGCCGGTGCCGACGGCTTGAAGATGTTCCCTGGCGAGAGCCTGCCGCCCGCCGTGGTCAAGGCCTGGCGCGCCGTACTGCCCAAGGATCTGGGTCTGTTCCCCGTGGGTGGTATCTCGGCGGACAAGATGGCCGCCTATTGTGCCGCGGGGGCAACGGGCTTTGGTCTGGGATCAGCCCTCTACAAGCCCGGCATGACGGCGGCGGAAGTTGGCCAGAACGCTCAGGACTTTGCCGCCGCTTGGCGGCGGATCGAGGCATGAACACCGCGTTACAGACGCTAGAGACCGAAAGGCTGATCCTGCGACCTTTCGTAGCGGCGGATCTGGCGGCGCTGACGCCTATATATGGCGATGCGGCGGTCATGGCGATCCGCAAGCTGGGGGTCCAGACGCCCGCTCAGACGGAACTGGAACTGGTCGCGATCATCGACCATTGGGCTCGCCATGGCTTTGGCCTGTGGGCGGTGCTCGATCGCCGGGGCGGCGCGCTGTTGGGAGAATGTGGCCTGCGCTACCGCGCGCCCGTACAGGCGGAAGACAGCGAGATCGAGATCTCCTATGGCCTGGCAACAGCTGCCTGGGGCCGGGGTCTGGCGACCGAGGCCAGCCTAGCGGCCATGGCCCATGGCTTTGACGTCATTGGCCTGACCGAAATTGTCGCGGTCGCCAAGGCCTCCAATCAAGCCTCGCACTGGGTAATGGAAAAACTCGGCATGCATTTGGCGGAAACCTGGGGGCGTGACGGCCTTGGCAGGGTCAAGTACATTGTCAACGCCGAAGAATTCAAAAAACCAGCAATGAGGAAAACGATCCATGAAGCTCTATGACCTGCCCCCCTCGCCAAACGCCCGCCGGGTACGGATATTTGTCGCCGAGAAGGGCATGGAAATTCCCACCGTCGCCATGGACATGATGAAAGGTGAAAACCGGCAAGCAGATTATCTGGCCAAGAATTCCCTGGGCAAGATGCCCGTGCTGGAACTGGATGACGGTACCTGCATTGCCGAGTCCGGCGCCATCTGCCGCTATCTTGAGGAAATCCATCCGGAACCGGTCCTGATGGGCTCCACCGCCGTGGAACGGGCCCAGGTTGAGATGTGGAACCGGCGCATGGAACTGGAAATCCTGCTGCCGCTGATCCACGTCTTTGGCCATACCCACGAGATGTGGAAGGGCGTACATACCCAGGTCGCGGAATGGGGCGAGCTCAGCCGGGAAAAAACCCTGGCCAGTCTGGCCTGGCTTAATGGCGAGATCGCGGGCCGGAATTACATCGTCAACGACGGCTACAGCGTCGCCGACATCACCTTGCAATGCGCCTTGGTTCTAGGCAAGGCTGTGGGTGTCCGGGTGCCCGAAAACCTCGGCAACGTCAACGCCTGGTTCGCCCGTGTCGCCGCCCGCCCTACCGCGCGGGCATGAAGCAGTCTATAATACAGCCACAAAATTAGGAGAGATGAGATGTCAAAAGCTCTGCTGAGCGGCTCTTTCGTGGCCTTGATCACGCCCATGAACCAGGATTATTCCATCGATTTTGGCGGCTTCCGCACGCTGATCGAGTTTCAGCGGGAGAACGGTTCTTCAGGCGTCCTTATCATGGGCTCGTCGGGCGAGGTCTCCATGCTGACCATTGAGGAACGCCACACCATCGTCCGCACCACCATGAAGCAGAAACAGCCGGGTATGGAAATGTGGTACGGCTGCACCGGATCGACCACAGAAACCACCATCGCCTATGTCAAGCAGGCGGCGGAGGAGGGCGCGGACGGCGCCATGGTCGCGGCGCCGGCCTATATCTGCGCGGCCAATGAAGACATTGTTGAATACTTCCTGGAAGTCGCCGATGCCTCGCCCATTCCCCTGGGTGTTTACAACAACCCGCCGCGGGTGAAGACCGATTTGTCGGCTGATGAAGTGCTACGCATCGCGGCTCATCCGAACGTGCAATTGTTGAAAGAATCTACCGGCCGCGTGGCCCAGGCAGCCCAGATTGCCCGCGCCAGGCCGGAGATGAGTCTGATGTGTTGCTGCTCCCCCAATCTTGGCCTGATCGTGCCAATCATGTCCCTGGGCGGCCACGGCGTCGCCAACATGACCGGCAACATCATCCCGCGCGAGATGGCAACCATCTCAAAACCCTGGGAGAATTTCGAGGACGCGCAGAATTTCCAAGAGGCCTATCTGCGCAATCTGCCCATGCTGCATTACGCCTATTCAGCCATCAACCCGGTGCCTATGAAATCGCTAATGGCGGCCATGGGCATGCCCGCCGGCCCCTTGCGCAAGCCGCAGAAGCATTTGAGCGGCGCGGCCCTGCAGCGCGGCCTGGACGCGATGGCGGAGTTGGGTCTGGTCGATGCCTACGGCCATTCACCCATCAGCACTCTCGCGGCAGCGGAATAGGCTTAAAGCAGGCTTTCGGCAAGGTCTTCAAGCTGCGCTGTCATCTCGGCCTCGGTCTCGACCCAGTCGAGGCGCACCACGACCCTGTCGGCGCCGGCATCGAACAGTGAGCGGAAAGCATCCCGGTCGGGCACCTGGCCATAAACCGAAATCGTTATGCCCTTGGGGTCGCGCCCCGCGGCTTCACACATGCTGTCAAGCCGCCGTCGGCTGTCCTCCAGTATGGCCGGGGTGGTCCGGTTTGGTATCCAGCCGTCACCATGTTCCACAACCCGTTGCAGGACGTTTTTCGCCATGCCGCCGATCAGGATGGGCGGATAAGGTTTTTGCACCGGCTTGGGATAAGAGCGCACAGGGGGAAAATCAAAAAACGCCCCATGATGTTCCGCTTCTTCCCTTGTCCAAAGCTTTTTCATCACATCCAGCGCTTCGCGGGTTTGGCTCCATCGGCGGGAAAAATCGCCGCCCATCAGCTCGGTTTCCTCTTTCAACCAACCTGTCCCAACGCCGAACAGAAAACGCCCACCGCTGTATAGGTCCAAGGTGGCGACTTCCTTGGCTAGCAGCAGGGGGTTGCGTTCCGGCACCAGGGTTATCCCCGTCGCCAGCATGATCCGGCTAGTTACCGCCGAGGCCCGCGCCAGAGCAATGAAAGGCTCGGTGAAGTGGGAATAACTAATGGGGATCTCACCGCCGGTGGAAGGAAACGGGCTGTCCGAATGCACGGGCACCGCGGGATGTTCGCCATACCAGATCGAATCAAAGCGCAGATCTTCGGCCTTCCTGGCCACGAAGGCCGGGTCGATCGTATAGGCGGGCAAGGGAACCACGATACCGATATTCATCTCAAATCCATCCATCAACGCCGCAGGGGTCTGCTCGAAGGCAAGCCTATCGTGTTCGATTGGACGTGGCCAGAGACTGCGAAACATGAAAAAATCACACGCTTCAGCCGGCAAGCAGGGAGTGAAAGGCAATGGTATCGCGGTACCTTTTCGTCGTCAGCATGGATGTGCCGACAGACAAGGAAGATTTTTTCAACGAGGTTTATGACACCGAGCACGTGCCTTATTTGACCGCTGTTCCAGGCGTCATATCCGCCACCCGTTCGATCCGGCAACCACTGCGGATGATGCTGGCGGGCGAAGAGCGCGNGATGGACCAGGGCGGCGAGCCACGCTACAGCGTCAGTTATGAAATCGAAAGCCCTGATGTCTTGCTAAGCGCGGAATGGGCCAAGGCCGGCGAACGCGGCCGCTGGCCGGCCGAGGTGCGCCCCTTCACTACCAACCGCCGTCATATCCTGCGCAAGATCATCTAACAGCAAAATTGGAGGAGACAATGGCCAAGGGCCTGCTTATCGCCGCGTTTGATTTCTCGAATGCCCATGCCGATGAATTTCATGACTGGTATGACCTGGAGCACGTCCCCGAACGCCAGGCAGTTCCGGGCTTCGGTGCCTGCGAACGCTGGATCAGCGAAGATGCGCCGAACGTCGCCGTAGCCACCTACGATCTGGACACGGTAGAAGTGATGCGTTCCGAGGCCTATGGCGCCATCGCCTACGATAACCTCTCCGTCTGGTCCAAGCGCGTCACCGCGATGTGCGATAGATTGCTGCGCTTTGAAGGCACGCAGCTCGCCCCCGGTGATATGGCCGCGCCACAAGGTGCCGGCGGCTTGTTGCTGAACACCATGAACATCGCCGAAGAGGCCGAGGAGGACTTCAACGCCTGGTACGACCGGGAACATCTGCCGGCCCTGGCCGCCGTCCCAGGCACCCTGGCGGCCCGCCGTTACCGCGCCGGTCCAAATAAGGCGGCGGACGAAGAAGGCGCACGACGCTATGTGGCGATCTATCACCTGACAACGCCGGAGGTAACGCTGAGCGAGGCCTGGAAAGAGGCGGCCGATACCCCCTGGACAGCGCGGATGCGCCCGCATTTCTGCGATCATATACGCATCTTGACCCGCGCCTATGTGCGCGCGGACGCAGCCTGATAAACACCACGGCGGCGCTATCGATGCCGACAACTGACCGCTTGGTAGCGGTTTTGCAAAGGCAAGAATTGTGGGATCCACGCCTGTTCCAAAAATCGCCAGGAAAATGAGTTACACCGAACAGCAAGGTTTCAATTGCAATGACGCTCCATCCCTCGTTAGACTGGCAGCAACTAAAAAGAACGAAAGTGACGTACGTGTGTCGAGGTAATGGGTGCAAAGGGGGGGTAGAGACCGTGGTCCAAGCTGGACCCTACCAGCCAAATCAGCCAAACTTTGACACACTTTCCGAGTGGCTCACAAAGGGAGGCCTAAACTATGTCTAAATTCAAGATCAGCAATTCTTTCGGACAGCAGACCAGACGTGAATTCCTTGCAACTTCGTCGGCCGGCATGACGGCGGCGGCAGCGGCGGCAGCAACAGCCAGCATGCCGACTTCGGCGTTCGCGGCAAAGAAAAAGGGCGGTACGCTGCGGTTTTCCACCCGCTCGGATGCCCGCGGTCTGGATCCGCAACGTAACGTAATCTATTACGTCTCGCATCCATTGGCAGCGACGTCGGGCGGCCTGCTCGACATCAACCAGAACATGGACATCGTGCCTGCTATTGGTACGGAATGGACGATCTCCGATGACATGAAGACCTACACCTTCAACATCCGCAAAGGCGTGACCTTCCATAATGGCGCCGATGTGGATGCACCGGCGATCAAGTGGAACTATGACCGAGTCCGCGATCCGAAAACCTCTCATTCCTTCCATCGCAGCTTCTTCAAGCTGGTGAAGGAAATCACGGCGATCGACAAATATACCCTGCGCATTGAGCTGGAAAAGCCAAGCGCGGTGTTCCTGGCCAGCGTGACCTACTATCCGGTCAATCTCATCGCGCCCAACAGCGTTGATCAGGTGGACACGCATCCGATCGGCTGCGGACCGTTCAAGTTCGTCAGCTGGAAACGTTTCGCGAAGACCGAAATGGTCCGGTTCGAGAATTTCTGGCAAACCGATGCCGCCGGCAATTCGCTGCCTTATCTGGATGCGATTGAAGGTTATCCGAAGAAAGAGGACAAGGTTCGCCTCACCGCCCTGCGCACGGGCGAGGTCGATCTGATCGAGAACATGTCCTACGCGGATGCCGCCAACTTCAAGAAGACCCAGACAGCCAATTACAATACCTGGGATATCCCACAAGTCGGCACTGGTTACATTGCAGTGCAGTCCAAGAAGGGCCCATTCGCCATGGACGCGGCGGACGGCAAACTGATGCGTCAGGCCCTGGCCCACGCGATTGACAAGGAAGCCATTCACCAGTCCATCTTCAACGGCCTGAGTGAAAGCCTGAACGGCTTCTACGGCACGTCGAGTACCTGGCACATGCCGGACATCAAGAACATCAAGGAATACGATCCCGAGAAGTCCAAGGCTATTCTGCGTAAATTGAATGCCATGAATACGCCCGTCGCAGTTGTTGCCCGGCAGGCCTATTCCTACATGCACCAGACCGGCGAGATCGTGTACTCCATGCTGGAAGAAGCGGGCTTCAAGGTTACCAACGAAGTGTTCGATAATCCGGTGCTGCGCAAGAAGTACAAGAAGTCCGATTACGGCGTTGATTCGACGGCGAACAGCTACCGTTTCGAGCCTGACCAATGGTATTCCGTCAACGTTCTTTCGTCCGGGCCTTCAACCAAGTTGCGGACCGGCTACAAGAACGAAGCGGCGGATAAGTTGATCGCCGCAGCACGGGCTACGAAAGACAAACAGGTCCGGATGGAGATGTATACGGACGTCGAGAGCATGGTCAACGATGATTGCGCCTTAATCTATACTCACGGCATTCCGTTGACATCAGCGGCGACCAAGAAGTTGAAAGATTACCAGCCGGCGTTCGCTGGTCCGTTCAACATTTCCATGGGCGGCGTGCGTACCGCCTACATGGAAGGTTAGTCGCGTATCTAACCGCGTACCTAGACGAGGCGTATTTTTGCCCGGTGACGCTTTCTTAGTCGAAAGCGTCACCGGCGCGCCGCACCGGAGCTTCTAGCATGCTCATTTATGCAATTAATCGCATATTGCAGATTATTCCCGTTATTTTTATTCTTTCAGTCCTGGTATTCGGCTTCGTCCACGCCCTGCCCGGCGATGTCATTGATACCTTGACGGCAACGGACGGCGAGGAGGACCCGGAAGTCCGGGCTGCCTTGGAAGAGGAATTTGGCCTCAATAAGCCGATTTATGTGCAGTATTTCATTTGGATTGGTAATGCCCTACAAGGCGATTTCGGCAAATCCCTGGTGACCCGGCGGCCAGTCAACATTGAACTGATCGAACGCATACCGGCAACGGTATACCTCGCACTTGTTGGAATTGGGTTATCAATCATAATTGCCGTACCACTGGGAACATTGGCGGCGGTCAGACGCAATACACTGACGGATTATTCGGCACAGATAAGTTCGCTGGCCGGCATATCAATCCCTGAATTCTGGTTTGCTATTTTATGTATCTTGTTGTTCGCCCTGACGCTTGGCTGGTTACCGTCGTCGGGCTATGCGCCGTTATTCACGGAGCCAAGCAAGAGCATTTGGTATCTGATCCTGCCAGCCCTCGCCGTGGGTTTCCGGCAGGCGGCCTTCACAACCCGGCTGACCCGGTCCAGCATGCTGGATGAGATCAGCAAGGATTACGTGGATACGGCGCGCTCTCTAGGACTGTCGGAGCGCAAGGTTATTTATAAGTATACCCTGCGCAACGCCATGATCCCGACTATCACGATCTCAGGCCTGCAATTGGCCAGCCTACTGGGCGGCACGGTGGTGTTGGAGACGATCTTTTCCTGGCCGGGCATCGGCCTGGCGATCTATTCCGCCATCCAACTGCGTGATTTCCCGGTCATTCAGGCCGGCGTACTGGTCTTGGGCATCATGGTGGTGATCATCAATCTATTGGTCGATTTACTGTACCGCGTGCTGAACCCACGTGTTGGAATGGGTTAGGGGGCACGGCTATGTCTGATCAACAACTGCAATCACGTCAACGGGTCGATATCATTAGCCCAGATGATACGCTCTTTGCCATCCGCATGCGCCGCGTTCGCGCGGTAAGCCGGAACGCCTTCGACGAGCTACTGAAAAGCAAAACAGCGACCATCGGCGCCATAATGATGATCGCCTTGTTAACGGTTTGTATCTTGACACCCGTTCTGGCCACGCACCCGCCGACCAAGCCGAATTACCGTGTCCGTCTACAACCGGCCAGCGCGGAGCATTATTTCGGCACTGACAAGTTCGGCCGTGACATCTATTCCCGCGTTTTATGGGGCGGGCAACGCATTGTCCTGATCTCGGTAGCCGCTGTTGTCTTGGGACTGGCGCTGGGCATTCCACTCGGCGTTTTCGCCGGTTTCTTTGGCGGCCGTTTCGATTCCATATCCATGCGTTTTGTCGACGGACTCATAGCCTTTCCCGGGCTCTTATTATATTTGCTGATTATAACCGTAGCCCGGGAATGGAAACTTGAAGGCTTCTGGAACGACTTGATACTTATCTTCGCGCTTGGCGTGAACACCATGCCGGAAATCGCCCGCCTGACACGGGGCACATCGATGGTAGAATCAAAAAAGGAATATGTGGAGGCAGCCCACGTGGTGGGCGAAAACAGTCTGTATATCGCGTTACGGGAGATATTGCCGAATATCGTTTCGCCGTTGATCGTCAATGCCACCGTGCGCCTGGGCTATATTATTCTGATTATTGCGGCGCTTTCGTTCCTTGGCCTTGGCACACCTCCACCGACACCGGATTGGGGCAGTGACCTCAATGTCGCCCGCGAACATATGGAAAGCCATCCGATGATCGCAGTCTATCCGGGTTTGGCGATCTGTTACTCGGTGCTGGCCTTTAATCTGTTCGGCGACGGTCTGCGGGATATTCTCGACCCCCGTATCCAGGAACGTTAGCTGGCTACCGCAGAGAATTTCTCCAAATAAGATGGCCACGCCCAAACTCCGGACACGGCCATTTTGTTTTTCAAAAAAGTGAGAACCCGTTCAGTCCGCCCGCGACATGCCCTAGAGGTGATGGCAGGCAACTTGGTGGTGCGTATCGACGGTTTCCAATTTTGGCTCGACCTCACCACAAAGCGAAGTGGCGATCGGGCAACGGCCCTGTAGGCGGCATCCGGGCGGCGGGTCAATGGGCGTCGCGATTTCCCCCTCCAGGATCAACCGTGGCGGCGGCTTTTGTGGATCCGCCTCCGGCACCGCCGCCAACAGCGCCTTGGTATAGGGGTGCTGCGGATTGTTAAAAATTGTCGTCACCGGTCCGGTTTCAACAATCTTACCGACATACATCACCGCTACCCGGTCACTGATATGGCGTATGACCGCCAAATCATGAGCGATGAACAGATAGGTCAGGGAGAATTTTTCCTGTAGCTCCCGCAACAGGTTCAGGATCTGCGCCTGGATCGAGACATCAAGGGCGGAGACCGGCTCGTCGCCGATCATCAGCTCGGGATTGACGGTCAGGCCCCGGGCAATCGCGATGCGTTGGCGTTGTCCGCCGGAGAATTCATGCGGATAGCGGTCAATATGTTCAGACCCCATGCCAACCAAATTCAACAGCTCCAGAACCCGTTCCCGTTTTTCGTGCCAGGTATTTGCCAATTTGTGCACTTCAAGCGGCCGGCTCAAAATTTCCATGATCGTCTTGCGTGGGTTGAGCGAGGCATACGGATCCTGGAAAACCAACTGCACATCCTTGCGAGTTTCACGCATGCGCTTGGGCGAAAACGCCAGCAAATCCTCGCCATGCAGGTCTATCTCTCCGGCCGTGGGTTCGATAAGCCGTGTTATCAGCCGGCCCGTGGTCGATTTGCCACAACCAGATTCGCCGACCAGACCCAAAGTCTCGCCCGGCCGGATATAAAAATCGATGCCATCGACCGCCTTCACGGTCTGGGTCTTGCCCGCGACGCGGCTGACGAAATCACCATTCAGGGTGAAGTGTTTGACAAGGTCCTTAACTTCCAACAGGTAGTCACTCATGAGCTTCTCCGCCTCGGTACGCGTCGTGTTGCCAATACATCACTTGAAAACGGGGTGCTAAACGGTGGGTTGATCATGCAAATGGCACGCGGCGAAATGACCAGATGACAGTTCCTTGATTTCAGGTATACGTTGCCTGCAAATATCCATGGCATGGGCACAGCGAGGATTGAATTTACACCCCGGCGGTGGATCCATCATATT
>PCBT01000068.1 GCA_002731375.1 Rhodospirillaceae bacterium | reverse complement strand
TCATAGTAAAATTATACCCGATTTCGCGGGTTCGTGCGCGTACAATGTGACAGGAAATTGGGCGTTCCGGTCATTTATGCCTGAATGCCATTGAGGTGAGACAAAATGCCCCATCGCCAGCGGTTCTTGATCTTGCCTAGACTGGCGGACGTAGAGACCGACCTCCTCTACGCGTAGTGAGAATCCCCAACTCCTCTACGCATGGCTAAACTGACCAGCTAGCGTGGCGGCCTCCCCCAGGGCACTGGCGTAGCTGGTCTTTTTTAACGCAGGCGCTACCTTCCAGTTTCATGACGGTTATCCCTGTTTATTGGATCAGTCGAACCTGCCCGATTTCGCTGAAACGAGAAACCGCGTTATGGTTCGATAGACGGAACATCGGGAGGTATAGGCGATGAAGATCAAACGGGTGG
This sequence comes from Rhodospirillaceae bacterium, assembly GCA_002731375.1. Taxonomy (GTDB): domain Bacteria; phylum Pseudomonadota; class Alphaproteobacteria. The sequence goes on along the minus strand of PCBT01000068.1, from coordinate 33,450 downwards.
AACACGTCGCTATTGCTGTGCGGGACATGGAGGAGTCCATGACCATGCTAGAACGTACGCTGGGTTTGGAAGTCGAGTACGAGGAAACCATCGCCACTACCAAGCTGGCAATGTATCCGGTGGGCGAAACCTATCTAGAGCTGTTGCAGGCCGAGGACAAGAGCTCGCCGGTGGCCGAGTGGATCGAGGAACGGGGGCAGAGTCTCTTTCATCTGTGTTTCGAGGTCGAGGATATCGACGCCGCCCTGGCAGAACTGAAGGAGAAGGGCGTCAAGCTGCGCAACAACACCCCGATTGAGGGCCACGNCGGCAGCCGTATCGCCTTCATTGACCCGACCGCGACCGGCGATATCCTGATCGAGCTAGCCGAGCTACCGCCTGGGCACTAGGCCACTGTTACCCAATGGCTAAACTGACCAGCTAGCGTTGAAGCCTCCTCGGTACTGACCTAGCTGGTCTTTTTTACCGCAAGCCCTCCCACAAGCTAACCACCCCATCCCTCCAGCGTAGCCTGACCTGACGACTACCACACCCGAAGTAGCGACCTAACTTCCGCCAAGACCAGCCCTCGGCCCTGAACCAAAGCAGACGCCGATATCCGTAAGATGAAGTGGACCGACATTGCCGGTGATGAAGTCCAGGTAACCCAAGAAAAGACGGGCGCGGAAGTTTGGGTGCCGTTACACCCCAACCTCCAATCTGAACTGGCCAGCACTGAGCGTCGCGGTGAAACGATCCTTGCGGCAGAATTGCTCCGGTCAGACGGGATACCTAATCGCACCGCTGGCAAGCCTCTGAGCAAAGCTGCTTTAGAGCAGTATTGGCAGCCAGAGCGCCGCCGTTTTGGTTTGAGTAGCGTCGCCAAGCACAACACGCTTCACGGCCTTCGTAAGAACGCGACCATCAATCTTTTGGAAGCGGGCTGTACCAATAGTCAGGTGAAGGCCATCACCGGCCATAGCACCGACAGCATGGTCAATTTATACGGTGCAAAAGTGAACCAAAGGCGTCAGGCCCGTGAGGCGATGGACAAGATTGTGCAGTTTGACAAAGCCGCCTCTGAGAACGGCTAGAGAACAGAACTTGCTAACATTTTGAATAAAAGTGCTAACATTCGCATATTTCAGGCCCCAGATAGCCACAAAACGGGCCGAAATTTATTAGTTTTCTGGGAAAAAGAGTGGCGACCCCGGCCGGACTTGAACCGAGCATCTTCGGCTTGAAAGGCCGACATCCTAACCTTTAGACTACGGGGTCGCGGTGCAGGAGGAAGTAGCTAAATCAGCGGCAAAAAGCAAGCTTGATCTGCGATATTTCTGGCTGCGCTGCGTTCTTAGCACGATGGATATTAATTTTCCGGAAGCGCCGCATCCTCGATAAACAATTGCACCCCGCGCCGGCCTTGCCAGTCGTCGGCGCGCAGATGTCCTGCTAGGTGCAGGCTACGGCCCTGGGATGACAGCATGGCCTGGCCCAGGGGGCTGTCGGCGACGCCGAATGCGATGCCTTTCAGCCTGCCGCCGCGGGNACCCGCGAGTACCATGCGCACATGGTTATGACCCACCAGATCCGCCTTGACCACATCCGCATTGGCGATGGCGAAACGCGGTTCGGGATGACCGGCGCCATAAGGTCCGGCACTTTCCAGGGTATCGAACAGGTCCCGGCTGGCCCCTGATACGGTCAGGGCGCCGTCCAGGCCCAAGTATTTACCTTGTGGCTGGCCTGTCATAGTCTTGGCAATGCGTTCACTCAGAAATTCTTCCAATTCGGCCAATTTGTCCGGCGCCACCGTTAACCCCGCTGCCATGGCATGGCCGCCGCCGGCCAGTAGTAGTCCGGCCTGTTTGGCCGCCGTGATGGCAGCGCCCAGATCAACCCCGGGGATGGAGCGGCCGGAACCCTTGCCCTCCTCACCATCCATGGCGACGACAATAGTGGGCCGGTGGAAGCGGTCCTTCAGGCGCGAGGCCACGATGCCGATCACACCTTGGTGCCAGCGCGGATCGGCCAGGAAAACCAGGGGCAGTTGCACGGCTCCCTTGGCTTCGGCCAGTTCGATTGCCTGGGTCTGAATTGCGGCCTCAATCTCGCGCCGTTCCAGGTTGTAGTCATTCAATTTGGCAGCGATAGCCTGGGCCTCGTCCATATCATCCGTAGCCAGCAATTTAGCGCCCAGATCGGAGTTGCCCACGCGGCCCCCGGCGTTCAGGCGTGGCCCAAAGACAAAGCCCAGGTGATAGGCGCCGAGCCGTTGATCGACGCCGGCCAGATCCGACAGGGCGGCCAGGCCCGGATTATCCCGGTGCGCGGCAATTTTTAAACCCTGCGCTACCAACACCCGGTTCAGCCCGGTCAGGGGCACCACATCGCAAACTGTGCCCAAGGCCACCAGGTCCAGCCATTGCAGCAGGTTCGGTTCCTGTTTGTCGTCAAACCAGCCGCGTTGGCGCAGGGTCCGGTTCAGAGCCACGACCAGTAGGAAGGTTACGCCCACGGCGGCCAGTTGACCCAGACCACTGTCATCGTCCAGGCGGTTTGGGTTGACCACGGCGGCGGCTGTTGGTAGGCGTGGTTCCGCCTGGTGGTGATCCACGACGATTGTCTCCAGACCCGCATCGGCAGCGGCCTGCAACGGCTCGAATGCGGCGATGCCGCAATCCACGGTCACCACCACGGCCACGCCCTGTTCGCGCAAGCTCAAAAGCGCCGGTGCATTGGGGCCATACCCTTCTTTTTGCCGATCCGGGATATAGACCGTCAGCGCGATGCCGATAGCCTTGAAATACCGATTAAGGAGCGCGGAAGAAGTCGCGCCGTCTACATCGTAATCGCCGAATACTGCCACCCGCTCCTCGCCCATGATGGCATCGGCTAGGCGCTCGGCGGCCTTGTCCATGTCGCGCAACCACGACGGATCGGGCATGGCGGATTTTAGTGTCGGGTTCAAGAAACCCTCTGCATCCTCCAACCCGAGGCCACGACCCGCCAGAACCCGGCCCACGATATCCGGCACGCCCAGGAATTGCGAAAGCGCCAGCGCGGTGCGGTCGTCGGCGGGCCGTTGCCGCCAGAAGCGGCCAGAGACCGAATACGCCACGTCCAATACGGCTGGTTCCTCCGTTGACGGAGAGGAGGTCGCAGCTTGGTTCATGGCGTCACTATTTGATGGGATGTTGCATGCGGATCCAGCGCACAGTGCCAGTCCGGGCCCGCATGGCGACGGATTCCGTCGAGAGATATTTCGCCGTGCGGCGCACGCCCTGCAACATATTGCCGTCCGTGACACCGGTGGCGGCGAAGATCACATCGCCCGAGGCCAGATCAGTGATCGCGTACTTGCGGTTCAGGTCCTCGACCCCGACCTTGGCGGCGCGGCCCCGCTCGTCATCGTTGCGGAACAGCAGGCGGCCTTGAATATTGCCGCCGATACAACGCAGCGCGGCGGCGGCCAACACGCCCTCGGGCGCGCCACCCGTACCCATGTAGATATCAACGCCGGTTTCCGGCATGGCGGTGGCCATGACGCCGGCGACATCACCATCACCAATAAGCACGATGCGGGCGCCGGCCTCGCGCACGGCGGCTATTAAATCGCCATGCCGAGGCCGATCCAGTATACAGGCCACCACATCCTTGGGGTCCTTGCCCAAGGCTTTGGCAACGTTGGAGATATTCTCCTCGGCCGTATTGTCCAGATCAATAGCGCTGACGGACACTAGCGGCCCCGCCGCGATCTTGTCCATATAGACATCCGGCGCGTTCAACAGCCCACCATGTTCTGACAGGGCCAAGACGGCCAGACTGTTGGGCAATCCCTTGGCGGTAATGGTCGTGCCTTCAAGGGGGTCGAGGGCGATATCGATTTTAGGGCCGTCACCGGTGCCGACTTCCTCGCCGATGAACAGCATTGGCGCCTCGTCCCGCTCACCCTCGCCGATAACCACTGTACCCGCCATTTGCAGGCGATTCAGGGCCGTGCGCATGGCATCCACGGCGGCCTGGTCGGCGACTTTCTCATCGCCCCGGCCCATGGTTTCCGCGGCTGCTATGGCGGCGGCTTCCGTGACACGTACGGCTTCGATGGTGAGATTACGGTCCAATATGATTTTTTCGGCCATTACGCGCCCCTATGATTCTCTGTACTTGGCATTGTAGCTAAACTATAGCGCCTCGATACGAATGATTTTTGGCTCTTCAAGCACGGCTTCCAAACCGCCGATTAATGCCATTGCCCGGCCCATGGCGGCCTCTTCATTTTCATGGGTGATCAAGACCACCGTAACCGCTTCGCCTGGATCGCGGCCATGCTGCAGCATGGAGCCGATAGAAATATGCTCGTCCCGCAGGATTGCCGAAATATCGGCGATCACGCCGGGGCGGTCCAGTACCGAAAGGCGGACATAGTAGGGGCCAACATGGCTGTCCATAGGTGCGGGCTGTAATGCCTGCAAGGCCTCCGCCGGTACGGAAAACGCCGGCAGGCGGATATTGCGGCCAATATCGACCAGATCCCCAAGCACGGCGGAGGCGGTTGGTCCTTCGCCCGCACCCCGGCCCTCGAAAAGCACCCGGTCGATGAAATCACCTTCCGCCACCACGGCATTGAAGACGCCATCCACATGGGCGATCGAAGTGCCTTCGGCGACCATGCAGGGGTGCACCCGTTGCTCCACCCCATGCGCGGTTAGGCGTGCGATGGCCAGTAATTTAATGCGATACCCCAGCTCGGTGGCGAATTCGATATCGACGGCGGATACTTGGCGGATGCCTTCGATATGCACGGCGTCCAGGTTGACGGGGCAACCAAATGCCAGGCTGGTCAGGATTGCTAGCTTGTGGGCCGCATCGACACCATCAACATCAAAGGCCGGGTCCGCCTCGGCATAGCCCAGGGCCTGGGCCTCGTCCAGGACATCTGAAAAATCCCGGCCACTGTCCCGCATGGCGGAGAGGATATAATTACAGGTGCCGTTCAGTATGCCGTAGACCCTGGAAAAGCTGTTGCCGGCTAGCCCTTCGCGCATGGCCTTGACGATGGGGATGCCACCCGCCACCGCTGCTTCGTAATTCAGGGCCACGCCCTGTGCCTCTGCCGTGCGCGCCAGTGCGGTGCCGTGGTGTGCGATCAATGCCTTGTTCGCGGTCACCACATCCTTGCCGTTGGCGATCGCGGCTTCCACGGCCAGTTTGGCCGGGCCTTCGTTACCGCCGATAAGTTCCACCAGTACATCGATCTCGTCACTGCGGGCTAGATCAACTGGATCATCATGCCAGGTGAAGGCGCCCAAATCGAGGCCGCGGTCGCGGCTTTTGTCGCGGGCCGAGATAGCTGTGATTTGCATTGGCCGGCTGCAGCGTGTGGCCAGCAGATCGCCATGCTGTTGCACCATGCGGACGACGCCGCCGCCCACCGTGCCCAAACCGGCGATGCCTAGCCGAAGTGGTCCCGTCTCTGAAGCATTACCCGAACTACTCATTGTGCTTCCGCTCTCTGTGCGTCGTGTATATCCGCGATATCCATATCTTTATAATCCTGCAGAAAGCGTTTGATATTCCGTATCGCCTGACGTGAACGATGTTCGTTCTCTACCAGGGCAATGCGCACGAAACTGTCACCATACTCACCAAAACCAATTCCGGGTGAAACTGCCACACTGGCCTTATCCAATAGCAGCTTGGAAAATTCCAACGAGCCCAAATGCGCGAAACCCTCGGGCAACGGTGCCCAGGCAAACATCGTCGCCTGGGGCGAGGGTACGTCCCAACCCGCGGTCCCCAATCCCTGGATCAGAACGTCGCGGCGCTTGCGGTACAAGCCTCGAATTTCCTCGATACAATCCTGCGGGCCGTTCAAGGCGGCGCAGGCGGCCACCTGGATCGGTGTGAAAGCGCCATAATCCAAATACGATTTGATCCGGGTTAGGGCCGCGACCAGACGCCGGTTGCCGGTGGCAAAGCCCATGCGCCAGCCTGGCATGGAATAGGTTTTGGATAGCGAGGTGAATTCCACCGCCACTTCTCTCGCGCCAGGCACCTGCAGGATCGACGGCGGCGGATTGCCGTCGAAATAAATTTCCGCATAGGCCAGATCCGAGAGCAGGAACAGGTTCTTCTCCCGTGCGAAATGCACCATACGCTCGTAAAACGCCAGATCGACAACCTCTGCCGTGGGATTGGAGGGATAGTTCAGCACCAGGGCGGTTGGTGGTGGCACGCAATGGCGTACGGCTGCTTCTAGATTAGCGAAGAAATCCTGCTCCGGCCCAACCGGCACATGACGGATCACCGCGCCCGCGATGATGAAGCCATAGGGATGGATCGGATAGCTGGGATTGGGCGCCAGGATGACATCACCCGGCGTGGTGATGGCTTGGGCCAGATTGGCCAAGCCTTCCTTCGATCCCAAGGTGACAATGGTTTCTGATTCTGGATCAATATCAACCCCAAAGCGGCGCTGATAATAGTTCGTATTGGCCAGCCGCAGGCCCGGAATGCCGCGCGAGGTGGAATAACGGTGTGTTTTCGGATCCCGCGCCGTCTCCACCAGTTTGTCGATGATATGCCGCGGCGGCGGGGTGTCGGGATTGCCCATGCCGAAGTCGATAATGTCCTCACCCCGCGACCGCGCGGCGGCCTTCATGGCATTCACTTCGGCGAAAACGTAGGGTGGTAGTCGCTTGATGCGGTGAAAATCAAAGGGCATGGGGCAGCATCATCTGTTTTTTGACGTTTTGCAGGCATCGGTACGACAGTCAGGCTGTCGTCGAAAAGGCAGGCTTTATGCCCGATTTCTAAGGCTGGGGCGAGCCCTAACGAACAAAGACCTCCACCCGACGGTTCTTCGCCTCACCATTGGGCATGAATTCAAAATACAGCGGTTCGGCGTCTCCCTTCGCTTGTACCACGATCTGTTGGGCGGCCACGCCCCGGCGCCGCAATTCACCCGCAACCCTATTAGCTCGGTCCAGGGAAACATTAAAATTTACCAGCTTATGCTTGGCGTAGGACATATCCCCGGTACGTTGGCTGGCATGTCCGACGACATAGATGGTCTTGCCTGCCTGACGGGCTTGACTGGCCAATTGTCTCAAGCGCTTTTTTCCCGCCCCGCTCAGCTGGGTCGAACCATGGCGAAAGCGGATCAGCACGGGTGCCCCAGGTAGCCGGCGTATGGCCTGATTGCTCATCTGTGGCGAGGCCATGGGAGCGGCGCCCGCGCCAGCCTGCATGCTCCGGTCGGTCCCGCTCAGCGAGGCGTTAAATGCCCGCTGCACGACGCCAGGTACATTAGTTGGCCATTGTCCCTGTATGGGCACGGCGTTGGGCGCGTTGAAGACGTTACCGGGTTGACGGACGACCGGGGTGCCCTGGGCAGCCAATAACGAGGTAAAGGTCTGCGCCAACACGGATTGATCTTGTCCCAGGGGCAGGTTTACCTGGGCCGAGGGCGACTGCAGCGCCGCGACTGGGGTGGTGGTCCCGGGCATTGGTGGAAGCAACCGTGGCGCCGCTATTTTCGGCGCCTCGACGCGGGCGGTGGGTGCCACGGCCGTGGGTGGCTTCGGCAAGGTGGCTAGGCCGGTCGGAGGCCGATAGCCGGTGCTGGCGGCAGATTTCTGAATGATCTGCGGGATTGCACGGCGGGACACTTCGGCCACTGGCGTGGGCGGGGGTGGTGGTGCGCCCCGGCGCTGGACGATGGACGGCACCCGGGTCAAGGCAGAGGAATTCACTGCACTGCTGGAAATGGGTTTGGGTGGCGCGGGTAGGGATGGCGACACGGGCCGTGCCGCCGTGCCTTTTGCCGCCGGGATCGCGGCCAGTTGCTTGTTGCCAGGCTGCTTGGCCGGACTTGGCGCGGGCGGCTTCGCCTTGGGCAATGGCGCCGCGGCCATACGGCTATCACTGGCGCGCAGTTTTTCATCCGTATAACGGGCATTGTCGCGATCGGCGATTAGACTATTGGCTAATTTTTGCCGTGTATCGGCAGAGCCCGTGGATTTTGGCACCGGCGGTAATTCGCCCAGCTTGGGATAAGGTTTGTCGGCGCCAGGGGCGCCGGAAGTCTTGGCTGCGCCCTTCGGTGCCGGCGGTAGCGCGTCGACATCACCGCCCAACATGCCGTCCACCCAGCTGACCGGATTGACCCATTCGGGAACATCGGGCAATTGCGAACAGCCGGCGAGAGCGAGGATCAATGCCAAGGCGGTCAATGAGCGGAGGCTCAATGAGGAGGCAGTGGAAGACCGGGTGGCTTGCGATGAAGCCATGGATAAGGCGTGGCCCCCGCGTTCCTTGGCTATCTGTCCATTCATCCCGCACATGCTCCCTATTACAGGCAATGGCCGCTGACGAATGTCGCCCGACCCTAGTGGTAAACCATTGGCCAATGTTATAGACTTCAGGTGCCTTGTTAACAACCGCTGCTAGGTAAAACGAATCATTTTGGCATTGTATGGCCAAGGCGGTATTCGTCAAACTGAGGATAGAGGTCAGTCATGAACCAAGACAGCGAAAAAACAACGTCCGGAGACCCTGGGCAGCAGGCAGCTGAATTTTCCGAGAATATGATCAAGGTCGCCGAACAATGCCAGACCCTGGTTAATGATTTCCTGCAACAGCAGGTCAAAAATGGCGGTCAGAGCGATCCCGATCCAATGAACATCGGGCCCGCCTTCATGGAACTAACGGCCCAGATGATGGCCGATCCAGCCAAGATGGTCGAGGCGCAGATGGACCTGTGGCAAGACTATATGAACCTATGGCAGAACGCGGCGAAGGGCATGTTGGGCGAAGGGGCGGAACCGCTGATAACGCCCGGCAAGGGTGACAAAAGATTTCGCGGCGAGGAGTGGGAAAACAATCAGATCTTTGATTTCATTAAGCAATCCTATCTGTTGACCTCGCGCTGGGTACAGAACACGGTGCATGAGGTGGATGGCCTGGACGAGGCCACCGCCCGCAAGGTGGATTTTTATACGCAGCAATTCACCGACGCCATGGCGCCGACCAATTTCGTTGCGACCAACCCCGAAGTTCTGCGCGAGACGGTGGAGAGCAAGGGCGAGAACCTGGTGCGCGGCCTCTCCAACATGCTGGAAGATCTGGAACGGGGCAAAGGCAAGCTGGCGATCAAGATGACCGATCTTGATGCCTTCAAGGTGGGTGAGAACATCGCCGTCAGTCCGGGCAAGGTGATCTGGCAAAGTGACTTGATGCAGTTGATCCAATATGAGCCGACGACGGAGCAGGTCCGTAAAACGCCGCTGCTGATTGTGCCGCCATGGATCAACAAGTTCTATATTCTGGATCTGAAGCCGCAGAATTCCTTTATCAAATGGGCCGTGGAACAGGGTTTGACGGTTTTCGTGATCTCCTGGGTCAATCCGGACCTGGCCTTGGCCGAGAAAACCTTTGACGATTACATGTTTGAAGGTATCTACGCCGCCCTGGACGGCGTCAAGGCGGCCTGCGGCGAGGACGAGGTCAATATTATCGGCTATTGCCTGGGCGGCACCTTGACCGGCGCCACTTTGGCCCACATGACTACCAACAATGATGAACGGGTAAAATCGGCGACTTTCTTCACCTCCCTGGTGGATTTCGAGGAGGCGGGGGAGCTATCCGTCTTCATCGATGATGAGCAATTGGACCAGTTGGAGCAAAAGATGGATGAGCAGGGCGGTATTCTGGAAGGGGCGGCCATGGCCACCACTTTCAACATGCTCCGTTCCAACGACCTGATCTGGTCCTTTGTCATCAACAATTATCTGATGGGCAAGGACCCGTTCCCGTTTGATTTGCTGTATTGGAATTCGGACTCGACCCGCATGCCGGGGAAAATGCACAGCTTCTACCTGCGCAATATGTACCAGGAGAACTTGCTGTCCCAGCCCGGTGGCATTGAAATGGGCGGCCGTCCCATCGATCTTCGCGACGTGAAAATCCCGGTGCACATAATCTCCACCAAGGAAGATCATATCGCGCCCTGGAAGGGGACCTATGTGGCGACCCAGCTATATGGTGGCGAGACTACCTTCACCCTGGCGGGATCGGGCCATATCGCCGGCATCGTCAACCCGCCCGCAGCCCGAAAATACGGCTATTGGAGCAATCCAGAAAACCCATCAACGCCGGATGAATGGTTCGCCGGCGCCAGCCAGCATGAAGGTTCCTGGTGGCCGCAATGGGGCGAATGGGTGATCAAGCTATCAGGTCGCAAGATCAAGGCCCGGCGGCCCGGCGGCAAGGATGCTCCGGTGTTGGAGGATGCGCCGGGCAGTTACGTCAAGGTCCGCTCGGACATACCCTAGGCTGGAATAGGCAGGCTTTATTCCAGCCCGCCCATCTTGTTTAGCCGCTCCATACCCCGGTCGAAAACCTGGATCATCCGTTCGTTTCGGGCGACCGTTTTTGACAGTAAAAGATAGAGCAGCACGCTGCGATAGGCTTTTCGAAACGAGTCAGGTTGGCCGCCTCCGCCTTTGCCCTTTCCTCGCCGAAGGGCCAGCCGATTGCGCCATCCCAATCTCCGTTCAAGGACGGCATGTGAGACCGTTTCCAAGGAGCGAAGCCGTACTCAAACTTTATGTCTTCAAGCGCGAAAGCATCGCCACAATTCTTGGCGGCCCGCCAAAACCGTCCAGTAAAGCGGAAAAAATGGCAGCCATTCGTTTCTGTAGTAAGAGATCTCTATGACTGTCTCTATCACCGCACCTTGGTATAATCCAGGTTTCGGCAATAGGAGTTCAAGACTAATCATGGCCAGAACCACGGATGCTGTTGAAGTCGAGCGCGCGGGTGATATCGCCATTCTGCGCTTTAACCGCCCCAAGAACCTGAACGCCATTTCCATCGCCCTGGCCCAGGGCATTGCCACCACGCTGATCGAGCTGGATAGTGACGATACGGTCAAGGGCATTGTCCTGACCGGTTCGGGCGAGCGGGCATTTTGCGCCGGCATTGATTTGATGGAGGCGCGCGGGATGCAGGTGGCCGATATCGAACAATGGTTCGGCACCGCCTGCAATGTCTACAAACAAATCCTGCTGACCAACAAGCCGGTGATTGCCGCCATCAACGGTATCGCGGCGGGCGGCGGCTTTCAGATCGCCATGGTCTCAGACCTGCGCGTGGCCCACCCAGGCGCCCGCCTGGGCCAGCCCGAGATCAATGCCGCTATTCCCTCGATCATGGGTTCGTACTGGATGTCGCTGCATCTGGGCTGGTCAAAGAACCAGGAACTGTCCATGACCGGCCGCCTGATGGAGGCGGCGGAGGCCGAGGGCCTTGGTCTGATCAATTATATGGTTGAACAGGATCAAGTCGTCTCCAAGGCTTGTGAAGTTGCCAGAACCCTGGCTGGAAAGCCAGCGGTGGCCTGGGCCCGGACCAAGGCGCGCTTTCGCGAGATCGCCCTGGCCGGCTTTGACGAAGCCTTCCGTGCCGGCGTCCTCGGCCAACAGGAATCCTATGCCAAGGGTGAGGCCCAGGCCATTATCGAAGCATTTCTGGCCAGCCGGGGGGCTGGAAAATCCTGATCGCAAGGCCGATCACAAATCACAAAATTCACGGGAGGAACCGCCATGGGCGCCGAAAGTCAAACCGTCTCCACCTTCGAGGTGAAGGATCATGTGGCGCGAATTACCCTGAACCGGCCCGAGGCGATGAACTCCCTGAATCCGGCGCTGCGTTGGGAGCTTTCCCAGCACTGGGACGAGGTCGAGGCAAATGATGATATCTGGCTTGCGGTCGTGACGGGGGCCGGCGAACGTGCCTTTTGTGCCGGCGCTGATCTGAAGCACCGTGCCCGGGAGCGCGACGCGGACGAGGCGCAGCAGGCGCAATGGCAAGAAATGGCGGCCAGGAGCACCAGCCTAATCGAACGCTGGCATTTTCCAAAACCCATTATCGCCCGTGTCAACGGTTTCGCCCTTGGCGGCGGGCTTGAGCAGGCACTGGCCTGCGACATCATTGTCGCCGCCGAGCATGCTGAATTCGGCTTGCCCGAGCCACGGCGGGGCTTGATCGCGGGCTCCGCCGGCGTCCACCGCCTGCCGCGACAGATCGGCCTGAAGCCGGCCATGGGGTACATGCTGACCGGCCGGCATATGACAGCTGCGCGCGCTTACGAACTGGGCCTGGTCAATCAAGTTGTTGCTACGGAAAAACTTGATGAGGCGGTCGAGGAATGGGTCGCCGATGTCCTGCGTTGTGCGCCGTTGGCGGTGCGGGCCACCAAGGAAGCCACCATGCGAGGCCTCGATCATCCTCTGCCGCAAGCTTACTACACCGCCTATCCCGCCAACCGCCGCCGCCAGCACTCGGCTGATGCCCTCGAAGGCCCGCGCGCCTTCGCCGAGAAGCGGGTGCCGAAATGGAAAGGGCGCTAGGAATGAAGGTGAGATCATGAGCAAACTGGATAAATGGGCGGATTTTCTGCCGGCGGAGGAACTGGCGACGTACGCGAAAGGCAAGTTTGGCGAGAAGGTCGGCTTCGGCAAGCGTGTCGCGCTGCTGAATATCGATACCACCTACATGTTTGTCGATCCCGCGTTCCCGCAATGCGGTGATGGTGATCCTGAATTGGTCGCAAACATCACCAGACTGGTCATAGCCTTTCGCGACCTGGAACTGCCGATCTATTACAGCCGCCGCGATGACCGCAGCCATCCAATTCGCCGGGGCATGTGGAACGATAAACTCGGCATTGCCGGCGATATGATCTACAGCGGCGACCCCAAAGCCGACGAATGGCCGAATGCCTATGCCCCGCGCGAGCAGGATGTTGTTGTTTTCAAGAACAAGGCGTCGTGCTTTTTCCAGACGCCATTGGAAGCTTTCCTGCGCTATGACCATGTCGATACCATCGTTATCTGCGGCATTTCGACCAGTGGCTGCGTCCGCGCGGCGGCTAACGATGCCTTTTCACACAATTTCCGGGTCATCATTGCCGAAGAGGCGGTGGGTGACCGAAGCCAGACCGCCCATCGGGCCAATCTTTTCGACATGGATATGAAAATGGCCGATGTGGAGCCGCTGGATGGCATTATAACGGAATTGCGGCAACGGCAGCGCGCCGCTCCGAAGGCATCGACCCAGTGAGGGGAACCAGCGAAACAGGGCATCAAAAAGCTTAATGCCGTGTGCCGTGATGATAGCAAGACGCGGCGTGACATTTCCTCTCTTGAGCTTCGTCAAGGTGGGGCGCGACGAATTTTCCTATAGTCCACGCAGTGGTTGTGCAGAGTTTACCCTGTCCATGGCCGGCTGAAGTTGCCGTGGCATGACGGTTTAGATTGACGATGATTATCAAGAAATTTCGCCAATGACGCAGAATTTATGGCTCGCGTCTTGCCGGCGATCCTTGCGGCGGACCTGATGCTGCCGTATTTCAGTCGCCTGCGCCTTCCTCGGCCGTCTCCTGAAAGATTTCGTTGGCGATGATCATGGCTTCACGGATGGATGGCACGCCGATGTAGCCGCCAAGGTGCAACAGTACTTCGCCAATTTCATCTTCGGTCCAACCCTGGCGCAGGGCCATGCGGATGTGGATGTCCAACTCGGGCCACCGGGCGGTGCAGGTGTCCGAGATCACGCAGATCAATGTCCGCAGCTTCAGATCCAGGCCGGACCGGGACCACAGCATGCCGAAGACGGCTTCCGAGGTATATTGGCCGAACTTCTCCATGGTCGGATTGTTGTAGGTGTTGGAGGCCATGTTCTCGACCATAGCATCGCCCATCAACTGGCGGCGGATTTCGCGGCCCTTTTTGTAGTTCTCGCTCTCGTTCATTTCTGTCTCCTCCTATTTTCGCATCAAATCCGGATTTTGGTATTGCATCCCGACTATACATCAGGCTTGCCGGCTGTGTCTGGCGCATGGCTGGGTTGCCATCTTGCCGTGTGCGTTAGAATCCGATCAATGACATAGTGCGCCTCCGAATTCATGGGGACCTAATCATTCGATGGCCGGGCTAGGCGCGTTTCTTGCCGCCAGCAGCGGAAATGCCAAGGGAATTGCCTGAATGTTCCTGATGGGATTGATCTTTGTCCTTGTCACCGATGCCGTGCGCCATCTGGGCAGCAGCATGCACCCGGTGTAATTGGCGTTTCAGCGCTACGCCATCACGTTGATTTTCCTAGCACCGGTGATCCTGTGCGAGATCAGGAACTACCGCAGCCGGACCCGGCGTTATGGACTGCATACCGCCCGCGGTGTGCTGTATGCCATTGGGGTCATACTGTGGTTTTACGCCATGGCTCATATCCCGGTGGCGGAGGTCACGGCCCCGGGCTTCACCGCGCCTATTTTCGCCACCATCGGTGCCGCGCTGTTTCTGGGCGAGAGGCAGTATTTCCGCCGGATCAGCGCCGTGATCATCGGCTTTGCCGGCACCGTGGTGATCCTACGCCCCGGTGTGCAGGTGATCGAGCTGGGCGCCCTTGCCCAGCTGGGCGCGGCGCCCTTGTTTGCCGCCTCCCTATTTATGTCCAAGAAACTGACCGAGACCGAACACAACGGCACGATCGTCGCGGTAATGGCGATTTTTGTCACCCTGACCCTGTTGCCACCCGCCTTATACGTCTGGCGCTCACCAACTATTGAAGAGATGATCTGGCTGTTTGGGCTTGCCGGGCTGGCCACATTGAGGCATTTGACCATGACCCAGGCCTTTCGTTGCGCCGAGGTCACGGCCTTGCAGCCCATTTCATTTCTGCAATTGGTTTGGGCGACACTACTGGGCTTCTATGCTTTTGGTGAAGAGCCCGATCTTTGGACCTGGGTAGGTGGCGGCATTATCGTAACCTCCGCCACCTATATCGCCTACCGTGAAGCCCGGGCGCGGAACCGGGCGAGAGCCGGAACTAGCCAAAAAGGGGTAGATCGCATGGAACGGCGCGGATATCACACAGGCCTTGTCTTGATCCTCGTTTTAGCGGCGGCGGTGGGCTTCCGCCCGTTCGAGGCTCTTGCCGTTCCCAGCGCCGATCCTTGGCCCCGCTGGCGGGCCGCCGATACGAACAGTCCTGCCGAAATTCGCTTCGCCGCGTGGGATGACCTGTTGCGGCGCTATGTCGTGGCCTCGCCGGACGGCATAAATCTGTTCCGTTACGCCGCGGTAACAGCCGCCGACAGGACGGCGCTTACAAATGAAGTAGACCGGTTGACGGCGCTGCCCATCAGCAGCTTTAACCGATCACAACAGCTGGCTTACTGGATCAATTTGTATAATGCCACGACGGTCAAGATGGTGTTGGCGCACTATCCCGTCGATACCATCATGGATATCAGGATTTCGCCAGGACTGTTCAGCTTTGGCCCCTGGGACAAAAAACTGTTGCGAATCGAGGGCGAGGCGGTCAGCCTGAATGATATAGAACACCGCATCCTGCGCCCGCTATGGGCCGATCCGCGCATCCACTATGTCCTTAATTGTGCCTCCCTCGGCTGCCCCAATTTGGATGCCAGGGCCTATACGGCGAAGGATATGGAAGCCCGCCTGGCGGCCGCCGCGTGGGCCTTCGTCAATCATCCCAGAGGCGTTCGTTTCGAGAGCGGTGAACTGACTGTCTCCAGCATCTATGATTGGTTCATCGCTGATTTCGGCGGTGATGAGGTGGGCGTTCTGGCGCATTTACGCCAATACGCCGCGCCCGTGCTAAAGGAACGGCTAGCCAAACATGGCCGCCTGGACCGTACTGCTTATGATTGGCGCCTGAATGGTTCCGATTAGCCGCGACGTGCTCTAGGGCCGCATGCCGAAGCTGACAGGCCCCGGCGTTCGCAGGGGGGCCGCCAGATTGGCGAAATCGCATAATATTGGACGGGTTCGGTGCGGTTCGATGATGCTCTCGATCCAAAAAACTTCCGCCGTCCGATAGGGGGAGCGTAGGCGGTTCAGGCGCTCCTCAATCTTCGCCAACTCGGCNTCGGAGTCTTCCGCCGCATCCAGATCGGCGCGATAGGCAGCTTCTATCCCGCCCTCCAGGGGCAGCGAGCCCCAGCGTGCCGTATACCAAGCATGGCGCACGGAGTAGCGGCCCACGGGCCGATGCGCGCCGCCGGCGACGCCAAAGGCGTTGCGGATCAGAATGGTGCACCAGGGCACGGTGGATTGGTTGACCGATGCCATGGCGCGCACCCCATGGCGGATCGTGCCCGTGCGCTCCGCCTCGCCCCCGACCAGAAAGCCGGGACAATCGGCCAGATAGACCATGGGCAGATGAAAGGTCTCGGCCATATCCACGAAGCGGATGATTTTGTCACAGGCATCCGCCGTCCAGGCGCCGCCATAGAAATGTGGATCGGACGCCATCAGCGCCACGGGCCAGCCGTCCAGATGGGCCAGGCCGGTGATGATAGAACGCCCGAACATNTTGCCAATCTCAAAGAACGAGCCTCGATCCACCAATGAGTTGATGATCGTGCGCATGCGGTAAACTTGGCGATTGTTCTTTGGAATGATGCTGTCCAGCTTTTCATCCTGGCGGCCCGGATCGTCCTCCTGCGCGCCTCGCGGCGGCAGCTCATGGACCGAGGGTGGCATATACGAGAGAAACCGGCGAGCGCATTCAAAGGCGTCTTCCTCGCTATCGGCGGCATGATCGACGCCGCCGGCCGCCGTCTGAATGGCATGGCCGCCTAACTCTTGTTTGTCCAGATCCTCGCCGATATGTTTTACCACCGGCGGNCCGGCCACGAACATGGCGCCGGTATCCTTAACCAGCACGGAATAATGGGTGGCNGCCAGGCGCGCCGCGCCAAGGCCGGCGACGGAACCCAGGCCCAGGCCCACCACGGGTACCGTGGCCATGTTGCTGGCCAACAAATCAAAACCGGACGAGCTGCCATAACCGCCGGGCAGGTTGGCCCGCCCCTTGGTTTCGATGGTTTTTACCGAACCGCCGCCGCCTGATCCCTCGATCAGCCGAATGATCGGCAAGCGTAATTCGTTGGCCATGATTTCGGGATACTGNGCCTTTTCCTTGATTGTGGCATCGGCAGAGCCGCCACGCACGGTGAAATCATCGCCTGAAATAACCACGGCCCGGCCATCGACCATGCCCCGCCCCATGACACAGTTGGTCGGCGAATGAGAGGTGATATTGCCGTCTTCGTCATAGCCGTAGGCCCCAGCCAGACCGCCGATTTCCTGAAAGCTGTCGGGATCGAGAATTTCATCAATCCTCTCCCGCACCGTCAGGCGGCCGCCCTTGTGCTGACGTTCAATCTTGTCCGTGCCGCCCAGGTTTTGCGCCAGCGCCTCGCGTTGCCGCAACTCGTCTATCTCACTCTGCCAGTCCATGACCGCTCCCAAGGATAACCAGGGTGTAGTATAGACAGCTTTTCATATTAGTGCTTGGTGGAGCCAGGGTCGCCCAACAGATATTTCACCGCGTCGCCTATCCGCCGATCCAGTTTCCAGACTGAGACGCCGATAGGAACGTGCCTGGGCCGCATTGATTAGATGGCGGACCATGCTTTCGGCGATGCCCCTCCAACAACCGCCTCCGACAAATGGTAACGGGTCCATGCCACGGGATGGTGGCATCCATACCCCAGGGCGCTGTACCATGTGCGACTGATCAACATAGGAGATTGCCGTTCCATGAGTTCGGATAATTGGGATAAGGAAATCGCGGAGATCCATCAACGCCGCGAAATGGCCAAACAGCATGGTGGCCCTGAGGCCGTTACCCGCCATCATGCCAAGGGGCGCATGACCTTGCGGGAGCGGATCGACGGCTTGGTTGATCCGGGCAGCTTCAAGGAAACCGGTATGGGCGCCGGCGGCGCGGAAAAGGACGGGAACGGCAATCTAATCGGCTTCACGCCGAGCAATTTTATCCTCGGTTTCGCCCAGGTTGACGAACGCCCGATCATCGTCGGCGGCGAGGATTTCACCATCGGTGGTGGCTCGCCCACCGTCGCGGGGCTACGCAAGAGTGTCTATACGGAAGAACTCGCTTGCCGCTACAAGGTGCCCCTCGTGCGGCTGCATGAAGGTGGCGGCGGCTCCGTCCTGGGTGCGGCGGGTAAGAAAGGCCGAGGCGGCGGTGGTCCGGTCGGTTCCAGCGTCGCCGAACAACCGCGCTTCAAGTCGGTGGGCGAGGCCATGGCCATGGTGCCTGTCGCGTCCGCCGCCATGGGGCCGGTGGCAGGGTTGCCGGCCGCGAGATTAGTAGCCTCGCATTTCGTGACCATGAGCCGGAATACAGCGCAAATACTTATCGCCGGACCGGCGGTGGTAAAAAGAGCCTTGGGTTTTGATCTGACCAAAGAAGAGCTGGGTGGCGCGGACGTGCATGCCGCCAATGGCGTGGTCGATGCGGTGGCCGAGAACGAGGCCGAGGCTCTTAATCAGATCCGCGCCTTCCTTGGTTACATGCCNCAGAACGTCTGGGAGTTGGCGCCGATCATCGATACCGGTGACCCAGCCGAACGGGCAGAGGAGAAACTNGCGACGATTGTTCCCCGCAACCGGCGCAAGGCGTTTGATATGCGCAAGCTGATCGGCCATGTGGTGGATCAGGGCTCATTTTTCGAGATGGGGCGCAAATTTGGTCCCGGTCAAATAACCGGCTTGGCGCGGATGAACGGACAAAGTGTTGGCATACTATCCAATGATGGCCGTTTCTATGCCGGCGCCATGACGTCCGAGGGCGCCCAGAAAGTCCGCCGCTTTATCGAGATCTGTGACACCTTTCATTTGCCTATGATCTCGTTGATCGATGAACCTGGCTTCATGATCGGGCCGGAGGCCGAGAGCGGCGGCGCGATCCGCTATGGCACCACCGCTGTCTTGGCGGCGGCGAATTATTCGGCGCCCTGGGCTTCCGTCCTGGTGCGCAAGAACTATGGCGTGGCAGCGGCGGCCCATTACGGCCCCGATGGCTATGTTCTGGCCTGGCCCTCGGCCGAGATGGGTGCCTTGCCGCTAGAGGGCGGCGTCGCGGTGGCCTTTGGCCGTGAAATAGCCGCCGCAGAGGACCCGGAAGCCCGGCGCAAGGAGTTGGAGGATGAGTTGGCGGCGCGGCTATCGCCGTTCCCGCGTTCGGAATCCTACGCCTTCCATGAACTGATCGATCCGCGCGAGACCCGGCCTATGCTGTGTGACTGGATCAAGCTGGTGCAGCCACTGTTGCCCCAGTTGCTGGGGCCACGGCATTTCGGTATCCGGCCTTAGCGCTTATGCGGAGCAAGGAATTACGTCTGGCCCTGGTGTGTTATGGCGGCGTTTCGCTGGCCGTCTATATGCATGGGGTCAGCAAAGAAATTCTGAAGCTGGTCCGGGCTTCGGCCGATCATAAGGCGGGAACCGAGGCGGGTGGCCGTGCCGCCAATAGCGATTTCACGGACACGGAAGCGGTCTATCTGGATTTGTTGCGTGATATTGGCCGGCATCTGGACCTGCATATAGTCGTGGATGTCATCGCTGGTGCCTCCGCCGGCGGCATCAACGGCATCCTGCTGGCCCGCGCCCTGGCTCTGGATCTGGCCATGGATCCGTTGCGGGATATGTGGCTGAACGGTGCCGATGTCGCGAAGCTGCTGGCACCGGACCGCCGGGCGTCAATGTGGAGTAAATGGATCCTGCGCCCGGTTCTGCGCTGGGGCCTGGCACAGCACAAGGTTACCCGCCTGACGCCCGATCAGGAGATGCGGGAAAAACTATCCCTGTTTATCCGCTCGCGCTGGTTTCACCCGCCCTTTGGCGGCAACGGGTTATGTGAGGCACTGTTCGATGCCATGACCGCGATGGCATCCAACAACGGCGGTGAGAGTAGCCGTTCCGGCGGTTCGTTGACGCCGGAGGGACAATGTTTGGATCTATATGTCACTCTGACCGATTTCTTTGGCTACAGCCAGTCCATCCCCCTGCATGATCCGGCCCTGATCACCGAGCGGGAGCACCGCCATACCCTGCATTTTAGCCACCGCCGTTTTAGCGCCGGCAACATGAGCACGGATTTTGATGCCGCGGACCTGCCGGCGCTTGTTTTTGCCGCGCGGGCGACTTCGTCCTTTCCCGGAGCCTTCCCGCCGGCAAGGATCTCGGAAGTTGATCGCCTGTTGGACCGGCGCAAGGCCAGTTGGGACGGGCGGGAGAAATTTCTACGCAGTAACTTCACCGCTTATGACACTGCTGGCCAGAAGCCGGAGGAAACCGCGTTTATCGACGGCAGTGTCCTCAACAACAAACCCTTTGCCCAGGCGATTGAATCCATCAAGCAACGTCCCGCCTACCGTCAGGTGGACCGCCGGCTGGTCTATATCGATCCTGATCCCAAACAAGCCGACAATGCCGGCCTGGGCGGCCCACGCCGGGCGCCCAGCATGCTCCGAACTTTGAAGGGGGCGCTCTCGGACATTCCCCGAAACGAGCCGATCCGCGACGAGTTGGATTGGATCCACGGCTTCAACATCCGGGTCGGGCGCCTGAAAACCGTGCTGAATAGCGCCATGCCACAGATTGGCGAAATGGTGGCCGAGGTCATCGGCGACGGCGGCCCGCCGCGGGTGGATGTGGAGTGTATCGGGACATGGCGTGCGGCCGCTGGGCGTCTGGCGGCGGAAAGGTCCGGATATGCCTATGAAGGCTATCTGCGTTTGCGGATCGATTCAATGATAGAACAATTGGCGGCCATACTGGCCCAGGCCGCGTCCGGCCGGCCGGCCCGGCCCGCCGCCGATGCCTGGGCCGCGCGCTTGCGGAACTGGGCTAACGAGGCCGGAGTTTATCCCCGGAAAGGCGGTGGCAACGAGGCGGCCCAGGCTGCCTTTCTGCGCGGCCTTGATGCGGACTATCGCGCCCGTCGGTTGTGCTTCGTGGTGCGTGCCCTAAACGAAATGTATGCCGCGTTCCGCACCAGCGAAGCCACGGCGGGGTTGGATCAAATCAAGCGCCGCATGTATGATTTGCTGGAAGATTTACGGCGCTGCCGCGATGCTGCAGTACTAAGCCGCCGTTGCCGGGACATGGCCGCCGCTATTCACGTGGGGCGGGAAGACAACATAGGTGCCCTGATCGGCCTAGTGGCCGACGATTTCGGTTTAAGCGGGGTTGGCCAACGGGTTGATCATGTGCTTGAGCAGACAAGCAAATCGGTACTGCCTGATGATGCGCAAATGGCGCTATTGCAAAGTTTTCTGGGGTTTGCTTTCTGGGATGTATTGGCCTTTACGGTGACATCGTGGCGCGACGTTGGAGAGTTCGATGAAATCCGCGTCGACCGCATATCGCCCGATGATGCCAATAGCCTGCAGCGCGGCGGCGCTGAAGCCATATTGAAGGGTGTCGGCCTGGGTCATTTCGCCGCCTTTTTCAGCCGCCGGCACCGGGAAAATGACTATCTTTGGGGCCGCCTGCATGGGGCCGAACGTCTGATCGATATCATCATCTCATCCGCTGAGTTGGAAGGGGCAGCGAAGGATATCGATGTGCGGGCTGTGAAAAAACGTGCTTTCACGGCGATCCTGGATACGGATTCCCAGCATCTTGGCATGAGCGCGGATCTGTTGGCCGAATTGCGCCAGGAGATCGCTGCCCTTTGAGGCGCCGGTTGGTATAAGCTAGCGAAAATATGAAATAGAGGGACCATCGCCATGCCTGTTGAATTGACACGGATTGAAAAATTCGCCCTCATTACCCTGAACCGGCCGGAAGCCCTGAATGCCTTGAGCGTCCAGGTCGTCAAGGATATCGGCGCCGCCATAGACGAGGCTGCTGCCTCGGATGCCCGGGCTATATTGATCACGGGTGCGGGTGAAAAAGCCTTTTGCGCCGGCGCGGATATTTCTGAATTCATGGGCCGCAATATTGTTGAAGCCATTGCTGCGACCGAGCTGGGCCAGAACACATTCGCCAAGCTGGACAGTCTGACCATACCGTCGGTGGCGGTGATTAACGGCTTTGCCCTGGGCGGTGGGTTGGAACTGGCCACCGCCTGTACTCTGCGCGTGGCTACTGCCAATGCCAGGCTCGGCGTACCGGAAATCAAATTGGGGCTGATCCCCGGCTATGGCGGTACCCAGCGCCTGCCCCGCCTGGTCGGTCAGGGCCGCGCTCTGGACATGATTATGACGGGCCGCATGGTTGCCGCGGAAGAGGCGCTTTCCATGGGATTGGTAAACCGTGTGGTGGATGCGCCGGCGGTCGATGGCGCCATCGCCTATGCCCGTGAATTTGCTGCCTTCTCTCTTCCCGTCCTGCGCTATGGCCGAGAGGCGGTCATGCGGGCGGACCAGACTGCGCTGTCGGAGGGCCTGATGATTGAGCGGGATTTGAATACCCTGGCGTTTCAGGGCGAAGATTCGACCGAGGGCGCGACCGCCTTTCTGGAAAAACGTGCGCCGGTCTTCAAGGACTGCTGATCATGCCAGAAGCAAAAGTTATCGCCATTACCGGCGCCAGCCGGGGCATCGGTTCGGGCCTGGTGGCAGAGTTGGCCGGGCGCGGCAACACCATTGGCTGCCTGTCGCGCAAAGGGCAAGGGCCGGAAGATAGGGACGTATCCGGCAGACTGATCAACCTAGTTTGCGATATGGAGGACGAGGCGCAGATCGCCAGCGCCCTTAAATCCCTGGCCGAACAAGCCGGACGGATAGATGTATTGATCAACAACGCTGGCATGCATCAGGAGTGCGTCAGCTCGGAACTGGCCAAGGCCGAATTCGAACAGACCTTGACAGCCAATATCACGGGGCCGTTCGTGGCTTGCCGCGAGGTCTATCCGCATATGATCAGCAACGGCGGCGGCGTGATTATCAATATCGGTTCGTTTTATGACCGCCTCGGAATTCAGCGGAATCTGGCCTATTGCTGCTCAAAAGCCGCCCTGGGAGCCTTGACCCGCAGCCTGGCGGTTGAGTGGGCCCGGGACAAAATCCGCGTGCTGGATGTCGCGCCGGGTTNCGTGGCCACGGACCTGAACGCCGAATACATGGCGCATGACAGTTTCCAGGCCTTTATTCGCCGCCGCATACCAACCGGCGAGGCCGCCAGTATCGACGAGGTCGCCCGCCTGGTCGCCATGCTGGCTACGGAGGACCTACCCTCTTTGACCGGCGAAACCATCGTCATGGACGGCGCGCAAAATATCAATCAATAGGTACCCGTAATGAAAGTTCTCAACCGTATCGACGCCTTGCTTGACCTATCGGAGGAAGAGCACCTGTTGCTGGATGCCGTGCGTGCCTTGTGTCGAGATCATCTGAAACCGCGCGCCGCCGCCTATGACCTTAGCGGTAAATTTCCCTGGGACAACGTTGAAGAGATCACCAAGCTGGGCCTGAATGGCATGTTTCTTCCCAGCGAATATGGCGGCGGCAAGATGTCCTATGTCAGCTATCTCGCCGCGATGCGCGAGATGGCTAAGGCCTGCGCCTCCACCGCCATGGTTTGGGGCAATACCTTTCATGCGGTCAAACCGTTTCTAAATTTTGCTTCACACGAACAAAAGACCCGCCTGTTGCCGAAAATTGTCGATGGTGGCATGGTTTCGTTATGCATCACCGAACCCTCCGCAGGCTCGGACGCGACCAGCATGAAAACGAAATTTATCCCCGATGGTGATGACATCATCATCAACGGATCCAAGATATTCATTACCTGTGGCAACCATGCGGAATTTTATGGGGTGTTCGGCAAATGGTCGGAAATTGAAAACGACCGGGCCTCGATCTCCATCGTTATCGTCGAAAAAGGCGCTGAGGGCCTGAGTATCGGCAATAAGGAAGACAAGATGGGCCAGCGTGCCGCGCCCATTGTGCCACTCTCGTTCGATAACCTACGTGTGTCGCGAGCCAATCTTCTGGGCGAGCCCGGCGATGGCTTGAAAATTCTTTTTTCCGCCCTCAATGAATCCCGCCCCTCCATCGCGGCGCATGCCCTGGGCATCGCGCGCGCCGCCTTTGAAGACGCGGTTGGCTATATCAATCAGCGGCAGCAGTCCGGGCGCAGCATCATCGAATTCCAGGGCGTCCAGTTCATGCTGGCCGATATGGCCACGGATCTAGCCTTGTGCGAAAGCTGGCTGTGGCGGGTCGGCGCCATGCTGGATGCGGGCGAGGAGGATATCGGCATTGAAGCCTCAATGCTGAAAATGCGCGCCTCTGATCTGGCCATGCGGATCACCACGGATGCGGTGCAGCTGTTTGGTGGCTATGGCTATATCAAGGATTATCCGGTGGAACGCTATATGCGCGACGCCAAGATCACCCAGATCTATGAAGGGACCAATCAGGTCCACCGCCAGTTGGTCGGCCGTTCATTCATCGAGAAGTGATATATTCATCCCGGCTGAGGCCGAAGAAACTGAGGTCCAGACCATAATGGAATTGCAGGCCGCTTGAGTTGAGGCCGATTTCGGCACCTTGGCCTTCATGGCCTCGATTGCCGCCGGGTCGTCGGCCCAGCACTTGCCGCGTCTCAGGTGCGCGTGGGCGATATGGACGGTGGAGCAGAGATAGCTGTTGAATGCCTAGGCCTGGGCCAAGGCAAAGTTATCGTCCAGGGGCGCTAATTGGGCGGTGGGATAGTTTTGCGTGATAAACAGCAACAGGGCCGGCGTTTCACTCAACACGCCCTGATCGGTGACTAGCGACGGTACCCGCACCTTCGGGTTGATGGCCAGATAATCTGCCGCCTTCTGATTCTTGTTGGCAAAATCCAGGCGGACTGCTTCATAGTCCGCACCCGCTTCTTCCAAGGCAATATGCGAGGCCAGGGCACAGGTACCTGGTGCGTAATAAAGTTTCATCATTGCTCAGCCTTGGCGCATTTTATTCGTTGGCGGAATCCCGCTGCACAAATGTGGCGGCGTAGTAGACTTCGCCATCGAACAGCTCTTCCGGCTCGCCCGGTCCCGTCAGCATAAGAAATTTGCGCGGTACGATGGGCCCGGCCAGGGAGTAGCCTTTCTCGCCCATAGCCCGGCGGTGATACTCCATTGCCGCCGGCGTGAATTCCTTGGCCAAAACGGTGATGCGAACNTCTTCATTGTCACTCATGATAAGGATATTCCTTTTTAAATAGGTGCAAATAACCCTTGGCGTGCTGATCCAAGAACGGCGCCACGCCAGACTTTTGATTTATAACGGCGCGGCCCGCGGCGCCAGTAAAATTTGAACCGCTCTGGCCGGACGGTTCGGTGGCTTGCCTGTGGGATGGCCGCGCGGTATCAATCTCACCCCATGACCGCATCCCTCATCATACTCTTCCTGAATGCCTTCATTGCCTCGACCATATTGCCGGCGGCATCGGAATTTCTGCTCTGGGGCATTATCGCCGGCAATCCGGCCATGCTCTGGCCCGCCATTGCCGTGGCCGGTGCGGGCAATACAGTGGGCGCCGTGGTGAATTGGGCCCTGGGCCGGTTCCTGTCGCGCTATTCAGAACGCAAATGGTATCCGCTGAAGCCCAGGCAGCAGGGTCGGGCCAGTGCCTGGTTTCAACGCTTTGGCCTGTGGTCGTTGCTGTTCGCCTGGCTGCCCGTGGTCGGTGACCCGTTGACCGTGGTGGCGGGGGTATTGCGGGTGCAGCTGCCGATCTTTGTTCTGCTGGTCGCCGTGGGTAAGACCGGGCGTTATGTTATTGTGGCGATGCTCGCGATTTAGTCGGCATGCGGCGAGGGCACGCCGTCAGGCGGCCAGGCAGCGACGCCGTCTTCCAGCGGAATGTGCAGGCTTTTCAGTATGATCGAAAAGGTGTTCCAGTTGCAGATCGCCGCCACCAGTTCCAGGCGTTCCTCGTGGCTGGCCAGATGTTCAGCACAAGCCTGCCAACTCGCTTCGCCCACGCTGCCATGGTCCAGCACATCGTCCGCGGCCGCGATCACGGCCAGTTCGGCGGGGCCCAGACAAGTCGCGTTCGCGGGGTCGCGGACGGCCAGGGCTACTTCCTCGCTCAAGCCGACGCGCAGGGAGACCGGCCAATGCTGGGTCCATTCGTACATGGCCCCGGTGCGCCAGCCAATGCGCATGATGATCAATTCGCGCAGACGGTCATCCAGCTTGTTGCCCCGATACAGCAGCATCGCTAGACCCTTGGCCATGACGGACGCCAATTCGGGATGTCGGGACATGATGCGGAACACGTTCAGGCCGGACATGGTTGATGGCACGCCGACCTCCTTGCCGATGGCACGGGCCTTGTCTTCCGGCAGCATGGGTACCCGTGGTTCTATGACCGTCATCTCTACAAACTCCATATGGCGAATATTCGACCCGCAAGGTGCCGTGTTCCAGGGTCGGAGACAACAAAAAACTAACGACCGTTAGAAAAAAATTGGGCCCCAGGATGCTTTGTCGTAAACTGCCGCCAACAGTGACAATTGCCTAACCTAAGGAAAGTTTCATGTCGCAACGAACCAGCTTGGCCATGGTGCAAACCGCACCGCGCACCTTGCAGGCGCAGAGCCTGCCAATACCCGAGATCGACGAGGACAGTGCCCTAATGCGGGTAGAGGCCTGCGGCATATGCGGCAGCGACTATGAACAATACGAAGGTGTTCTCCGCGCCCCAATCCCGGCGGTGCCGGGGCACGAACCGCTTGGCATTATCGAAGCGATCGGCGATCGCGCGGCACAGCGTTGGGGGGTGGACGTGGGCGACAGGGTGGCGGTGGAAACCATGTTGTCCTGCCGATTTTGTTCATCCTGTCTGGGCGGGAATTATCATCTGTGCGACGACCGGCGGATCTATTCCTATATTCCGTTGAGCGATGAACCGGGCCTGTGGGGCGCCTATGCGGAGTACATGTTTATTCACGGCAATTCCATCGTGCACAAGATGGACAAGAGCTTGCCGGCGGAAATCGCGGTGATGTTCAACCCTCTGGGCGCCGGTTACCGCTGGGCCGTGGAAGTGCCCCGGACCGGGCCGGGCGACACGGTGGTGATCCTGGGGCCGGGCCAGCGGGGCCTGGCCTCTGTTCTGGCCTGCAAGGACGCGGGTGCAGGCACGGTCATTGTCACCGGCTTGGCGGCGGATGCCAAGAAGATGGAGGTCGCCAGAGCCTTCGGCGCCGATTACACCATTGATGTGGAGAACGAGAACGCTAAACAGCGGATCCGGGAAATCACCAATGGCCGGGGCGCCGATATCGTCGTCGATGTAACCTCTTATGCCGTGGAGCCGGTGGCTGAATCTCTTAGCTATGTGCGGTCGGGCGGCACCATAGTGCTGGCGGGCGCCAAGGGCTACAAAACTATCCCCAATTTTGTCTCGGACAAGGTGATGATGAAGGAAATCACAATAAAGGGTGTGGTTGGCGTAACCTCTACTGGCTATGAAAAGGCTATCAATCTGATCGAGTCAGGTACGGCGCCGTTGGAGATGATGCATACCCACAACTTTGATCTGCGCCAGGCGGGACGCGCCATCCAGATTCTGGCCCGCGAGATCCCGAATGAGGAATCCATCCATTCCTGCCTGATACCCAATCTAGCCCAAGGGATTAAACCGAACCGATGAGTGATTTTGTAAAAATCTGGATCGATCAATCGGCTTATTGTCAAACCCTGGGCATGCGCCTGGCCAGCTTGAGCAATGATGCCGCGGTCATCGCGCTACCGTTCATTGAGGCCAATGCCAATCCGGGTAATGCCCTGCATGGCGGCGTCGCGGCCTCCGCCTCCGTCACCGCTGCACATGCCCTGGCCCGCCATGTGCTGGGTGAGGAGACTGGGCCCTGGCATACCATGGATTTCCAGATCAACTATCTGGCTGCCGCCATTGGCGAGGATATCCAGGCCACGGCACGGCTGCTGCGCCGGGGCAAGGAGTTATGCTTCATGACCGTGGACGTCACGGGAGACGACGGCAAGGCAATCGCCCAATGTTCCATCGCGGTGCGCGGCCGCCAGGGCCGCGACGGCGTCGCGACGCCAATGGTCAGGGGCGATCATGGCGAGGTTGAGCCTGGCTTCATGGGTGACCGTATCGCGGCCAATCCGTTTATTTCGGGCCGAGGCATCGCCATGGACTTTATGCGCGATGGTCAGGTACGTCTGTTGATGCCGTGGCAGGACGGCAATGGCGATCAACTGGGCGGCCTGCACGAAGGCGCGGCGCTGGCGTTGTTGGATACGGCGGGTGCCATGTGTTCATGGTCAATCACGGGCCTGGGTAAGTTCAAGGCCTCGACCCCTTCGATTCAGGCGCAGGTCCTTGCGCCGCCGGCTAAGGGCGATCTGGTCGCCTATGGCGATGTGGGCTATCGCGACAACGAGATGTACTGGAATGATATCGAGGTTGCCGACGTTGCCACGGACCGGCTGGTGGCAAGAGGCACGGTGCTCTATCGTATCTTTGCCTAGCGAGTGATTCCATTCTGAGGAGGGCCCCCATGCCCCAACTATCCGTGCGCCGTGAAGGCGCCGTCGCCATTGTGACGATCACGCTACCCGATCAGTTCATGACCGACGATACGGTCAGCGAGCTGAATGCCGTGACCGAAAAGCTTGACCGGGATGAAAGCTGCCGTGCCATGGTTTTCACGGGCGGAGAAGAAGGCGTCTTCATCCGCCATTTCTCCGTCGAGGTGCTGGAGGAGATGTCGGATAGCCTGCGGTCCCGTGGCAAGACATTCTCGGATCAGAAATTACTGGAGAGGGACCGGGAACTCGACGTGGTCTTTCGCCGCCTTGCCACCACGCCGAAGATTGTCATCGCGGCCATTAACGGCTTTGCCATGGGCGGTGGGTTCGAGTTCTGCCTTTCTTGCGATCTGCGTATCGCCCAGGATGGCGAGCATACCCTGGGCCTGCCCGAGGCCAAGCTGGGCATTCTGCCCGGTGGCGGTGGCACGCAGAAACTAGGCCGCTTGGTGGGCCAGGCCCGTGCATTGGAAATGGTTCTGCGTGGCCGTACCGTGCCCCCGCGCGAGGCATTGCAGCTGGGCATGGTGCACGAGGTGACGGACGGCCCTGTGCTGCCCCGCGCCTTGGAACTGGCGCGGGAGTATGCCGCCATGGCGCCGCTTGCTTTCGCCCATATCAAACGCCTGTTGCGCATTGAGCTGGAAAAGCCCCTGGAGGAGGGCCTGGTAATGG
Organism: Rhodospirillaceae bacterium; assembly: GCA_002731375.1. Classification (GTDB taxonomy): domain Bacteria; phylum Pseudomonadota; class Alphaproteobacteria. The sequence continues at coordinate 4,388 of PCBT01000068.1, read as the reverse complement.
AGCGCACACTGTTTCTGGATTTATTGGTTTCCGACGATGCCAATAAACTGATGAAACGCATGAACGACGGCAACTTGGATATCCGGGACGTGCCTCAAGATGACTCGTCCGGGTGACTAAATTGGGGCGACCAACAGGGTGACTGATATGAAACCGCAGAACATTCTCTACATCATGTCGGACGAGCATAACTCCAAGATGCTCGGCTGTTACGGCCATGAACAGGTCAAGACACCGAACCTGGACAGGCTGGCGGCCAAGGGCACGCGTTTCACGTCGGCCTATACCAATTCGTCCATTTGCATACCATCGCGGGCCGCATTCGCGACTGGACGCTATACCCATGAAACCAAGTATTGGGACAATGCCATGCCCTACGATGGCAAGGTCAAGGGCTGGGGGCACCGCCTGATTGATGAAGGTTTGCTTGTTGAATCCATCGGCAAGCTGCATTACCGCAGCGAGGAAGCGCCAACTGGATTTTCCAAGCAAACCATTCCCATGCATGTCATGGGCGGCCTCGGCCAGATCTGGGGTTCGATCCGTGACCCTCTGCCCGATGAGCGGCCGTCTCGTATGCTGAACGAGATCGGACCCGGCGATTCCAATTATACCCGTTACGACAAATCCATTGCCGACGAGGCTTGCGCCTGGTTGCAGGATGCCGCCGACAGCAGCAATAATGGGACCGATGATCAGCCCTGGGTGTTGTATCTGGGTTTCGTGGCGCCGCATTTTCCACTGGTGGTGGCCCAGGAATATTACGATATGTACCCGATCGAAGATCTACCGCCCAGGCAGCTAGACCCCGAAAAGGGCTATGTCCGTCATCCGTGGTTGCAGCGCATGGATGATTTTCAGCAGGTCGACCGCAATTTGACGCCGGAGCGGCGCCTAATGGGCGTGGCGGCCTATTTTGGCCTGTGTACCTATCTCGATGCTCAAATCGGTCGGGTTTTGGACGCCTTGGCGGCGACCGGCCTGGATGCCAACACAAGGGTGATCTACACCTCCGATCATGGCGACAATGTGGGCAAGCGCGGCATGTGGGGAAAATCCAATCTGTACGAGGAGGGTGCGGCCGTTCCCTTGATCGTGGCTGGTGACGGGGTCCCCGCCGGTAAGGTCTGCGAAACCCCCGTGTCCTTGCTGGACAGTTATCAAACCATCCTGGATTGCGTTGGCGTCGAACCCAACAAGCAGGAAAAAACACTAAAGGGTGCGTCCTGGTTTGATATCGCCAACGCCGACAACGACAACGAGCGGGTCGTCTTCGCCGAGTACCATGCCGCATCCTCACCCTCGGGTGCCTTCATGATCCGCAAGGGACGATATAAATTCATCTACTACATCGGTTACGAGCCGGAGCTCTTCGATCTTGTGGCCGACCCGGAGGAAGGCACGAATATCGCCACCGATGCGGCCTATGCCGGCGTGATGGCGGAGTACGAGCAGCATCTACGTGATATTTGCGATCCGGAAGCAACCGACCGTGATGCCAAGGATATGCAGAACGCCTTGATCGCCAAGCATGGGGGCCGGGACAAGGCAATCCATATCGGGCCAAAAGCCGCGACCCCGGTGCCGGGCCAGGCGGAGGAATAGGGGCCGGGGAGCCGCTCGGAGACGCTCTATCCAGCAGCGCGGACCTGGCGCGGTTCATAGATTGCCGTGTGGTCGATCCGCGCCNCCACCCGTTCGCCACCCGCCAGCACCAGGACATCCATTTGTACGAACAAATGGCCCTTGAGCTCGTAGTTATTGGTGACGCGNGCGCGGGCTGAAACGGTTTCGCCCACCTTGGCCGGGCTGAAGAACTGGATATCGCTGCCCACGTGAATCCAGGGGCCCAGAACGACGCTTCCCGCCAAGGCGCGGTTGCCGAAGCGGGAGATCATGCCGGGATGGATNAGGCCNGCGTCCGAATAGAGCGGCAGAGTCTCGCGCACATCCGCCAGATATCCGGACATNAATTTNTCATCCAGGCATAGCTCGTAGGTGCCCAGCATACCGCCCATGGGCAGACTTTTCGGCGAAGCGGGNGGGCGGCTCCCGGGCAGCGGCGTGGTGGGAAAATCGGCCAGATCAGGCACTGCAGGCGCCGTATCGTGCAGGCGCGCGGTACCTGTCGCACATAACTGCCCCGCGTTTTCCACCGTTATAGTCATGGCGTTATCGTCGCCGGCAACAGGCTTGGCGGAAACAGTGGCCGTGGCTCCGTCATAGACCGGCAACAACAGCCGGCAATCGGCAGAACCTCTTGTAAGGAAATCCTCACCCCAGCATTCAGCCGCCGGATGGGACAGATAGGCATAAACATCGACACCGGGGACGAGGCCGCCGGAGAAGCCGAATTTCTTGGCAACGGTATCATCGTGGATCTTGTTGTCGGAATCCTTGGATGTATTGTAGGCCTGAACCTGGTAATCGGCGATTGCCGCCACTGCACTCGACATGAAACTCTCCTTAACCTTCCAATCTCTAACCCTCTAGGGCGTCACGAAAACGGTAATAGGCCCGCGTCGCCGTCACCGCCGCGCCGCGCATGAAATGCAGGGGTAGTGGACGCGGTGTCATATTTGGAAATTCAAATTCCGGCTGCGCTGTTTCCAGCATCCGGTCGGCCAGGATCTTGCCCATCATGGTGGCCATGGCCACTCCTCGCCCGTTAAAACCTAGGCCGGCCAACAGACCCGGCGCCAGCTCGTGCAAGTGAGGATAATGATCCGGCGTGATGGCGACCTTGCCGTTCCAGGCGTATTCGAAATCGATCTCGCCAGCCTCGGGCAGCAGACTGTGTATGCGTTGGCGCAGGCCTTCATAGACTTTCACCGCGCCGCTTTCATACGCTGAACCACCACCGCCCATGAGCAGACGGCCATGCCCATCCTGGCGGAAATACCACAGCACCCGATGGGTATCCGACAGCACCTCGCCGCCGCCCAGGATTTTGCCCCTAATGTTCTCGCCCAGGGGCGCGGTGGCCACCTGTACGCTAAAGACCGGCACCACCGTATGCTCCAGCTTGGGCCATAACCCGTCCGTATAGCCATTGGTGGCCAGAATCACCTTGCCGGCAGTCAGGGCGCCGTTGGCGGTTTCCAGGCGCCAGCCATTGGCGGTTTGGTTCAGTGACCGCACCGGCGTTGAACCATGCACCCGCGCGCCAAGTCCCATGGCGGCACGGGCTAGGCCGCGGGCATAGCTAAGGGGCTGCACGCCACCGCCGCGCTTGTCGATCCAGCCGCCCAAATAGCGGCCATCGCCCATGCGCTGGGCCAACTCATCAGGCTCCAACCAGGCCACGTTGGCGCGGCGCTGGGCCCAGTCCTGATGCCGCTTGCGCAGGTCGCCTAGCATGCTCTGGTGTGGGCTGCCTGGATCCAGCCGTTTTGTACGCCATCGTACTCGATGCCGTGTTCCTTGATTAGCCCGAAAACCAAGTCCGCCGCTGCACCCGCAGCGCATACCATGGCCTGGCCATCCTTTTCGCCGAAGCGGGCTATGATTTCCCGTGGATCTTCCTTCAGGCCTGGAATTACTTGGCCGCCGTTGCGCCCCGAGGCGCCCCAGCCGGGTTCGTTAGCTTCCAAAACCGTGACGTCAGCGCTGCCTTTGGCCAGATGAAGGGCGGCGGAAAGTCCCGTAAAGCCGCCGCCGACAATGGCCACGTCGGCTCGCTGGTCGCCTGCCATGGCCGGCGTCTCGGGGGCCGGTGCGGCGGTGTCGGTCCAAAGGGGGGGCGGCAGCGGCATTTTCGCGTATGATGTTTGGTTCATGACGCTACTGTAGCACTGGATTTGGAGCAGGGGAAAATCGGAAAATTGGAGGCTGCCGTGAAAATATTGGGTTTGGTGCTGGTGGCCTATGCGGCGCTGGTGGCTGGTTGCACGATGATCCAGCGTTCGCTGATGTATTTTCCCGACTCTAATCTGCCCATGCCCGGTGACGTTGGCGCGCCCCGATTTCAGGTCGTGAACTATCGAACCTCCGACGGGTTGGAATTGGTTTCGTGGTATCGCCCGGCGAAGAAAGGCCGTGCCACCATTGTCTATTTCCAGGGTAACGGCGGCAATATCTCCCACCGCATTTTCAAGACCCGGGCCTTGTTCGAGGCCGGTTATGGCTTGCTATTGGTCGGTTATCGCGGTTATGGCGGTAATCCGGGCCAACCCACCGAAGACGGCCTGTACAACGATGGCCGCGCCGCTCTGGCCTATTTGCAAGGGCAGGGATTGCCAAACGAACGTCTGGTCCTCCTCGGCGAGTCCTTGGGCAGTGGCGTTGCCGTGCGCATGGCGACGGAAACCAAGGCTCGTGGGGTGATTTTGGAAGCGCCCTATACCTCGACCGTGGATGTGGGGCAGACGGCGTATTTCTTCCTGCCG